>JAEZSP010000029.1 GCA_023421735.1 Bacillota bacterium | reverse complement strand
GCACCGTAATCTTCGCCTTGCCCGGTGCGATTCCCACAACGGTGTTCCCATCGATCACCGCGACCGATTCGTCGCCCGAGTACAACTGATAGCCTCCGCCGTACCCCTTCGAAAACCCGATTTCGAGTGGCAACGTCTCCCCCACCCCGATCGTCTTGCGCGCTGCGCTCAGCAACACCGAACGCGGTGCTTTCCATACGCGAACCGATACCTGTGCGGTCGCGCCGTTTGTATCCGTGATTGTGATGACTGCGCGTCCGACCGACCGCGCGGACACGATACCCGATTTGCTTACCTTGGCAACGCGCACATTATTCGACGAATAGGTCAGTTCGGGCGTCGCATCCGCAGGCAGATAAGTACAAATCAGTGCGTGTTTTTCCCCCACGCCGAGTGACAGCTTCGAAACATCGGGCTGTATCTCCTCGACTGCGGCCCATACATTTACTTGACGGTTCGCGGTAAAGCCGCCGTCCTGTGTCGTAGCGACAATCTGCGCTGTCCCCGTGCCAACCGCTTTCAACAGCCCATTCGCCACGGTTACGACGCTCTCGTCGCTCGAACGCCACAGGACGGTCTTGTCGTCTGCGTCCATGGGTTCTACAACCGCCATCAAAAGCGCTTCCCCGCCCACACGCAAAGTGAGTAAATCCCGGTCAATCGAGACGCCCGTAACGCCAACCCCGGTCTGCAGCCGCGCCTTCTCCGCCGGCACGGGTGTAGCCGTCTCCCCGACCGTTTCCTGCGTCGGCGCAACGGTCGCCGTTTCCCCGCCAACCGCTTCAGTCGGCGTTGGCGCAGCTATTTCCCCTGCAATCTCCTGCGTCGGCGCAACGGTCGCCGTTTCCCCGGCAATCGCTTCGGTCGGCGTTGGCGCAGCTGTTTCCCCTGCAATCTCCTGCGTCGGCGCCGGGGTACACGCTTCGGCCCACGCCATACCGGGCGTCGCGGACATGAATAGGGCAAGGCATATAAAAGAGCATCCAAGCCGCAGAATCAGCTTTCTCATCCAATGATCCTCCAAAATTTACCTATTAATTTCATGTTATCATTCCTCCCCCCAGAAGTCAAGAAAAGAGGCGAATCCTTCTCGGATTCGCCCCTTTTTATAACACGCTCTGCAAAAACTGTTTGAGCCGCGGATTCTCCGGATTCGTGAATATCGCCTTGGGCGGCCCCTCCTGTGCAATCCTTCCCTCGTCCATGAAAATCACCCGATCCGCCACCTCGCGCGCAAACCCCATCTCGTGGGTCACCACGATCATGGTCATCCCCTCATCCGCGAGGGATTTGATGACCGACAATACTTCCCCCACCAGTTCCGGATCGAGCGCGCTCGTCGGTTCGTCAAACAGCATGATCTCCGGCTGCATCGCCAGCGCACGCGCAATTGCCACGCGCTGCTGCTGCCCGCCCGAAAGCCGCGACGGATATTCGTCCGCCTTCTCGGATAACCCCACGCGCCTGATCAGGTCGCGCGCCCGCTCCTCCGCCTGTTTCGCAGGCACGCCCTTGACGTTCACGGGCGCAATCATCACGTTTTGCAACACCGTCTTGTGGGGAAACAGGTTGAACGACTGGAATACCATTCCCATGCGCAACAGGATCGCGCTCTTCTCGCGCGCGGTCAGCTTCACGCGGTTGACGCCGTTCTCCCGGTCGTCCAGCGTCTCGCCCTCGATGATGATCTTCCCCCGCGTGATCTTCTCCAGGTGAATCAGCGACCTGAGGAATGTGGACTTGCCCGACCCGGATGGGCCGATGATGCACACCACGTCGCCCTTGTTGATCGACAGATTCACGTCCTTCAGGACGTGTAACTCCCCAAAAAGCTTGTCCACGTGCTCCGCGCGGATCATCTCAACCGATTCCATGTGCGCACCTCCCTCACTCATACACGCTGAATTTCTTTTCCAGCCTGTTAAACAGCCACGTAAACACCGCCGTGATCACGAGGTAAATCAGCATCGCCGGCAGGTACACGAGCGGGCTTGCGCTCGACGACATGATCTGGCTCGTCTTTTTCATCAGATCCACCAGCGCGATTGAGGAAACGAGCGACGTGTCCTTGATCACCATGATAAATTCGTTGCCCACCGGGGGAATGAGCCGCCGAATCGACTGCGGAATGATGATCAGCCGCATCGTCTTCGCATAACTCATGCCCAACACCCGCGCGGCCTCAAATTGCCCCTTGTGGATGGACTGGATCGCGGCGCGGATGATCTCAGCGAGGTACGCGCCGGAATTGAGCGCGTAGGCAATCCACGCGGCGACAAACCGATCGCGGATGGTGAGCGCGGGGTTGATCAGCGGCAGCGCATAATAGATGAAAAAAATCTGCATCAACAGCGGCGTCCCGCGGAAAAAGAAGATGTACGCGTTGCACAGCGCATTTAAAATCTTCGATTTCGAAATCTTTCCGAGCGCCAAAAAGACGCTCAACACCAGCCCGCAGCTCACCGCGAGCACCGTGAGCGACAGCGTCACCTTCGTCGCCTCGAAAAGCGCGGGCAACCACCCGATCATCTGATTCCATTTGTTCATCTCTTGCGCCTCCGGTTGCATGTGCGCGTCCGACTCGCTGCGCGGGTCGGACGCACCTGATTTCGCTTAAGGCAATCCCGCACAAATGAAGTGGTGCGGTGGCGTGCGGATTTTTCTTCAGATGCAATTGCAACTATCAAAGGTTTACTGGCGGTAAATCAAGATATTTGCAAGCGGCATATGGCGGAAAAGCAGCCGCCAACGTGCCGCCGAATTGTGCGGGCTTGCCTTAACGGACGCCCGCCGTGGTGTCAAAGCCGAAGTACTTGATGGCGATCTGGGACATGGTGCCGTCCGCATACATGGCGTCGATGGCGTCTTCCACCGCCTGTGTCAGTTCGTCGTTGCCCTTCTTCAGGCAGATGCCCAGCGGTTCCGCTTCCTCGTTTTCCCACACGATGGAATACTTGTCCGCATCCGCGCCGATGTAATACGCGGCAACCACGCTGTCCACCAACACCGCGTCCACACGGCCCAGCTTCAATTCGTCAAAGCACTGGATGATCTTGTCGTAGACGTAGTAGTCGCCCACTTCCAGGCCGTCCGCCATCTTCGCGTTCATGTAGTCGTCCGCGGTCGTCGCGGTCTGCACCGCCACCGCGTACCCGGTCAAATCGTCGGGCGACGCAATGGCCAGATCCTTCGAGACCACGAGAACCAGCTTGTTTGCGATGTAAGGCCGCGTCAGGTTGTAATTCTCCTGCCGCTCGGGCGTGATGGAAACAGACGATATGATCAGGTCATAGCGGTCCGCGTCCAGCGACGCGAAAATGCCGTCCCACGCCGTATCCACCAATTCGATCGTCAGCCCAAGCCGCGCGCCCAGCTCGTTTGCCACCTCGACGTCAAATCCGATCGGCGTCACGCCGTCCTCGTCCAGGTACTCCATCGGCGGATAGCCGATCTCCATGCCGACCTGCAAAACGCCGTCCTCAAGCGTCAATCCTTCGGCAGTCGCCGCGCCTGTCAGCGCGAAAACGAGCGCCAAGACTGAAATAAGGGCAATGAACTTTCTCATGAATGAACCCCTCCTCCATTTAAATGCGCAAAAAGGACGCAAGCGACACCGGCGTCCTTTTTCATATTTATACAATAACACCCCGTATAGCTCGCGTCAATCCCCCTTATATGTTATTTTTTATTGATGATTTATGCAGCGTGTGTATATTATGCATGCTCCTTTCCGCAATTTTTACAATCTGGCACGCTCAATATGAACCCGCACATTGCATATCCTGCAATCTGATCTCAGTCTTCAATCCGCCATTCGTAGATGTTGCTTTTGCGCTCACCCTTTTGATAAAGATCGTGCCACGCCGGCAACGCCGCCGTGCGCACATGCCGCGCGCCCAGCTTTTCGCAGACCCGGCGGGATGGGGCGTTGTTCACGTCGTTTGTAATCAGCGCGATCTTCATGCCGTGCGCACGCATCACGGGTTTGAGCAGTTCGCACGCCCGCCCCGCGTAGCCGTGCCCCCGCGCCGCCGCGTCCACCATATACCCGATCTGCCCGCCGTAGTAGAGCCCGTCGGTGTACCCGATCCGCAGGCCGACCTGCCCCACTTTCACCCCGTCTTTCACGATTTCAAATTCATAGCCGGGCACCCACTTCTTCTCTGGTATGGCGGGCGATTTCCGCATGCAGACGAGCGCGATCTCCCCGTCCGTCAATTCCCCCGGCTCGATAAAATCATCAAACCGCACGGGCAGCGCGTTGTAAAAGTCCATTTCCCGCCGAATGTCCCAGTCCTCACGCACGAGGCCGTACAGCACGCCGTCGAGGTACCCCAGGTGATTTTTGTATGCCTGCCGCAAATACCCTTCCTCGCGCATGCCCGCCTTGCGCATGACCGCGCCTGACGCGGGATTTTCCGCCGCGTGCACCGCCTCAATCCGATTGACCTCCACGCGCAGGAACAGGTACGCGATGACCGCGCGGAGTGCCTCCGTCATGTACCCCTTTCCCCAAAAAGCGCGTCCCAGGCAGTATCCCATATCCATGATGGCGTCCGACTCGCTCTGCACCTGTGCGGAAATGGCGCCCATGAGCGTACCGCCTTTTAATGTAATGGCCCACATGTATCTGTCCTGCTTCGCATATCGCTCCAATCGCCGCGCAATGACCGCCCGCGATTCGTCGACCGTCCTGTGCGTCTCAAACCGCAAAAACCGCGTCACTTCGGGGTCGCTCGCCCAGTTTTCAAACTGTGCCTGCGCGTCCTCTTCCCGGAACCTGCGCAGCGTGAGCCGCTGTGTTTCAATGACCTGTGTTCCAATGTGATTCATGCCGTTCACCGCTTTCTTTGAATATCGAGACTGTGATGCGTCAACCCCACCATGTCGGGGCGCGTACAGATTGAGAAATGATACCTCAGGTAAATCGCAAACGTCCGCTCGTCCATTTCCTCCATCGTCCGGCGCATGTGCTTGGTATAAAGGTCCGTCGCCACATAATCAAGCCGCACCGTCGCAAAACCCGCCATCAGCCGGTCGATGTCCTCCCTGCGGTGCAGTTCGAACACCTCATCCGGCCGCGACGCCGCGCGAAACGTCACCGGATCGACCAGCCCGCGTTCGATCATCCCGGCAATCCCGCCCTTCACAAAGCCGTATTCGAGGATCGTCGCATCCGCCACGCAGTACGCAGCCATCAGGATTCCCCCCGGCTTCGTCACGCGCAGCGCTTCCGAAAGCGCCGCATGTTTGTCCGCTTCCGTAAACAGATGATACATCGGCCCGAGGAGCAGCGTCATGTCATATGCCTCATCCGGCAAAAAGGACAAATCCCGTGCGTCGCCCTGCACGACCGACACATCTTCCCCCGCCCGCGTATTCTCCCGGAACAGCTCGATGTGGTGTTCCAGCAGCTCCACCGCGTCCACACGGTACCCCATCCGCGCGATCGCGTGGCTGTACCGCCCCGTGCCCGCTCCAATCTCGCACACCCGCGCACCCGGCTTTAAATACCGCTCGATGTAGCGCATCGTGGTCAGATACTCCACGCGCCCACGCTTCGACAAAAGCCGCGCGTCCTCGTCATACCCCGCGTAATATTCCTGAATCGCCTCGCTCATATGGCGTCACTCCTTCCTGCGAATGTCCAGCGTGTGGTGCGAAAGTCCCACCATGTCGGGACGCTCGCAGATCGTCAGGTGGTATTTGACATACAGCTCAAAGGTCTCTTCGTCCATGGCGTCCACCGCCCCGTCCATGTGGCGGGTGTAAAGGTCGGTCGCAATGTAATAGAGCCGCTCGGTCGGAAAATCCGCCATCAGCCGGTCGATGTCCTCTTTTCGGTGCAGTTCGAAGACCTCCTGCGGCCGCGAGGAGGCATGGAACGTCTCCGGATCGACCAGCCCAATCTCAATCAAACTGTGAATGTTCCCCCGGATAAACCCGTGCATGAGCACCGACGGATCCGCCACGCAGTACGCGACCATCAATATCCCGCCGCGCTTCGTCACGCGCACGGCTTCCGACAGCGCCGCCCGTTTGTCCTTTTCCGTAAACAGGTGGTACATCGGCCCGAGGAGCAGCGTTACGTCGTATGCCCCGTCCGGCAGAAAGGAGATGTCACGCGCGTCGCCCTGGGCAATCGTCACGTTCTCCCACGCCCGCGTGTGTGCCCGGAAAATCTCGATGTTCTTCTCCACCAGTTCCACCGCGTCCACGCGATAACCCATCCGCGCGATTTCGTGGCTGTACCGCCCCGTTCCCGCGCCGATCTCACATACCCGCGCGCCCGGCTTTAAATACCGCTCGATATAGCGCATCGTCGTGAGAAATTCCACCCGTCCGTGTTTCGGCAAAAACCGCCCGTCCTCGTCGTGACTGTCGTAATACGCCCGGATTTCCTCGATCATACCCTTCCCTCCCCAAATAATACTAATGGAAAATAATAATTCGTCCAAAGCAGCGAGAGGTTTTTTCGTCCGGCGAGGTTGGTTTGCCGCAGTACACCGCGGCAAACCAAGTCGCTTCACGACCGCGCCGACTGCGTTCGGCGCGCCTTGGAGCTGGAGCGAAACGTAGCAGCGCTACGGTGAATTTGCCGCATGAAATGCGTCAAATTCAGTCCCATAGGGACCAGCTTCGCCCCTTGGGCAAAGCTGCCGCGTTGAGCGGAGGGCAACGACGCTGGGCGGAAAAAGATCCGCTGCGACGACGAATTATTATTTGGAATTCGTATAAAAAGGGGGCGGCTGAAAGCATTGCCTTCAGTCGCCCCATGATCCCAATCGCGTTATGGGTATGCAACGAAGGCCCGCCTCCAATACGGATGCGCGGACCAGTTAAAGCCATTCTGCATACCAATCATAAACATGGAAGCAGTCCCCTTTGCGATGATTTTAATCAATATAGCACAGCTTTTGCCAAATATCAAGTCTTATTCCGGATAAAATGCATGTAAAACGCCAAAACCTCCGCCCTTTCGGGCGGAGGCCATCTTCTTATACCTCCCACTTCCCAAGCCATTGGGAGTACCGCATGTAGAGCGCGGCAAATTGGTCGGTTAGATTCTGTGCGTCTTCGAGCGTGTACTTGTCGGCAAGCGCATCGAGGGTATAGTGTCCCGCCGCGAGTTCCGAGAGCGCATATTGCTCGAGCGTCTGCGCATCCTTAATGATCTGCACAAGATCCGTCAGCTCCGTGGGACTGATTCCGTTCACCCGTGCGATCAGATTGTCGAAATAGTCGTCCACGCGATAGGCGGCAAAGCCATACGGCCCGTCGTCCTTCAGATAGTTCTCCGCATCGCCCGGATACAGGTAGTATGTGATGGTCGATCCGTCCTCACCCGTCATCGTGGAGGTGTATTCCGTCCAGTCGCAGACAAAGTTCAGGTAGTCAAGCATCTTCGTGAGTTCGCCCACCACGCCGTCGGACGCGATCGACATCCACAGTGCGTATTGCGCGGACACGGTGGAAAGGTCCACCTCCTGATACGACGCATCGACGATCCGATAATTGTAAACGTAGCCGTATTCGTCGGTGTAATCCCCAACCTCCATTTTGCCGGTCACCTGAATCGCCTGCTCCGTATACCCAAACGTCTTGCCCTCCGGCGCGTATACCGCCATGGTGTTCGCAAGCTGCGTCGAGTTTGGCACACAGAACGGACAGCTTTGATACGGCAGGTTCAAAAGGTACATGAATTTACCGCTCACCGGCGAAACCGTCGCCATGTATCCCACGATGGTAACGTTTTTCCCGTCCAGCGCCTTGATGGCCGAGATGTCGACCGCGTCGAGGAAACTGAGCTTCGTCGGCTCCCCCGTGTCGGTCTTTCCGGAACAGCCCGCCAACGATACGGCCAGGATCGCCGCGAGCAGTAACGCCATGATTTTCCTCAATTAACCGATCACCCCATCCTTTCGCGCCATCCGCGCCGCCAACACAATGGTCGGAAGCACGCTGATGACAAATACGACCCCGAGAATCGCCCACTCCATGGCGTACACGCGCGACCAGTTGAGCACGATTCCCATCGAGGCGACAAATCCGCCCATAAAGTTCAGCGCCACCATCGACGCGCCGAGCGCCAGCACCGTCGCCAAGAGCCCGATCAGCGCGTTCTGCACGGAATACAAAAGCGTGATCCTGCGCATCCCGATGCCGATCAGCCGCATGAGCGCAATTTCGCGCCGCGCGTCGTAAAGGTTCAGCAGCGTGATCACGACGACGACGAATAGATTCATGACGAGGATAATCCCGCACAGCAGATACACGATCTGCGTACTCAGATCGACGTTGTCGAGCACCTCGCGCAAAACAGTCGCGGGGTTGATCACCAAGAGCGACGCATCCTGCCCATAGTACTGCGAAATCGTGTAGTAGGCGTTGAAGCTCTTCGTGCGCACAAGGATCGCACATACGCTCCCCTCCGTCGCCTCTACATGCTCTTCGCCGTCCGCACTCTCTTCCTCGTCGTGGTCGTGATCCTCGCCAATCCCGTGCACGGCCCATACGGTCTCATAGGATGTAAACACCTGATTGTCGTACGCGGTGTGCGTGGTATTCAGGATGCCGACGACCTTGAGCGGCGACGCGGTATGCTTTTCACCCACCGAACCGAGCCCGTGTGAGGTCACAATTTCGTCGCCCACATGCAGGCTGTATGTCTTCGCAACCGTCGCGCCGACGACAGCCTCGTAGGTCGTTTCAAACATTGCGCCCTCTTTCAGCGGCTTCCCGTCCAGAAACGCCGACGTCGTACCGATGATCTTCGCGGCGTTGTAGCTGTCGCCCATGGTAAAGGGCACCACTTCGTTCACGTCCGGGTTCGCCTCCAGCTCGGTCACATAGTCGTATGAGATGGTGCCAAGCGGCTTGTCGGTAAAGAACATGGTGTTCATCGCGAGCTGCGTCGCGCTGCCGGACGGCCCGATGATGATGTCGTAATAACCCGCCGTGTTGATGATTCCCTCGCTCACCTGCGAGGAGACGTTGTAGGAAAGGAGCGCGACCGTCGCAGAGAGGAGAATCGACAGCGTGACGAGCACGAGTTTCCCCTTCTTGACCGCCATGTTTTTAATCGCGAATGGAAGCACGCGCGGTCACCTCCTTTGCCAGCGCGACCTCGTTCATGTCGATCACGTGATCGAACATGGGCGCGAGTCGGTCGTCGTGGGTCACAGCGATGAGCGTTTGTCCCTTCGCAACCTCAATGAGCTGAGAAACGACGTCCCGCCCGATTTCATAATTCAAGTTGCCCGTCGGCTCGTCCGCCAAAATGATGGACGGCCTTTTCACGAGCGCGCGGGCGATGGCAACGCGCTGCTTCTCGCCGCCGGAGAGCTTCGAAACCCTGCGCCGCCTGAGCGCGCCGATGCGCAGACGTTCCAGCAGTTCCTTCAGGGACGATGTGTCGACGCCCTCGATTTCGAGCACCCGGATGTTGTCCTCCACGGTCATCTCCTCGATGAGCTTGAAGTCCTGAAAGATGTAGCCGATGTTCTGAATGCGGAACCGATCGCGCTTTTTCTGGCTGAGCGCAGCCATGTCGGTTCCATCGATCATGATTTTACCTTCCGTGGGCGAAAGAACGCCCGCTATCATGTTCAAAAGCGTTGATTTTCCGCAGCCGGACGCGCCGAGCATCACGTATGTCTCGCCCGTGTTGAATGCGAGATCGGCATATGCAATGCGCGTCTCGCCCTGAAAATCCCTGGCGAGGCCAATGGTCTGTATCATTCGGATATACCTCCAATTTCAATGGGTCAACTGGGGGCTTCCGATCAATTGTTCATGCGTACTTTGAGCGCGACGGGCAGCGGCGCGCGGGAACCGACCACGATGTGTATGGGGGCCTCCCGTAGGCGCGCTGCGATCACGCGAAATAGAATCAGCACCACCAGTGCCGTCGCAACCAGATTCAAAAGGGCGATGTCGTCCCGGATCACGGTGCAGACGTCGCAGGTGCAGTTCATGTGGAAGTGCCCGTGGTGCGCGGCAAGCAGCGCCACCGGCGCAACGGACAGACAGACGAGCAGAAGCGCCAGCGCGCCAATCAAAAGCCTGCGTTTCATCCCCTTCACCGCGCCTCGCCTCCTCTTTGTCCTGTAATACCTCATTGTATGATGTCACAGTCGGGGCGTCAAGGCGAATCGTCGTGCAAGGTTGTGATAATAATATGTCGATTCCGCATGGTTTTGGCATTCAACGCCTCCCAAAACCCATCCATTTCCCCCACGCGCGCAAAACCAGGCGCCCCTCACGCCGCTCATTCGGAAAAGGGACACGCCTGTCGGCGCGTCCCCAAAGCGTTGACAAACCCCAATCCTCTCAATGGGGATGCGTGAAGGGGGTGCAACCTTTTCATTTTCACCCGCAGGCGGCGGCGTACGGCGCCGAGGGGCGCCCCAACGCTCCCTGCAGGATTTCTGACCGTGACGCCAAGCAGCACAAGAAATCCTGAATACCCAAAAATGCAGAATTACATTTTTCGGACAGCGTGGCGGCTTTGTCGACACGCTGAGGACGTGCCCGTCGGCACGTCCCAAAACGCATATACGCCTCTTGCCTCGTTTGATTTAGCAATACAATGGGGACCCGCCCTTCGGCGCGTCCCCATCCGCCACGCAAACCCGAACTCCTAAGCCCAGTCATTCCGCGCGCACGGCGCCTTATCACCCGGCGAACCCGCATTCCCGCGCGTTGTCCACACAGTCCTGTCTTGTCATATACGCCGCGGGCGAATAACCGCTGATCCTGCCGCTCGGCGTGATTCGCCGCCAGCGCCACTCGCCGCTGAAGTCCTGATAAAATTCCCACTTATCTTCCATTGCTCGCACCTCGTTTCGCCACAGAGCGGTTGACGGTGAGTCGGGCGGGCCGGGTTGCGTTCCTGGATTACCGTCATTATATCACATTTCATCGGTTAAGTAAATCGAAAAGATTGGAGAATTTCAAGCTATTTTGTGAAATGACCGGTTTTCTTTCATGCATCCGCCTAAAACCCGCCAGTCATGCGCAGTCATCATCGGCATGCCGCCCGCGTTCCGAGAAATCCGCATCGAATGGGTCATTTCAGAATTTCATTGGCTCAACTCGCCAGCTTTCCGCCTCTATTCCTGTCCGAGTTGCGTCAGATACATCCGCGCATACCGCCCGTCTTTTTCCATCAGCTCATCGTGCGTCCCCATCTCGGCAATCTGTCCGCCTTCGATCAGCACGATCATGTCGGAATCGCGGATGGTCGATAGCCGGTGCGCGATGATGAACGACGTCCGCCCGCTGGTGATTTTGAGGAAGGCGTCTCGAATCTTCCTCTCCGTCATGGTGTCCACCGAGCTCGTCGCCTCGTCCAGGATCATGATCGGCGCGTTCACCAGCACCGCGCGCGCAATGGTCAAAAGCTGGCGTTCGCCCTGGCTGAGCGCCTGCCCGCCCTGCGCGAGCACGGTGTCATATCCCTGCGAAAGCCGCCGGATGAACGAGTCCGCGCCCGCCGTTACGGCCGCCTTGCGCACGTCCTCAATCGGCACGTCCGCGCGCCCGTAGCCGATGTTTTCGCGCACGCTGATCCCAAACAGCGCCGTATCCTGCAAAACCACGCCGAACGCCCGGCGCAAATCCGCCATCCGGTATGCGCGCAGGTCGTGTCCGTCGAGCAGAATCTCTCCCCCGTCCACGTCGTAAAAGCGCGTCAGCAGGTTGATGATGGTCGTCTTGCCCGCGCCCGTCGCCCCCACGATCGCCACCCGCGTGCCCGCGGGAACCGAAAGGCTGACGTTTTTCAGGATCGGTACCGCCGGGTCGTATCCAAACGTCACGTTCCGAAACACAATGTCCCCGCGCGGCCTGTCGAGCGGCACAAAATCCGCCGCATCCGGCGGCTCCGGCTGTTCGTCCAGCACCTGAAAAATCCGCTCCGCGCCCGCAACCGCGGTCTGAAAGTTGTTGTATATGTTCGCAATGTCCACAAACGGCCGCGAAAACTGCCGGGAATAAAGCAGAAAGCTCACGATCGTGTCGATCTCCAGGTTCCCGTTTGCCGCCATCAGTCCGCCCGCAATCGCAATCGCCACGTAGCTCAGGTTGTTGATGACCCCCGTGATGGGCATCAGATAGCCCGATATGATCTGCGCGCGCGTCGCAACCGTCCGGAATTCCTCGTTGATCCCCTCGAATTCCTCGATCATCTTCTCCTCGCGGCAGTAGGCCTTCACCATCGTGAGTCCCGAGATCGACTCCTCCACCTGGCCGTTCAGTCGCCCGAGCGTCGCCTGCTGTCGCGCAAAGAGCTTGCGCGTGCGCCGCGTCACCGCCCGCGTAAGCAGGAACACCAAAACCACCGAGACCAGCGAGACCAGCGTCAAAACGCCGCTTTTCCAGATCATGATCCCCAAGATCCCCAAAATCGTGAACGCATAGACCATCAGCTGTGAAAGCGAATCCGAAATCGTCTGGCTGATGTTGTCCACGTCGTTGGTGAGCCGGCTCATCAGCTCGCCGTGGTTCTTTCGGTCAAAATACGCAATGGGCAACTTCTGCATCGCGTCGAACAGCGCCACGCGGATGTGATAGATGATCCGCTGCCCGATTGACGCCATGAAAAATTGCTGAAGAAACCGAACCATCCAGTCGACGACGTACAGCGCCACCAGCGCCGCCAGGATCCACGCGGTATAATTCCCCTTGTCGATCTGCCCCACCGCATAGCCGATGAACAGCGGCGATAGAACCGCGGAGGCCGATGCAAACAGCGACAGCATCCAAATCCAGCCCAGCCCGCGCCTGTGCCCCTTCGTCAAATTCCATAGCCGTGCGAGCGTGCCCTTCAAATCCTTCGGCTTCGCGCGCGGCGCGCCAAAATTATGCCTGCCAAACGGGCTTGGCGGCGGCGTCTTCCTATCCAACGCGCTCACCCCCGATCTGCGAAGCATAGATGGCCCTGTAGGTGTCACACGTCTGCATCAACTGCGCGTGCGTGCCAAATCCGCGCAAATGCCCATCCTCGAGGCAGAGGATTCGGTCCGCGCGCATGACCGTCGAAACGCGCTGGCTGATGATCAAAACCGTCATCCGGCCCGTGTCCTCGCGCAGGCCCTTCAAAACGGCCGCCTCCGTAAACGCGTCAAGCGCGCTCGTACAGTCGTCGAGAATCAGGATGCGCGGCTGCCGCACGAGCGCGCGCGCAATGGACAGCCGCTGCTTCTGCCCGCCCGACAGGTTCACGCCGCCCTGCCCCAGCGCCGTCTCGTATCCGTCCGCAAACCCGCGCACAAATTCGTCCGCGCACGCAATCTGCGCGGCATGCACGATTTCCTCCGGGGATGCGTCGTCCTTGCCCCATCCGAGATTGTCCAGGATCGTGCCGGAAAACAGCAGCGCCTTCTGGGGCACCACGGCAATCGCACCGCGCAAAGCATGCGGATCGATCTCGTTCACGTCCACCCCGTCCACCCGCACATGCCCGCCCGTCGCGTCGTAAAAGCGCGGCACAAGGTTCACCAGCGTCGATTTGCCCGAACCCGTCGGGCCGATGATGCCGACGGTCTCCCCCGCCTCCACGCAAAACGAAATGCCGGTGAGCGCGCGATTCGCGGACGCCACATAGCCGAACGAAACGTCTTCAAAGGAAACCGCACCCCGGATCTCGGGCACTTCGGGTTCCTCCGGCGTCACCTGCGCGGGCGTCTCGCGCAGAATTTCCTGCACGCGGCCTGCGGAGGCCATGGCGCGCACGGCGCTGTTGAGAATATTCGAAACCATGCCAAGCGCGAAGAGCACCTGCGTCATGTAGCTGACGGACGCAACCAGTTTCCCGATCTCCCCCGCGTTCTGCGCCTTCGAGCGCCACAGGAGAAACACGATCCCCATGTTGACCGTCAGATTGATCAGCGGTGAAAAAGTCGCCAGCACGCGCGTTGCCGAAACGCCCGCCTTCGCAAAGTCAGCAGCCGCAGCATTGAACTTTTCCGCCTCGTGTTTTTCCGCGTTGAACGCCTTCACCACGCGAATCGAGGTCAGAAATTCCCGGCTCACGTCGTTGAGCTTGTCCAGCTTCTGCTGCATCCGCCCAAAGCGCGGATAGCCCAGCTTCATATTGAGCACGATGAATACAGACGCAATCGCCAAAATGCCCATCATCACCGGAAACTGGCGCGGCGTCTGCGTAATGATCAAAACGATCGCGCCGATGCACGCAATGGGCGCCTTGAGCATGATGCGCATAGACCCGTTGATGAAATTCTGCACCTGCGTCACGTCGTTCGTAATCCGTGTGATGATCGATGCCGGGTGCAGCCGGTCGATGTTCTCAAACGACAGCGTCTGCACCTTTTTGTACAGATCGCCGCGCAGCTCCTTGCCGATCTGCTGCGACGTCCGGCTCGCAAATATATTGCGAAAAACCGCGCCCACCGCGCCCAGGGCCGCAATGCTAAGCATCACCGCGCCGTACCACAAAATAATCCGAATGTCCTTTTCCGCAACGCCGTCGTCCACCACATGCGCCATGAATGTCGGCTGCATCAGGTCCGCTATCGTCTCAATGGACAAAAAGAAAGTCGCCACGAGAAACATGCCGATGTGCCTTTTAATCAACTGTCCGATGAATCTCATTCTGTCACCCTTTTCGTTCGCCGGATAAACCGCGTTACAGCGCCGATACGCCCCTTCCATGCTTTCCGCCGCGCAGAGAACGCGCTGCATTTGACCGCGCAATCCGTCGTCATCAATCCACAAAAAATGGACGTTTCCTATCCGCATTAAATCGTTAGCCCGCGTATCATTTAGTATACACGCATCAACAAAAATAGCAAGGCTCCAAACGAAAAAAAGCCCCGCGCAGGGGCTTTTGAAAAAGGGCTATTCCGCTTTCGTCTCATGGAACACGGCAATCGCATAGATCTGCGGCGGCTCCGATTTTGTTGCCGTGCCCGTGTAATACACGCTGATTTCATCCCCGACGTTGAGCGCGGCATCCACATGCGTCCCGTCGTCGTTGTTGACCATGTATGCCTGCCCGTCGGTTGCCGACATCATGAAATAACCGTCCCCGCGCTCGGTGATCATGCCTTCGAGCGTGGGCGTCACGATGTAAAGCGCGGTAATCTGCCCGGGCTCCGACATCGCCATAATGCCGGAATAATACACGTCCACCGGACACCCAAAGTAAAGGGGCGCCATGCCGTCCTGCAAATGGACAAGGATCTGCTGCTGGTCCGCCTGCTCCACAAGCAAGCCCGCATCCGAAACCCCGACGACGGTTCCCAGAACCACAAACATCGAAATCTTCGTTGCAAAGATCTGCGGCGGCACCGAACGTGTCATCGCCCCGGAATAATCCACGATGACGTATGTGCCCGCCTGAATGCCGTCCTCCAGGCCCACCATCTCGGTCGTCTCGTCGTATTCGACGCGCACGTCGCCGTATGCTTCCGTATTGAAGATCATCGATCCGTCCGCCACCTCGGTCACCACGCCGCCCAGCGCCACATCCTGCGCGCCCTCTGCCACCGCGCCAATCGCGCCAAACGCCACGAGCGCGGCGAGCGCAAATCCAAGTATCTTCTTCATATCATCACTCCTGTATCACAGTCTTTCCTTCTGCAATAGACGCATAACGCATCCATTATGTTCCTCTACGTCTCCGCTTCCTGCGTGCCAAACACCGCCACGTACTGCGCCTCGAGCATGAACGACGTCCCAACCCACGTGAGTATGTTCTGCACGTATCCCAGCGCGTCCGCGCGATAAAGCCCCGAAATCTCCTGAAACGTAAACAGCGAAGCGACCCCGTCGCCGTCAAAATCGACCGGATAGATGCCGGAAACGGGACTGACAAATCCCTCGACGGGCTTGATGAGCGTGCCATCCGGATTGTAAATCTGCGAAAGATAGTCGTCCCCGCGCAGCGATAGGTCGATCATGTACGCCTGCCCGTTTGCAAGGCTCACTACCTCCACGCGGTAATCATCCTTGTATGTCACACTGTATTGGTAATCCTGATCGAACGTGTCCGTCGAAAATACGAGGATCGGCGCGCCCCGCAGGTACTTATACGCGTATGCGTTTTCGATGCCGCCGCTGCCGCCGGTTGGAATCACCAGCAATATGTCGCTCCCCTGTCCGCCCGTCAGATTTGAAAATACCAGCCAGGGCGGGTATCCCTCGTTCTGTGGCGGCACGACGCGCGACGTCCGTCCCGTCGCACCGTTTCTGATCAGCATCACCATGTCGCGCGAAAATCCGCCCTCCGAAACCGGCACGCCCGTCACCGTGATCAGCTCCGGCTTCCCGTCGCCGTCCAGATCGGCTACGCCACGCGCGAGCACCCGCCGCGCGCTCGTCGTCGATTCGTCGCTCATTTCATCGCCTCCATTCGCCCCATGATATGAGCCGCGCATCCCGAACAGAATCGGTTGACAAGAATCCGCGCTTTTGATAAGATATACTTGGTTGTTATGAAGACGCCGTCCGCCGCAAAAGGAGGATGGCGTCGCATTTATAGGAGGCAACGATGATTCCTGAATCATTGGCGAAATTCTTCGCAGAAAATCCCCGGCTCGCGCTTGCGTTCTCGGGCGGTACGGATAGCTCGTATTTGCTCTATGCTGCCAAAAAATCGGGCTGCGATGTCCGCGCCTATTACATTCATTCTCAATTCCAGCCGGAATTTGAATTGAAGGACGCGCACCGCCTCGCGGACGAGCTGAGCGCCGACATGGTCGTGATCGAACTGGACGCCCTTTCAAATCCCAAGGTTTTGGAAAACCCCGCCGACCGCTGCTACTATTGCAAACACACCCTCTTTTCCACGCTCACCGCGCGCGCAAGGGCAGACGGCTATACGCTGCTCATCGACGGCACAAATGCCTCGGACGATGCGGGAGACCGGCCCGGCATGAAGGCGCTTTCCGAACTGAAGGTCGTCTCCCCCCTGCGCGATTGCGGCATCACAAAGGATATGGTCAGAAAGTACGCGCGCGCCGCACACCTCTTCATCTGGGATAAACCCGCCTACGCCTGTCTCGCCACGCGCGTCCCCACCGGGCAAAAACTCTCCTCCGAAACCCTTCAAAAGGTCGAACGCGCCGAAAACGCGCTGTTCGCCATGGGCTTTACGGATTTCCGCGCGCGCGTGATCGGTAATCACGCGCGGCTCCAATTCAAAAAGGATCAGATCGCCGATGCGTTCGCGCGGCGTGACGAGATCCTGAAACAACTCGAGGGCAGCTTCGACGCCATTCTTCTCGACCTCAAGGAGCGATAATGGACAAAAGAGAACTGCTTGAAAAGCTCAATCTGGTAAAATCGGGCGCTCTCTCCCCGGAGGAGATGGTGACCCAGCTCAAATACGCCCCGTTCGACGACATCGGCTACGCGGTCATCGATAACCATCGCGGCGTCCGCCAGGGCTTCGGCGAGGTGATCTATGGCGCGGGCAAGACCGGTGAACAGATCGCCGGCATCGCGAAAAGGCTCTATGACGGAGGCGCGCGCAACATCCTCATCACGCGCATGTCACGCGAAAAGGCGGATGTCGTCGAAATACAGACCGACCTGTGGTATCATGAGATGTCCGGCGTCGGCATCGTCGGCAAGGAGGAGCGCCCGCTCGTGGGCCATGTGGTGATCGCTTCCGGCGGCACCAGCGATATGGCGGTTTGCGAGGAGGCAGCCCTCACGCTCGAGGCGTTCGGAAACCGCGTCACGCGGCTCTATGACGTGGGCGTGGCGGGTCTTCACAGGCTGCTCTCCCGGCTCGACGTCCTGTTTTCCGCGCGCTGCGTCATCGCCGTCGCGGGTATGGAAGGCGCGCTTGCCAGCGTGGTCGGCGGACTCGTCGATTGCCCGGTCGTCGCCGTGCCCACCTCCGTCGGCTACGGCGCAAACTTCGGCGGCGTGTCCGCGCTTCTCTCAATGCTCAATTCCTGCGCAAGCGGCGTCTCCGTCGTCAATATCGATAACGGCTTCGGCGCGGGCTACCTCGCCGCCATGATCAATCAAATGGAGGGACTCAAATGAAGACATTGTACTTTGAATGCGCAATGGGCGCGGCCGGCGATATGCTCATGGCGGCGCTTCTGGAACTCGTTCCCGATCGGGATGCGTTCTTGGCTAAAATGAACGCGCTGGGGCTCCCCGGCGTCGCGGTCGCCCGCGAAGATTCCGTCAAGTGCGGCATCGCAGGCACGCATATGAATGTTACGGTCGGCGGGGTGGAGGAAGAAAGCATCGATGTGCACCACGACCATGATCACCACGACCACCACCACGATCACGACCATGATCACGACCACCATCACGACCACGATCACGACCATGACCACGACCACCATCATGATCACGATCACCTCGATCACCTCGATCACGACCACGATCACCACCATGATCACGACCACGATCACCACCATGATCACGACCACCACCACGACCATCTTCACGCCGACCTGCACGGCATCGGACACATCATCGAGGATCTCGACATTCCCCAATCCGTGAAGGAAAATGCCCGCGCCGTCTATCGGCTCATCGCGGAAGCGGAGGCGCACGCGCATAACCGCCCCGTCGATGAGGTTCATTTCCACGAAGTCGGCTCCCTGGACGCGGTCGCGGATGTGGTGGGCGTGTGCCTTCTCATCGATCTGCTCGCGCCGGAAAAGATCGTCGCCTCGCCCATCCATGTGGGCAGCGGTCAGGTGAAATGTGCGCACGGCATCCTGCCCGTCCCCGCCCCCGCGACGGCGCATATCCTGCGCGGCGTGCCGACCTATGGCGGGCGCGTTCGGGGCGAACTGTGTACCCCCACCGGCGCGGCGCTTTTGAAGCACTTCGCGGTGTCCTTCGGCGATATGCCCGTCATGGCGGTCGAAAACATCGGATACGGCATGGGAAAAAAGGACTTTGAACAGGCAAACTGCGTGCGCGCGATGATCGGTGAAACCGAATCCGGTGCGGACGAAATCGCGGAACTCACCTGCAACCTCGACGACATGACGGCGGAACGAATGGGCTACGCGATGGAAAAATTGCTCGCGGCCGGCGCGCTTGACGTGTTCATGACGCCCATCCAAATGAAGAAGAACCGTCCCGCCACCATGCTCACCTGCCTCGCAAAGCCTGCGGACGAGGATGCGCTGGCAAAATTGATGCTCCTTCATACGACCACGCTCGGCGTGCGCACAAAGCATCTGAAGCGCCATATCATGACGCCCGGCGCGGCAACCGTTTCAACCGAATACGGCGATGTGCGCATCAAGACCGCCGAGGGCTTCGGCATCCAAAAGGCGAAGCCCGAATTTGCGGACGCGGCGCAAATCGCGGACGAGAAAAACATTCCCGTCTCCCTCGTGATGGATGCGGCCATGCGCGCCTACAGGGTCTAACCAGCCATTGACGGTATGGCGCAACAACGTCCGTCTGCTTTACGCAGGCGGACGTTCGCAAACCCGCACCATCGATTCCCGAAACCAGACGCGCATCCGTTCTTTACAAGAACCCCGGTTTCGCAAAATGGCGCGGCAACCGCCATTCGTGTGGCATTCAATTCATCATCCCGGGACTCGCATTGCGGCAAACGCCGTATGACCGGCATACGGTTGCACGCGGAAGGGATTATCATGAGCAAACAAGGCTGCCTGATCGGCATCGACGGCGGCGGCACCAAGACAGACGTCTGCATTGCGCAGACGGATGGCGCCGTCGTGCGGCGCATGCGTCTTTCCGGTACGAATCCCTCCGAAATCGGTGTCGCGGCAGCGTTTACGCGCCTCGCGGATGCCCTGCGTGACGCAGACGGCGTGTGCGCGCTCTACGCGGGCATTGCCGGCGCGGCCGATCCCGCCGTCGCAAACGACCTGTACGCACGGATCACAGCCGCGTTCCCGGGAATCGCCCGCGTCTTTGTCACATCGGACGCCCTCAACGCCCTGAACGGCGAAGTCGGCCTCGCAGACGGCATCGCCGTGATTGCCGGCACGGGCGCATCTGCGTTCGTGCGCAAAAGTGGCAGCGTCAATCGAATCGGCGGCTGGGGATTTCTCATCGACGATGCGGGCGGCGGTTTTTCCCTCGGACAGGCGTGCCTGCGCGCCGCCTATCGCGCGCACGACAAGCGGGGCGCACAGACATTGCTCCTCTCGCGCGTCGAGGAGATACTCGGCAAGCCCCTTGAGGCCGCGATCCCGGACATCTACGCGGGCGGCGTCGCGCGCGTGGCCTCGTTTGCGCCCGTTGGGCTCGGTGCCGCGCGGGCGGGCGATCCGGTCGCCATGCAACTTGTCGAACACTGCGCAACCGAAATTGCCGGACTCATCGCCGCCTGTCGCGCGCAATACGATGCGCAGGGGGTAATTTGCGTGCTCTCGGGCGGCATGTTCGCAGACGACGATCTTTTCAAGCAGGTGTGTCAAAAAGCGGTACCCTTCGCCCTCGATCTCCGAAGGGCTTCTCATGCACCCGTATACGGCGCGTTGGTTGCGGCCGCCGCATTGTGCGGCAGAACCGCGGACAGCAAGTTCCGCGAGAATTACGAACGGACGGTGGAAGACACATGAACAGGCAGTATGATTCCCTCGCAACGGAAGGCTGGAACCCGGCGAGTGAAGACCTCGACCGCATGTCGGCGCGTGAAATCGTCGAGCTGATGGCGCATGTCGATCAGGATGTCCTTCGCGCGGTCGCATCCGCAAAATCCGACATCGCCCGGGCGGTCGATGCGGCGTACGCGGCAATCATGGCGGGCGGGCGCGTCATATACATCGGCGCAGGCACAAGCGGGCGGTTGGGCGTGCTGGACGCGTCCGAATGTCCGCCTACATTCGGCGTACCAGAAAATCTGTTCGTCGGCGTCATCGCGGGCGGCGATCGCGCGCTGCGCCATAGCGTCGAAAATGCGGAGGACGACGAAGACGCGGGCAGACAGGCGCTCGCGAGCCTCCATCTCTCGCCGCGCGATTTCGTGGTCGGCTTGAGCGCCAGCGGCTGTGCGCCCTACTGCATGGGTGCCATGCGGTATGCGCGCACCGTCGGCGCGCGGGTCGCCTGCGTGGTCTGCAACGAAAATACCCCCATGGCAGCGTCTTCCGACATCGCAATCGCGCTCCCGACCGGGCCGGAATCGCTCTCCGGTTCCACCCGGCTCAAGGCGGGCACGGCGACAAAGATGGTTCTCAACATGATCTCCACCGCGACGATGGCACTTTGCGGAAAGACCTATCAAAATCTCATGGTGGACGTCCGCGCGACAAACAAAAAATTGCGCGATCGGTGCATCCGGATCGTGATGCGCGCGGCAAAGGTCGAACGCGCCGCGGCAGAGACCGTCATCGCGCGCGCCGACGGCAATCTCAAACGAGCCATCGTCATGGCGGTCGCAGATACAGACGCGGAAGCGGCGCAAATCGCACTCGACGCAACGCAGGGACATGTCCGCCGCGCCCTCTCGCAATTCGGACAGCAATAAAATCCTATCCTTCTGATGCCAAGGCTCCCTCCATGCGGCTTGTACCATTCGCAAGCCGCAAAAGAAGCCCAGCCCAGCCCAGCCCAGCCCAGCCCAGCCCAGCCC
>JAEZSP010000033.1 GCA_023421735.1 Bacillota bacterium | reverse complement strand
GCAGCAGGCCTTTCGGTGGCTGTACGCAACGGAGGATGCAGGACGCGCTGCCATCGAGGCACAAGCCGCTGCGTGGCGGCCCTTCGCGTCGTTGGCATCACGTTATCTTTACCGCGCACTGGACAGTGGTCTGACAAAGGCGGATATCAGTCTCTTTCTTGCATAGTCCGCCGAGCCGGCCTTTTAAACAATCTTTGCACAAAATATATTGTCCTCCCGCTTGTCTGCAGCTTATAATGAGCCATGATATTTTATTTTATAATGCAAAAGGGGGGCTGCTCATGCAGACTCAAACCATCGGCGCTCAGAAGCACATTGCACTGATAGCACACGACCATAAGAAGGATGACCTGATCGCCTGGGCACAAAAGAATGACCATATACTGAGCCGTCACTTTCTCAGCGGCACGGGCACCACTGCCAAAATGATTACTGCGGCGACCGGCCTTCCTGTCAAGGCATACAAAAGCGGCCCTCTGGGCGGAGACCAGCAGATTGGCGCGCAAATCGCGGACGGCGCAATCGATATGATGATATTCTTCTGGGATCCGCTGGAAGCTCAGCCGCACGACCCGGACGTTAAGGCACTGCTGCGCATTGCTGTGGTCTACGATATACCCGTCGCGATGAATCAGGCCAGTGCGGATTTCATACTCTGCTCATCGCTGATGGACCGTGACTACGAGCACTGCCTGCCGGAATACGCCAGAAAGTAAGCGGTACATGAAAACATATCCTCTATCGTGCGCTGCCTTGTGGTATAATGAATGAAAAGAAAGCTGTACATAACCGTTTGCATCCAATGACATTGCACCATGGAATCATAACCAGATAGGAGGATCAAGCATGAAACGCTTATTGTTTTTACTGCTGGCTGCCGCGGTGCTGTTGAGCGGGTGCGGCGTCGGCAACACTCCGTCCGATTCACCGGACGCGATGAGCTCCGCAACGCAGAACCGCTATCGTGAAAACGAAATCATGGAGTACAAGGGCGCCCGGTTGGACCCGGCGGTGGGACCGCGTGACAACTCGATCAGCGGTATACAGCAGGTAGACATTTCAGACTATACGCTGACTATTGACGGTCTGGTGGAAAACGAGACGGTGCTGACCTATGAAGATGTACTGGCAATGGAACCGGATACGCGGCTGATCACACTCCACTGCGTGGAAGGCTGGGATGCCACCATACTTTGGGAAGGTGTGCGCCTGACTGATCTTATCAACCTGGCAGGCGCTAAGCCCGAGGCAGTGACTGTCATATTTGAAGCCGTCGACGGCTATACCACATCGCTGCCGTTTGACACGATCAAGGACAAAGAGCTGATAATGGCCTATAACGCCAATGGCATCCCGCTGCCGCCTGAGATGGGATATCCTTTCATTGTGGTGGCCGAAGACAAGCTGGGATACAAATGGGCGCGTTGGGTAAATCGAATCAAATTGTCGAATGATTCCGGATACGAGGGCTACTGGGAGCAGCGGGGCTTTTCCAACAACGCCGATGTCGGCGGTACAGACGAATGATTTCGGAAAAAGGGCAATCGCCCTTTTTTTGTCCGATGTACTCCACTATCCGCATTTTCAATGTAATGGATGGCCATAATAAGCAATACTGTCAAACAGATTAGGGAGTATTTATGGTCATCTTTTTCTGGATCGTCTACGCGGGTTTTTTACTGACGGAGATTTTCATTGCTTACCGATATATCAGCACCGGCAACAAGATGTATATGAAATCCGTGCTGGTTACCAACATACTGTTTGCGTTCTATGTCGCCGCGGATGAAATATTCGGCATTGGTGTGCCTTATCTGGTGAGAATTCTCGCTATAGCCGCTATATTTATTCATACTTTCTTCGGGTATTTCAAAGACAGGTATACGCGGTCCCATATATTTGACCGGTATCTTCATGCATACGGGAGCTTTGCTTATGCGCTGTTCTTATACTCGCTGATCACGCGGCTCATCCACGCAGAAGTGAGTCCTAAGTTCTTTGGAGCCATCGCGGTAGCCTTCACCGGCATCGCCGCAGGCGCCATATTTGAGATCATCGAATATTTCGTTGATAAGAGAATGCCCGTTAAAACACAGCGCGGGCTCAAAGACACCGATGTTGACCTGATATGCGACGTTATCGGCTCGGTGGCTGCGGGCGCGGCGGCA
Source organism: Bacillota bacterium (assembly GCA_023421735.1). The sequence continues at coordinate 828 of JAEZSP010000033.1, read as the reverse complement.
TACTTTTTTATGCTGTAGTCCCCACTCTATATCCAATTCATCAAAATGACGCTGTACACGAAGAACCGGGTCAGCACGTTAATGACTCCATGACCTAAACCTAAGCGGTATTTTCTTCGATATATATTATGAATACATGACTTAGGGAGGTCAACGATAATGCAATGGACCAATGATTTATCGGTGGGCGTTGAAGCGATCGATAATCAGCACAAGGAGCTGATCCGCCGACTCAATTCTTTTTATGATTCGATGAATGCGGATAATCAGGCGAAGGTGATGGAAATGCTGGCTTTTCTGTCCGATTATGTGGTCACGCACTTTCGGGATGAGGAAGCGCTGCAGGTGAGATACAACTATCCGGGATATGCGGAGCACAGAAAACTGCATCAGGCATTCATGAAGGATGTCAGGCAGATGTCTGATGACATGCAGAAGCACGGGTTTACTGTGGCAACAAAATCGCTTGTCGGCTTGACTCTCACCAACTGGCTCACGCTGCACATCAACCGGGAGGATAAGGCCGTCGGCCAGTTTATCCGTTCAAAGTGAAGCAGCCGTCGTTACAAACAAGCCGCCAGTGTCAGCATGACGGCTTGTTTGCCGGAGTTACAGCTGCCAGCCATTGTCCACCGGCAGTTCGAGCATAAAGCGGGTATATTCTCCCGGTTCCGTCTCCACCTCAATTTTGCCATGGTGATCCTTAACGATGCCATGACTAATTGAAAGACCGAGGCCTGTGCCGGTCTCTCGCGGTTTCGTTGAGAAAAACGGGTCAAACATGCGCTCCCTGACTTCGTCCGTTATGCCGTTCCCCCGGTCCTCCAC
>JAEZSP010000009.1 GCA_023421735.1 Bacillota bacterium | reverse complement strand
TTTTCCCGATCTCTCGTTTCTTCTCTCCAAAGAATACCTTCCGTCTATACTTCGGTGCAAACACGATATGGTATTTGCAATTCCATTTGGTGTGTGCTAAACTGTTCCCGTCATTCGGCATTCCGATGACCTCCTTTTGCTTTTTCGCTGCAGTTGGCAGACCGCAGTCTTATTATAGCAAAAGGAGTTTTTTTATCCTACTCATAGCCGTAGGCTTTTTTCAACCCCACGCCTAGCGTGGGGTTTTCGGAGTACAAAAAACCCCCGCCAATCCGGCGGGGCTTGGGGCATGACCGACTATGATTCGAATGTCTTTTGAAACGCCTGCTCCATGTCTTCGATTTGATTTTCCGCGCCTTCGAGTCCGCAGTGGATGCGGATGAGGCTTTGTGCGCCCGGCAGACTGAGGAAGTCGAGATCCGCTTCCGACGCACCGACCAGCGGCGCGACCGCCAAGCTCTCAAATCCGCCCCAGGAGCAGCCCTTGCCAAAGAGCTTCAGGTTGTCGATGAGCCGGATTGCGTCCGCGCCCGTGCCCTCAAGTTCAAAACTCAAGAGGCCAGAAGAGCCCATCTGCTGCTTTTTTACGATCTCCGCTTGCGGATGCGACGGGAGACCCGTATAATGAACACGACGCACATGCGGGTTTTTTTCGAGCCACGTGGCGACGGCGATGGCGTTTTTCTCGTGCGCGCGGACGCGAATGTCGAGCGTTCGCAATCCGCGGATAACGAGCCATCCTTCCATGGGGCCGATGATGCCCCCGAACAGCTCGCGCATGCGCGCAACTTCTGCCATCAATCCCGCATCCTTGGCGATAATTACGCCGCCGATGATGTCGGAATGACCGCCGATGTACTTGGACATGGTATGCATCACAATATCGATGCCCAGATCCAGCGGCTTCTGGAAGATGGGCGTACAATAGGAATTGTCGATGTATGTAAGAGCGCCGTGTGCCTTGGCGATTTTGGCGATTTCAGAAAGATCCACCACGGAAAAGGCGAATGTAGAGGGGCTTTCGAGAATGATCAGGCTCGTCTCAGGACGCATCGCGGCTTCGAGTTCGGCAAGATCCTGCCCGGACACGTAGCTCACGGTCATGCCAAAGTTGGGGATGAGCAGGTCGTTTAAAAAGGATTTGACCGGATTGTACGCATTTTTCATGCACACGATATGGCTGCCTGTCTTGCAGGTCGCCATGATCGCGGAGGTCGCAGCCGCCATGCCGGATGCGAACATGACCGCACGCGCGCCGTGTTCCAGCGCCGCGACCTTTGATTCGGCTATCTCGACCGTGGGGTTTGATACGCGGCCGTAGACATAGCGATTGCCGCAGCAGTCCTTTTCGCCATCCGCTTCGCAGCTGTCATAGACATGCAGGGAATTCATGAAGATGGGGGGGACGACGGCGTGCAAATAGCGGGCGGGGTCTTCGCCCCCGTGGGTCAACGCAAGTAAATCCTCGTTCACGGTTTCACCCTCAATTCGATTTTTTACAAGTATATGCGCGCTGCGATTGAATGTCAATGAAGAAACGCGAACGGCGGACGGATGGAACAAAATTTACATGGAATGCCCCTCGGTTTGTAGCAAACTGCGCAAATGGATCGATCGATTTGATTGAAGAGTCCGTAATATGCGGACAGATGAACGATATGGGAGGACATGACGTGAGGATATGGGAGAAATTCCAACTGGGGAATGTGACATTTCAGTCGCGCATCGTCATGGCGCCGATGGTGCCGTTCGGGATCACACAGGAAGAGAACGGCGCGCTGAGCGAGGCGGGCATCCGCCACTATACGGTGCGCGCGCAGGAGGGTCTGGGTCTGATGATCAGTCAGGCGCTTGCGGTTTCCGACAAGGCGGCAATGAACGGAGGCGCGGGCGCATTTTCGGACGCGCACATACCGGGTCTGCGCGCCGTGGCCGATGCCTGTCATGAGAAAGACATTCGCTTCTTTGCGCAGCTTTCCTATCCCGGCCCGGGGTATGGAAACGGCGGCTCTATCATGGACTTTTCGGAGGACGATCTGCGCGTGATCGGCGCGGATTTTGTGCGCGCGGCCCGCAGGTGTGCCGATGCGGGATGCGACGGCGTCGAGCTACATGGGGCGCACAGTTACTTCCTCAACATGCTCGCTTCCAGCGTCGCCAATCGGAGGACGGACGCCTACGGAGGAGATTTGGACGGACGGCTGCGGCTCGTGGCGGAGATCGTCGAAGGCATTCGCGGATTTGCGGGGCCGGACTTTATCGTCTCCTACCGGATGGGTTGGACAAGGGACTTGGAAGGCGATGCGGAGACGGCGCGCGCGCTCGTCGCGCGTGGGATCGATCTTTTGCACGTCTCATCCGGCATTCCCTCCGACCGGCCCGCTTTTCGCCCGGCGGAATTTCCCTATGGTGAAATCACTTATGCGGGCGCGCGGGTGAAAAAAAACGTGGACGTCCCGGTGACTGTCGTCGGCGGAATTGCCACGCTGAATCGGGGGAACGCGCTTGTTGAAGACGGATTGTGCGACTTTGTTGCCTATGGAAAGCCCTTCCTTGCGGACGGGGCGTTTGTCACGCATTCTCGAGCGGACGGGGACGCGAAGCCCTGCCTTACATGCCGCCCTTGCAAGTGGTTTGAAAACGGGTCGCTCTGCCCGGCGCGTAGGAAGCGCAAATAACGGCTAAAAAGGCTTTTTGCCGTCGAGCCAGCCGTTCTTCTTCCAATGGGTATTGTCGAGAGGACCCCAGGTGTTCTTTTTCTGCATCGAGGCCATCACCCCAAACAGCAGCCTGCGCAGGGGCGGATAGGGGAGGCGATCCCCGCGCGCCACGGCGCGTGCGATGCGTTTGGCGGCCTTTTCCGCCTTACGCTCGATTTTTGCCTTGCGTTTGACTGCGACGTTTTCCCAACCGTTTGCGGCAACCGCGGTGCCGAGTGAATAGATGCGCCGCACACCCCAGAATGAGAGGCTTTTGCGCAACGTTCCCGCGGCACGGCGCGTTCCGCCGCCTGCGGTCGTAACCACCGTAAGGGCGATCTTTTTGAACATTTCGGGTTGCGGCCGATGCGGCATCCAGAGGTAGCCGAGGTGATCGAGCAGCGTCTTCATCTGTCCCGTGACGTCGTAGACGTAGACAGGGGAGGTGAGGATGACGAGATCCGCCGCAAGGATTGCTCCCGCAATGGGCTGGACGGTTGCCGCATGCGGGCATTTTTCCTCGCCGCGCAAAAAACAGGTGAAGCAACCTGCGCAGAAGTTGGGCATATCCCTGGGGAGAAAGAACTCCGTAACCTGCGTCTGCGTCCGGCGCGAAAGCGCGCGGATGACCGCGTCCGCCGCGTGCCACGTGCTGCCCCGACGCCCATTTCCATGGATGACCGTCACTTTCATTGTCCGCACCCGCCTTTCAGAATCCGGAGTGATTGTATCATAGACAGGTAAAATGAAAAGGTGCGCTGCGCAGGATTGCGTAAATTACGCATATGCGGAGGGCGCAAGATGGATGAGTGCGTCAAAATTGCGATCCGCGAGCGCCTCCACCTCGCCTAGGGTCAATCTCCGCTGCGCGGCGATGGCGCGCATGCAAGCGCGCAATGCGTCGGGCAGGCCTTCTGGGGGCACATGTCTGCCCATTGCCCACGATACCGCCTCCATGCCGTCTGTTTCCACGAGCAGCCGGTCAAGCGGCGCGGACGCGATTACCCGCCTGACAGCGGGATTTTTTTCTGCGTCTGGCCCGATGGTGAAAAAACAATCTTGATCCAGATAATCGTCTGGCGGCACGTCGCAGGAGTACCAATGTATGACCTTCGGAATGGAATAAGGACGCAAAATGTGTGCGATCTCGCGCTCCATCCCCTTTGTGTGGAGGACGACGGGCTTTTTGACCTTCTCGGCATAGTCGAGCGTCCACAAAAGCGCGTCCATCTGCTGATGAAGGGGCGTTTCGCACCACACGCTGTCGAGGCCCGTTTCGCCCACGATGGGGCACTTTTCCAAATAGGGCAGCATGCTTTCCGGATTGTGCGCCGCAGCCTGCCACGGGTGGAGCGCACAGCAAGGGGTAAAAAGGGGATTTTGTGAGGCAATTTGCAGAACCGCCGCTGCGGATGCCGGCTCGGTGCCGCAGAGGATGGTGCGGATGTGATGCGCTTGACGAACCGAAAGCTCCGCCTGCGTGCCGATGTGCGCGTGCGCGTCGGTCATTTGTCCGTCTCCTCTCCCCGGATGCGGGCATGCAGGATTTTGCGCAGCTCGCCCTGTTCGTAAAGCCAATCGCGCGTACGGTTTTTCTCCTGCACGGCGACCTCATAAACAACATGTGTGGGCGTTCCACCCAGTACATAGATGCGGTCGCTCAGATAAATCGCCTCGTCCACGTCGTGTGTGACGAGCAGTGCCGTTCGGTTGAGCTGTGCCTTCATGGCGCTGAGCCAATCCTGCATATCGCCGCGCGAGATGACATCCAGCGCGCCGAACGGCTCATCAAGCAGTAGGATTTCCGCGCTGCAAAGCGCCGTGCGCAAAAATGCCGCGCGCTGGCGCATGCCGCCGGACAGCGCGTTCGGGTAGGCATTTTCGTATCCCGCAAGGCCGAACGCAGGGAACAGCGCCCTCGCCTGGCGGCGCGCCTCCCGCATGCCGCCGTGGATGCGCCCGTACAGACAGACGTTTTCGAGGATGGTCTTCCACGGGAACAGCAGATCGTTTTGCGGCATGTACGCGAAGTGTCCGGTCATGCCGGAGATGGGTTGCCCATCTACCAGCATTTCGCCCCGATCTGGTGCGAGGATCCCCGCAAGGAGATTCAAAACGGTGGATTTTCCGCAGCCCGATGCCCCGAGGAGGCTGACGAACTCCCCGTCGGCGACGCGCAGGGACACGTTTTCCAGAAGCGGCCTGTGCTCATATTGAAAGCACAGGCCCCGGATCTGGATTTTGTCCCGATTATTGGGCATCTGCATCGGGAAGGAATTCGTTGGTATAGAGTTGGTCGGCGGGGATGGATTTGCCGATCACGCCATACTCCACGCAGAAATCCGTGTAGCCGTCCCACACGCTGCTCTTCATTTCGCCAAAGCGCGGTGCGTCCGCAATGTACTTGTCCGCAAGGTATTCCTGTGAAAGGGTGAGCATTTCAATAGAGGTATCGGGCGCGTATTTCGAGAGGATTTGCGCGGCCTCATCGGGATGCTCTACCGCGTACTGATAGCCTTTGGACGTGGCGCGCAGAAACGCACGCAGCTCGTCCGGATGGTTTGCGATCATGTCCTCGCTGGTGATGATGACCGGCGTGTAATAATCGAGCCTGGGATCGAGGTCCCGAAGCGGCATGTAATCGATGGGGAAGTCGTTCATCTGGCACTTGATGTTGTCCCACGCCTCGTAGAACCACATGATGTCCACCTTGTCCTTGAGCGCGGTAAAGCCGGAGCCGTCCGAGATGACCATGTTGAGTTTGCTGAAATCGGCGCCTGCGCCTTCCATGATCGCGCGCAGAACGGCTTCCTCGCCCGGGCCGCCCCAGCCCGCATAGGTTTTGCCTTCGAAATCTGCGGGGGAGGTGATGCCCTTGCCCGCATACGTTGCGAAGCCGGAGGTGTTATGCTGGAGGATGGTTGCGATCGCGCGGATGGGAAGCGGCTCGTCGAGGGTGCGGGCGACGGTCACGTCCTCCTGATAGCTGATGCCAATCTGGCCCTTGCCGACGGCGATCAACGTCGCGGTCGCGCCCTCTGTGGGCTCTACGATGGAGACATTGAGACCTTCGTCTGCGTACCAGCCCTGATCGAGTGCTACGTACATGCCGGTGTGGTTGGTGTTGGCAACATAGTCGAGAATGACGATCAGATCCGTCTGTTCCTGTGCGAAGGCGGGGACGGAAAACAGAATCACGCAAAGGGAGACGAGGATGGAAATTGCCTTTTTCATTGCGTTTGAACCTTCTTTCTTTTCAAATAGGGCATTGCGAGCCGGCTGGCTATCAACACAGCCCCGTTCATGAGGATGGATAAAACGATGATCAACAGCACGCAGGCGAACATCTTGTCGAGCGCGTAGCTGTTCTTCACGCGCAGGAGGTAGTAGCCCAACCCCGCCTGCGCGCCGATCCATTCGCCGACGACAGCGCCGCTGATGGAGTAGGTCGCGGCGACTTTCAGCCCGGATGCGAGCGCGGGAAGGGCATAGGGGATTTTCACGAGCGCGTAGGTCTGGATTTTGGACGCGCCATAGGATCGAGCGAGGTGGGCATACGCCGGGTCCATCTCGCGCATGCCGTCCGCGAAACTGACGACGACTGGGAAAAAGCACATCAGCACGACCGTTAGGATTTTCGGCGCGAGTCCAAAGCCGAGATAGATGATGAGGATGGGTGCAAGCACGATCATCGGCACGGTCTGGGTGACGACCAAAATGGGATATACGCTCTGGCGAAAGGCCGGGAACGCATCCATCAGGATGCCTAACACCAGCGCGCAGAAAAGCGCGATCAACATGCCGGATGCCGCCTCCCCAACGGTGACCCATGCGTGTCCTGCCAGCGTGGCGCGATCCGCAAAGAGCGCGACGAGCACCTTGGAAGGCGTCGGGAGCACATATGACGGCACATGCATGATGCGAACACATGCCTCCCATAGCGCGACCAGCGCGAAGCATACCCCGGCGGGCAAGAGTTTTTTCATGTGCGGGCACCTCCTTTGTTACGCAAAAACGCCGCAACGGCATCATACCGTTGCGGCAAAAAACGTCATATGTTTCCTGCGTTGGCATTATCCAAATCAGGTAATGCGGGTCGAAGTCTATCGACTTCCTCTCAGCCTGCCACACAAGCTCCCCGGTATGCATGTTTTATTATATGCACACCGGGGGCAAATGTCAAGCGTGGAATTGTGCGTTTGTGCCTTCCGTTTTTCAGGATTGTGCGGCTTGCGGCGCAGCGGCGTCGTCGTTCTTTGCGACGGGCGCTGTTTTCGCGTTAAAGTGGTTTGCCTTTTTCTCCAATCGCGCAAAGATGCGTTCCAGAATGACGTTTAATCCCCAATAGATCAACGCTGCGACTGCGTATGTTTCCAGGAAGTTCAGGCCGCTACCCGCCACCTTCTTTGCGGTCCCCATGATGTCCATGACCATCACCATGTAGGCGAGCGAAGTGTCCTTGACAAGACTGATAAACGTATTGCCGATATTCGGCAGCGCGACGACGACCGCCTGCGGAATGATGACGCGAATCATCGCCTGCGTGGATGTCATGCCAATGGAATGCGCGGCTTCCATTTGTCCGAAATCGACGGCCATCAGCGCGGAACGAATGACTTCCGACATGTAAGCGGTGTAGTTGAAGGTCAGTGCGAGGGAAGCGATGAGCACCGGAGAGGGCGAAATGATCGTATCAAATCCCATCTGGTCCGCGATCATCTGCGCCCAAATGGGCAACGCCACAAACACAAAGTATAATTGCACCATCAGCGGAATGCCGCGGATGATCAAAAGATACAAAGAGCCTAGTTTTCCGAGCACGGGTACCTTGTAAATGCGGCATAGGGCGATGAAGAGGCCGAAGATCGTGCTGAACACGATGCCAATCGCCGTGAGAAACAGCGTCATTGGCACCGCGGCCAATAGCTGCGGTATGCTTTTGATTGCAAAATTGAGATCAAACATCCTTCATTCCCCCTTTCTTATTTCGTCCCCATAACACGGATGTCCTTGCTGAGACGGCGCTCGATGCCGACGAGTATTTTGTCCATCACAAAGCACGTTGCCCAGAAAAGCAGCGCGACAGCGCCGTAAATGCCGATTGAACCGACGCCGCGCGCGGCGTTTGCAATGCCCATTCCCCTGCCCATCAGCTCGACCACGCCGATTGAGAAGGCGAGCGAAATGGACTTGAAGCCGTCCAACAGCATGTTTGCCATGCTGGGCAGCGCGATGCGGGCGCCTTGCGGCAGGATCACGCGGCGAAGCACCTGGAATCCGGTCATGCCAATGCTTTGCGCCGCCTCGATTTGCCCTCGGTCGATGGACAGAAACGCCGACCGGAACGTCTCGCTTAAAAACGCGCCGAGGTTCAGGCCATAGGCGATGAACGCGAAATACATGGCGTTCCAGTGCACGGCATCCGCAATCCCCATTCCACTGATCAATATCGTCCTCAGCCCGAAATAGACGATGAGAATCTGGATCAAAAGCGGTGTGCTCCGTTCAAAGGAGACAAACATGGAGGCAAGTATATTTGCGATCCGATGCCCTTTTATGCGCACGGCCGCCAATGCCAGCCCGAGCAGGATCCCCATCGCGACGATGGCAAGAAAGAGCAGCAGGGTGGGCGGCAGGATTGTTAAGAGCTTTGGGATCGACGCAAAAAACGCCTTGATCGAAATCATGTATGGTTGACCTCCTTGTCTGTCCGTGCGGCGTCAGACCAGGCCGAATCGCTTTTTTGCGATTTCGGCCATGATGTCCGCCGTGTCGTCCACGCCCAAAAGAGAGCTGTCGATCATGACGTGATTGCATGCCATGTCGTGCAGTTCAAAACGCGTATGACGCTTGTGATATGTGTTGCGCGCCCGATCGACCGCCCGGATCATGCGAACGGCATCCGCGCGCTTCATGTTCAATTCTTCAATGCAGTTGTTGAGCCGGGCCTCATAAGGTGCATACAGGAAAAAATTGATGCGGTTCTTTTCGTTTCGAAGTATATAGTCGGAGCACCGACCCACGATGACGCAGGAACCTTTTTTTGCGAGGTTTTTGACGATTTGGCTTTCCACCTCGTAAAGCCGCTCGCGCAATTCCAGCGTGTTTTGGCCCAGCGGATAACGCATGTGAAAAAACGCTTCCCGGTCCTGTTCCTCCTCGTCGCTCGCCTCAAAGAGCGATAGATTGAGCTGTCGTGCTGCCTCTTCGACGATTTCCCTGTCGTAAAAAGCCACGTGCAATCGGTTTGCAAGTTTCATGGCGATGTCCCTGCCCTGGCTGCCAAACTGGCGGCTGACGGTGACGTAGAACTGATCCATTGATTTCCCCTTCCGGTTGGTTTCCTGATTGCATGTGCGGTCAGGCGTTTAAAATGAGCCCGCCGCTCAGATTGATGATTTCTCCGTTGAGATAGTCGGCGCGCGGCTCCAGGAGAAACGAAACGAGCGCGGCGACCTCATGCACGTCGGCCATCCGCCCGTTGAGCACGTTTTCCATCTGCGCTTTCCACCTGCCGGCGCGCAGCACGGGTTCCGTTGCCACCCATCCAGGGGCAATTCCGTTTGAAGTAATACCCGCGTCCCGCAGCTCGATCGCGAAGGATTTGACCAGGCTGTTGACCGCCGCCTTGGAGGCGGCATAGGCCGCAATTCCTGGGGTAGGCAGCCATCCGTCCGCGGAACTGATGGACACGATCTTGCCGGACTTGCGCGGGCACATCGACTGTTTCGCCACTGCGCGGGTTACGAGCATCATGCCCTTCACATTGACGTCAAACACGCGCGCAAATGCAGCCGCGTCCATGTCGAGAAGCGATTGGGCGGGATAGATGCCCGCGTTGTTGACTAGAAAGTCGATCCCGCCAAAGTCGCGCACCGTTTGCGAAACGGCTGCGATCACCTGGCCTTGTACGGACACGTCGCACGCATAAAACCGGACGTTTGTTTCGCGCCGCGCGGCGATTTGCGCCGCAGCGGCCTCTCCTTCCGGCATGCGCCGCGCATAAATGGCGACGTTGCAACCGTGCGATGCCAACTCATTCGAAATTGCCAGGCCGATCCCATCGCTGCCGCCTGTCACGACGGCGGTCTTGCCGGCAAAGATTTTTGTTTCCATGATTTCCTCCCAATGAGCAAGGGTTGCCCCTGTGCTTTTGGCACAGGGGCAATCGCAGGTGATCAGTCGTTCGCGATGTCGCTGTACTTCGCGATGAGATCCTCGCCAAACCACTTTGTGCTCAGTTCGCCCAATTTGCCGTTTTCCTTCAGCTCGGAAAGGGCTTCGTTGATCTGTTTGAGCAGGTCGTCGTGCTTTTCGTTGAGCAGGAAGTGTCCGCCCACGACGGTGAAGGGGTCTTCAATGACCGTGATTTTGGAGGCAAGATCCGCGTCCTGCGTGAGCACGTCGTTAAACATGTCAGGCGGATCGATCATGGCGTCGTAGCGCCCCGAGGCCACGTAGGCGAGGCCGTCTGCAACGCTGATGAGCGAGGAACCGGTCTCCTGGATGATGTCCGCATCGGGGTTTGCCGCCATGTAATCGAGGTAGACCTGACGAAGGCCATCCGCTTCCGGCACGGGGACGAGCGTTTTGCCGTTCATATCCTTGATGGATGTGATGCCGCTGTCCTTTGCCACCGCGAGGGTGACGGCCGCGTAATAGTTCGAATCCGTGATGAGGAATTTTTCGGCGCGCGCCGTGGTCTTGTACTTGCTGCCCGCCTCGAGGTCAAATTGTCCGGCCTGCAATCCGATGGCAGCCGCGTCGTAATCGACCATTTGATATTCGAATGTGTAATCATCGAGCATGTCGTCGAGCATGAGGAGCGTCTCATAATCGTAGCCCGTGATATTCCCGTCGTCGTCGTAATAACAGTACGGTGCGACATTGGCGTCGAGCGCCACCTGAATCACGGTTCCCTTGGCATCCGAAGCGGCGTCTTTATCCTTTGAGCAACCCGTCGCAACCAAACCGATGACGAGTGCAAGACTGATGAGCACCGCGATTTTCCATTTCTTCAACATTGATTTCCTCCTATTTATGATCATCACTCGCAAGGAGCGAAAAAGAGACGGTCGGGTTACGCGCTGATGCGGCCCAGGAACTGGCGCGTGCGGTCCTCCCGGGGATTGTCGATGACCTCCTCAGGCGTGCCCTTTTCGACGATGACGCCCTGATCCATGAAGACCACCTTTGAGGCGACGTCGTGTGCAAAGCCGATTTCGTGGGTCACCACGATCATGGTGATGCCGGTTTTCGCCACGTCCTTCATGACCTGCAAAACCTCGCCCACAAGTTCGGGGTCGAGCGCGGAAGTCGGCTCGTCAAAAAGAATGACCTCCGGATTGAGAACCAGTGCGCGCGCGATGCTGGCCCGCTGCTGCTGACCGCCCGACATCTGGGCGGGATAATAGTCCATCCGGTCGCCCAGCCCCACCTTTTCGAGCGCCTCGACGCTGATTTCCCGTGCCTCTTTTTTTTCCATCTTCTGAACCATCACGAGGCCTTCCATCACGTTTTCAAGCGCCGTCATGTTCTTAAAGAGGTTGTAATTCTGAAAGACCATTGCGGTCTTGCGGCGAATGGTGTAAACGTCTTTCTTGGAATGGCTCGCGTAATTAAGCTCCAATCCGCCGATCGATACCGTGCCCTCGTTCGCCGCATCCAAAAAGTTGATGCACCTTAAAAACGTCGTCTTTCCCGAGCCGCTCGGCCCCAGGATCGCGACCACCTCGCCCTTATCCACGTGCAAAGACACGCCGCGCAGCACGTTCAGATCGCCAAATGATTTTTTGATTCCCTGCAATTCCAACATGAATCATTCCTCCTCTCAAAAAAAGCAAAGGGTTGCGTAAAGTTCCTCGCTACCGTGTTGTCGTTGTATGCATTCATAATACGATCACATTCTAGTTGTATGACGTCGTATGTCATGCTTGAAATTATAACGCATTGGTAGGCACCTGTCAAGGAGGAAATGTAAGATATAACTTAAATCAACGCAAATAATTTGTCGAAAGTGTTCAGTTTTTCACGTGTCTGCCCGTTTATTCGCCTTTCTTTGCGATGACGACGGGGAACAAGGGGATCCCTGTGGCACCTGATTGAACGGTACGAAATGCGCGAATTCTGACGCAGGACTGGACAATGAGGCCATTCGGCGATAAAATAGAAGGAACAGGGGAAGTTGGCAAAAGGCGCGTGGGTAAGCATGGAAAAAAAGAGAAAGCTGTCCGACAAGGTCATACAGCAGCTTTTGGATATGATTCAGACTCAAAAAACATACAAGGTGGGCGACAAGCTTCCCAACGAGCAGGAGCTAAGCCTTGCGCTTGGCGTGAGCAGAACCACATTGCGCGAGGCGATTTTATATCTGGTCGCGCAGAACGTGCTCGAAATCCGGCGCGGCAAGGGCACCTACATCGCGCAGGGTTCGGACGATCCGGCGGGATACCGGTTCGACGAACTCAAATACACGCATCTCAGGCTGCGCGATTTGCTGGAAATGCGCGCGATCGTCGAGCCCGAATTGGCCTATTACGCCGCTGCGCGCGCAACCGATGCGGAAATGGCACAAATATTTGCCATTGGTCAGTTTATCGAGGAAGCCGGCAAGGATAGCACCGAAATTGCGGAATGGGACGCGCGCTTCCATATCGCGATTGCACGGGCGGCCCATAATGAATTCGGTATTCGCATTTGTGAGATCGTCGATGCGGCGCTCACACAGGCGATCGACGCGAGCCACATCCGGCGGGCGGCGACCGGGAGCGGTGCGCCGGATCACAAAATGATCATGGATTATCTGCGCCTGCGCGACGGGGAAGGTGCGCGCCAGGCGATGCTTTTGCACATGATGCACTCGATGAAGGATTACAAGGACTGAAGCAGGCAATAGCTGCTTGCCATGCCCGGGGATGCGACCGGATTTAGCGGGAGATTGCCGATGGGGTGACAAGATGAACCTGAAACAACGGGCCAGGCAGCTGAAGCGGGATCTCCCGGCGGTTTTTCTCGCGCTCAGGGACGCGCAAACGCCGCGCACCGCGAAGATTTTCGCAGGCATTGCGGTTGCCTATGCGCTCTCGCCCATCGATTTGATTCCGGACTTTATTCCGGTGCTCGGCTATCTGGACGATTTGATATTGCTTCCGGCGCTGATCGCGCTGGTGATCCGGCTCATTCCGGAAGACGTGCTCGCGCGTTGCCGCAAAGAGGCCGACGGAATGTGGGAAAACGGCAAGCCGAAGCGGTGGTATTTTGCACTCCCAATCGCGGCGGTCTGGGCGATTGCGCTCTGGCTGATCGCGCGGGCTGTTTTCTTTTGATCCGGATGTGGAAAATCGCGGCATAGTTTTGCGTTGATCGGTTGGCATCGGGCGGATGCCCGACCAATATGAGGAGCGGCCGGGCACGGAGGGATTGAGACGATGGGTTTTTCAGGTATTGCGCTTTTTACGCTTCGCGCGGTGGCATTCGCGCTTATCGCGTGAGGCGTCTATGCATTGATCTGCCGGATGCGCCGCCGGAAACTGACGGGGGGACGGTTTCTGGGTGTGTTTTACATTGCTGCGCTGATTGAGATTACTGTCTTGCGCGGCGGGATCGATTTGGATGGTTTTTTTGCTGCGACGCGCGGGGCGGTTCAGTGGGTTCCGCTGCGCACGACGTGCGGGCAACTGCGCCTTGGGGCATGGCCGTTTATCTATCACGTGGTCGGCAATCTCGCATGGTTTGTGCCGCTTGGGTTTTGCTGTGAAGGAGGCGCGTATGGATGGCGTTCGCCGTGGGCGCGTTCCTTTCCGCCTTCATCGAGGGGATGCAGTGGGTGCTCATGACCGGGATGTCGGACGTGGACGATGTGCTCCTCAACGCGACGGGCGCGCTCATCGGGCGGCTGCTTGCGGGCCTGGTCACATCTCGGTCAGCGGGTCATTGATCAGCAAGGATGCGCGCCGCGTCCATGGCGTCTTCTGCCGCGACTGGGACGTGTGCGTTCGTCGTCCTTAAACAAAAATGTGAGGGGAAGGTTGGGTGCGTCGCGCAAAAAAAGAACGCCCTGCGGCGCTCTTTTCGAATTGTTTTAGAAAGCCTGTTCCGTCCGGTCGATGATTTCGTCCTGCAGCGCCTTTTCAAGATTATTAAAATAATCCGAGTATCCCGCCACGCGCACGATGAGGTCGCGGTTTTCGGCGGGCTTTTTTTGCGCTTCCCGCAGCGTCTCACGATCGACGACGTTAAACTGGATGTGGTGCCCGTTCATTTCGAAGTAACCGCGGATGAGAGCGGCGAGCCGTTTGGTTCCTTCCGCGCCCGCAATCGCGGCGGGCGTGAATTTTTGATTGAGGAGCGTCCCGCCCGTTGCCGCCTGATCCATCTTGGCACAGGATTTCAGAACCGCCGTGGGGCCGTTTCTGTCCGCGCCCTTCTCGGGGGAGATGCCGTCGGTCACGGGTTTGCCCGCGCGCCGACCGTTGGCGGACGCGCCCATGACCGCGCCGAAGTAGACGTGACAGGTGGTGGGCAGCATGTCGATTTGGTAAGTACCGCCGCACGCCGCCCTGCGCCCCCGAATCATCCCGAGGACATCTTCAAAGACGCCCTTCATGACCGCGTCGGCATAGGGATCGTCGTTTCCGTACTTGGGCGTGTGGTTCACGACGAGGTTGTGCGTCGCTTCGTGCCCGGCAAAATCGTCTTGCAGCGCGCGCAGAAGCGCCGGCATGGAAACGCGCCTTTCCTTATAGACATTGTGCCTGATCGCCGCGAGCGCGTCCGTGATGGTGCCGATGCCGACGACCTGTATGTAGCGCGTGTTGTACTTTGCGCCGCCCGCGTTGTAGTCGCGCCCGGTCTGCCGACAGCCGTCCGTCAGAACCGACAGGAACGTCACGGGCATATGCTTGGCAAAGATTTTTTCGATGACGTTGTTGCCCTGGATTTTCACGTCGGTGACGTATTTGAGCTGCTTGAGAAACGCCGCGTAGAGCGCGTCATAGCTTGTAAACGAGGTTGCCTCGCCCGTCCGCAGGCCGATTACCTTGCCCGTATGCGCATCATAACCGTTATTCAGCGTCAATTCGAGCACCTTCGGAACGTTCAGGTAGCCCGTGAGGATATATGCCTCGCGTCCGTGCGCGCCCGTTTCCACGCAGCCGCTGCATCCGCCGAAACGGGCGTCCGCAAGCGTCTTTCCCGCGTTCATCAGTTCCTGGATCAACTCTTCCGTGTTGTAAAACGCGGGCTGGCCCCAGCCCTGTTTGGCGATTTCCACCGCGCGGGCGAGGAAGGCATCCGGCGTCTTGACGCTGATCTGTACGTTGGAGTTGGGCTGCACAAGCCGCATTTCGTCCATGGCGTCGAGGATGAGATAGGAGACGCCGTTTACGCCGTCTTTTCCCGTCCAGGGATCGATGCCGCCGGTATTGAGGTTTGCAAAGTCGGTATAGGTCGCACTTTCCTTCAGGGTGATGCCAACCTTGGGCGGCGCGGGTTGGTTGTTAAACTTAATCCACAGGCATTCGAGCAGTTCCCGCGCCTGACCCGCATCGAGCGTACCTTGCGCGACCTCCGTCTGATAAAAAGGGTTCAGGTACTGGTCGAGCCGTCCGGGGGAGAAAGCGTCCCAGGTGTTTGTCTCGGTGGTGACGCAAACGTGGACAAACCAGTACATCTGAATGGCCTGTGCAAACGTTTCCGGCTTGTGCGCGGGAACGACGTCGCAGTTGCTTGCGATCCAGTAGAGTTCAGCCTTGCGCGCCGGATCGGGCTCGATTTCGGCCAGTTCACGTGCGCGCGCCGCATAGCGGATGCCATAGCGCATGATTGCATCGCAGGAGATGGCCATGCCGATCAGCTGCGCCTTTTTATCGCGCGCGTCCGGATCGCCTAAAAAGTCGAGACGCCCGATTTCCTCCTCGATTTCGCGCCTAAAATCGAGGAATCCCTTTTTGTAAATTTTGCCGTCCGCGACGGTGTGGCCCGGTGCGCGCTGCTCCATAAATTCCGTAAACATGCCCGCTGCGTACATGTCCTTCCATGCAGGTGTCATCTCGGACAGCAGCATGTCGCGCGTGCAGCGTCCCTGCCAGAAGGGCAGAATTTCGCGTTCCTGCAATGCGATTTGGTCGCTCGTCACCCGGAAGCTGATGTATTCGCGGGCGTCCATGATGCGCATATCCTCGGCGGTATGTGCGCAGATTTCAGGATAGGTGGGCGTCGCCTGCGGGCCTTCGCTCTTTTCGCCGACGATCAGCTCGTCTTTGCCGATGTACAGGGCCCGTTTCTCCATATAATTTTGAAAGCTCAATGCGCGCAGCACCGGCGTTTCATATTTTCCGATGTTTTCCCGGTAAAAGGCAGTCTCAAGTTGCGCCCGCTCGAGGCTGATATACGGCTGGGTGGAGACGCTCTCCTGCCGAAGCCGCTGTGTCCTTTGCGTCGATCCGCGCATATTATCCTCCGATTCCGGCCTCATAGCCCGCACGCTCAAATGCGCTTCGGAATTGTTCCATCTTGTCACCTGTGGGGACGTCCATCTGTTCCCCTGCATAGTGCATGCCGAGCTTTGTATACTTATTTCCCGCAAAGTCGTGGTAGGGGAGCAGGCGTACGCTTTTAATGCCAAGGGGATTGAGAAATGCGATTGTCTGCTCGATGTGTGTCCACTCCGCATTGACGCCTTCGATGATGGGCATGCGAATCTGGATGTTTCCATGTATCGCCGCGAGCTTTTTCAGGTTCTCAAGGATGATGCGATTCGAGACGCCCGTAAAGCGCCTGTGCTTTTCGTCGTCCATGAGCTTGATGTCATAGAGAAACAGATCCGCATTTCGAGCCGCGCGTTCAAGGTGCGAGAACGCGACCGCGCCGCAGGTATCGACGGCGGTGTGGATGCCCTCTTCCTTGAGCCTTTGCAATAGCGCCTCCGCAAAGTTGATCTGCACAAGCGGCTCACCGCCCGAGAGCGTCGCGCCGCCACCGGACTGCCGATAAAACACAGCATCCTGAAGGACGATGCGCACCACCTCGTCGAGGGTATATTCCCGTCCAGCGATCTCCCGCGCGCCGGTTACGCATGCAATTACGCACTTGCCGCAGAAGGTACAACCCGCGGGCGACAGGCAGATCGCCTCGCACGCGCCGCAATGGGTGCATTTCGATGGATCGATGAGCATCTGGGGCGCGGGGTTTTGACTCTCGGGGTTGTGACACCACAGACAGCTGAGGGGACAGCCCTTGAAGAAGACCGTCGTCCGAATGCCGGGACCGTCGTGGATCGAGAATTTTTGAATGTTGAAAAGAACGCCCGTCATAGGCCGAGCTCGCGCAGCACGATGCCCGCTTGCATGGTGAGGCCCGTCAGCATGCACCGCTCGTCTGGATGGAAGAGCGGGGAATGGAGCGCAGGGGCGGGGAGCTTTTCCGCGGGCGTCGCGCCGATCTGATAAAACGCGCCGGGGCGATCTTCGACGAAGTAGGAAAAATCTTCGCCGCCCATGCTGGGGCCCTCGTCGGTGATCAGGTTGTCCTTGCCGACCAACGCCTCCGCCGTGTCCATCACGAGCTGCGCTTCGCGCGGGTGATTGACGAGCGCGGCGTAACCCTCTTCGATCGTGATGTCCGCATGGGCGCCCAAGGCGGTTGCGACGCCTTCCGCAACCTCGTGAATGCGCGTTTTCAGATAGGCGCGCAGTTTGGGGTCGGCGGTGCGCAGCGTGCCGCGCAGCCTGACGCGCTCGCAGATGATATTGGATGCCGTGCCGCCCTCAATGGTGCCGAATGTAAGAACCGCGCTCGCAAGCGGCGAAACGTTGCGCGAAACGAGCGTCTGAAGGGCGGTAAGCACCTGCGCCGCGCACACGATGGCATCCACGCTGTTTTCGGGATAGGCGGCGTGGCCGCCGCGCCCGTTGATCGTAAGAAGAACCGTGTCGGTCGAGGCATTGAGCGTACCGAAGCGCGTGGAGACGACGCCGAGGGGCAGACGCGGCTGGACATGCAGTCCGTATGTCGCGTCCACGTGCGGGTTTTCGAGTGCGCCCGCCTCAACCATGGGGCGCGCGCCGCCGACCGTCTCCTCCGCGGGCTGGAAGAACAGCTTGACCGTGCCGTTCATCCCATCGCGCATGCCGACGAATATCTTTGCGACGCCCAGCTGAATGGCTGTGTGCATATCGTGCCCGCAGGCGTGCATCAGGCCCGGATGCGCCGAGCGGAACGCGCAGCCCTCCGGCTCCTCGACCGGCAGCGCGTCGATGTCGGCGCGCAGGCCGATAACCCGCCCCGGACGCGCGCCCTCGATGCGCGCAATGACCCAGGTGCGTTCGGTTTCATAGGGGATACCGAGCGCATCGAGCGTCTGGCAGATGTACTCCTGCGTCTTAAACTCCGCGAATCCGCGCTCCGGGATTTGATGAAGCGCGCGGCGCACCCCGACCGTCCAGTCGAAAACGCCTTGCGCCAACCGTTTGATCTCATTCTGATCCATTTTCATCGCTCCAGATAGACGCGCGGCACGCGCTTTCCAATGCGTGCCCACACCTCATTGTAATTAAAACCACCCATTTTGGCGTATTCCGCAAGGGAGATGATCCCGCCGACGAAGGTTACCACGTCGTTTTCCGCGACGCCTGGGATGCCGGTCACGTCGACCATCATCTGATCCATACACGCGATGCCGATGACCGGTGCGCGCCTTCCGTGGATCTCGACCGCCCAAGCCCCGCCGCAACGGTCGACGCGCGGGGTGCCGTCGACGTATCCGGCGGAGATCGTCGCAACCACAGTGTCCTTTGATAGCGGATGCTCGTCGTCATAGCCGACGAGCGCGCCTGCGCTGACCAGCCGCACCTGCGAAACGCGCGCCCTGAACCGCGCGACGCACCGGGTTTCGTTTGCGCCGTCCGCGCTCACGCCGTAGAGCCAATCGCCGATGCGTACGGCATCCATGTAACAGTCGGGATAGCGCGCGATGGCGATCGAATCTGCCGCATGCAGCATGGGAACCGTGACGCCGCGCGCCGCGAGCGCATCCCGCACCGCGCGCAATTTGTCCATTTGCGCGCGATCCATCTCGGGTGAGTGGATGCCGAGGTGGGTATACAGTCCGGCGATGCGCAGCGCGCCCGAGGAGAGTATGTCTACAATATAATCCACCGCCCTCTCCGGGTCAAGCCCAAGGCGGTGAAGTCCGGTATCAATTTTAATGTGAACGTCGCATGCTTTTCCTGCGTCGCGTGCGGCCGCCGCGAGCATCCGCCCCTGCGACTCTGAAAAGAGGGTGAGCGGCATGTTCGCGGCGATCAGCCGCTTTGCCTGCTGTTGGCTGACGAGACCCAGCGTCAGGATGCGCACGCCGACCGGGAGGCTTTCTGCAAGTTCCTCCGCCTCATCTCCGGTTGCGACGGCGAAGAGTCGCGCGCCCTCCGAAAAGAGCGCCCGACCCACCGCGATTGCGCCCATCCCGTAGGCGTCCGCCTTCATGACCGGTATGATGGTGGGTTTTGCACCGATCAGGGCGCGCGCAAGGCGGTAATTCTCGCGCACCGCCCCCAGGTTGACTTCGAGCCAGCAGCGATCAGACGACATGGCAGGCAACCAGATGTCCGTTTCCCATGGGGCGCAGCTGCGGCGTTTCCTTGGCGCAGCGGCCGATGGAGTACGGGCAGCGCGTGCGGAATGCGCAGCCGCTCGGCGGATTGATGGGCGCGGGCACGTCGCCCTGCAAGACGATGCGCTGCGCCTTTGCGGCCGCGTCGGGATCCGCGATGGGCACCGCCGACATCAGCGCCTTTGTGTAGGGATGAAGCATGTTGGAATACAGCTCGTGAACCGGCGCCATCTCGACGATGTGCCCAAGATACATCACCGCAACGCGGTGGGAGATGTGCCGGACCATCGACAAATCGTGCGAAACAAAGAGGTAGGTGACGTTCAGCTGTTCCTGCAATTCCTCGAGCATGTTGATGATCTGGGCCTGAATCGAGACGTCAAGCGCCGAAATCGGCTCGTCGCACACGATAAAGTCCGGCTTGCTTGCGAGGGCGCGGGCGATGCCGATGCGCTGGCGCTGTCCGCCTGAAAATTCGTGCGGATAGCGGTTCAGGTGATCTTCCTTGAGTCCCACGCGCTCCACCAGCTCGCGCACGCGTTTGTCGATTTCTCCGGACGATGCGCCCTGATACCGCATGGGTTCCGCGATGATTGAGGAGACGGTCATGCGGGGATTGAGCGAGGCATAGGGATCCTGAAAGATCATCTGCATGCGGTTTCTGTAGGGTAAGACATCCTTTTCGGAAAGCTTTGCGATGTCCGCGCCGCCGAAGAAAATGTGCCCGCCCGTGGGTTCATAAAGCCGAACCACGGTGCGGCCGACGGTCGTCTTTCCGCAACCGGATTCGCCGACCAGACCGAACGTCTCTCCCGGATAGAGATCGAAGCTCACGTCGTCAACGGCCTTCAGGATGCGGCGTTTGCCGAACAGGCTGTTGCCCACGGGGAAGTACATTTTGAGATTTTTGACCTGAATGAGAGGTTCGTTTGCCATTTTTTCAGACCTCCCTTTCGATCTTTGGCGCTTTGGGGTGCATGAGATGACAGGAGACCGTATGTGTCTCGGAGAGCACTGTTTCGGGCGCCAGATAGCTGCGGCACACGGGCATGGCATAGCGGCAGCGCGGCGCAAACGGACAGCCCTTGGGCGGCTTCAGCATGTCGGGCGGTGTTCCGATGATGGGGATGAGCTTTTCGCCCTTTTGCTGGTTGATCTTGGGGATGGAGCGCAGAAGGCCCCATGTATAGGGGTGCTTCGGCTCGTAGAAGACCTCGCGCGCCGTACCCTGTTCGCATACGATTCCGCCGTACATGACCAAAATGCGCTTGCACATGCTTGCGATCACGCCCAAATCGTGCGTGATCATGACGATGGATGTATTCGTATCGTCCTTGAGTGCGTTGAGCAGTTCCAGCACCTGCGCCTGAATCGTCACGTCCAGTGCGGTCGTCGGTTCGTCGGCGATGACGAGCTTTGGCTGGCAGGCGACCGCCATGGCGATCATGACCCGCTGCCGCATGCCGCCCGAAAATTCGTGCGGGTACTGCTTGAGGCGCTCCTCGGGGTTCGGAATATCGACGCGCCTGAGAAGCTCGAGCGCCTTTTGGCGTGCCGCGGCCTTGGACATGCCCCTGTGGATGCGCAGCGGCTCCGTGAGCTGATTTTCCACGGAATAGAGCGGGTTGAGGCTCGTCATGGGATCCTGAAAGATCATGCCGATGTCTCCGCCGCGGATTTTGCGGAACTGGCTTGCCTCGAGGGTCAGCATGTTTTTGCCGTCAAATGTGATCGCGTCGGCGGTGATTTCGGCGTACTCGGGCAGAAGACCCATTACGGAGAGCATGGTCACGCTCTTGCCGGAGCCCGATTCGCCCACGATGCCCAGCGATTCGCCTTCGTCCAAATGGAACGAGACGTCGCGCACGGCCTGCACGCAACCTACGCCGATGTGGAAATTGGTGGTCAGTTTTTTTACTTCGAGGAGTCTGTTCATGTTGCCTCCGGCCTTATTTGAAATCATTTCTTGAGCCGCGGGTCGAGCGCGTCGCGCAGCCCGTCGCCGATGAAGTTGAATGAGAACATGGTGATGCAGATCGCGAGCACGGGAAAGATCATCTGGAAGGGGTATGTCAGAAGCGTGGAACGCGCGTCATTTGCGAGCGTGCCCCAACTCGCCATCGGCGCCTGGATGCCGATCCCGAGGAAGGAAAGGAATGCTTCTGAGAAGATTGCCGAGGGGATCAAAAACGCCGTCGAGACGATGATCGGCCCCATGGCGTTGGGGATGAGGTGGGTGGTGAGGAGGTTCCACAGCCTTCCGCCCGAAAGCCGCGCGGCGAGCACGTATTCCGAGTGTTTAAGGTGCATGACTTCGCTGCGCACCACGCGCGCGGTGCCGATCCAGCTTGTGAAACACAATGCGATGACGACCGAGCCCACGCTTGAGCCCAGAACCAGCATGATCAAAACGATGTAGAGCATACTCGGGAGCGAGATGAGAATGTCGACGATGCGCATCATCACCATGTCGGTTTTTCCGCCGACATAGCCCGAGATGCCGCCGTAGAGGACGCCGATCACAAAGTTGATCGACGCGGCGACGATGCCGATGGTGAGCGAAATGCGCGCGCCGTACATGATGCGGATGAACAGGTCGCGCCCCATCTGATCCGTGCCGCACAGGTGCTTGAGGCTCGGCGCGGCGTTCATGTTCGTCAGATCCATGCCGGAATAGGAGTAACTGGAGAGCATGGGAACGATGATGCATGCGATGCCCATCGCCAGGATGACAAACAAACCGAACACCGCCAGCGGGTCGCGGCGGAAGCGCTGCCACACGTCGTGCCAGTAGGTGGTGCTGGGGCGGACGACCGCCTCCGCACCGACATGGTCGCGATTGTCGGTGGAAAACATCGCGTCGTCAAGGTCCAAATATGCCTCCGGCGCAATTTGCGCAGAGAGCGCCGATTCCGGGATCGGCGAAAAGGTCAGTTTTCTTCTTGCCATGTTGTCCTCCTTACATGCTCGACAGCTTGACGCGCGGATCGATGACCGCGAGCAAGATGTCTACCACGAGGTTGCAGACCACCACGAATACGCCGAAAAAGATGGTGATGCCCATGATCATGGTGTAGTCGCGGTCGGAGATGGACTGCACGAAATAGCGGCCGATGCCCGAGATGGAAAAGAGTCGCTCCACGACGAACGAACCGGTCAGAAGCCCCGCAACCAAGGGGCCCACATAGGTCACAACCGGCATGATCGCGTTTTTGAGCGCGTGTTTTGCGACCACGAAGAATTCGGAAACGCCCTTCGCGCGCGCGGTGCGCACGTAATCCTGCTCCATGGCTTCGAGCATGGAGGAGCGCGTCTGGCGCGCGATATAGGCGATGGGATTAAACGCGAGGCATGCGACGGGCAGAAGATAGCTCTTCCAACTATTGAGCCCGAAGTTTGGCAAGAGCGGGAATACGCCGCACAATAGGTACATGAGAAGCACCGAGATGACGAACACGGGCGCGGAAATGCCCACCGTCGCAAATACCATGCAAAACCAGTCCATGAACCGCCCGCGGTTGAGGGCCGCCGCAATCCCGAGCGGGATGCCCAGCGCGAGCGCCACGACCACGGCAATGCCGCCGACCTTGGCGGAAGTGGGGAAGTGGGCAAAAACGATTTCGTTGACCTCGGTATCCGGTTTTTTGTAGGAATTGCCGAAGTCGAATCGAAGCAGACCCTTCCAATAGGTTATGTATTGTTCCCAAGCGGGCTTGTCCAGGCCATACTTGACCTTGAGCTTTTCAAGCTGCTCCGCCGTCAGTTTTTTTTGCTCCTCCTGACTGAAGGGGTTGCCCGGCATCGCGTGCATGAGGAAAAATGCGATCGTGATGAGCACCACGATCGTTAAAACCCCCGCGAACAGGCGCTTGATGATGTATTTTACCATGGAACCTCCCGGTTGGCCGTGCGGCCGGCTTGTATGATTATGTAGATTATTGTACCGCAAAGGGGGGAAGGCTGTAAAGGTATCCTGCCATTTTTACATGTTATACTTTGTGAAAAATTCATTTCAGAGCGATTCATGTTAAAACATGTCGCTCATTTGCAATGGAACTTGACACAAAATGCAACGTCTGCTAAGATTTTAGGCAGGATAAAAACACACAGGAGGTATAACTATGAAAAGGACGTTCGCGCTTCTTTTGACCTTCGCGCTCCTTCTCACGACCGGCATCATGCAGTTTGGCGCTGTCGCGGAGGGCGAGAACATCGTCAAATATGAGATCAGCGACGACCCCCAGCAGATGGATCCCACCCTTAACAGCTATTCCCGCTCCTCGGTGGTGCTTCAGAACCTGTTCGCGGGCCTTTATAAGCTCGGCCCGGACGGTGAGACATACATCCCCGGCTGCGCAGAGAGCTATGACGTTTCGGAAGACGGCATGACCTATACCTTCAAGCTCCGTGAAGGCCTCATGTGGTCCGACGGCACCCCGCTGACCGCACAGGACTTTGAGTATTCCTGGAAGCGCGTTCTGAACCCCGAGATCGGCTCGAGCTCCGCGTCCGATCTGTGGGTGCTGAAAAACGGCAAAGAATATAACGAAGGCACCATGACGGCCGACGACGTGGGCGTGAAGGCCACGGACGATCTGACGCTGGTTGTTGAAACGTCCTATTATGCCCCCTGGTTTGTGACCCTGACCGCGACGACCATCTTCTTCCCGGTCAAAAAAGACGTGGTTGAGGCGGAAGGCGACGCGTGGACGAAGTCCGTTGATACCTACGTTTCCAACGGCGCTTTCATGCTCACCGAGTATTCTTCGCTCGATAAGCTGGTCATGACCAAGAACCCCAATTACTACGATGCAGCAAACGTCAAGATTGACCAGGTGATCTATTACATCATCGCCGATCCGACCGCGGTTCTCGTTGCCTATGACAACGACGATATCAACGTCGCGGACGACATCGACATCAATGCAAAGAATGAGTACGGCACGACCGACCAGTACGTTTCCTCCGAGCGCATCGGCATTCAGTACTGGGACTTCAACTGCCGCCTGCCCGAGTTCTCCGACCCGCGCGTGCGTGAGGCGTTCTCCTATTCGATCGACCGCAAGGCGGTTCTGACTGCGCTGGGCTACACCAGCGAGAACCCGGCGTTCGGCTTCGTGCCGGATTCCCAGCCTTCCCTGACCACCGATGGTTCCTATCGCTCCGTCGCCGGCGCCATGTTCTCAGAAGACGTGGACAAGGCGAAGTCCCTCATGGCCGAGGCAGGCTATGAGAACGGCGCGGGCTTCCCGGTCGTCAACATCGTCTGCCAGAACAGCGACACGCAGAAACTGATGGCGCAGATTCTGGGCGAGATGTGGAAGACCAACCTGGGCGTTGAATACACCATCACCACCTATGAGTCCTCGACCTATTGGGACGAGCTCGCAAACGGTAACTTCTCGGTTGGCCGCAATGGTTATACTTGCGACTACCTGGATCCGTCCGCGAACCTCAAGATCTGGGTTACCGGCTCCAACTGCTCCGAGAATGGCTGGGACGACAGCGTTTATGACAACATGATCGCCGAGGCAAGCATGATACTCGATCCCGCCGCGCGTGAGCAGGCGCTCATCGCCGCCGAGGCGTACCTGTGCGAGCAGATGCCCGGCATGCCGATGTACACCATGACGGACGACTATCTCGTGAAGTCGAATCTCAAGGGTGTCATCAAGAACAAGATCGGCCATATCTACTTCGAGTACGCATACTTCGAGTAATCCGGTCTGAACGAAAGCCCCGCGCCCAAATGGCGCGGGGTTTCCCTATGCCGGACAGGGCAATCGCTTGCGACTTCACTGTAAGCGATTGCGAAAGAACGAGGAACCGGATTTCTGTATTTCCCGCGGGAAATTCCAGATGGCGGAACTGAATCGGGCGCGCAAGCGTGCCCTTGGGACGAATCCATTTGTATCGGCGAATCCGGCATGAATGATTGAATATGGAGGACTGCGCCCCTCCAAACCTCCCGGAAATTTGGGAAGCGATGGCCCTGCCATGTCGGAAACGCAAGCTTGACAGATTGAGCGGATGCGTATATCATAGAAATATTGTCGTGACACGGGTGCAAAGGGGATACTGTAAGTGATAGGTTACTATAACAAGTCCGTCATTGCGACCTATTTGGGGTTGGCGAGCGGCGTCATCGGAATGGCTTTTGCGATGGCCCAGGCGATGCAGCAGGCGCTTTTGTGCCTGATGATCTGCGGACTGTGTGACATGGTCGACGGCCCCATCGCGCGCTGTTGCACGCGGACGGAGGACGAAAAATCGTTTGGCATTCAGATTGACTCTCTGTGCGATCTGGTCTGTTTTGGCGTTCTTCCGGCGATGATCTGCATCGCAGCAGATGGCGGAGGTTGGTATGCCATCTGCGTTGCGGTCTTTTACGTCCTTGCGGCGGTCATTCGACTGGGCTATTTTAATGTGCAGGAGATCAATCGTGTCAGACGCGATCCCGGGCGCAGAAAGACATACGACGGACTCCCCGTTACATCATCCGCGCTTTTTGTGCCCACTTTTGCGGCTGTGGATGCGCTTGCGCCCGCTGCGTTCGGTGGATTTTATGCCGTGCCGCTCGCGCTGATTGCCTTATTGTTTATTTCGCCGTTTCGCATTCCAAAGCTGCATACGGCGGGCATGATCGCCTGCGGTTTTGTAGGCGCCCTGATTTTTGCCATCATGATCGCATATGGTGGACGGCTCGGTGCTCTTTGACCGAATGCCGACGCGGAGTCGGCCTGATCGTTTTGCATGAAAAAAACCATTGGGATCCTCGCGCATGTTGATGCGGGCAAGACGACCTTTTCCGAGCAGGTGCTTTACCGCGCGGGCGTGATTCGTGCGCTCGGGCGCGTGGATCACAAGGATGCGTTTCTCGACGCGCACCCCATTGAGCGCGCGCGGGGCATCACCGTTTTCTCTGATCAGGCCGTGTTTGAGCATGGCGTGGACACATATTTCTGGCTTGATACGCCCGGTCACGTTGATTTTTCGCCCGAGATGGAGCGCGCGATCGCCGCAATGGACTATGCGGTCGTGATTGTCAGCTGCGTCGAGGGCGTCCAGAGCCACACCGAAACCGTGTGGCATTTGCTTGAAAAGAGAGGTGTGCCTACTTTCCTGTTTGTCAACAAGATCGATCGCGCAGGCGCAAACAGGGAGGCGGCGCTTGCCGAGATCCGTACGCGGCTCTCGAGCGATGCGGTGGAACTGACGGGCTTTCCGGATGCCATGTCCCCGGCGCTGATCGAAGCGGTTGCCGAGCGGGACGAGACGCTTCTGGAGCGATATTTTGAAGGTCATATTGATCCGGCGCGCTGGACGCAGGCGCTCAAGCGCCTCGTTGAAAACCGCAAACTTTTTCCGGTACAATACGGTGCGGCTCTCTCTGGTGAGGGAATCGACGCCTTCCTCGCGGCGCTTTTTCAACTGACCGACACGCGTTACGGCGACCGAATCGGCGCGCCGTTTTCCGCGCGCATTTTTAAGGTGAGGCACGATTCGCAGGGGACCCGCGTATGCTTTTTTAAGGTGCTTGCGGGAAGCGTGCGCGTGCGGGATGAAGTGGACGGCAAAAAGCTCACAGAGCTCCGACGTTATCAGGGCGCGCGTTTCAAACCCGTGCGGGAGGCGTCTGCGGGCGACTTGTGCGCGGCGGTCGGCATTTTGGATGCAAAACCGGGCGAGGTGATCGGCGATCAGTCCTTCGCGGCATCGGAATTCGCCGCCGATCCCATGCTGCGCGCGTCCGTGAACTTCCCGTCCGAATACCGGATTGACGACGTGCTGCATGCCCTGCAAGAAATCGAGGATGAAGAACCGACGCTCTCGGTGGAACGCGACGCTTCCGGCATCGGCATCAGCGTGATGGGCGAAGTACAACTCGAGGTGCTTGCCTCCCTTATGCACGAACGATATAACATGGAGATCGCGTTTGGCCAGCGGAGGATCAGCTACCTCGAGACAATTCTCGCGCCCACAATCGGCATCGGTCACTTTGAACCGCTCAGGCACTATGCGGAGGTGCATCTGCGGCTCGTTCCCGGCCCGCGCGGGAGCGGCATTCGGTTTGAATCGCTGTGCCATGTGGACGAGCTGGGCATTCAATGGCAGAGACTCGTCGAGACGCACGTGTTCGAGCGGCGCCACAGGGGCGTGTTGATTGGAGCACCGCTCACGGACGTCGTGGTGCAGTTGCTGATCGGTCGTGCCCATCTCAAGCACACGGAGGGCGGCGACTTTCGTGAGGCGACCTACCGCGCAATCCGCTGCGCGCTCATGAATGCCGAAAGCGCGATCTTGGAACCTTGGTGTACCTTTTCGCTGCGCGCGCCTGCCGACCTGTATGGGAAGATCACGGGCGACCTTTTGCGGATGCGCGCCCGCTGCCGCCCGCCGGTGTACGTGCGGGACGTCGTGACCATTGCGGGGGATGTGGCGTTCCGGGAGATCATTGGCTATGGCGCGGAATTGACTGCGTTGGCGCACGGGCGCGGCAATCTTTCGTATCGCCTCGATCATTATGAGCGGGCGACGGACGAGGAGGCGCTCATTGCCGCCGCGCAGTATGATCCGGAACGCGCCGCGACGGCGGACTCGGTTTTTTGCGCCAAGGGGAGCGGCTATCAAGTAAGTTGGCGCGAGGTTGCCGACTATGCGCACTGCCCGCAGGATTATAAACGGATGTTGGAGTGATGCGAATGGGCTATATTGAAATTTTCCTGATCGGCGTTTCGCTCTCGATGGACGCGTTCGCGGTGGCGATTTGCGCGGGTCTGCGCATGCGAAAGATCGACATCAGACAGGCGACGATTATTTCGCTGTTTTTCGGCGGCTTTCAGGCGCTGATGCCCGCCATCGGTTGGTGGCTCGGGCGGTTTTTTGAAAGTTATATGGACTCGATCGATCATTACATTGCCTTTGGATTGCTCGCGATCATCGGCGGTAAGATGATTTATGACGCGATCAAAGAAGAAGAGGATGGCGACGCCTGTCCGGTTGTCGATATGAGCTTCAAAACGCTCACGGTGATGGCGATAGCGACGTCCATCGACGCGCTGGCTGTCGGGGTGACGTTTGGCCTCGATTCTACGGTGCGCATCGTGCCCTCCGCGCTCATCATCGGCTTGACGACATTCTGCATCTCCTTTGGGGGCGTCGCGATCGGGAATCTGTTTGGCTCGCGGTTCCGCGCCAAGGCGCAGATCGTGGGCGGTGTGGTGCTCATTCTCGTCGGACTCAAG
This sequence comes from Bacillota bacterium, assembly GCA_023421735.1. Next base: position 58,052 of record JAEZSP010000009.1, on the reverse strand, counting down.
ATCCTGCTTGAAGGTCTGGGGGTTTTCCCGTTTTAAGCGACAAAGCCCGCCGGATCCGGCGGGCTTTTGCGTGCGTTCTAGTACTTCATCCACGACAGAACCGCGTTTTCGGCGACCCCTTTCGTCCCTGGTTTTGTCGCTCTCCGTTTGACATAGGCGGAAAGTCCGCCTCTGACTGCTACGCCTGCGCTGCGGCTTCATCTGTCGTTCAGATGTCAGGAAAAATAGTGCGGTTTGACGTCGTCCGGGATGAGGCAGCGATATTGATCGCCGTCCAGCCTCTTTTCGAACTCGGCACGCGCCTTTTCGATCCGGGCCGGATCGTCGAGCAGCATTTCTGCGGCGCGCGCCATGAGTTTCCCCGCCTGCAGCATGCCTTTATGGGCGATCGAAGACTTGCCTTCCGCAACCCATTGCCATGAGTGCGAGCCCGCGCCATAGGAGAAGCAGTTTACGTTAATCTGTGCGGTCGGAATGACCCAACTCACGTCGCCCACGTCCGTCGAGCCCATCGAGCAGCGGTCGTCGTGAATCGTCTCGACGTAGAAGTCGCACAGCGCGGATTCGACGATGTTTTCCTTGAGTGCACGCTTGTTCTTTACCTCGGCCGGGATGATTGTCAAAAGCTCGCCGATGTCGCTTGTTTCCTTGAATTTCGCCGCATACGCGCGCTCTTCGGCCGTGTATGTCGGCACGCCCAGCGCACGGAACGCTTCGTCATAGACGTCCTCGAGTTCGAAGTTGGGAACGACATTGCTCAGCCCTTCGTCGAACCGGATTTCGAGCGTCGTCCCGGTCATGAGCGCCGCGCCGCGCGCAATGTCCTTCACGCGCTCATAGAGCGCAAGGCACTTCGGGTTCGTCGTCGAACGCACAAAATAGCGCATTTCCGCGTCCGCCTGCACGACGTTGGGTGACTTGCTGCCCACGTCCGCATAGGCGTAATGCACGCGGTCGGTGTCCTCCATGTGCTCGCGCATGTAGTTGACGCCAATATTCATGAGTTCACAGGCGTCCAGTGCGCTTCTGCCCAAGTGCGGTGCGCCCGCAGCGTGCGAGGAGACGCCGTGGAAGCGGAAGTAGCACTGAATGCAACTTTGGCTCGAACCGGTTGAAATCATGTTAAACTGCGAGGGGTGCCATGTCAGTGCTACATCGCAATCATCAAAGAAGCCATCGCGTGCGAGGTATGCCTTGCCGGAGCCGGACTCCTCGCCCGGACAGCCAAAGATCTTTACCGTGCCGGCACAACCGCGCGCCTCGAGGGTATCCCGATACAGAAGACCGGCCGCGATCGCGCCGACGCCGAGCAGGTGATGGCCGCAGCCCTGACCCATGTCGCGTCCTTCCACCGCGCGTACCTCCGCGACATCCGCCTCCTGTGAGAGCCCATAAAGCGCGTCAAATTCCGCGAGAAACGCGATGACGGGCTCACCCTTGCCCCACGTTGCGACATAGCCCGTAACGGTATCTACGGCGTTTTCCACCACGTCAAAGCCCTGCGCGCGCAGGTATTTCACCTGCGACTTGCTGCTTTCAATTTCCCGGAATCCCGGCTCGGGATGTTCCCACGCCCAGTCGGAAAGCCGGATCAGATCATTTTCGTACTTCTCGTTCATTTGATGTCCCTCCAAGCTCCGTTTCTCATTGTAATTCACGCAAGCGCATGTCTGAGAATGGAACGCCGTCGCGTCAGTACCGGATCACGTCCCAGAATTCGGGCGCGTATTGCGCCGTGACGTTGAATTTACAGGCCTGGCCTGTGTCGGTTTCGCTCCAAAATTCAAACGTCCGTCCTTGTTTTAATAAACTCGGAGTCAGAACGACATTCACACTTCCATTTGAAGTGTAGCGATTGACGTTGGCATTGAACTCGGACGAGCCGCTTACGGCAATTGACTTAAATAGCTCGATGCGTGCAATACCGTTGTTGGCAAGCCGCTTCCCCTCGACGGAGATCCACGCTTCATCGTTTGTGATTAATTCCCCGCCTACATCGCTGTAATACATCTCGTCGTATGAAAAACGCACCGCAACCATGCCGGACGAAGGGATGTTTGCCGCAACTTCCTGATATTTCGCATAATAGACGACTCGCAGACTTACCGTGGACAGGAGCAGGATCAGCGGAACCAGCCACAGCACCGCGACCGCCTTTTTGGTGTGCCTGTTTTTCAGGAAAAACCAAAGCGCGCCGGACAGGAGTACAATCGCGGATGCGAAAATTGCGAAATAAGCGTACGCGCCTTCCATCGTGCCGGGGATAAGATCAAACGAGAAGAAGAGAAACAGGATCATGCCCACCGGAAAGATGACTCTGCGTGCCGTCCATTCCGCCTGAGCGGTCGGGGCATTCGACACCGTTTTTCCGCAGAAGGGGCAGAGAACAGTTCCCTCGTCTACCGGCCGTCCGCATCGCGTACAATTCATGCACGTTCCTCCCTCGTTTGCCGTACATTTATCCTACATGCTGCGGCAATGATTGTCAAGCGAAAAGAGAGGGCTTCTATCTCTCTCCACGCGCCGGCAAAGCTTGTCTCAAAGATCCCGATTGCGAGTTGAAAATGCCGCACGCTTTGACGAAACTGGTTTCGTATGCATGCGGGATTTGTGGGGAGTCTTACGCGAATAAAAAATGACACTCCAGAAGTCTTTGTACGGACGCGTCGTGATCTCAATCTATCCGGTGACCGGGCTGTCCGTCTCACATTTGATTGAGAATGAATGGGTCTCGCGCACGCTGTCTGCCGTAAAAGAAAGAAGCGCGAAGCTTGACGGGGTGTATCGCGTGCCGCGCAGGGCAAACGTCAGCGTACCTTTCACCTGGATGGTTGCATTGAGCGGAATATCGGTAACCTGACCTTTCTGGACGGTTTTTCCCCCGATAGTCAGCCAAGCATGCGGATGACCGTACAGCGTATTTAACCCGCGATAGGCGTAAACGTCGTGGTAATCGAACTGTACGCTCACCACGTTGGAAGCCGGGATTTCGACCGGCACCCTGTCGTACTTGAATTCGTACAATTGACGGAGCCCAACCGCCGCGAGAAGCAGAACGGCGGAAACGGCCATCACGCCCGCGATGTAGCGACCTGAGTGCGGCGAAGCGGCGATCCGCCATATGAGAGCGAGCGCGCCGACGCACCCCGGTGCGGATAGGATCCCGTAGAGCAGAAAATGTCCACGCTCTGTGCCGGGCACCATCGGAATGATCAGGAGTAGAAACGTGCCGAATCCAATGAACGCCAAGAGAAGGAGCATCCCGCACAGAATCGGGTGCGCGAAGGTGAATGTCTTTTTCACAGCAGCGGCTTGAGGAAGCTGCCCGTATAGCTGGATGCGCAGTTTGCAATCTCCTCGGGCGTGCCCTCTGCGACGATCGTTCCGCCGCCCAGACCGCCCTCCGGCCCCAGATCGACGATATGATCGGCGATTTTGATCACGTCGAGGTTGTGCTCGATGATGATCAGCGTATTTCCCTGATCCGCGAGCTTTTCGAGCACCTGGTTGAGCCGTTCCACGTCCGCGATGTGCAGCCCCGTCGTCGGCTCGTCCAGCACGTAAATCGTGCGCCCTGTCGAGCGCCGGGCGAGTTCCGAGGCCAGTTTGATGCGTTGCGCTTCGCCGCCCGAAAGCTCTGTCGAAGGCTGTCCCAGCTTCACATACCCGAGTCCCACGTCCTGCATGGTCTGAATGAAGTTTGCGATGCGCGGAAGCGGCGCGAAAAATTCGAGTGCCTCGTCGACCGTCATCTCGAGCACGTCATAGATGTTTTTTCCCTTGTAACGCACCTCGAGCGTTTCGCGGTTGTAACGCCGTCCGTGACACACGTCGCACGGCACATACACGTCCGAAAGGAAGTGCATCTCAATCTTTGTGATGCCGTCGCCCGAGCATGCCTCGCAGCGCCCGCCCTTGACGTTGAAGGAGAAACGGCTGGACTTATACCCGCGCGCCTTTGCATCAGGCGTCGATGCGAACACGTCGCGGATCGCATCGAAGACGCCCGTGTAGGTTGCGGGGTTCGAGCGCGGCGTCCGGCCGATGGGCGATTGATCGATGGCGATGATCTTGTCGAGCTGCTCGATGCCCTCGATTCCGTCGTGCGGGCCGGGACGCTGGCGCGAGCGGTTCAGGTCGCGCGATAGCGCCTTAAACATAATCTCGTTGACGAGCGACGACTTGCCGCTGCCGGATACGCCCGTCACGCACGTGATGACCCCGAGCGGGATTTTGACGTCGATCCCCTTGAGGTTGTTCGCGCGGGCGTTTTTGACGGTGAGCCAACCGGTTGGTGTGCGCCGGGCGCTAGGCAGCGGCACCTTGCGCTTGCCGGAAAGGTAGAGCCCCGTCACCGAATTCTCGTTTGCCATGATCTCCGCAGGCGTGCCCATGGCGACGATATGCCCGCCGTGGATGCCCGCGCCAGGGCCGACGTCCACAATGTAATCCGCCATGCGCATGGTGTCTTCGTCGTGCTCCACCACGATCAGCGTGTTCCCCAGATCGCGCAGGTTTTTGAGCGTGTGGAGCAATTTTTCGTTGTCCCGCTGATGAAGCCCGATGGAGGGCTCGTCGAGAATGTACAAAACGCCCACCAGAGACGAGCCGATCTGCGTCGCGAGCCGTATGCGCTGCGCTTCGCCACCCGATAATGTGCCTGCGCTTCGGGAAAGCGTGAGATAATTGAGCCCCACGTTCTCCAAAAACCCGAGACGCGCATCGATTTCCTTCAGAATCTGGTGTCCGATCAGCTCTTCTTTCTCCGTGAGCGTCAAGGAACCCACGAATGTGCGCGCGCCGACGATGGACATGTCGCTCACATCTGCGATGGATTTTCCGCCCACCGTGACCGCAAGCGCCTCCCGCTTGAGGCGTTGTCCGCCGCAGGTGGGGCATGCCGCGTGGGACATGTAGCTTTCATAGAGCTGCTTCATGCTCTCGGAGCTCGTCTCGCGGTACCGCCTTTCGAGGTTCGTGACGATGCCTTCAAACGGCGCGGTGTACGTGCCCGTAGAACCGTTTCGTTCGTATTCGATTTTCAGCTTTTCGCCGTTTGTGCCGTAGAGAATCTTGTCGACCACCTCGTCGCTCAAATCCGAGATGGGCGTATCGATCGAGAATCCATATTTGTCCGCAAGCGCCTGCATGTACGACTGCGCAATGGTGTCCGCTTCGCCGCTGTTCCAGCCGGTAACCCGGATCGCGCCTTCCGCCAGCGACTTGGAGCGGTCGGGGATCACGATATTCGGGTCGATCTTGAGCAGGATGCCAAGACCCGTGCAGGTTGGGCATGCGCCGTAGGGATTGTTGAACGAAAACATGCGCGGGGTCAGTTCCTCGATGGAAATGTTACAATCCGGGCATGCGTAGTTCTGGGAGAAGAGCGTATCCTCTCCGTCCTGCACACTCGCAATCACCAGCCCGCCCGAAAGTTTCATCGCTGTTTCGAGCGAGTCCGTGAGCCGCGATTCGATGCCCTCCCGTATGATGAGTCGGTCGACCACGATTTCGATGGTGTGCTTTTGGTTTTTATTGATCTTCGGTGGGTCCGAGAGCTCGCAAAATTCGCCGTCCACGCGCGCACGCACAAAACCCTGCTTGAGGTAGTCTTCAAGCATCTTGACGTGTTCGCCTTTGCGCGCGCGTACCACGGGCGCAAGAACAATGAGCCGCGCGCGATCGGGATACTGCATGATCTGATCGACGATCTGATCAACCGTTTGCTGTTTGATCTCGCGACCGCAGACGGGACAGTGCGGAATGCCGATGCGGGCATACAGGAGACGCATGTAATCGTGAATCTCCGTCACCGTACCGACCGTGGAGCGCGGGTTTTTCGACGTCGTTTTCTGGTCGATGGAGATGGCGGGGGAAAGACCGCCGATGTAGTCCACGTCCGGTTTATCCATCTGGCCCAAAAACTGGCGCGCATAGGAAGATAGTGATTCGACGTAGCGACGCTGCCCCTCGGCATAGATGGTGTCGAAGGCGAGAGATGATTTGCCCGATCCGGACAGACCGGTAAACACGATCAACTTGTCGCGCGGAATCTCAAGCGATATGTTCTTGAGGTTGTGTACCCGAGCGCCCTGAATGACAATTGTGTTCATCATACGATGAGGTTCCTTTCAGTTAGCCATTTGACGGACGCCCTGAGCCCGGGTTCGTCCTTTGTTTCGAGCACGGCGCGCTTGCCCTGCGCCATTTGGAGGATGGCTGGGACATCGATTTCCCCGGTGCCAAGCGGCAAATGACAGGCGCTCTGTGTCGCGTCGTGCAGGTGCAGATGCCCAACCCGGCTTGCATGGGCGATATAGTAGGGCCGTGCGCGCATCCCGCCGGAATAATCGTGCCCGCAGTCGTAGGTCAAAGAGAAGGCGGGGGACATAAGCAGGAGGTCGAGCGCATCCGTGAGATGCCCAAACCCGCCAAACGAAGCGTTTTCGACGCAGATCGACACGTCGCCGCCCGCCGCTTTCTCCATTTCGTCGCGAAACTGTGCGATGCCGCCCTTTACCGCATCCCAGTATCGGTCAAACAGATAGACCTTTTGATCCGGGAGCGTGAAGTACACGCCCGTGGGGAAGTGCATGTTGACGACGGGCATGTCTGCCGCGCGCGCCGCATGCACCGCCGAAAGCGCCGTCGTGCGGTAGGCCTCCGCCACCTGCGGGTTGAAATCGAAGGGATTGAGCGCTTCGTCGAGGTGGAGCGTAAAATAAACGGTTCCAACGCGCTGTTTCGGCAACCCTTCCGACTGATACATGGGAAGATTCATATTGATCTCGACAAACTGAAGACCAAGATCGCGGCAGAGCGCGACCGAATGGGCGAGCGCCGCATGGTCGATCAACGTTGGCATACCAAAATCCATTTACGCACGCCTCCGTTTGTTGCCCTTCCGGCGCCCCATGCGCGATTGTTCGCCGGATGCCATGGGTTGTTCCCCGCGCAACGTGAGCAGCTGATCGCGGAGCTTCGCCGCTTTTTCGAAATCGAGGTTCCCGGCGGCGACGAGCATCTGCTCCTCGAGCCGGTCGATGGCCATCGCCCGCTCTTCCTCGTCCATGTTTGCATTTGCATCCGCACTCGGTGCGCGCGATATTTCCATGAGCTGTCGGATGGCGGAGCGCACCGTCTGCGGCGTGATGTGGTGCTCCTCATTATACGCCTGCTGGATCGTACGGCGGCGGTTTGTCTCATCGATGGCGCGGCGCATGGAGTCGGTGAGATGATCCGCGTACATGATCACGCGCCCGTCCACATTGCGCGCCGCGCGTCCGATGGTCTGAATGAGGCTCGTTTCTGATCGGAGGAAGCCTTCCTTGTCCGCGTCTAGAATCGCAACCAGTGCGACTTCCGGCAAATCAAGTCCTTCGCGCAGGAGATTGATGCCGACCAGAACATCGTACTCGCCCATACGCAGCGAGCGGATCAGCCGAATGCGTTCAAGCGTTTCGACGTCCGAGTGGAGGTATTCCACCTTCACATCCAGCTCGCGCAAATAACCCGTCAGATTCTCCGCCATGCGCTTTGTGAGCGTCGTGACCAGTACCCGCTGCCCGGCCTCCGCACAGGTGCGGATTTCGCCGATCAAATCGTCCACCTGCCCGTCTGCGGGCTTGACGATGATCTCCGGATCGATCAGCCCCGTCGGGCGGATGATCTGCTCCACCACCTGTTGGCCCCGCTCGAGCTCGTAAGGGCCCGGCGTTGCGGAAACATAGATGGCGGAATGGACCTTCTCCTCAAATTCATGAAATTTGAGCGGCCGGTTGTCGAAGGCGGCGGGCAAGCGGAAGCCATAGTCGATCAAAGAGCGCTTGCGCGCATAGTCGCCGTTGTACATCGCCCGAATCTGCGGCACGGTCACGTGCGCCTCGTCGATAAAGAGGAGGAAATCATCCGGGAAGTAGTCCATCAGCGTGAACGGCGCCTCGCCCTCCGACCGGCCGTCAAAGTACCGCGAATAATTCTCAATGCCGGAACAATAACCGATCTCCCGCAGCATCTCGATGTCGTAATGCGTCCGCTGTTCCAGCCGCTGCGCCTCTAACAGTTGATCGTTTTCGCGGAACTCGATCAGACGCGCCGCCAGATCGTCCTCAATCTGCATGATGCATTTTTCCAGTTTGTCGCGCGAGGTCGCGTAGTGCGAGGCGGGGAAGATCATCACGTGCGCGAGGTGGCGCAGGACGGCGCCGTTCACGATTTCGATCTCCGAAATCCGCTCAATTTCGTCTCCAAAAAACTCGATCCGCAGCGCCTTTTCCTGCTCGGCTGCGGGAATGATCTCCACCGTGTCCCCGCGCACGCGGAACGATCCGCGTTCAAATTCAAAGTCGTTGCGCGTAAACTGGATGTCGACCAGCCGTCTTAAAAGGTCGTCGCGTTCGATGCGTTGCCCTTCGCGCAGCGAAACGGTCAACTTGGCGTATTCTTCCGGGTTGCCGAGGCCGTAGATGCAGCTTACGGAAGCGACGATTACCACGTCGCGCCGCTCGGTCAGCCACATGGTCGCGCTGTGGCGCATGCGGTCGATTTCGTCGTTGATGGAAGAATCCTTTTCGATGAACGTATCGGTCGACGGGATGTACGCCTCCGGCTGATAATAGTCATAATAGGAAACGAAATAACCCACCGCGTTTTCGGGAAAGAATTCGCGGAACTCCGCGGCGAGCTGCGCCGCAAGCGTCTTATTGTGCGCGATGACGAGTGCCGGTCGGTTCAGGTTTTTGATGATGTTCGCCATTGTGAACGTCTTTCCCGAACCCGTGACGCCCAGAAGCACTTGATGGCGCATGCCCTTTTCGACACCCTCCGTCAGTTTCGCAATGGCCTGCGGCTGATCCCCGGTCGGCTTGTATTCGGAATGCAAATCAAACAAAGCATGCACCTCCCCAATGCCTGCTATTATAGCACGAGACTTTTTTATTGTACACCGGAAGCCGTCATTTTTAAACTGATGTTCGATTACACCTTTCGGTAGAGCCATTTTTCCCGCGCATAACGGATCAGGCCGAGTGCCGCACGGAGGGTAAGGCTGAGGATATTGGCGAGATAAACGCCGTCGATGCCCATGTCGAGCACATAGGAAAAGAGCCATGTGAGCGGAAGCCGAACGCCCCATACGCCCAGAAAAGTCTGGAACATGACGTACTTGACGTCGCCGCCCGCGCGCAGGCAGGGATCGACCACGTTGACGGACATGACCGGCGTGGCGTAGAGGATCAAAAACCACGAAGCGCCGACCGCGCCGGAGACGACGGAAGGGTCATTCGTATATAGGCCTGAGAGCCGGTGGGAGAGAAGTGCGACCGTGAAGTAAAAGGCCAACACGATGGGCATGAACGAGAAAAGCAGCTTCAACCCGAGCTTTTTGGCTTCGCGTTGGCGTTGCGCACCGATCATCTGCCCGACAAACGTGGTCGAGAGTGCCGCAGCGACGGAAAGCGGGATGTTTGCGAAGGAGTTGAGTGAATTTGCGACATTATAAACGGTCGCCTGCGATGTGCCGAGGCCGACGACAAGCGCGTTGGCGACGATGTAGCCGATTTGAATAAACGTCTGTTCAAACGTCGTGGGGAGACCGATTTTGATGATGCGCCGAATGGTTTCGATGTGCGGCATAAAGATGTTGCGCACGCGAATGTAAAAGTTCAGCCGACTTCTGACGACAATAAAGAGCGCCATCGCGCCGCCCATCACGCGGCACAGCACGAATGCGAGCGCCGCCCCCAACACGTTCAGCGGGAATACGACGATGAACAGGTATGCAAATAAAATGAGCGAACAATTGACGACGACCGCCGTCGCGAGCGGCGCACGCGAATTTCCGCTTGCGCGCAGGACGCTCATCAGCACGTTTCCAAGCATGAGCCCAGGAATGGAAAGGGAGAGGATGCGGAAATAACGCACGGCCTCCTGATAAAGCTGATCGTCCGCCCGTGGCATGGAAAGGCGCATGACCGCGGATGCGCCGGCCATGGACGCGACGGTAAAAAGAAGCGAGAGTGCCGCGGTTAGAAAGATCGATTGCTCGATTGTGCGCGAGGCATCCCGCGTTTCACGCGCGCCGATGAGCCGCGCGGTCAATACCGCGGAGCCGACGCTCAAAAGGGAAAACATGGACGCATAGAGGTTGATGATCAGGTTTGCGGTGTTCGTCGCTGCGAGCGCGCTCGAAGAAATCTTCCCCATGAGCGTTGAAAACACGATGCCGATCAGCACCGTCACCATGTTTTCGATCGTCACCGGAATGACGAAGCGCACGATCGCATGCTCGGATCCGATGCGCATTTTCCAATGTGCGCGCATCGGCTATCTGATTTTTGGGTCGATTCCCGCCTTCTTGCACAGCCACCCGGACAGGGCGGCGATGAGAGAGAGCGCGGTACAGACGGTGAAAAGGGTAAAGCCGATCACGGCAAAAAAAGTGTCGTGGTAGCCGATGGCCGATCCAAGTCCGATAAAGCCGATGAGAAGGGGATAATATGCGTATTTCGCGATGACCTTTGAAAACTTTGCGAACGCGGTCAAAAAGCCCATTTGAAACACCTCATCCTTTTGTTGCCCGACCATGCATAGAAAAGCGCCGGAAACGCTTGTTTCCGGCGCAAGTTTTTTACTTTCCGGATTCTTCGACGGCAACCGCGACGGCAACGGTCGCGCCGACCATCGGGTTGTTGCCCATGCCGATCAGGCCCATCATTTCAACGTGCGCCGGAACGGAGGAGGAACCGGCGAACTGCGCGTCGGAGTGCATGCGGCCCATGGTGTCGGTCATGCCGTAGGAAGCGGGACCGGCTGCCATGTTGTCCGGATGGAGCGTTCTGCCCGTGCCGCCGCCGGAAGCGACGGAGAAGTACTTCTTGCCCTGATCCCAGCACTCCTTCTTATAGGTGCCGGCGACCGGATGCTGGAAGCGGGTCGGGTTGGTGGAGTTGCCGGTGATCGACACGCCGACGTTTTCGAGATGCATGATCGCCACGCCCTCGCGCACATCGTCCGCACCGTAGCAGCGCACCTTGGCGCGCTCGCCGTCCGAATAGGCCTTCTCCATCACGATGTTGAGTTCGCTCGTTGCGTAATCAAACTTCGTCTGGACGTAGGTAAAGCCGTTGATGCGGGAGATGATCATCGCCGCGTCCTTGCCCAGGCCGTTGAGGATGACGCGCAGGGGCGCCTTTCTGACCTTGTTGGCGTTGCGGGCGATGCCGATCGCACCTTCGGCGGCCGCGAACGACTCGTGACCTGCCAAAAAGCAGAAGCATTCGGTTTCTTCACGCAGCAGCATGGCGCCCAGGTTTCCGTGGCCGGTGCCGACCTTGCGCTGATCCGCGACAGAACCGGGTACGCAGAACGCCTGCAGGCCTTCGCCGATGCACTCGGCGGCTTCTGCAGCGGTCTTCACGCCCTTTTTAAGCGCAATGCCTGCGCCAAGGGTGTATGCCCAAACCGCGTTTTCGAACGCGATCATCTGAACGCCGCGCACGATTTTGTCGCAGTCGACGCCCTTGGAGAGGTTGTATGCCTTGAGATCCTCGAAATCCTTGAAGCCGTACTTGTCGAGCACGGGCTGGATCTGACCAATTCTTCTCTCGTATCCTTCGAACAGAGCCATATCTCGCACCTCCTGTTACTGCTTGCGCGGGTCGATGTACTTTGCCGCGCCTTCGTAGCGGCCATAGGTGCCGATGTTCTTCTCGTAGGCTTCTTTGGGATCGACGCCTTTTTTGATGGCGTCCATCATCTTGCCGAGCGAGACGAACTTGTAACCGCAGATCTGATCCTCGGTGTCCAGCGCGAGGGAGAGGACATAGCCTTCCGCCATCTCCAGATAGCGCGCGCCCTTGAGCTTGGTGCCATACATGGTGCCGATCTGCGACCGGAGGCCCTTGCCGAGATCTTCGAGGCCGGCGCCGACCGAGAGACCGCCTTCCGAAAACGCGGACTGGGAGCGGCCATAGACGATCTGGAGGAAGAGCTCACGCATGGCGGTGTTGATTGCGTCGCACACGAGATCGGTGTTCATCGCTTCGAGAATGGTTTTGCCGGGCAGAATTTCACTCGCCATAGCGGCGGAATGGGTCATGCCGGAACAGCCCAACGTTTCGACAAGCGCCTCTTCGATGATGCCGTCTTTGATGTTCAGGGAAAGCTTGCACGCGCCCTGCTGCGGTGCGCACCAGCCGACGCCGTGCGTAAAGCCGGAGATGTCCTTAATCTCCTTGGCCTGAACCCATTTGCCTTCCTCGGGAATGGGCGCGGGGCCGTGATTCGGGCCCTTGGCCACGCAGACCATTTCCTCAATTTCGGGAGTATACTGCATGTTCATCCTCCTTCTTTCATGCCGCTTTGGCGGCGGAGCATTCCATATGAGGCGATTATAGCATAAATCGCGGCGCATTGTTGAGATTGATCAAGTAAATATTCAATTAATAGAATAATTGAAAGGTTGAGAAAAAGAGGTACGGTGCCGTCAGAAAGGCGAGCCACAGCGCCGAACGGCGTATGTCTTCCATGTCTGTTTTTCGAAATGTCCATGATCGGCTCAAAATAAAGTTGACCGCACCGGATATCAGCACGCACAGCACGGCCCATATGATGGCAAGCGCATTGTGATAGATGGTTTCCGTAATCGCAAGCGCCGCCTGCCGCAGAATGTTCGATTCCGCCATGCCGACTGTCAGAATCGCGGGCGCGAGCATCAGCGCGGTTCCGATGGCATACGATGCGCAAAGGTTGATCCACGCGCGCCACACGCTCTTTTTCGCGTCGTTCCATGCGGCGGCAAACCGCTCACCGCGCGGCATTTCGTCGGGCCTTGCGATGTACAGGGCTGCGATCAGCCCGAAAAAGGCAATTAGAAAGGTGCCTGGTATGATCGCTGCCCACGAGACGGGATTGATGAACATCATCCAGATGGGGAAGAACAGCTTTGTCGTTTCCATTTATATGCTCCTTGTGAGATCGATCGCCCGCGCATCCACGAAGAGGATCAGCGCGTCCGGCGCGATGACGAGCTGCTGCCCGCGCTGTCCGGCGCTCACGTAAATCTCGTCCCAGAGGATCGCCGTTTCGTCGATGAAGGTCGGATATTTTTTCTTCATGCCGACGGGTGAGCATCCGCCGCGCAGGTAGCCGGTGAGCGCGAACAGTTCCCTAACGTGCACGAGTTCCAGCTTCTTGTCGCCCGCGGCGATTGCGGCCTTTTTGAGGTCGAGTTCCTCCGCGACGGGGATCACGAACACGTTCACGCCAGTCTTTTCACCGCGCGCAACGAGCGTCTTGAACACCCGTTCCGGCTCTACGCCCAGTTCCGCTGCCGCGTGCACGCCGCTCAGGTCCGTTTCGTCCACATCATAAGACGTTGTTTGATAGGGAACGCCCGCCTGCTTCAGCAGCCGCATGGCATTCGTCGTCACCTCATTCACGCCGGATCAGCAGTCCCTTCATTTTGTCCGAATTGTTGTGAAAATCGTCGATGTAAGCGATTTCGCCTTCCGTCACGTCGATCAGGAGTTTGATTTCGCTGTCCCGCTTGACCAAATCGACCGTTGTGATGATCGCGACGAGACCTGCGCCCGCGTTTGTCCCGCGCCAGACGTCGATACCGCCGCCGTCCATGGAACGCGTTTGCGCGAGATACCCGTAATCGACTCCGTAGACGAGTGCAGGATAGCGCGGATGGCACGTCCCTGCGGGGCGGTCAACGACGAGCTCACTCGTCGCGATCAGTTTGTCCAGCGCCAGCCAAAAGCCGGGATTGATCATAATAAACCTCCATGAGTGTCAGCCCATGCGCCGGTGCCGTCACGCCCAAATCGAGCCGCGATCCGCTTGCAAACGCGCGCGCAAACGCACCCGGCGCGAGCTTTCCGATGCCAACCGAGAGAAGCGTCCCGGCGATGATGCGCACCATGTTGTATAAAAATCCGTTCCCGGTGATATAGAGCGTCAGCTCGTCTCCCGCGTGCGTGAGGGTAATCCCGTAAATCGTGCGTACCGTGTCCTTCACCACCGAGCCGCTCGCCGCAAACCCACCGAAGTCGTGCGTGCCCAGGAGCGTCTTCGCCTCCTGCCCCATCCGTTCGTCGGCGAGGGGATGGATCATGTGCGCGTGGGTGTTTCGCGTCAGCGCACCAGCGTGCGGCGCGGATCGGATCTGATAGCGGTATTTTTTTCCGACGGCGGAAAAGCGCGCGTGAAAATCGTCCGGCACGAGACCGGAACGCCAGATTCGGATGTCCGGTGGGAGCATGGTGTTGAGCGCATATGAAACCTTTTCCGGGGGGATTTTTACGTCGGTGTCGAAATGCGCCACCTGTCCGAGCGCGTGCACGCCCGCATCCGTGCGGCTTGCACCCGTCAGCGCAATGTGTTTTTTGAAAAGTTTCCCCAGCGCGTCCTCTATCACCTGCTGAACGGCAAGCGCATTTTCCTGTCGCTGCCATCCCGCGTAATTCGTCCCGTCGTACTCGATGTCAAGTCGAATCCTCATGGCAGTCCAAATGCGTTCAGCAGAACGATCGCGCAGGTTAAAAGAAGCACGCATACCGCAGCCCAGCCGTCGAGCCGGGCAAGTTTCAGTATATTCATGCGCGTGCGACCCGCGCCGCCCCGATAACAGCGCGCCTCCATCGCCAGCGCAAGCTCGTCCGCGCGCCGAAAAGCGCTGACAAACAGCGGTACGAGCAGCGGCACCATGGCCTTCGCGCGCTTGATGATATTTCCGCTTTCAAAGTCCGCGCCGCGCGCCTTTTGCGCGTTCATGATTTTATCCGTTTCTTCCATGAGGGTGGGGATGAACCGCAGCGCGATCGACATCATCATGGCGATCTCGTGCGCCGGAAATCTGACCTTCGTCAGCGGCTTCATGAGCGCCTCCATGCCGTCTGTGAGGGAGAGCGAAGAGGTCGTGAGCGTCAGAAGCTGTGACGCGACGACGAGCAGCATCAGCCGGATCGCCATGTAAATCGCCGTATGCACGCCGCCGGACGTGATTCGCATGAATTTCCACTGAAATACGACGTCCCCGCCGGACTGCATGAACAGGTTGAGGATAAACGTGAAGATGACGATGAACAAAATGGGCTTCAGTCCGCGCACGATAAATTTCAGCCCGATCTTTGTCGAGCGCGCAACCGCGTACACGAACCCAAAGATCAGCGCGAAGCCGAGAAACCCCTTCGAGAGGAAGACGTCCACCAAAAGGAGGATGGTCAATAGGATCTTCATGCGCGGATCGATCCGGTGTACGGCGGAACTCCCGGGGAAGTACTGACCGATGGTGATATTTTTAAGCACCTTCGCGTCCCCCCTCAAAATGCCGCAGAACTGCGTCCGCAAGCGCCTCTACGCTCGTGACGTCCTTTGGTATGTCAAATCCCTTTTCCCTAAGCCGGATCGCGAGCCGCACGGACGCCGGCACGCCGAGTCCCATTTCGTCCAGTTCGTCCGGATGCTGAAACACCTCTGCGGGCGTACCGATGTATGCGGTTTTCCCCTTGTTCAGGACGACAAGCCGGTCGCAAAGCCTGCCCACATCGTCCATGGAATGGCTGACCATGACGACGGTTCGCCCGGATTGATGAATGGATTTGATGAGATCGAGCATTTCGCGCCGTCCGGCGGGGTCGAGTCCCGCAGCCGGTTCGTCAAGTACCAAAACGGAGGGCCGCATGGCGAGCACGCCCGCGATGGCCACGCGCCGTTTCTGACCACCTGACAATTCAAAGGGCGAACGTTCCGCTATGTCTAAAGACAGGCCCACCTGCAAGATCGCCTCTTTGACGCGCTCCTTGATTTCGCTCTCGCTGATTCCAAGATTGCGCGGCCCGAACGCGATGTCCTTTTCCACGGTCTCTTCGAAAAGCTGGTATTCGGGATATTGGAACACCAAGCCTACCGCGCGGCGAATCATCACAAGGTCGGTCTCCTTTGCGGAGATGTCCATCCCATTTACGATCACTTGTCCCTCTTCGGGTTTGATGAGCGCGTTCAGGTGCGTGATGAGCGTCGATTTTCCGCTTCCGGTGTGTCCGATGATGCCCAAAAATTCGCCGTCGGCAATCGTGAAGCTGATGTCGTCGATTGCCCGCGTCTCAAAGGGCGTGCCCCGCATATACACATGTGAAAGATTCCTTATCTCGACCGGCACAGTTCCACTTCCATTTCTGTGACGGTCATGATTCCGTCTTTGATTGAAATTCCCGCCTTGCGCAAAATGCCCGCCAGACGCGCCATTTCCGGCACATCCAATCCCAGTGCGCGAATTTCCTCTTCGCGTGCAAAAACCGCGCGGGGGCTGCCCTGCATGACGAGCTTTCCGGTATCCATGACCGCAACATGGTCTGCTTTCGCGGCCTCGTCCATGAAGTGTGTGATCCAGACGATGGTGATGTTTTCCTCACGGTTGAGTTTGCGTGCCAACGCAAATATGTCGCGCCGCCCCACAGGATCGAGCATCGCGGTTGATTCATCAAACACGATGATTTTGGGTCGCATTGCGACCACGCCCGCAATGGCGACGCGCTGCTTTTGTCCGCCCGAGAGCATATGGGGGGAGGAAAGGGCATAGTCCGCCATGCCGACGGTCGCAAGCGCTTCGTCCACGCGCTTGCGGATTTCCGTCGAGGGTACGCCTACATTTTCGAGCCCGAACGCGCAATCTTCCTCCACGATGGTCGAGACGATTTGGTTGTCCGGATTTTGAAACACCATGCCGCAACGGGTCCGGATTTCGTAACACTGATCCTCGTTCTCCGGCGCAATGCCGTCCACAAGAACGGTTCCGGATGACGGAACGATCAGCGCATTGAGCATTTTGGCAAGGGTCGATTTTCCGGAGCCGTTGCGGCCGAGCACGGCAAGGAACGCGCCGCGCGCAATCGCAAGCGAAACGCCCGCAACCGCGTCGTCCTCAGCGCCCTCATATTTATACACCGCATCCTTGACGGTGACGATCATGTCAGACATGAAAACCCCCCTTGTTTGATGAATTATAACACCATATCGTTAAATGCTGACGGAATCGTCAAATCTTTTCTTTTATTTGCGACCGAAATGTGATAAAATATCGGAAGAATAAACGCAAGGAGTGAAACGTATGGCCTACAATAAGAAAACGATCGAGGATATCGCCGTTTCTGGCAAAAAGGTACTCGTGCGCTGCGATTTTAACGTGCCGCTGGACGCCGACAAAAACATCACCGACGAGACGCGCATCAATGCCGCGCTTCCGACGATCAAATATCTCCTGGACAAGGGCGCTGCGGTCATCCTGTGCTCCCATTTGGGTCGTCCCAAGGGAGAGGCAAACATGAAATACTCCCTCGCGCCGGTCGCCAAGCGGCTGTCCGAAAAGCTCGGTTTCGAAGTCAAGCTTGCCAAGGATTGCATCGGCCCCGAGACAAAGGCGCTCGCGGCGGCTGTGAAGCCCGGCGAGGCGATCTTGCTTGAAAACCTGCGCTTCTATCCCGAAGAAGAGAAAAATGACCCCACCTTTGCCAAAGAACTCGCGTCCATGGCAGACATTTATGTCTCCGACGCGTTTGGCACCGTGCATCGCGCGCATGCTTCCACCGCCGGCGTCGCAGCATATCTCCCCGCTGTGGCAGGCTTCCTGATCGGCAAGGAGCTGACCTTCCTCGGGAATTCCATTGAGGATCCGGCCCGCCCGTTCGTCGCCATTCTGGGCGGCGCAAAGGTCAAGGATAAGATCGGCGTCATCACGGCCCTCCTCGAGAAGGTCGATACGCTCATCATCGGCGGCGGCATGGCCTATACCTTTGCAAAGGCGCAGGGCGGTACCATCGGCGATTCCCTCGTGGACGAGGAGCGCGTCGAACTCGCCAAGGAACTCATGAAGAAGGCGGCCGACAAGGGCGTGAACATGCTCCTGCCCGTGGACACGCTGTGCGGCAAGGAGTTTTCCAACGATACCGAAACCATGGTCTGCAAGACCACCGAGATTCCGGACGGTTGGCAGGGCCTCGACATCGGACCGGAGACCATCAAGATCTTTGCGGATGCCGTCAAGACTGCCAAGACCGTCGTCTGGAACGGACCGATGGGCGTCTTTGAAATGCCGAAGTTCGCAAGCGGCACCCTCGCGGTTGCAAATGCCATGGCGGATGCCGATGCCATCACCATCATCGGCGGCGGCGACAGCGCGGCGGCGGTGACCCAGATGGGGCTCGCACCCAAAATGAGCCACATTTCCACTGGCGGCGGCGCGTCCCTCGAATTCCTCGAGGGCAAGGTACTCCCCGGCGTCGCGGCTCTGAACGACAAGTAAGAAACACGAAAAACGGGGGTTGCGCAAGCCGCGGCCCCCATTATCATGAGATGAAAACGGAGGATATGAACATGCGCAAGCCCATTATTGCCGGAAACTGGAAGATGAATAAGACCCCCGAGGAAGCTGCCCAGCTCGTGAAGGATCTCGTGCCGCTCGTCAAGGACGCCGCCTGTGACGTCGTCGTGTGCACGCCCGCCGTATGCTTCGCGGCAGTCAAGCCCATCATCGAAGGAACGAATGTCAAGCTCGGCGCGCAGAACGTTCATTTCAAGGAGTCCGGCGCCTATACCGGCGAGCTTTCTGCGGACATGCTCAAGGCTTCCAGCTGCGAATACGTCATCATCGGCCATTCCGAGCGCCGCCAGTACTTCGGCGAGACAGACAAGACTGTAAACCTCAGAACCGTTGCGGCTGTCAAGGCGGGACTCAAGGCCATCGTGTGCGTGGGTGAGATGAAGGACGAGCGCGTCGACGGCTACACCGACATCCTTGTGACCTATCAGACCCAGATGGCGCTCAAGGGACTGACCGCCGAGGATCTCGACAATGTGGTCGTCGCCTATGAGCCCGTGTGGGCGATCGGCACCGGCCTCACCGCTACCGACGAGCAGGCGAACGAGACCATCGGCGTCATCCGCAAGGCCGTCGCGGCTGTTTATGGAGATGATGTTGCTCAGAAACTGCGCATCCAGTACGGCGGATCCATGAAGGGCTCCAATGTCAAGGGCCTCATGGCGCAGCCCGAGATCGACGGCGGCCTCATCGGCGGCGCGTCCCTCAAGGCGGCCGACTTCGCGCAGGTGGTGAATTTCTAATGGCGGTTACCGCGCTTCTGATTCTGGACGGTTTCGGCATCGGAAAGAACGATCCGAAGACCAACGCCATCCTCGCGCAGGGCACGCCGCACATCGACGCGCTGAAGGCGAAGTATTCCGTGACGGAAATCGGCGCATCGGGTCTCGACGTCGGTCTGCCGGACGGGCAAATGGGGAATTCCGAGGTCGGTCACACCAATATCGGTGCGGGCCGCGTGGTCTACCAGATGCTCGTCAAGATTACAAAGGACATCAAGGACGGTGTGTTCTTTCAGAATCCCGCGCTTTTGAACGCGATGAGAAACGCCGCCAAGAACAATCAATCGCTGCATCTCATCGGCCTTGTGTCCGATGGCGGCGTACATTCGCACCAGGAGCACCTGTACGGCATCATCGAAATGGCGAAGAAAAACGGCGTCAAAAAGG
The DNA here is from genome assembly GCA_023421735.1 of Bacillota bacterium. The sequence goes on along the minus strand of JAEZSP010000009.1, from coordinate 38,504 downwards.
TGTATGTCCACGCGCTGCTCGACGGACGCGACGTGCCGCCAGATTCCGGCAAGGGTTTCGTGCAGGAACTTGTAAACAAGATGGATGAAATCGGATTGGGCAAGATTGCGACCGTCATGGGCCGCTATTACGCCATGGATCGCGATTTCGCTTGGGATCGGGTTGAGAAGGCATATGCCGCGATGGTGTACGGCGAAGGCGTGAAGGAATCTGACCCCGTGAAGGCAGTTGCCGATTCCTATGCAAAGGGCGTGACCGACGAGTTCGTGCTGCCCACCGTGTGCGATGAGGACGGCATGATCGGCGCAGGCGATTCCGTCGTTTCCTTCAATTTCCGTCCAGACCGCGCGCGTCAGTTTACCCGCACGTTCGTCGATCCTGATTTTAAGGGCTTTGCACGCAAAAAGGGCTTTTTCCCGTTGACCTATGTCTGCATGACGCAGTACGATGCGACCATGCCGAACGTTTCGGTCGCTTACCCGCCTGAGGCGCTCACCATGACCATGGGTGAATACCTCTCGAAGATGGGGAAGACGCAGCTGCGCATCGCGGAGACGCAGAAGTATGCGCACGTGACCTTCTTCTTTAACGGCGGCGAGGAAAAGACGTTCCCCGGCGAGGATCGGGTTTTGATCCCCTCCCCGGACGTGGCAACCTTCGACTTGAAGCCCGAGATGAGCGCGTATGAGGTCAAGGATGCGGTCGTGAAGTGCATTAATGAAGAAAAATACGACGTCATCATTCTGAACTTCGCGAACTGCGACATGGTGGGGCATACCGGGTTTATGGATGCCGCCAAGGCAGCCGTCAAGGCTGTGGATGAATGCGTCGGCGAGGTCGTCGATGCGATTCTTGCGCACGGCGGTAAGTGCGTCATCACCGCAGACCACGGGAACGCCGATCAGATGATCGATGAGACGAGCGGAGGTCCCTTCACCGCACATACCACCAATCCCGTACCCGTGATTGTGATCGATCCCGCAGCACCGAAAAAAGAGCTCCGCGCGGGTGGAAAGCTCTGCGACCTCTGCCCGACCATGCTCGACATGATGGGTATGGAGAAGCCCAATGAAATGACGGGCGCGTCGCTGATCGCACGCTGAAAAGGATTCGAGGGCCTGTCCAGACTTCCCAAATGGGGAAGGTAAGGAGATCCTTTTATCGGCGGCTTGGGGCCTGAACCCCGAGCCGCCTAGGTTTCTTTTTGGGAATGCACAATCGGGACACGAGTCACCCCACATATCTCGCGAGGAACGGCGCTGAGCTGGGACAGGAGGCACTATGGAATACTGGGACGCATACGATCAGTTCAGGAAGCCTTTGGGATACAGGATTCGGCGCGGCGATCCGATCCCGGACGGCGCAATGCATCTCGTCGTTCACATGCTCTATTACAATTCCCAGGGTGAAGTACTCGTCCAACGCCGTTCAAACGACCAGGAATTCGGGGCAGGACTGTGGTTCTTGACGGTTGGCTCTGCGTTGGCGGGGGAAACGAGCCGGGATGCGTGTTTGCGCGAGACGCAGGAAGAACTGGGGTTCACACCCGATCTGGCATCTGCGGAGATTCCGATCACAACGACGATCCGGCAGAATATTGTGGATGTGTATGTGATCCGTGCCGACGTCGCCATAACGGACATGCATTTGCAGCGTTCGGAGGTCGCGGAGGTTGCATGGCTCGATCGCGCCGCATTCGTGGCGCTCGTACATGACCGGAAAAAATTCTGCGAAATTCACTATCTCGACTTGCTCGTGCAGTTACTCGATGAAGCGGGATACATATGGAACAGAAGCTGAAGGAGGCGCTGGCTGCATACAGGATGGAATGCGCCGAAGCGACGCTCCTTCGGCATAACGAAAACGCGACATACCACGTCGCGTTTGAGGGGTGCGAATATGTGCTGCGCGTCCACACACCGCGCCCAGGTTTCGCCCTCAAAATGTTTGGCGTCGACCGACACGGGCGGGAAAAACTGGAGGGCGAGCTCGCCATCCTGTTTGCGCTCGCACAGAGCGGTCTTCCTGTACAGCGGCCGATGAAGAATCGGGTGGGGGAGTGTGTCACGATCCTGGAGAGCGGCGACTGTGCAACACTGCTGACCTGGATTGAAGGAGAAATTGTATCAGAGGTCACGGATCAGGTGGCGCGCGATGCCGGTCGGCTTGCCGCACAAATTCACATGAACCTCGAACGGCTCGGCGGCATCGACCGCTATCGGTATGATGAGGCGCTCCTAGCCAAACTGCATGTTCTCCTTGCGGAAGGGGACGAGGCTGGCGCATTTCAGGATGGCATGCCGGATCTTTCCTACGCACTCGATGCAATCGAAGCGCACATGATCGCATTGCGCAAGCAGGGAAATACATTCGGCCTCATTCACGCGGATCTATCAAAGGGAAACCTCATACAGACCAAATTCGGCCTCACACCCATCGATTTCTGTCTTTCCGGATACGGCTTTATTGCCCAGGATCTGGGTGGATTGGCGGCGGACTTCGGCGATCAATGGCGCGATGCGCTCGTGCGGGGGTATGCGGATAGATCCCGAATGCAAGTAAGCGAAAGGGACCTCGACGTGTTCGTCGCGCTGGGCGTGCTGCTCTTTCTGGGTTCTCATTGGAAAGGCGCGTGCGGCGAGGAATGGTTTCCCGGCGCGCTCGCGCGTTGGCGGCGCGCACTTTTCAGACCATTGTCCATTTAAAACAGACCAAAGTTTAAAATAATGGGCAAAGGTCTGTTTATAGAAAGAGTTGAAGTGCAACCACGAGTGCCGCGCCCGGCAGACCCAAAAGCCCCACGGCGAGTGCTGTGAAGGGATTGATTGCGACCGAGAAGCCGACGAGCGCGCCGAAAAAATTGATGATGAAGAGCGCGACCGCCCCGAGCACGGCACCCGCAGCCATGCGCCATAAAAAGCGCATGGGTACCAGCAGCAGGTATCCCACGAGCGCCATGACGATCAGCCCGATCGCAAATGCCAATATCATCTCCCATGGAATATGCATACAAACGCCCCCTCACACAATCGTATGAGGGGGCGCTCGCGTGGATGCTATTTGACCCGGCTTAAAACAACGGCATTGTCACCTTCGTCCAGACTGAGTTTATCGCCTTTTATGACGAACGGGAACGTCTGCTGGTTATCTGCTGAAAATGTGATTGTGAGCGTCTTGTCTTCGATGGCGTACGTACCGGTGCTCTCAGTCCCCGTGGTTGCGTTTGTGAGCGTGAACGACCCGTCCTCGCCGAACGCCCAGTACGTGGAAGCGACCGTTTTGTAACTTCCATCCGCGCTTTCGATGTTCACATCACTGGTGTCGTAGTACCACTGACCGATCAAATCCGCCTGCTTGTATGACGGCCAATCGAGCGTCGTGAGCACGAAAATGCCAAAGGCAACGACAACCACGATAATGCCCACGAGGGTGTAATTCGGTGTGCTGTTTTTCTTTTTCGTTTTTTTTGCCTTCGTCGCCATGCCGAGGCCTCCTTACAACGCTTTCTCCTTGATTTCCTGCTTTAGTTTTGCAATCAGGTCATCCAATTCCATTGCGCCCAGATCGACGCCCGTACGCGTGCGCACCGCCACCTGTCCGTTTTCGGCTTCCTTGTCGCCGATGACGAGCATGTAGGGAATTTTCATCATCTGCGCCTCGCGGATCTTGAATCCGATCTTCTCGTTGCGCAAATCGATTTCGCAGCGAATGCCAGCATCTTCAAGCTTTTTGAACAGTTCCTTCGCATAGTCGTCCGTGCGCTCCGTGATGGTCATGATCTTCGCCTGCACGGGGGAAATCCACAGCGGGAACGCCCCTGCGAACTGCTCGGTCAGGATGCCGATGAACCGCTCGATGGAGCCGAACACCACGCGGTGGATCATCACCGGGCGGTGTTTTTGTCCGTCCGCGCCCGTGTAGGTGAGTTCGAAGCGCTCCGGCAAATTCATGTCGAGCTGGATCGTGCCGCACTGCCACGTGCGTCCGAGGCAATCCTCGAGGTGGAAGTCGATCTTCGGGCCGTAGAATGCGCCGTCGCCTTCGTTGACCACGTATGTGACGCCAATCTCGTCGAGCGCGTCCTTGAGTCCCGCCGTCGCAAGCTCCCACATTTCGTCGGAACCGATGGAGTTTTCAGGCCGCGTAGACAACTCCACCTTATACTTGAATCCAAAAACGGAGTAGACCTCGTCGATGAGGTAATAGACGCCCTTGATCTCGTCCTTGATCTGCTCGGGCAGCATGAAGATGTGTGCGTCGTCCTGCGTGAAGCAACGAACGCGCATCAGGCCATGCAACGCGCCGGAGAGCTCATGCCGGTGCACGAGTCCCAATTCGCCGCAGCGAATCGGCAAATCCCGATAGCTGACGGGCTTTCTCTGATACACCAGCATGCCGCCCGGACAGTTCATGGGCTTGATGGCGAAGTCCGTCTCGTCGATCACGGTCGTATACATGTTCTCGCGGTAGTGGTCCCAGTGGCCCGACCGCTCCCACAGCGCGCGGTTGAGCATGATGGGCGTCCTGATTTCCTCATAGCCGTGTTTGCGATGAATTTCACGCCAGTAATCCTCGAGTATGTTGCGCAACACCATTCCCTTGGGGAAGAAAAACGGGAAGCCGGGTCCTTCCTCGAAGATGTCATAGAGATCAAGCTGTTTACCGAGCTTGCGATGGTCGCGCTTTTTTGCCTCCTCCAGCTTCTGGAGATAGTCTGCGAGTTCTTCCTTGGAGGCGAACGCCGTTGCGTAGATGCGCTGGAGCATCTTGTTTTTCTCGCTGCCACGCCAGTAAGCGCCCGCGATGGACATGAGCTTGAAGGCCTTGATCTTATTGACGTTCGGGAGGTGCGGTCCGGCACACAGGTCGGTAAACCCATCCTGTTTATAGAAGGAAATGATCGCGTCTTCGGGCAGATCGTTGATGAGTTCCACCTTGTACGGTTCATCCTTCATGAATTCCAGTGCCTCGGCGCGCGGGAGTTCAAACCGCTCGAGCCTGGAGCTTCGCTTGATGATCCGTGCCATTTCCTTTTCGACCTGCTGAAGAAATTCGGGGGTGAATGCTTCCTCGACGTCGAAATCATAGTAAAAGCCGTTGTCGATGGCGGGACCGATGGCAAGCTTCGCCTCCGGCTTTAAGTTCTTCACCGCCTGCGCAAGCACATGGCTCGCCGTGTGCCTGAGCGTCCAGAGTCCGGCGGGATCGGACGCGTCCAGAATTTCGAGAACGCCGTCCTCGTGAATCGGCTCGGGAAGCGAGATGAGCCGTCCGTTGATGCGCGCCGCCAGCGCCGTTTTCTTCGTTTCCTGAGAGATCTCGCCCGCGATGTCGAGCGCGTTTTTGCCGTTCTCAAATTCAAATTCCCTGTCCAGAATGCGCAGTTTCATATTTGTTCTCCTCTCCATGCATACAATAAGGTATAAAAAAACCCGCCCCATCTTGAAGGGACGAGCCGAAGCCCGCGGTTCCACCCAACTTGTTTTAAACCACTTTGCCAGGCTGTAACGCGCCCGCGCGCCGTCGGTCGGGAGGCGGTAGCCCTCTTCACGGTGTGCCGGTCGCGCTTTCAGCCAGTGACGCGGCCTCTCTTTTGCTCCTTGATGAAGGGCGATCCCCGTCATTCCGGCGGAATCTATGCCGATAGTATAGATTTTGAAGGAGAAACTGTCAAGCTTTATCTATAATTTAACACACTCCTCTTGCCTGAGATGGCCGCGCTATGCTATAATCATTTCTTGGATAACGCACCTTCGTCTGTCCTTGTTGATGTTTGGACGAAGGGTGGTCAAAACAAGGAGGAAACACAATGGCAGTCATTTCCATGAAGCAGCTCCTGGAGGCGGGCGTCCACTTCGGACATCAGACCCGTCGCTGGAACCCGAAGATGGCGCAGTACATCTTCACCGAGCGCAACGGCATCTACATCATCGATCTGCAGAAGACCGTTCGCAAGATCGACGAGGCGTATATGTTCGTTCGTGACATTGCCCTCGAGGGCAAGTCCATCCTCTTCGTCGGCACGAAGAAGCAGGCGCAGGAATCCATCGAGGTCGAGGCAAAGCGCTGCAGCATGTTCTACGTCAACAATCGCTGGCTGGGCGGCACGCTCACCAACTTCCGCACCATCCGTGCCCGCATCGAGCGGCTCAACACCATCGATGCCATGGAGCGCAACGGCCAGTTTGAAGTGCTTCCCAAAAAGGAAGTCATCAAGCTCATGGCCGAGCGTGAAAAGCTCGATAAGAACCTTGGCGGTATCCGCGAGATGAAGAAGCTGCCCGGTGCCATGTTCATCGTCGATCCCCGCAAGGAGCGCATCGCCGTGACCGAAGGCCGCAAGCTCGGCATCCCGATCGTCGCAATTGTTGATACCAACTGTGACCCGGACGAGATCGATTACGTGATTCCCGGCAACGACGACGCTATCCGCGCGGTCAAACTCATCGCCGGCAAGCTCGCAGACGCAGTGCTCGAAGGCAGGCAGGGTGAGCAGAACGAAGATCAGGCCGAGACCACCGAAGCTGCGGCAGAATAAGCCGAGATCAAAACGAAACGATCATCCAAGGAGGAATATATATGGCTGAGATCAGCGCGAAAATCGTAATGGATCTGCGCGGACGCACCGGCGCAGGCATGATGGACTGCAAAAAGGCGCTCGCCGCCGTCGATGGCGACATCGAAAAGGCAATTGACTTCCTGCGCGAGAAGGGCCTTGCGGCCGCCGCCAAGAAGCAGAGCCGTATCGCTGCCGAGGGCATCGTATCGAGCTATATCTGCGAAACCTGCGGCATTGGCGCGCTCGTAGAAGTGAACTGCGAGACCGACTTTGTTGCGAAGACCGATAAGTTCCAGGATTTGGTGACCGAGGTTGCCATCCAGATCGTGAAGATGGATCCCGCAGACGTGGACGCGCTCCTCGCTCAGAAATATTACAAGGACGAGACGCAGACCATGCAGGAGATCGTGAATACCGCAACCGCCGAGATTGGCGAAAAAATCTCCGTGCGCCGTTTTGCGCGTTATGAGACCGAGGGCGGCATTCTCGACAGCTACATCCACATGGGCGGCAAAGTCGGCGTGCTCATCGAGGCCAAGGGCGAAAAGAGCGAGGCGACTGCCGAGGTGATCCACGACTGCGCGCTGCAAATCGCCGCGGCATCCCCCGTGGCGCCCGAGTATGTCAACCGCAGTGAGGTCGATCCTTCCCATCTCGAGCATGAGAAGGAAATCCTCATCGCACAGGCCAGGAACGAAGGCAAGCCCGAAAAGATCATTGAGAAGATGGTCGAAGGCCGCATCAAAAAGTTCTATCAGGATGTATGCCTCCTCGAGCAGGCGTTCGTCAAGAACGGCGATCAGACCGTCCAGCAGATGATCGATCAGGTAGCCAAGGGACTTGAGATCGTTCGCTTCACCCGCTATAAGATGGGCGACGGCCTCGAGAAAAAGGTAAACGATCTGGCGGCCGAGGTTGCGGAACAGACCGCAAAGGCGCAGAAGTAAAAACCGCAGAGGAACGCGAAAGCGTTCCTTTTTTTCGGAGAGGAGTGTAAGCATGTACAGACGGGTGATTTTAAAGCTGAGCGGCGAAACGCTCGCACCGGTGGATGCCGCGCGCAAACAGCCCGCAACCTACTGCCACGAGAGGATCGACCGTGCGGCGACTGCCATCATCGCGCTTTCCGATATGGGCGTGGAGGTCGGCGTGGTCATGGGTGGAGGCAATATCTGGCGCGGACGGTTCACAAAGGACATGGACGCCGTGAACGCCGACCAGATGGGCATGCTCGCAACCATCATGAACGCGCTGGCCGTGGCGGACGCGATCAACCGGAAAAATCGCCGTGCGATCGTCTTCAGCGCACAGGATATGCCGCGCTTTTGTGAGCTTTATCGCGCGGACAAGGCGTCCCAGGCACTCGATGCGGGCGCGATTGTGCTGCTTGCGGGCGGAAGCGGAAACCCCTTTTTCACCACAGACACGGCTGCCGCGCTGCGTGCGGCGGAACTTCGCGCGGATGCGGTATTCAAGGGAACCACCGTCGAGGGCCTGTTTGACGCGGATCCCAGAGAACATCCGGAGGCAAAGCTCATCCGCGATTTGTGTTACGAGGAAGCGCTTGCCCGGGGCATTCAGGTCATGGACGCTGCGGCGTTTCAGATTTGTCTCGCGCAGAATGTACCTGAAATCCGCATCTTCTCGATGGACGACCTTGATAACATCCTCAAAGTTGCGCGCGGGGAGGAAATCGGTTCGCGGGTTCACGCCTGAACGGTTCGAAAGTGGCGGGGGTGCGATCCCGGATCGCGCCCCCGTATTTTGAGTTGACAGTTCCAGGAAATTTCTATACAATAATAGCATCGCAAATGAACGGCAAGGGGGCTTTCAAATGTATCAGGATTCAATCAAAGAAGCGGACAGTAAGATGGAGAAGACCATCTCCATTATCGTTAAGGATCTTTCTACGTTGCGCGCGGGCCGCGCCAATCCGCAGATCCTCGATAAAATCTCCGTTGACTATTACGGAACGCCGACTCCGCTCAATCAGGTGGGCAACATCTCCTCGCCCGAGCCACGCATGCTCGTCATCGCGCCCTGGGAGCCGAAGATGATCGGCCCCATCGAGAAGGCGATTCAAAAGTCCGATCTGGGCATCAACCCGTCCAACGATGGAAAAGTCGTGCGGTTGATGGTGCCGGAGCTCACGGAAGAGCGCCGCAAGGACCTTTGTAAACAGGTGAAAAAGCTGGTGGAGGACGGGAAGATTGCCCTGCGCAATACCCGCCGTGACACCATGGAACAGATCAAGAAGATGAAAAAGAATGCGGACATTACCGAAGATGACTTGAAGGATGCCGAGGATGAGATGAACAAGACCACCGAAGCGAAGGTCAAGGAACTTGATAAGATCGGTACAGACAAGGAAAAGGAGATCATGGCGATCTAAATGAGCCGCTTTCTGACAGCCGCCGCGCGCGGGCTTTCCGACCTTTTCCACTCCCGCGCGCGCTACATCGTGAGGAGCGTTGGCCCGTCATCGGGCGAACGCTCTTTGCAGTTGCCGGAAAAATTGCCGCGTCATGTGGCGATCATCATGGACGGCAATGGGCGTTGGGCTACGCAGCGCGGCCTGCCGCGCTCGGCGGGCCATGCAGCCGGCACGGAGGCGTTGCGCGACATCATCCGCGCCTGCGACGATTGGGGCATTGAGGCGCTCTCGATCTATGCGTTTTCGACCGAAAATTGGTCGCGCGATCGGGACGAAGTCCAGCTTCTGATGTCGCTGCTTCTCAAATACTTCGATTCCGAAATCGACGAACTCGACGAGAAAAACGTACGGATTTTGATCCTTGGCGATGTCGAAGGCCTTCCGCGCGCGCAGCGCGACGCCGTGACGCGGGCGATGGAGCGTACACAGGAGAATACGGGACTTCGGCTCAACATCGCGCTCAATTATGGCGGAAAGGCCGAATTGACCCGTGCGGCGCGCGTCCTTGCCGCGAAGGCCGCGGCGGGAGAAATCTCCGCTTCCGACATCGACGAAAAAATGATTGCGGCAGAACTCTATACGGCGGGCCAGCCGGACGTCGATCTCATCATCCGCACGAGCGGCGAAATGCGGCTTTCAAACTTTCTCCTCTGGCAAACGGCGTATGCCGAGATGATCTTCAACCCCATCTACTGGCCCGATTATGACCGCAGGGCATTCCTGGGCGATCTCGACACCTACGCATCGCGGGATCGCAGGTTTGGCGGCGTCCGCAAGAGATGATTTGGGTTTTACAGATATGATGGAGGCGCTCTTGTGTTAAAAAGAACGATAACGGGACTCGTGCTCTTTGCTGCCGCACTCCTGCTCATTATGCTACAGGGGTGGTATTTACGCATAACCATCCTCGCCATCTCGGTCATCAGCCTTCACGAGATGTTTTCCTCGCTCGGCTCGGCCGGCATGAAGGCCATCCGGTGGCCGGCATATGCGTTTGTGGCACTTGCTTTTTTGCAGGAGGCGTTTCTCGACCGCCTCTTCTTTCTGGGCGATTCGCCCTTTCTGATCTCGTTTATATTGTGTGTGATTGCAGGAATGATTTCCATTGTATTCATTGGAAAGCCTGATTTTGATGGGATGATCGCAACGATATTTCCCATCCTGTATCCGGGGATGTTTTATGCGTTTCTCATGAAGCTGCAGGATTTGGACGGGCGTGCGGTTTCCACCATGGCGCTTGCCATGGCGGTGGTCGTTCCTTCCGCCAACGACGTATTTGCGCTCTTTGTCGGAAAGGCCTTGGGAAAGAAAAAGCTTATTCCGGAGATCAGTCCGAACAAGACGGTTGCCGGCAGCGTCGCGGGTATCGTCGCCTCCGTCGTGTTTTCGGTCGCCGTGCCGTACCTCGTTTGGCGCGCTGATGTGGTCCTCTATGGTCCCGCGGGGGCGATTACACTCGCGCCGTGGTGGGTGTTCGCGCTGTTCGGCATTGTGATCGGCGCGCTTTCGCAGATCGGCGATCTCACAGCATCGCTCATCAAGAGATACTGCTGCATCAAGGATTACGGATGCATTTTTCCCGGTCACGGCGGCATGATGGATCGGCTCGATGCGATTCTGTTTGGCAGCGTCGCCTGCTATGTATTCTTTATGCTCACCGGGCATTGATGGAAGGAGACAAAATGCAAAGGACGATCGCCATATTGGGTGCGACGGGATCGATCGGGACGCAGGCGCTCGACATCGTGCGGCGCGCGCCCGATCGTTTTTCCGCAGTCTGCCTGACCGCGCATAGTTCCGCAGAGAAATTGTTTGCGCTCGTGCGCGCATTTCGGCCGCGCGTTGCAGCGCTCGAGGTCGAGCCGCAGTCGATCCCCGAGGATGTCCGCTTCTGTGAGTGGTTTTTTGGGAAGGATAGCTCCGCCCGGGCGTTACAGGCCGCAAACGCGCAGGATGCGCTCTGCGCCGTGGTGGGCATTGCGGGACTGCAGGCCGTGTGGACGGCGCTCGACGTATGCGATCGCGTGCTGCTCGCCAACAAAGAGGCGCTCGTGACCGCCGGAACGCTCGTGACCGAAAAGGCGCGGCGGCTTCAAAAGCCCCTTTTGCCCGTGGACAGCGAACATTCGGCGATCTTTCAGTGCCTGGGGGCAGCGAACGGCAATCCTCACAGGAGGCTGATCCTGACGGCCTCAGGCGGCGCCTTGCGCGACTTTACAAAGGAACAAATCGCCGGTGCGACGGTTGCGGATGTTTTGAATCATCCCGTATGGGACATGGGCGGAAAAATAACCGTCGATTGCGCGACCATGCTGAATAAGGGCCTCGAGGTGATTGAGGCGCACTACCTGTTTGACACGCCGGTCGACCGAATCGATGTGGTGATTCATCGCCAATCGGTCATACATTCGATGGTGGAGTTTGCGGATGGCGCGGTGCTTGCGCAGCTTGGCAATCCCGATATGCGCGGGCCCATCGGGTATGCCATGGGCTATCCCGAGCGCGTGCCCTACGATGCCGCGCCGCTTAACTTTGCGAAGATCGCCTCCCTGACGTTTGAAGCGCCCGATTACGACAGGTATCCGTTGCTCGCGCGCGCATTCGATGCGATTCGGACGGGCGGCACCGCGCCCGTCGTCCTCAACGGCGCCAATGAAGTCGCCGTTGCGCGCTTCCTCAAAGGAGAGATCCCCTTCGGAGATATTGCAAAAATCGTCTCCCGCGCGCTCGATTCCGTGCCCGTCAGTCCCATCGCGTCCATACAGGACGTGTATGCGGCCGATGCGCAGGCGCGGCGCGTCGCCCATGACCAATAGGAGGCCAAAATGAACATCATGACCATTGTTTATATCATTTTTTCAATCGTGATCCTCGGCCTGATCGTTCTGATCCATGAGCTGGGGCATTTCATCGCCGGACGGCTTTGCGGCATCGGGGTGGTCGAATTTTCCATCGGCTTCGGACCCAAGCTGTTCGGGTGGACGCGAAAAGACATCATGTATTCGGTGCGTGGTATCCCATTTGGCGGCTACTGCAAGTTTGTGGGAGAGGACGAGGAGAACCCGCGTCCCGACGCAATGAATGCACAACCCGTCTGGAAGCGGATTGTCACCGTCATTGCAGGCCCGCTCATGAACGTCTTGCTCGCCTATATCGTGGCGGTGATCGCCCTTTCGAGCTTTGCGCTTTATACGCTCCTGCCCGTCGTCGATAACGTATTGCCGGATATGCCCGCGCAGGCTGCGGGATTCGAGGGCGGTGATGTCATCGTGTCGGTGAACGGAAATAAAGTCAGTTACGACGGTTTGGGCACCGAGGCGATTCGAAGCGCCGTGCAAACATCGGATCATGATCAGCCCGTCATGTTTGTCGTCTTGCGCGGCGGCACGGAGGTCACAATCCCCGTTGTTCCTATGGCTGTTGAGACGCAGCAGGAAAAGGCGGATGGTACGATTGCAAAGGGAACAGCATATCAGATCGGGATCGAATTCACTCCTTTACAGGTGACATCGCCGACATTTTATATCAAAACCGCGACCGTGGGCATGCTCTCGAGCCTCAAAAACATTGTGTTCAAAGGCGAGGGCACCGAGAACCTTTCCGGCCCCGTTGGAATTATTTCCGATATGAGCGCGCAGGTGACGCAAGGACCGCCCACCATTCTGCAATTTGTGATTTTGATTTCCCTGAGTCTCGGCGTCATGAATCTGCTGCCCCTGCCGGCGCTTGACGGCGGGCGGTTGGTGTTCCTCGTGGTGGAAGGCATCCGCAGAAAACCGGTGCCGCCTGAGAAAGAGGGTTTTGTGCACGCCATCGGGTTTGTGTTGCTGTTTGGGCTGCTCATTGTCGTGACGGTGAAGGATGTCTGGAATATTATTTTAAGGATAACGGGAAAAGCATGACGCGACAGATTATTGTGGGCGGCGTCAAAATCGGCGGGGGCGCGCCTGTGACGGTACAGACCATGACGAACACCGACACCCGCGACGTGGAAGCGACGCTTCTGCAGATTACGTCCGCCGCACGGGCGGGCGCGGACATCGTGCGCGTGTCGGTCTACGACGAAGCGTGCGCCGACGCGGTCAAAACGCTGGTCGAAAAAAGCCCCGTGCCCCTCGTTGCGGATATCCACTTCGATTATCGGCTTGCGGTCAAGTCGGCTGAAAACGGCATCGCCAAGGTGCGCATCAACCCCGGCAATATCGGCGGGGAAAAGAACGTGCGCATTCTCGCCGATTGCCTGAAGATGCATCATGTGCCCGTGCGCATCGGCGTCAATTCCGGCTCACTCGAACAGCATATCCTCAAAAAGTACGGTGGCGTGACGCCGGAAGGACTCGTCGAAAGCGGGCTTTCCCACGCGCGCATGCTCGAAGACGCGGGCTTTTCGGACATCGCCATCTCCTATAAAGCAACGAATGTCAAAACCATGGTCGACGCCTGTCGCCACGCCGCCGCCGTTTCCGACTACCCTCAGCACATCGGCGTCACCGAATCGGGTACCATGGCGACCGGAATGGTCAAATCGGCGGTCGGCATCGGCACCCTACTCATGGAGGGCATCGGCGATACCATTCGCGTATCCCTCACGGGCGACCCTGTTCAGGAGGTCTATGCGGGCCTTGAAATCCTGCGCGCATGCGGGTTGCGGCATGATTATGTGGAGATCGTTTCCTGCCCAACCTGCGGGCGCACGTGCATCGACGTGGAAGACATCGCAAACCGCGTGCGCGAGGCGACGAAGGACGTAAGAAAGCCCTTGCGCGTCGCCGTGATGGGCTGCGTTGTGAATGGGCCCGGCGAGGCACGTGAGGCGGACATCGGCATTGCGGGCGGAAAGGATGGCGGCGCGCTGTTTGTGAGGGGCGAACCTCCGGTCAAGGTGACGGGGGACCTTGCCAACGCGCTCATCGATGAAATACGGAAGCGGGTTTAGAAATGGCGGAACTCTGGCGGCAACTCGTGGAAAAGGCGGATCCCGCGCTTGCGGCGCTTGTCAAGCTCGCGCGGGTACAGATTTCAAAGTCGACAGGCGCGATGGTCATCATCCTGAATGCGTCACGCTTTCTCTCGCGTAAAGAATTCAAGGTGCTCGAAGGCGCCTTTGTCGGCGCGTTCCCTTCCGTGCGCGTCACGGTTGCGGTGCAATATCCCGCCATGCGCGAGGCGGTGGAACAGGACATCAAGATCGCCACGGGGCTTCTTTCGGAGCTTGTGGCCCATGAAAGCCCCGCGTCCATGCCCTTTCTCGAATGGGATCACGCCGAGTGGAAGCTTGCGGATGGAAAACTCACCGTGTGCGTCTGCTCCGCCGATGGCGCGGCGTTTTTAAAGGGGAGAAACGTGGATCAATTGCTGGAGGAGTTGCTCCTCCGGCTTTTCGGCATCTCCGCCAAAGCGCAGATCAAGGTGACGGGGGAGGACGACAAAAAGCTCCTTGAGATTCAAGATGCGCGCCAAAAGGAACTCGATATGTTCGCTGAAGAGGCGAAAAAGGGTGTCTCCGACAAGCCGAAGTGCCAGAAACCGTCAGAGGCGGTGTATGGAAGGTCGATTGCCGATCATCCGATTCCGATGAGCGAGCTGACGGAGGATACGGGCCGCGCCACGGTCAAGGGCGAAGTTTCGGGTCTTGAAATGCGCGATGCGAAAAACGGTCAGACCAAAATCGCCACGTTCTCCATGACGGATTACCAAGGCTCGGTCAACTGCAAAATGTTTTTGACTGGGGTCAAGAGCCGGGACGACGCGCAGTCCGTACAGAAACAGGCGGACGCGCTCGCGGCGGCGCTCAAGGACGGCATGTGGATCAAAGCACGCGGCAATTACCGTTATGACGACTTTAAGCGCGAGATGATGCTGATGGTTTCGGACATCATGACTGCGCAGCGGCCCGTGCGCGAGGATGTCTACGGCAAAAAGCGCGTGGAGCTTCACTGCCACACGCAGATGAGCACCATGGACGCATGCGCATCCGTTTCGGATCTCTTCAAACGCGCAAAGGACTGGGGACACAAGGCGCTGGCGATCACGGATCACGGCGTGGTACAGGCGTTCCCGGACGCGTTTTTTCAGGCGAAAAAGACGGGCGTTAAGCTCATTCCCGGCTGCGAGGGCTACCTGATCAACGACGCGCCCTCGATCGTGACGAATGCCGGCGAACAAAAACTTTCGGGCGCTGCGTTCGTGGTGCTCGACGTCGAGACCACGGGTCTCAATTCCGCGCGCGATGAGATTATCGAAATCGGCGCGGTGCGCATCGAAAACGGCGTCGAGGTGGCCGAATTTTCGCAGCTCATCAATCCGGGGCGTGCGCTGCCCGATAAGATCGTCGAGATCACCGGGATTACGACCGCCATGTTGCGCGGCATGCCGTCCATCGAGGAAGTCATGCCGGAATTCGTCAGCTTCATGGGCGGCGCGGTGCTCGCGGCGCATAACGCCTCCTTCGATATGGCGTTTATTGCCCGCGCGCTCGGAAAGATTGGGCGGAAGTTCGATTATCCCGTGCTCGACACGCTCGCGCTCGCGCGCAACCTTTACCCGCAGTCGAAAAACCACAAACTCGGAACGCTCTGCAAGATGCTCGATATCTCGCTGACCAACGCGCACCGCGCGGTGCACGACGCGCGCGCGACCTCCCTTATGATGCTCAAATCGCTTGAGACCATGGAAGCGCGCCGCCCGATCATTCGGTTGATGGACATCAATACCGCTTTCGAAACCGACGCGGGGAGCGAGGCTTTCCACATTATCCTCCTGGCGAAAAACCAGATCGGCATTACCAACCTCAACCGGCTCGTGAGCGAGGGACACCTCAATTACTTTCACCGCACGCCCCGCATTCCACGCGGGCTCATTGCGAAATACCGCGAGGGATTGATCGTCGGTTCCGCCTGCGAATCGGGCGAGCTCTATCGCGCGCTCGTTGCAGGCGCGGACGACAAAAAGCTGGAGTCCATCGCCAAGTTTTACGACTATCTCGAAATCCAGCCTGCCGGCAACAATGCGTTTCTGGTGCGCGAGGGCAAAGTCGGCTCGCTCGATGATGTGCGTGAACTGAACCAAAGAATTGTGGAGCTGGGCGATCGGCTCGGCATCCCGGTTGCCGCGACGGGCGACGTGCACTTTCTTGAACCCACGGATGCCATCTACCGCACCATCCTCATGGATACCAAGGGTTTTTCCGACGCGGAGGAACAGCCGCCGCTCTATTTCAAATCCACGGATGAGATGATCGACGAATTCTCCTACCTCGGCTGCGACGTGGCGGAGCGGGTGGTCGTCGATGTGCCAAACCAGATTGCGGACATGATCGAACCGACGAACTTTCACATCAAGCATCCAGAGGGAAAGGAGACTTTCCAGCCGGTCTGGGAGGATGCGGAGGATGAGCTGCGCGCGCGCACATTCGACCGCGCCCGCGAAATCTACGGTGATCCACTCCCCGACATCGTGCAAAAGCGGATCGACAAGGAGCTGGGCGCGATCATCGGCTACGGCTTCTCGACGCTTTACATGATCGCCGTCAAGCTGGTGCAGAAATCGCTGGCGGACGGGTATATCGTCGGTTCGCGCGGCTCTGTCGGTTCGTCCCTGGTTGCGTACCTTTCGGGCATTACGGAGGTCAATTCGCTCGAACCGCACTATGTTTGTCCCGCGTGCAAGCACAACGAATTTGACGTGCCGAAGGACTACACCTGCGGGCTCGATCTGCCGCCGAAAATCTGTCCCGTCTGCGGCGCGCAGATGGACAAGGACGGCTTCAACATCCCCTTCGAGGTCTTTCTGGGCTTCAAAGGCAATAAAGTGCCGGACATCGACCTCAACTTTTCCGGCGAATATCAGGGCAAGGCGCATGCCTATGTCAAGGAACTCTTTGGCGCGGAAAACGTGTTCCGTGCGGGCACCATCGGCACCATTGCGGAAAAGACCGCTTATGGGTACGTGCTCAAGTACGCGGAGGCGCACGAAAAGGCGCTCACAAACGCGGAGAAGGAGCGTCTTGCGCGCGGCATTACGGGCGTGAAGCGCACGACCGGGCAGCATCCGGCGGGCATGGTGGTCCTTCCCAAGGACTATGAAATCTACCAATTCACCGCCATCCAGCATCCGGCGGACGACCAGTCGAGCGATCAGACCACCACGCACTTCGATTTCGGCTCCATGCACGACATCCTCGTGAAGCTCGATATCCTCGGGCATGATGACCCGACGATGCTGCGAAAGCTTCAGGACATCACGGGCATCGCTCCGCAGGATGTGCCCCTTCACGACGCGGAGATTTTCAGCCGGATCATCTCGCTGTTTTCAAGTCCCAAGGCGCTGGGGTTGACGGAAGAGGAATTGGGCGCTCCGACTGGTACGCTGGGTATTCCGGAATTTGGCACGCGCTTTGTGCGTGGTATGCTGGTCGACACCAGGCCGAGCACCATGGAAGAACTCGTCCGCATTTCCGGCCTTTCCCACGGAACCGACGTGTGGCTCGGCAACACCCAGGATCTCGTCAAGCGCGGCGTGCCGCTCAAAGAATGCTTCTGTACGCGCGACGACATTATGAACGCGCTGATCGCGCGCGGCGTCGAGAGCGAGATGGCGTTTAAGATCATGGAGGACGTCCGAAAGGGCAAGGGACTCAAACCGGAGATGGAACAGGCCATCGCGGAGGCCGATACGCCCGATTGGTACATAGACAGCTGCAAAAAGATCAAGTACATGTTTCCAAAGGCGCATGCCGTCGCATACGTGACAATGGCGCTTCGGATTGCGTACTTCAAGATTGATTATCCGCTCGCCTACTACGCCTGTTACCTCATGCGAAACGCCGAATCCTTCGATGGCGCGCAGATGGCGACGGATGACCTGGACGCGCTGCGCTCTATCATGGAGGACATCAACTCCCTCGAAAAGACCGAGCGCGAGCGCAAAGACGGGCAGTATACGGTGCTTGAAATTCTGGTGGAGATGAATCTGCGCGGCATTCATCTTCTGCCCGTCGACATTTATAAATCGACCGCGGGCTCGTTTGAGATTGAGGATGGCGCGATCCGCCCGCCGATTTCATCGCTCCCTGGCATTGGACTGAACGCCGCTGAGGCACTCGTGAAGGCGCGTGCGGCGGGTGCGTTTATCTCACAGGAGGACATGGTCGGACGCAAGGTGGCAAAATCGACGATTGAACAGCTCAGACAGGTCGGCGCGCTGGGCGATTTGCCCGCAACGAGCCAAGTGACGCTGTTCGACTTTGGAATGGTTTGATCGGAAGGACGCAAGGAGGAAACATCATGAGAATTGCTTTCATCGGCATTGGCACAATGGGGAGCCCAATGGTCGAAAACATCTTAAAAAGCGGATACGAGGTCAATGTCTATTCCCGGACAAAGGAAAAGTGCGACGGCGTGGTCGAAAAGGGCGCCCAGTGGGCGGCTTCCATCGTGGATTGCGTGCGCGACGCATCCTTTGTCGTGACCATGGTCGGCAATCCCAAGGACGTCGAAGACGTCTATTTTGGACAGTATGGCATCATCGAGAATGTGGAGGAGGGAACAACCCTCATTGATATGACGACATCGAGCCCCAAACTCGCCCGTCGCATCTACGCGGCGGCGCAGGAGCGAAACCTGTTTGCGCTCGACGCGCCCGTTTCGGGTGGCGACATCGGCGCGCAGAAGGGCACGCTCGCCGTCATGGTCGGCGGGGATGAGGCGGCATTTCACAAAAGTCTGCCCATTTTAACATGCATGGGTGAAAACATCCGCTACGAGGGCGAGTCCGGCATGGGTCAGCACACCAAGCTTGCCAACCAGATCGCCGTTGCGGGCGCGCTCGCAGGAGTTGTCGAGGCAATGGCCTATGCGGAGCGCGTGGGGCTTGATCGGCAGAAGATGCTCGACACCATTGGAACGGGCGCTGCGGGATCGTGGCAGCTTGAGAACAACGCACCCAAGATGATCGAAAACGACTTCGCGCCCGGGTTTGCCATCAAACACTTCATCAAGGATATGAAGCTGGCGGACGAGGAATCGCTCGACCGGAACCGTGCGCTGCCCGTGTTGGAGCATGTACTCGAGGAATTCGAGGGGCTTGCCCAGACGGGTCGCGGGGATGAGGGGACACAGGCGCTCATTCGCGCATACAGGGAGGAAGAGGTATGAAAATCAGGTCGATCGAGCTGTTCAAGGTACCGCCGCGTTGGCTGTTTCTCAAGCTGACGACGGAATCAGGCGTCGTTGGCTGGGGTGAACCCGTGGTCGAGGGCCGTGCGGATTCCGTCGCGGCGTGCGTGAATGAAATGAAGAGCGCGATTATCGGGAAATCCTGCGAGGATATCGAGGACATGTTCCAGACGCTCTATCGCGCGGGCTTCTATCGCGGCGGCCCGGTTCTTACAAGCGCCATCTCGGGGATCGAGCAGGCCATGTGGGATGCCAAGGGCAAGTACCACAACATGCCCGTCTGGCAGATGCTCGGCGGCAAGGTGCGCGACCGGATTCAGGTCTATCGTTGGATCGGCGGCGATCATCCGCGCGATACCGCGGAAGCCGCGCAGGAGGCTTATCGGCAGGGCTATTCCGCCGTCAAGATGAACGCGACGGACGAGCTGAAGTGGATCGATTCGTATGACAAGCTTGATGCCGCGGCAGCGCGCGTGGCAGCCATCCGTGATGCCGTGGGGAATAAGCTCGCTGTTGCCATGGACTTTCACGGCCGCGTTCACAAGACCATGGCAAAGGTGCTCATGAAAAAGCTCGAGCCATACGACCTTATGTTCGTCGAGGAACCCGTGCTCACCGAAAATGAAGATGAATTCCTCGAACTCGCGCGCACCTCGCACATCCCGATTGCGACCGGTGAGCGCAATTACACCCGCTGGGGCTTCAAGCGCATGCTCGCGCGCGGCGGCGTGGACATTGTGCAGCCGGATGTGAGCCATTGCGGCGGCATCCTCGAAACGCGCAAGATCGCCGCCATGGCGGAAGCCTACGACGTGGCGCTCGCGCCGCATTGCCCGCTCGGACCCATCGCGCTCGCGGCGTGTTTGCAGGTCGATTTTACTTCACCCAATGCCTTCATTCAGGAGCAGAGCCTCAACATTCATTACAACAAGGGCTTTGACCTGCTGAAATACCTCAAGGATCCCGATGTGTTCATTTATCAGAATGGCCATGTCGAGCTCCTTCAAAAGCCGGGTCTGGGCATTGACATCGACGAGGAATACGTGCGCAAGATGGCTGAACAGGGGCACGACTGGCACAACCCCATCTGGCGCGATGCGGACGGCGCGGTGGCAGAATGGTAGAATTTCTCCAAACAAAACCGATTTTGCACATCATGATGACCGAATCGATCCGGCGCGGCAATGCGGAAATCCTGTATGACCAGCCGGACGGCGTCATGGTTTATGACCGCCGCGCACAGTCGTACATGCTTGCGGCCGCGGCGGAAAATGCGGTGCATGCGATGATCGCGCAAATCACCGACCCGCATTTGCTCGTCGCGCACGATCCCATGAGCCGCGCCTGCCTCGCGGAACGCTTTCATTTTCCGGAAATCCTCGCGGTTCGGCAAGCGGCCTATCTCAAAAAGGAAATTGCGGTGCCGCAGGCCGATATTCGCCCGCTCGACATGCGTTTTCACGGTTTCATTCGCGCGCATTATAAAAGCGTGGACGACGATGCGTACATCCGCAGGAGGATCGAGGAAGGCGAGATGCTCGGCATCTTTCAGGACGGTGCGCTCGCAGGATTCATCGGTACGCACGATGAAGGAAGCCTCGGTCTTTTGGAAATCCTGCCGGAATACAGGCGCCGCGGTCTCGCCGAGGCACTCGAACGCCATATGACAAGGGTTCATCTTTTGCGCGGCTGGGTGCCGTTTGCACAGATCGAAAACGACAACCTGCCTTCGCAGGCACTCCATAAAAAGATCGGCTTCACGCTGTCGGAGGACAGTCTCTACTGGTTTATGTGAGGTGGAAGAGTGGAATTTGAAACCTTGATCCATGAAACCGATTTCTGCGTCGTGGGTGGCGGCCTCGCGGGACTTTGCGGTGCGGTCGCCGCTGCACGGCACGGCGCGAAAGTCGTCCTCATGCAGGATCGGCCCATGCTCGGCGGCAATGCCTCGAGCGAGATTCGCATGTGGGTGTGCGGTGCGCACGGTGAAAACATGCGCGAAACGGGCATTCTTGAGGAGATCATGCTTGAGAATCTCTACCGCAATCCGGATATGAACTATTCAATCTGGGATGGGATTCTCTATGAGTACGCGAAGTGCGAAGAGAACCTGACCCTCCTGCTCAACTGCGCCTGCGAAGCGTGCCAAATGGACGGGAACCGGATCATCGGCATAACGGGGTATCAGACGACCACGCAAAAATATCATGCGGTACGCGCGCAAATCTTCGCCGATTGCTCGGGGGATAGCGTGCTTGCGCCGCTCTGTGGCGCGGCGTTCCGCATGGGACGCGAGGCACGCGGGGAGTACGGCGAATCCATTGCTCCTGAAATCGCTGATCAAAAGACGATGGGCATGAGCATTCTCATGCAAGCGCGGGAATTTCAAAAGCCCAGCACATTCATCCCGCCCGCTTGGGCGAATCGATACACAAAAAGGGACCTCAGTCACCGCGTTCCCGACCTGACCAATCCCGGTGAGAATTTTTGGTATCTTGAACTCGGCGGCACGCGCGACACCATTGCCGACACGGAAGAAGTGCGCGACGAATTGCTCAAATGCGCCTACGGCGTTTGGGATTACGTGAAAAACGCACCGGAAAACAAGGAAAAGAACAAGAACTGGCGGCTCGACTGGATGGGCATGCTGCCCGGCAAGCGTGAAAGCAGGCGGTATATCGGCGATCATGTGATGACCCAGAACGATGTGCGTGCAGGCGGCCATTTTGAGGATGTCGTCGCCTACGGCGGGTGGACGATGGACGATCACGACCCGCGCGGCTTTGAATCCGGCGGCGCGCCGAACATCTTCCATCCCGCGCCATCGCCCTACGGCATCCCGTATCGCAGCCTGTATTCGAAAAACATCGGGAATCTCATGTTTGCGGGGCGCAATATCTCGGTAACGCATGCGGCAATGAGTTCGTCGCGCGTGATGGCCACCTGTGCAATCCTAGGACAGGCGATGGGTACGGCGGCTGCGATCGCAATCCGCGAAAAGACATCGCCGCGCGGCATCTATGAAAGACACCTCGCTGAACTGCGTGAAACGCTCATGTCGGACGATTGTTATTTGCCCTTTGCGCGTCGAACGGTCTCGGAAATCGCACGCACTGCGCATCTTGATCCGGCGCTTGAAGCGTTGCGCGACGGCTTTGACAGGCCTGTAGATGGGACAACACACAGCGTGTCCGTCCCGCTGGGTGCGCCGGTTGCCTATCATTTCGATGCGCCGCAGTTTGTGCAATCCGTTCGCATCGTCTTTGACAGCGATCTGAATCGCATGCTCATGGACAAGCTACCCCAGCGCAATCTCCCTGCCAACCGTCCGCTCGATTTGCCCGAGGCACATCTTCCAAAGACGCTCGTCCGGGCATACCGCATCGAGGCGATTCTCGAGGGTGGGGAAGGAATGATCATCGCCCAGGAGGCGGACAATCGACGCCGAATGCGGCGCCATACGGTGGGTCATCCCATTCGAGAACTGCGGCTCATTCCCCTCGAAACGTGGGGCGCAAACGACTGCAGGCTTTTCTCATTTGATTTAAAATAAAAAAGGCCGCGCGCGTAAAACGTGCGCGCCTTTTTTTGTCAGAAAATTGTGACTGAACGGGTGATAGATGACCCGATCTTTTTGCCTTGACACAATACCTGTTTGGCGTATAATCAAAAGCGTAACAGTTGCAAATCTTTAGCGGTCTGTTATAAATCATTTGTAGGAGGATATTTACATGTATAGCATTGTTAGGAGCGGTCGTCCCAAATAAATCGACAGGATCATCACACGATTTATCCTGTCGAAATACAGGAGGAATGGCGTTGAGCAATCCAATCAAACCCAATAGGCTGCGTAATGAACGGTTTCCCCGCTCCAATAAATACGACCCTGCATGGATCATGGATAACGCGATGGGACCGCATCCGCTTTGGCTGACAGAGTATCTCGTCGAAGCTTTTAACTTAAAGCCCGGCATGAGGGTTCTTGACATTGGCTCCGGAAAGGGAATGACAAGCGTTTTCCTTGCCCGTGAGTTTGGCGTTCAGGTATATTCCGTGGATTTCGACGAGTGGGAAGGTTGGACGTCCCCGGAGATGAGGTGGAAAAACGCCAGGGAATACGGTGTTGAGGATTTAATCATTCCAATAAAAGCCGACGCGCGCAAGTTGCCCTTTGCACAAGGCTTTTTCGATGCCATTGTTTGCGTGAATACTTATATGTATTTTGGCATGGAAGATTCATATCTGGAATATATCTTGAAGGTTTTGCGACAGGGAGGGCAACTTGGCGTGATTCTATCCGGATACATGAAGGATGTCACAAACGGCGTCCCCCATTACCTGCATAGATTTTTGGGTGACGAGTTGTGGACTTGGCAAAGTTTTTCGTGGTGGAAAGATCTGTGGGAGAAAACCGGCCTTGTGTCCATGAATGCGGCTGACACGCTTCCTGATGGGTGCAGTTTGTGGCTGCGCTGGGATCAGGCACTGCTTGATTCCGGTAAAAGCAAGTTTGGTGACGAAACTGAATTTTTCAAGCTAGACAACGGGGCGTATATGGGGTTTATTCGCTTGGTTTCGACAAAGATGTAAGAATAAACGGTTAGATGGCTGCTGTTTATGGTAGCCAGACTGCTCCGGCATCCAATGCCGGAGCGGTTTTGTGGTATAAACGAGTCAATGCGGCGGTGCGGAACCAGCCGTCAATTTGGGCAAGGGGCTTCCGAACAGAGGACAAGCTGTTCACATCGTTCATGCTATCCGATTGTCTATTTCTGCATCACTGCCGGTATTGACACGCACTTACCGCAGTGATACTCTTTAAATGCAACGATTCTATTTGCGGGAGGCTTCTCACATGAAACTGGGGATTAGCAGCTATTCTCTGGACCGGGAGATGCAACAGGGCCTTATGACGCTTTTTGAGGTAATCGAGTGGGCGGCGCGGCAAGGTGCGGAATGCATCGAACTGGTGCCGTTCGCGTTCAAATTTCAGGATGAGTCTGGGAAACTCGATCAAGCGTTCATAAAAAAAGTCAGAAAACAAGCCGCGGATGCCGGTCTGGAGCTGATCAACTACTCTGTGCTGGCCGACCTGTGCAAGACCGGCGAAGCGTTCGAAGCGGAGGTCAAACGGTTGGAGCATGAGGTTGACATCGTCTCCGAATTGGGCATCGGGCGGATGCGCCATGATGTATGCGCGTTTCGCAGACCTCGGGATCAGAACGGGCTTGCCGCGTTCGACGAGCAACTGCCCTTCATGGTCGAAGGCGCAAGGCGGGTGACCGAATACGCAAAAGCATGCGGCGTCAAGACGATGGTTGAAAACCACGGATTTTTTGCCAACGGCTGTGACCGCGTGGAGCGCATCATCAACGCTGTCGACAGTGACAACTACGGGCTCTTGTATGATACCGGGAACATCACTTGTATGGACGAGGATGCCTCCGTGGCCGCACTGAGACTGGCGAAGATCGCCAGAATGATACACCTCAAGGATTTTTACATCCGCATGCGGGATCCCGGAGACGCCACTCAGTTCGATTGCGCCGGCAGTTGGTTCAAGTCGATGGCCGACCGCTATTTGCGCGGTGCGATCCTGGCACAGGGTGATCTGGATATTTGGGCGATTTTGAAGGCGATCAAAGCGGCTGAATACGACGGCGGTATCGTGATCGAATTTGAGGGCCTTGAGGACGCGCGTTATGCCACCGCTGTTTCACTGGCAAACGCGCGCAGGATCTGGAGCGAGGTATAGAAGGCTTACGGGAGGTACGATAGAGCGCGAATACGCCTCATTACACGGACGCGCGGAGACCATTGAGCAATTCCTGACCCGGTTCGATTACTTTGAATTCGTACAGATTCAGATCAACTACCTCGATTGGTCGCTGCAAGGCGCAGGCAAAAAGGTTGAAGTCATCGCAAAGCGCGGTCTGCCCGTCATCGCCATGGAGCCCGTGCGCGGCGGACGGCTCGCAAAGCTGCCTCCGGACGCGGAAGCATTATTCAAGCGCGCTGCGCCGGGTCAGTCGATCGCGTCGTGGGCATTCCGCTATCCTCAATCGCTGCCGCACGTCACGGTCGTACTTTCGCAGAGCTCCTATAACAAAGAGGCGCAAGCCCCGGCAGTCAGCCGGGGCTTGTGATAGATGTTGTTCATTTCTGCCAAAACAAGGCGCGCTTATTGCACAAAAGCCTGTTCGATCACCTGTCCGTACGCTCGATGAACATGGAATTGTATCGGTTGAGCAAATTCCGCATCTTTTGTGCCATACATGTGTGGTGCGTCCCTGAATCCTCGTCCCATACTTATACTGTACCGAGCGCCGTGAAGTCGCTTTACCCGTATTCCGTAAGTGGCATGCACAGAATCTCCGCATCAAATTTCATGCTTACCGACTCATTGTATGCGAGTTAAAGCTCATAGGAGGAGAGAATTGTACAAAAAGGATGATTCGTAATGAAGACCATTCAGGAAGAGAGATGAAACAGGATTTGGCAAAATACCGGGCATGCTTCCAATCCCCTTAAATCCTTCCTGCTTCACGCCCTCTATGATTGCAAAGGTTGCGCGCAGATCGGATAAAGATGACACACCTGTACTTTGGTACGGTGACAAACGCGCTGATTCTGCGTATAATACCCTGACAGAAGGAGCTTTGCGCGGCAAGCCAGACACGGTAAATGCATGAGCATGCGTTTATTTTTCAGAAACAGCTCATCTTTACCGGATTTTCAGGCGTTTCAAGCGATTTGCCTGCGTTGAACTTTTTCGCACAAAAGCAACCGAAATAAAAAGGAGTGTACCTACGATGAAACGGACTTTTGCTATCCTGATGGCCATTATGATGCTATGCCTTGCAAGCGCATATGCCGAAACCGCAGAAACCACGGACACGGCGGCCCCGGAAATCATCTTTGACGAGACCACCGCACCCTATGAGGGCACTTGGTTGACCTTCGACGACGACGGCTTCATGATTTATCTTCCTACCGATTGGATTGATGCCGAAATCACCGACGAGATGGCTGAATCCGGCACTTATTATGCCGCGACATCCGCGGACGGCGCATATGCGATGACTGTTAGCTATGCGGAAACAGAAGCGACGACCAACGACGAAATCGCCGCACAGCTGACCGAGGCGGGCTATGAGAATGTGGCCCAGGTCAATTTCAATGGCATTGACGTTGTCGGATACGACATCACCGAGCAAGACGTGACCGGCATGACGTTTGCGGATGGCGAAGGCGGAATGTATGTGTTTTCCTTCACACCCGCCTCGGATGAGGCCTTCGCGACCATCGGCCAAACCATCGTCTCCTCTCTGAGCCCCATTGAGTCGGATTCCAGCGCAGCGGAATAATTGAAATTCATCGAAGGTCTGCATGCGAAAGCAGCAGGCCTTTGTTTTACGTTAAAGTGATTGCGCTTGCAAAAGGCCATTATTTGCATTATTCTGGCAAGAGGTCTGTCTGGAGGGTTTTATGGATTTCTGCAAAGTTCTTTTTGAGCGTAGCGCGTTTCATATGGCGATCGATACGAAACTTCGCAATCGGAAAATTGTCTATATCAGCGCACATGCGGGATGGGGAAAAACCATTGCCTTAAAGGAATGGTCACGCGCCCGGAGCAACGCGCGGTTTATCTCTGCGCGCGATTTGCTGACGCCCTCAAATAACCTTAAGCGGTCTACAATCCTGGTGATCGATGATTTGCAGGAATTGACCGAAGCCGAAATGCAGAAATATCTGATGCCCCTACTGACGGAACCATCGAGCAAGCAGTACATCCTGATTAGCCGGGCGGAGCTTCCATCGCTTCTTTGCCCCTTTTCGTTGACCGGCCAACTTGAGACACTTACGCAGAACGCCCTGTGCTTGAGCCGCGATGCGGTCGATTCGTACGTGGCGGCGGCGGACTTGCCCTATTCGGTTGAGACCGCCCTTTTCATTGAAAAAGAAAGCAAAGGATATCCGGTTGCGATTGATTGCCTTGCGGAACTTCTCAAAAGCGGCGCGCCCTGCACGGAACAGACCGCCCAGAAGGCAACACATGATGTATTCGATTATCTGGAACAAGTTGTCTTCTTTCGGTTCTCGCGCGAGGCGCAGTCGTTCCTTCTCAAGATTGCCCAGTTTTCGGAATTCACGCTGCGCATGACGGAAATGATCAGCGGGGAAAACGGCATCATTCAGGTGCTGGATGAAATCATGCACCGTGGGAAATGTATTTCTCAAACCGCACCGGAAACCTATGTGATCCCGTGCTTGTTTCATCGCTTTCTCGTCTATTATCAAAAAAGAAAATGTTCGGACGGGGCGGTTGACAACATCTGGCGGCGCGCGGGGCTTTACTATGAGTTGTGCGACGATATTCCCCAAGCGCTCCACTGCTATCAGAAGGTAAATGACTGGGACAAGCTCATGGAGCTGCTCATCCGTCACACGCGGCGACCGCCCTACACGACATATTTTCTGGAATTGAAGGAATATTATCTAACGCTGCCATCGACGCTGATTGAAAAATCCCCGGAATTGATGTGTTCGGTCAGCATGATCCATTCCATGTGCCTGCAGGAAAAGGAGAGCGAATATTGGTACGATCGGCTCGAGGACTTTTATCGTTCGAGAAGCAGGAGAGATCCCGAACGCGCAATCGCCATGGAAAGGCTTGCGTTTTTGCGCGTCGGCCTGCCGCATCGGGGGAGCGGCAAGATCGCCCAGACAATCCTGGACGTCGTGAAACTCATGCAGAGCGAGGATCAATCCGTACGGAGCATCAGCGCAACCAGCGGCATGCCCAGCCTGATGCACGGTGCCAAGGACTTTTGCAATTGGAGTAAACGGGATGAGCAGTTGTACCGGGTCTTCAAAAAGCCCCTTGAATTGCTCCTGGGCAAGGCGGGGATTGGCGTTGCCGACGCGGGGCTTGCGGAGAGCAAGCTGGAGCGCTGCACGCTCCAGAACATGACAGCCGTGGTGATTCACGCCACATCCGCCATGAATCAGGCGGAGCTTGCGGGCACGCTGGATGTCTATTTTGCCGCCGTCGCTTCGATTGTCCGCCTGTCGATCATGCGGGGGGATACGGTTTCCGCCAGACGGAATTTGGATGGTCTGGAGCGGAAGGCAAAGACGGAAGGTAATGCCAGGCTTATCGCGAATATTTGTGCTTTTCGTGCCCGGATCTTGCTTCTGGAGGGGAAAACGGCCGAAGTCAGCCGATGGATGAGCGAGACGGCGCCCGATGAGGTCGGAAAGTTTCAATTTCTAGATCGATATCAATACATGGTCAAGGCGCGCTGCTATCTTTTACAGGGGGAGGATTTGGCCGCGATTGCGCTGCTGACGCGAATGATTCCTTACTTCGAAATAAACGAACAGCGCTACTGCCTGATGGAAGCGCGCATGCTGCTTGGAATCGCTCAATATCGAATGGGTCAAAATGGCTGGGATCTTCCGTTGAAACAGGCGCTTGCGGACATGGAGCATTACGGCTTTATTCGTTTGCCTGCGGAGGAAGGGGCAGCGCTTCTGCCATTAGTCACGGAAGCAAAGATCGAGCACAGCGGCAAATATGGGCAATTGATGATCCGCGAGGTCAAGCGATACGCCCGGATGTACCCCGACTATCTTCAGCCGCCGAACCTTCCGGCGCAATCGCTGACACACGCGGAAAAGCAGGTGCTTCGGTTGTTGGTACGCGGTATCAAGAACACCGAGATCGCAGAGGAGCTGGGAATCACAGTGCGCACTGTGAAATTCCATACGACGAATATTTATGCCAAGCTGAATGTCAGGAATCGGGCAAGTGCGATTGCGATCAGCCGTAAATTGTTCGAGTAGCGTACGGCGTTTCAGGCTCCACGATTGTGTCGCCTTGTCCGCTCCAATTCTACTTGTGACCCGCCGATACGCAAATGATGCTCAACCACTATTTTGAAGCATAAAAATGCCCGGAATCCATGAGGCGCACCCGGCAATGCGCCCTTGCCGACCAACTGAATAGAATCCGGAATCGTCAAATACACAAGCCAGTGCAATCCGAAAACGCGGAACTGGCAATGCGCTTGACGCTCCTTGGAACGGTCACAAACCGACATCTCGGTGTCAGATTCACCCGGACGAACACATCGTACTCAATTTGCAGCGCGGAAGGCCTTTCTGTATTTCTCTTTCAGCAGATCAGCCAGTGCGCCAGTATTTGTAATATTCCAATCGCCACCTCCTTGACAGGACATTTCACATATCCGTTAACACCGTTCTAGCAATATCTCCCATTCGGAGATAGGCGGTGCCTGTGACACCGCGGCTCAATAGCTTCCTTTTCCGCCGCACACGGTGCACTTGCCATCGATGCAGATGCAGTCCTGATATTCGCCTGTATAAGAATTGAGCATCTGCCCGGTACCATAACAGTAGGGGCAAATTCCCGAACCGTTGCAATTGATGCATGTGGTCTGACCGTGCGACGGAAGGAGTACCGTCGTGTCAACAGGATCTCCAGAAGTATCGCTGGACTGGCTTCTGGTCGTTAAAGTATTGCTCGAAACACTGTTGTTCGCATTGGAGGCAATATCCGAGGTATCGCCGCTGCCTTTAAAGAGCTCGCCCTCGTAGATTTCATCTATGGTCAAATTGAATGTTGCGTCTCTCAAGGTTGCGATATTCTCGTAATCAAACTCCACCTGCATAACTGCTTCCAGATTCCCGTCATATGTCATCCAATCGTCACTGCGGCCCGTTATCTCCATATGATAATAACCGAGTGAGTAGAAAGAATCACCGAGGCCATTCGCCTCCCAAACGGTCATGTCTTTTATCAGGTAGACCACGCATTCATAGTTGCCGTCGGTAGATACAAACGATCCAGGGGCAATGCTTTTATCCAGTAAAATTTTGATCGTGTACTCGAGATCGCCTCTGGGATTGAAGGCCGCGTAAATCACGCTAATGCCATATCCTTCCATGGTGCTGTCCAATGTCGCTTGGGCAAGGTATAGCGTATAGGGCACATCGTTTATGAGCGCTGTCATGGTATTTCGCTCGATTCCAGCCTGGGTTGCGGATTCAGAGGACGCAGTGACGGAAGGTTTCTCGGTCAGGGCAGGGGTCTCCATGTCTGGCGTTCGCGTTACGACAGACGGATAAGTGCCGGAAGCACGTTCCTTCATCAGAGTGGGTGCCTCTGTAACCACGACAAAATTCAGGGCAGGAGGCTCAGTAACCAGCGCCTCAGGTGCATCGGAAGTTTCCGCGGTAGAGGCTAACTTCGTTTCGACTTCTACAACTAAGTTTTTCTCCCAAATGGCGATTACACCTTGACTGTGTCCTGTATAGACGCCCATTCCGCAAAACTTGCCCTCGGCATCTATGCCACCGATATATAACAGACCGTTCGAGGCATCGTAAGAGATGCGATGCCCGGCAGCCAAGATGCCGTCAGCAGTCTGGGTAACGTAGCCAAGCTTCTGAACATCGCTAAACTCCCTGATAAACAAAGGTTCAGCCGTGCCAATCTCCTGATAAGAAACGCGTTCATTTTTGCTATAGGAATAACAGTATTTCACACCATTGGCAGTCACATAAAGGAAATCGCCCTCTCGGCTGCCTGCAGCGTAAGTTCCCGAAAAATAGGATCCGTCGGGGTAGTAGGTGGTACAGGATCCATCGAACTTCCCGTTCGAAAAAGTTCCGAAAGTGCATCCACCCTTCGATGTGTCGCTTGTGGGGAAGACCCAAAGCCCATAACCGTCGTATTTATTATCTTTGAGGGTACCTAGGTACCAGCTTCCAGTACTCGTTTCCCGATATGCAATGAGGGAATCCTCACCGGAAGCGGCTAAAAACCCTTGTAGATTGTCATCCATTTGAACAAGCATATCGGCATGGGCGGCAAAGGGGATCATGAGAGAGAGGACCAAAAACAGAACCAAAATCCGATTGCGCATGGGGAAACCTCCTTTTTCTTTGAACACCATTTATAGTTCTTTAGTTGGATGCCTCCGCACGTTAGACACGCCCCCGTGCCATCGCAGAAGCTGCACACCAAAGATATTCCGTAATTGTGATACACGCCGGTGCCTCCACGCTCTCGGACAGTGCCGCGCCGCAGAGGAGTAGGATAAGTGCCAGGAACGCCGCGCAAACGCGCCTCACAAATGATTCCTCCGTTCCGGGCCGAGCGGCCCTTGATCTGAACAATACGATACCACCATCCCCATCCGAGTCATGGAAGGCGTTTCCAGCGGCAAATCTGACCAGTGTACCGTCAGTTTTCGATTTGATCCAGCGCTTCCTCCATGTCGGCCGCCTGGTTGGACATCTGGGAAAGCACTTCTTCCAGCTCCGTCTCGAGCGCGTCATACTTGGCCACGCACAGCGCAAGGTCGCGCTCCCAGGGGAGCCCCGCCTCCATAAGGTACCCGGTAGGTTCTACAACCACGGTCTGGATTTCGGCAGCCTCCTCGTCGTCTGCAGGTAGAAGTACCGTATTGAGCGCGACAAAGTCCATTTGCTTTTGAATGGCGATGATTTGCCGGTCATACGCCGTGTCGGGCACGGATGTCTCCGGACCGGCCTCCATCACGGCAATGTAATTGTCGATGTCATCGGCGCTGCCGCGGGCGGAGTAAACCGCGTCGTCAGCCACCGCCTGAAAATCCTCCGGCATAAATCCACGAGAGAGCATGTACGCCGCGAGATCGTCTGAAGGAGTGATCGTCAGAGGTTCCATGGCCCACAATTCGTCCGAGAGCGCATGGAGCCGCGCAAGACAATTGTCCCGCGAAAGCGTGCCCGCGTCCGCTTCTTCCAGGGCATCCAGGGTTTCCCCGAATTTTTCATACGCGACCTGTAATTGCAGAGCCGCCTGGGCCAGCAAATTGCAAGCCTCCTCGAATTGCGGATTCACCTCCGCGTGCGCCGCAGCCGTGAGCAGGATGAGCGCTAGAATAAGTCCCATCAATCGTTTCATGATTTTCTCCCTTCCGTTATTCTTGAAGCGCGGCGAGCCGCGCACCCAGTTCCTTCGCCATCGCCGCGGCATCCGGCCAGTCGGCCGCCTCCCGCGCGGCCAGGTTGTAGAACGCCGATTCCTCGAGCATTTTGCGGGCGGCATTCCGCTGGGCAGAAACGGCGGTGGAGTCTCCCGCCGGCTTTGCCGTCGTGATAAACGCGTCCCGCAATTCCGGCTGGGCACTCAATCCCTGGTATAAAAGGGTTAATGCGTCCTGATCGGTATCCGCATAGGCGGCGTAGTATACCAATACCAGGTATGTATCCTGAAGCGCGCAGAATTCGTCGTATTCGGAGAGCCTCTCCTCCCGGTACTCGGCACCGTGGCCGTCTGCGTACGCGTCCGAGAGTACCAGAAGCGCGGCCAAACTGAGTCGGGAGGTGTCCTCCGGTGAATCCAAAACCGTCTGCCACGCGTCCTGATCCAGAGCTGCCTTTTCCCATGGCACGCCTATCTCCGCATCGCTTGTCCCGGACAGGGGCAAAAGGGCCGCGGTTCGCGCTTTCCCACCGGCCACCAGCGCGGAACGCACTCCGCGCGCCGACTCCAGCGCCTGTCCCACCTCCAACAGAGAGGAATACCCCGCGTTTTCTAGGTTTTCCACCGCGCTCTGTTCCGCCCTAGTAAGGGCGGATGGCAGGAACGGCTGTGTAAGGTATCCGGCACCGACCAGCACCAAACCGCACACGATTCCCACCACCGCGCGTCGCCACCCCCGCGTGCGCCGCCGAATGCGCAGCTGCCGCCCCTCTTGGGCAAGCCCCGCCTGGAAGCTTTCATGGAAAAGCGATATCTCTCCGCCGGTCCCGAGGGTCAATAGGGTCATTCGCCCGACCAGAATCTCGCGCACCATCAGATCGTACCACTCGTCCCCGGTCCGAATGCCCTCCAGCATGGCCCGGCTCTTGCCTGTGTACGCGGGAAATGCTCGGGCGAAATCACGTTCCCTGAGATCGCGCATGGCCCGTCCCAGGCAGGCGCGCGCCTCCTCCCGGGTAAGCGCGGCGCGGTTCCCCATCGCAAGGGCTAACCGGGGCAGAACGTGCTCCACGGCGTACCGGGCACGCAGGCAGTCCGCTTCGCTTTCTCGGTGGAGCTCCTCGTCGCGTAGGAGTTGCCCCTCCAGGAAATGCTCCCGCAGCCGATCGGCGGAGGTAAAATCCGGATCCGTGGCCATAAGGCTCTTCCCGCTCGCACGCCAAGCCTCCCATGTTTGTACATACAGACTTAAAAGCAGCGGGTTGCGAAGCGCCTCCCGGGCAGGAGGCGGTGTCACCGATAAAAGGCCACATTCCGAAAGATATCGGTCCACCTCCGCGTCGTCCGGCGACAAAAGGCGCACCATCCGGATGCCCTCCGGTAGCCGCGCCCGGTCGGTCTCGTCCCGGGTAGAGGCGATGATGCGTACGCCGGGAAGCATCGAAAGGGTACGAATCTCCCGAAGGAGCGGCTCACGCCGCGCTCCCGCCTCGTTAAGCCCGTCTAAAAGGAGCAAAAGCCGCGGCACCCCATCCCGCAGCGGAACGGAGATGAAACGAAAAAGCGCCGCTCGGGCGTCTTCGGAATCGTCCGCGGGGCGCAACCGTTCCAGTAGGCAGTTCACAAGGAAGTTCGCCCCACCCCGGTAGCGGAAGAGCGGAATGTAATAGCACGCGGATTCCCCCGGGCTGTATGTGCGAACGCACTTGCAGTGCAGCGCGCGCAGGATCGTCGTCTTGCCCATGCCCCCAGCCCCCGCCAAGAGCAGCAGCCCTCCCGCGCCGAGAAGGGCATTCTCGTCGGCAGGCAGCCGAACGCCGTCCTCATCTATTTGCATCCGGACGGACCGTTCCGGCAGCGCATCGTTCGAAAGACTCGCCCGAGCCGCCTCCCACAGCGACGCATGGGTAATTCCCCGCATGTGAATCCGATCCAGTAACTCCCGGACCGCATCGCGCATCTCCTCAATGGACTGGTAGCGTTGGCGGGGCAGGGGTCTTAACCCCTTTCGAATCATCTGAATCGCCTGGAAGCTCGCCGTTTTGGGCAGGGCATCGCACGCCTTTTCCACCTCGCGGCACACGCCGGAGAGAAACTGGCCACAGCATTCCGCCTCGGTGAGCTGGCGTCCGACGAGCATCCGGAAGAACACCGCGCACGCGCTGAACAGGTCGGTTGCCTCGCAAAGGGCGTCCGCATCGCCCACGCGCGCCTCAGGCGCGGAATATCCGGGCTTGGAGAGATGGACGGGAGGTTCGGGGGATGTCCGATCCCAAACGCCGTTGTAATCGGTGAGCAGCATGGGCTCCAAGTCCGATTCGTACCCGCGCAAGACAGGCATTAAAATGAGATTGTCAGGACTCACGTCCAAGTGCAGAATCCCTTCCCGGTGAAAGGGCGACAGCGCCTCCAAAAGGGAGAGCAGGCGCCGGGCCGCGCGTTCCGCCGAGGCGATTTGTTCCTCGGCCAGCGCGTCCTCCAATGTGCGCGAGGACTGGTATTCCAGGAGCGTATACAAGGTTCCGTGCGCTTCGAAGCTGTCGAGGTTGCCGATGACCCGGCCCGCCTGTGAACGCAGTTGGCGCAGGTGCGCCTCATTGCCTCTCAGAAAGCTCTGCCTGTGAAGATCGAAGGCTTCCAAAGCCGCGTCAGACACGACAATTTCCGCGCCAACCCGCGCGACCCCTTCGACCGCGGGAAACAGTTCCTTGAGAAGCGCGATGTGACGCGCTGCGCCCAATGAATCCCGGTAACTGACGCGGTATACGATGGCGTTGGAACCCATCCCGAGAACCGCGTCAACGCGATAGGCGCAGACACCCGCAACGACCTCATCTCCCGGGCGCAAGGCTGATCGCACATGAATCCCTCCCGTTGTCCATCCTGCGATCATGATACGCCGCCCGTGCCCGCGCCGGTTGAACTCGTTTCCCGATCGAATACCCAGGCGAGCATCTGCTCCATGCGCTCGCCCATGGTCTCGTCAGCATCGCAGCAAAGACAGTAGAGCACCAGCCAGTCGAATTGGCCCCGGGGATCCAACGGACCCATACCGCATGTCTTGAGCATCGCATTGATGGAGGCGGCGTGGGTCTCGAGCCGCTCACGAGGCTGAACATAGTCCTCCTCCAGTTCCCGGTAGTCGTCGTCTGTAACGCCTTCACATAGAATATAGAGGAGGATCAGTATCTTACGTGTCACATCAATGCGGCGCTCCTTCATCTGTTTGACGGCAGTGGCGTTGGGCCAGTAGCGCTTGAGTACCTTCTGCAAATCGTTGAACCGGGTACGATCGCGACCCAAGGGAATCTTGTCATTAAAACGTAGGGCGGAATCGCAGATGTATTCCAGTGAAAAATCCTCTCCCTCTCCCAATAGGTGCCAAAGGCTCTCCATAAAAAAGCTGTAGGCGGTATTGTGCAATTTGGAAAAATCAGCAGCTCGCTCTCTTCGCCATGTGCGGAAGTCATCCTCCGTCACGAGAACACGTACTTCCTCGTCCATAAGCTGCGAGGCGCTCCCCGCGACCACTGCCACCGCGTCGATAGCGGATTTCTCCGCCAAACACCGGGCGTTCGCGTAACCCCGCCCCGTCGCCAAACAAAACAGATACGCCGCTTCGACTGGATCTCGGGCGTGGATGCCGTAATCTGATGCCGCGCAGAGAAGTCTATCCGTGTCTTCCACACTGAGGCCCAAAGCAAAGGCTACGCGGAACACGGTATTCCGATCATTAGGCACGTTTGCGCCTGAAATCCAGTTACGGGCGGTACGATCCGCACTATCCAGAGAAGCACCCGCAGCGCGAAAAGCTTCGGTGAGACGGGCGCGCAAATCCTCTCCGATGTATACCTGCGTGAGCACATCGCAGAAGCGGCGGCAAGGCAATCCCGCATAAAGGAAATCAGCCGCCTGTCTGGCGGACATACCACCCCCGGCCAGACGATCCCATTCCGCCATGCTCAAACGCGTATATACCTCCATATCGGCATCTCCCGTTCGCAAAACTTCCATATACGGCGCGGCACACACAATACTGTCATTTTACACGATAATATGCAGATGCGCAATATTCCAAATCAACAAAATCGATTAATGCAATTTGCATAATGCAATTTGAATTATTTCAGGAAACAAGTTCAATGAACCCGCACGCGCACGTTATATACTTCCGTCGTGCCCATAACCAACAAATCCGTCGCCAAAGGCAGATGAATCCAGATGATATATGCGGCCGCGCACCGTCTATGCCATGCGTGAAAATTTGGACACGACCACGATGATATGGCATTTTTATTTGTTTCAGAATTGCACATTAAACTGGTACGTGCCGCGAAAAGCTATTCTCAAAAAGCGACGGATTGTGGTATAATTGACATAATGAGTGTACGCGGACGCTTCCGCGCAAGAGAAAGGATCATGATTATGAAAACACGCAGTTTGGTTATGGCCTTGTGCATCCTGTTCCTGTTCGCCAGCGGGGCGCAGGCAGATCTGTTGTCCGCGGTGTCCGCGACAGTATCGGTTCCCGACGCCGACGCCTGTTTTGCGGGGGCTACCTCCAAGCGGGACAAGGTGGATGTCGAGGGTCTTCCCAAGGGAGACGGCACACTGTACATGGACGTCACCCAGCAGCAAATCGAGGACTTCCGCAGCCAGGCGCTTGCTCTCGGGTTTGTAGAGAGCGGCAGCGCGCAGGGTGATCAGTGGCAATCGGAAATCCTGGAATTCGGCGGCGCGCACATCGCCATCGTGAGTTATCCGTCGCTCACCCCCATGCGCGTGATCGTCGTGTATGAGGAAGGGTTTGAGTACGCGAGCATCTCCACCGCGCCCACGCCGACCAGCAGCATCCTCGACGACTTCGCGGATGAGATCGTCGGCGATTACATACGGATCAATGTAAACGGACAAACATATATTATGACGAATGGCGGTGGAGAGCTATACGACGGGAGTAACTGGGTTCCTTCTTCACGTTCTGACGCACCAGAACTGCGGGATTACGTGTCAACCTGGTGCCTTGATTCCGGCTCTATCCTAGCAGTATTCAGCGACGGTATTGATTCTATTGCAATTGGATTCCCTTTTGAGGTAAAAAGCAACAGTGTGGTCGATCCGGATACCGGGCGGACGGCGCTCTTGTTCTACGACTGCCAGTCAGCGCTCAACGAATTTGACCGAGGTGTTTGGCAAACCTCATCAACTTATTCTGCAACTGCATACGGTGTGCAGGTTGCGCCGGCTGGAACAAGCTACTCCTTCACCATCACTGAAATTGATGCGGACAAGACCTGTTGCAGCGGAACGTTCACCGGTGAACTTCTGAAAATTATGAATATCGGTTCTACAGACACGCTTTCCGTGATCGGCGACTTCCGCTTTACCATCGCGCACTAACATACTGGACGGATACTTGGTATGAGATTGATATCAAGCTCGTCAAAGATGTCAATACATTTTGAAAGTGCAGAAAATCGGCAGTGGAAAGTGTAAGAAATGGCGGCCGGAGAACGGGAGACAGGGTTACGCGACCTATGCACCCGAGTTACCAGAAAAAGAGGTAAGGTTACTGTTCAATAGGGTATCGAGCTTAGTGTGTCAATATCGTATTGAAAGAGCCTGTTCAGAATTTTCTGTAAAAGAGCACCAACTGTGAGGAATACTACCACAGAGGAGGTGCATTTACATGCCACGGAAAAGCAAGTACGCAATCCCGGACGAGAAGAAAGAACTGCTCATGAACCTCATCGAGACCTACAACGTTAAGACGACCGCGGACCTTCAGAAAGCCTTGAAGGATCTGCTGGGCGGGACGATCCAGACGATGCTGGAGCAGGAGATCGAGACGCAAATCGACGAGCGCGAAGCAGCTGATCCCGCGTACGGAGACTCGCGCAACGGCTATAAGCCCAAGACGCTGCGCAGTACACTGGGAGAGATTCCCATTCAGGGATCCGAAATGGTTCTCCCGCATGCGGATGCTTGCGTTCTCTTTCTGCGTCTGCATGATCCTGAGCCGCATCGTGACATCCCTGCGCAACGAACTGGACACCTTCTTTGAGAACGTCCTTACGGTCGACCAGTCCGTTACGCCCCAGGCGTTCTCCAAAGCCCGTCGGCACATCCGTCCGGAGGCATTCCGGGTACTGTTCGAGGACACCCGCGAACAGATCCTAAGTGAAAACGCCATCAGGCGTTTTCACGGATACCGCCTCTTCGCCATCGATGGAACCGATCTTCAACTTCCCGCAAGCGACGAGCTTCGCATGACCTATCCGTCCGCGCATCCTTCCTCGCCCAAGAGTACCCGCGCCAGAGGTTCCGTCCTGTGCG
>JAEZSP010000087.1 GCA_023421735.1 Bacillota bacterium | reverse complement strand
AACCAGCTGATTCGTGCTGTTTGCCCTGTTCGTCCCAACAGATCATTCCCCAGAAGTCCCGGCCGTACCGATCATCGCGCCACCGACGTTCGCAGACCTTTCTAAGCTTAAGTTGATGACATTGATGCTAAAACAGAACCATGCCGCAGGTTCATTATGAACCTGCGGCGCTGCGTCTCGAATCATACCTCGATTTCCGTCTCGTCCTTGAAGATAAACTTTAGCTTCCCGTCCTGCGTCACCCGTACCTGATCCATCGCACCATACCACAGCACCTCGTCGAATTCGGCGATCAGTTCCTGCTGCTTCAGTGTATCCAGGTAGCTCTGTAGGCGCCCACGCTTGGCGATGAGCGCCTCGCGCCGCTCGCTGAACGCATTGAGCTGGTTCCGGGTGGCCTCGAACCGCGCGGCGTATTCATCATACTGCCGCTGGTATTCGGCCTGATCCAGCGCGGAGTGAGCGTTGGCGCTGATGTGCCGTTGCATGAGGCCGGTCACGACTGCCAGCTCGGCCTGCATGGTGGCGTACTCTACCGCCAGCCCCTCTACGTTGCAGCACCCATCCAGGACCGCTTCGCAGGTGCGGATGATCTCCGCCTTGTTGCCTATGATCTGGTTGACCGCTTGGACGAAGGACCGCTGGATTTCTTCGGACCGGAGCGCGGCCGTCTTGCAGGCCGTGTCCCCACGGTGCTTGGCATTGCATTGCCACACCGTCGCCTTGTACTGAGTGCCGGCATTCCACACCTTGCTGCCATACAGCGCGCCGCACTCGTCGCAGTAGAGATACCCGGAGAAGCAGTGCGGCGTGTAGTTGCGCCGGCCCGGCGCCTTGCGGCGCTTCAATTCCACCTGCACGGCGTCGAACAGTTCCGGCGCGATGATCGCCGGGTGACTGCCTTCGACGTAATACTGCGGTACCTCGCCCTCATTGATCTTGGTGGTCTTGGTCAGGAAGTCCACCGTGAACTTCTTCTGCAAGAGGGCATCGCCCTTGTACTTTTCGTTGGTGAGGATGCTCTCCACGGTATTGGGCCGCCATTTTTCCTTGCCGCCCGGCGTGGGAATGCCGCAAGTCATCAGATGTCGGGCAATGAAGGAAGGCGCCTTACCCTCCAGGAACATTCGGTAAATGTCCTCCACGATCTTCGCTTCTTCGGGCACGATCTCGGGGAGCTTGTCCTCGCCCTTGCGATAGCCAAGAAAATGCTTGTACGGAAGCGCGACCTTGCCGTCGGCGAAGCGCTTGCGCATCCCCCATGTGACGTTCTCGGAGATGGAGCGGCTTTCCTCCTGGGCGAGGCTCGACATGATCGTAATGAGCAGCTCGCCCTTAGAATCCAGCGTGTAAATGTTCTCCTTTTCGAAGTAGATTTCGATGCCCTTCTCTTTGAGCATTCGGACCGTGGTCAGCGAGTCCACCGTATTGCGCGCGAAACGGGAGACGGACTTCGTGATGATGAGGTCAATCACACGAGCGAGATCGATACAAAAAATAAGCCCCGAATCGCGGATTTATGGTTTTCCCAGCCAATTCGGGGCGTATTTCTATGCGATTATAGGGGCGAACGAGGTTTGATATTACGGATAATGACCACTATCAAATGAATGCCTTGAGAATCGTTTGAGGGTGGGGATTCGTTTGAGAATGCGGGGATTTCATTTGATAATGACAGCTTGATCAGCATGCCTAGTAAATAAAGTGGCCCTAAAACTCCGTGAAGGTGACCTTAAAAATCCGTGCAGATACCCTGTCGCTGCGGAATTTATACTTATTGATATCATCCGCGTACCCGATTTTTTTACGAACTCCGGGAACGACGATGAATTTGTCAGGATGTAGATTACGCCTTCCTTTTCCGTTTCTTTGCCTCCTTGTGTTATTTCATCATTGTAACCAGCCGTAAAAAACCACAAAAAAGTACCGTAGATCATGTATAACTACTGTTCTTGAGAGCCCGTAAAGTTAGGTCCACCAATGCCAAAATACTTCTCAAAGAATGCCTTCATCTTGTCAATGATATTCTGCTTCTTTTTCTCTCTATTTCCGCCACCAAAGCGGCTCACTGGAGGCATAATTCTATCGATATCTGTACCAACGGTCTTTATCTCGCCTTCTCGGAACGAATTTTCCAAGAAAATACGAGTTTCCGCCGGTTTCAAATTTTCGTCTTGTATCAGTGTTGCAAGATCTTTCTCGCGATGTTGAGCAACAAAGCCATGCCACTCGCTCATGATATCATCAACATCGTTAACCCCGGCGATAAATGATTCAATCAACTGCTTTTTACTGCGGAGCTCTGGGCTGGCGTCGATTGCCTTTTTGATGGTGACAAGCACCTCTTTATCCTCACAATGCGTATCGTGGTACTTTTTCACCAGCATGAGAATATAGTCGATATTGATCTCGATTTGCTTAATCAGTTCAATCTCAAATACGATATCGTCAATAATATCGGTGCTTTCTCCGTTTTCACGCTTGCGCTTCCATTCATCTCGCAGGTCCTGGTATCTTCCGAGATAATCCTGCAGGTCGCGCTCGGTAATTATTTCTTTCCCTTTGAATTCATCGAAGGAAACCAGAAGATTACGCATACGCAGTATAGCACCAAACAACGAAATGAAGTCTTTCTGATTCTGTTCGCCAATAATCTGTGGTTCTGACAGAGGAAACTTGTTTGACAGATCCTCAATCATATCGATATAACCCGGTTTGGAGGAGCCATCAACGGATTCATAGCCATAATAATAGTCTTTGAAGCTCTGCAGCAAGACAATACCGCCTGCATTTTTATCGCCGAACAGAGAGATTGCCGCATCCACCCGCTTTTGCAAATTGCGAAAGCAAACAATGTTTCCAAAAGTCTTGATAGAATTAAGAATACGGTTGGTGCGGCTGAATGCCTGAATCAAGCCGTGCATCTTGAGGTTTTTATCTACCCATAGAGTGTTGAGCGTGGTTGCATCGAAGCCTGTAAGGAACATGTTGACCACAATCAAAAGATCCAATTCCTTGTTCTTCACCCGCAGAGATACATCCTTGTAGTAGTTCTGGAACTTGTCCGAAGACGTGTCATAGGTGGTGTGGAACATCCCGTTATAATCATCTATGGCACTTTCCAGAAAATCGCGAGAGCTCTTGTCCAATGCGGAAGTGTCCTCTGAGTTTTCCTCATCAAGGATGCCGTCGGATTCTTCTTCATTTTGGGCATAGCTGTAAATTACAGCTATTTTCAATTGTTTTGTCGGATCCGCCTGCCACTGCCTGCGGAATTCCTCATAATACAACTTTGCCATGTTCACAGAGGCCACCGCAAAAATGGAGTTGAAACCACTGACACGCTGCTTCTGCTTGATTTCCTCAACGGCGCCTCGTTCAGCCGAAGCAACATCCGAGATATTTGTCAGCTGATTAAAGATATATGACTTATCACCACGGTAAGTTTTCTGGTCGAAGTGGTCCAAAATGTATTTAGTGACTAATGAAATACGCTGCGGAGCCATGAATGTTTTTTCACGATCAATGTCCCACACCTGCTCATCATCGATATCTCGGTCAGTATCCATGGTTTTGATATAGTCCACGCGGAACGGCAGAACGTTTTTATCGTTGATGGCATCAACGATTGTATAAGTGTGGAGTTGATCTCCGAAGGTCTGCTCCGTGGTAAAGAACTGCGCGTTTTTTGCAGGGCCTGCATTGATTGAGAAAATGGGTGTTCCGGTAAAGCCGAACATATAGTATTTTTTGAAGTTCTGCACGATAGCTGTGTGCATATCTCCGAACTGACTGCGGTGGCACTCGTCGAAGATGATAATTACGTGTTTGTTATGTACGACTAGCAGTCTTGTCTAACATCAGGAGATATGCTAAACTGATGTTGGAGGGGATAATATGGCAGGGAAAATGGTAGAAAAAGACGCGTCAGCGAAGGTGGCGCATCAGCGGTTGAGCGTGCTTGAGATGGCAGAAACCCTGGGGAACATCTCGGAGGCATGCCGCCGAGGCGGCATGGACCGGACGAGCTTCTACGAGTGGAAGCGGCGTTTTCAGACCCACGGTTTGGAAGGGCTCAAGGATATGCCACCCATTCCCAAATCGCAGCCAAACCAGACGACGCCGGAGACCGAGGCGGCCATTGTGGAATGCAGCCTGGCACATCCGTCGTGGGGCTGCGTGAAGCTGTCGGACTTCCTGAAGCTGCAGGGCATCTCGGTGAGTTCCCCGACAGTTCAGAAAATCCTGATCCGAAACGGCATGGCCAGCGTCTACGACCGCTGGCTGAAGGTGGAGGAGCGGCATCTGGAGACAGGTGTCGAACTGACGGCCGAGCAGGTGGCAAAGATCGAGAAATACAACCCCTGCTTCAAGGAGCGGCACGTGGAATCGTCCCGTCCCGGTGAGCTTTTGTCACAGGATACCATGTTCGTGGGCAGCCTGAAGGGCATCGGAAAGGTGTATCTGCACGCCTGCGTGGACACCTACGGCTCCTATGCCTTCGGCTTCCTGCACACCGGCAAGAAACCGGAATGCGCCGCCGCCCTGGTTCACAACGATGTACTGCCGTTTTACCGGGAACACGGTCTGACCGTCGGCGCCATTCTCACCGACAACGGCCGGGAGTTCTGCGGGACGGAGAACCATCCTTTCGAGCTCTACCTTGCCCTCAATGATGTTGAGCACCGCAGAACCAAGGTGAAATCCCCACAGACCAACGGCTTTATCGAGCGCTTCAACAAGACGGTGCTGGACGAATTCTTCCGGATCGTCTTCCGAGAAAACTTCTACGAGTGTGTGGAGGCGCTTCAGCAAGATCTTGATCAGTGGCTGATTCACTACAACACCGAGCGCCCCCACAGAGGCTACAGGAACCGCGGCAAAAGGCCCATCGATACAGTCCTCGAATTCGTTCCAAATGTTAGACATGACCGTTAGTTGTACACGTTATAAGGCGCCGCGCGTCTTTCTATGGGATTCTATCTTACAACGAGGCTCCGACGATGCTCAATCTGACTTATTAGAGCCTGCCGGGACAACCACCTGTTCAAATTGCATACGCTGTGCGAGCGTACTCCAATCCTCCAAAAACTGCCGCATCAGATTCGGGCGTCTTCTCACCGCCAATGGATGATAGGAAACAATGCAAGGGTGCCCAAATAGGAGATGCCATGCCCCCCTAAGGTCCCTTACATTGGCGTTGTCGTTTTCAAACATTGTTTTAACTATGGTATCTCCTAGGCAGACAATGAACTTCGGTTGCGCCGACTCTATCTGCCGTATAAGAAATGGTTTGCTAAAGGCCCTTGCATTTTCTTTATCGTACCGGTGAAGGGGCCTACACTTAAGTAGAAATGTTAGATATACGTCCTTCACCCCCAGATTAACATCATGCAAGGCGGCCTGCAACGTTTGCCTGGTTCCGCAGACATATTCGATTCCATCTTTATCTTCACGTGCGCCAGGGTTATCCAGGATAATGAAGATGGGTGCCTTGGGGGTACCTTCCCCCCAGATGATGCGGGACTTTGGGCCGCATAACTCACATTTCTTATAGCTAGTGGCGTCCTCTGGCAATTCGTCTTCTGGCCAGATCATCGGCGAAAAGCATGGTTCCACAGTTCTCCTCCTTTGACCCATTTTACCATTTAGCCCTGCTATATAATTGTCGATAATCAGATCGAAGGGCCGTGCTTTTCCTCGGGCAGTGGACTCCTCCTTCGTCTTTCCATCAAGCGATTGGAGAAAATTGCGGCAAATGTCGCCGGGACACCTTGCCCTTTGTCATACGCCCAAAAAGAGTCTTAAGTCTAGTAAGTTAATATTCCCCAAGTTGTTAGGGAATTATAAGTTATTCCGGCAGATGGACCAAAGATTTCTTCGGTCCTTGGCTTATTTGGGTTAACGTATTGCTGGCTTGACGAGGCTTACCATAAGGTTTATACTACAGATTAAGTTGTATGTGTAGGGCTACATAACTTTTTTTCGTTAGATATTCAACATTGTATATCCGTTTTTCCTGTTGGAAAGACTACAATTGAGCCTGAATGTTGGGGGGGAATTAGATGCTACCTATTGAGCAGGGTTTGTACCAATTTAGCGCTTATAGTCCAGCGATTGATCTTTCGTTCAATCAGTATTTGATGATGTCGGATGAACCAATCTTATTCCATACGGGGAATTTGCAGCAAGCGGGCGCCCTAATTCCGCAAATAAAGGCTCTTTTGGATGGCAAAAGACTGG
This sequence comes from Bacillota bacterium, assembly GCA_023421735.1. The sequence continues at coordinate 71,001 of JAEZSP010000087.1, read as the reverse complement.
CATACATTTTCGTCTCACACTTTGAAGCGGATGAATGCGGCGGGTTGCCTGCTATTTTGAACGAATACCCTGAGGCTACGACAATTTGCTCAGAGATAACTGCCCGCCAATTCGCAGGATTCGGCTTTAGGAATGAAACCGTTCATAAAAAAACGGGTGAAGAGCTTGAAACGGCTTCATACGTCTTGCAATTTATAAGCTATCCTTCCGAAGTACATCTTTGGGAAGGCCTGCTGGTATACGAAAAACAACGCGATATTTTTTTCAGCAGCGATTTAATGATCCGGCGTGGAGATGTCGCCGGCATCGCTGAAGATTCCAATTGGCTCGCTGAAATTGACAACATTAACGCGGGCCACATTCCAGATCTCGACCGATTAAAGCAATTACAAAATACTTTATCGAAGCTGCATCCAAAATTGGTGGCCCCGGGCCATGGGCCATGCCTCAGGTTCATATAGGGGCTAATGGAAATATCATGTTAGGGAGTGTTGACAGGTGATTAACGACAAGCTTATCGAGGTGCTTACGACCCCTCCGGATGCTGCCCTGGCAATTGTTACACAAGGCCAAGAGGGACCTCATGTGGTCAACTCCTGGAATAGCTATGTGAGTTTGACGGATGATGAGAAAATTGCCGTCCCCGCAGGCCGAATGTTTAAAACGGAGGAGAATCTCGAAAGTGACAACAGAGTCTATTTGACAATAGCGAATAGAAATGTCGAGGGGAAGACCTATAAAGGTACGGGCTTTTTGATTATAGGCACCGCTGAATTCTTAAAAGAAGGCATTATTTTCGATACGGTGAAAGCGAAGTTCCCGTGGGCCAGAGCCGCCCTGACGATAACCGTCGGTTCTTTGGAACAAACGCTTTAACGTTGACTTCCAGAAGAATGCGGGCAGCCTAATCTGAACAGATACTTTTGCACTCCGCTTGGCCGAATACCAGCTTCCAAGGGTAAATCTTCTAATGTGTCCTTCGATCAGATCGACCCTTGGCCGCCGGCGTTTAAGCGGTTTATTGATCACGGCCAGCTGGCTGTCGTTTACATATTTCTGTCGCCCTCATGAAACTCCAAGCGATCAACTACAGCAGCGCGGCTCCGAGGACCTACCACATTCTAGCCAATAATTGTTTGCAGCAGCCACTGTTTGGAAATTCGTCGCAATGACGTGTGAAACAGATATTAAACTGTCTGCATTTGTCGAGTATACCGGGCGCAACAATTCGCGGACTTCTTCCGATGGTTGCGTATATACAACACCCATTTGCGAAAGGGTTATGGCCAATTCAAACCCTTGTTGAGGGGTATTGGTTCTCAAGCTTTTAAGCCATTGTTCCATGTCTATCCACCGCCTTTCTCTTTATCATATGCTTAGAAAAACAAACGGTTCATTACATTGCATCGCCGTGAGCATGGGGGGCATTGCACCCATCTGTAAGGCTTAACTCCGGACCAAAATCGAGGATAGCGTCTAGCCGCACCACCTACGCCCGTGTGGTGCGCTTTTGATATCGGCGCGTTCATATACCCGCTCCGGCCAAAAACGTCCGTTGGTGGGCGTGTATGGTCCGGAAATTTCTGACGGTTTTCTTCGTCGTGGAGCTTGCATTCCGCCCGTGAATGCGTAAGCTGTGAGCCACAGGCGAGAAGCCCGTACAACACCAAATGGAGGAACGAATCATGGAAATGGGAAGACTCACGGCGAAGTTGAGGGATGCGGTTCCAGTATGCTTCCTGGTGGAGGGCAAGGAGATCAAGCGCTATAAGAACATCGAGATCCCGGACGATCTCAAGAAGCTGGAGTACCAGGACTTCAAATTCGACGTACCCGCGCACGGCTCCATCACGTTCAAGATTATGTTCGAGCTGGGCGTACTGCCCGAGGAATTCCCGCAGGCGCGGGAGCGGAAAACGCGGCAGCCTATGCCCCAGGGCGCGGAGTCGCAGGCCACAGCGACCGAGGCGACCGGGGAAGCGGTGCCGCAGGAAGCGCAGCCCGCCGACGCCCTACCCGCCGAAACGACGGAAGCCCCGGCGCAGGCGCCGGAGGATACGCAGGCGGCCAGCGAGCCGCTGGACGGCCTAGCCGAGGTGGCGACGGAAGGCGAGGCGAACACGGCCGAGATCATTGTCGATGAAGTCCCCAGCCAGGAGCTGATGGCGGAGTCGGAAAACACCAAGGCCACCGCGCAGCCCGAAAGCGATGCTTCGACCAGGAAGCCGGCGCCTAAGAGAAAAGGTAAAAAGGCCGCTGCTCCCGCTGATAGCGATAAGTAAACTCCGGCGCCATACACAATCCCGGCCGCAATGAGCCGGGATTATCTGTCAGGGATGAACTGAAAAGGACGGGAGAAGGAGATGTTTCAAGGAGAAGCGCAGCGAAATACACCCATATGTCCTTTACCGTTCCAGAACTCTTATCATCCGGTTGGAAACCTCGATCAGACCGTCCTCACTCATCTTTTTCAATTCCCGAAACAGGGAGGGTCGCTGAACGCCCATGTGCTCGGCCAGTTCCTTTTTGCTAACTGGTAGGCGGATGAGCGGCGAGTCCTGGAGAATAGACTGCTGCCGGAAATAGTCCGATAGGTTCTCACGAAGCGTCCTTTGCGCGAGCATCGTGATCCTGCGGTTCATGCCCTGCGAGTTCGCCGACAGGGATTTAATATAGCGCATGGTAAAGTCATGCCCGCGAAGCAGTTCTTCGACCGCTCTTTTTGTCATGTGGAGCAGCGTGCATGGGGTGATGGCGTAGATATTCAACGGATAGATGCCGTTATCCCCGAACAGCAGATTGGCTCCGATTATCCCGCCTTCCTTAAATTCAAACAACATGACGGCGGAGCCGTTTTCCGAGAGTGAATACGCAGCCAATTCGCCGGAAAGCACTACATCTAGCGCGACGCATTCCTCATGCTGGTGGTGTACCGTTGCGCCTTTGGCGTATTTTCCGCTGAAGATCTGGTTTCCCGCAGCGCACCGCTCCAATACTTCGGAATCCGCGCCAGACAACATGGGAATCCGCTTGAGCTTCTCGGTTTTCATAAAATCACCCTTCGATCATTATACAGGAAGGAAACATTGGTGTCTATCCTTTTCCGACGGCTGGCGCTACAATCTGGGATATAAGGTAGAGGGAGGCTTGTTATGGACGTATTTACCTTGGCCATATGGGTTGGGACGGCCGCGTTCCTGGCGATTTCTTTCTTCAAGGACAAAGGCAAGACGAGGCGGGCGCTCAAAGCGGCCTTTGCAATGGGCAGGGGTATGATGGGCAGTATTCTATCTATCATCTTCCTGATTGGGCTGATTCTGACGATCCTGCCGCCCGAGCGCATTGTCGAATTCGTCGGCAGCCAGTCGCTACTGTGGGCGACCGTCGTCGCCGCGGCGTTTGGAACGATCACGCTCGTCCCGGCGTTCATCGCCTTTCCGCTGGTCGGGACGCTTGTCCATGCGGGGGTGGGTGTCGTCCCTGCCGTCGCGTTTCTGACCACGCTTACGATGGTGGGCATCGTGACCTTCCCGCTCGAACGGCGCGAGTTCGGCCTCAAGTTCACAGTCACGAGAAACGCGCTGAGCTTCGTGTTTGCCATCGGCATTGCACTCGTCATGGGGGTGATAATATGAAAATCCTTAAAAAGGCAAAGGAGAACCTTTTTGCCATCCTGGTGGCAGCCGCCTATGTCGGTTTGTTCATTGCCCGTCCAGGCATGGGCGTGGATTCCCTGAAGAACAGCGCCTATTACATCAAGGAAATGCTCCTGATCATGCCGGTCGTGTTCATACTGACCGCACTGCTGGATCTTTGGGTGCCGAAGGAAAAGATCATGAAGTATCTGGGGAAGGACGCGAAGGCAAAGGGCGCGATCTTCTCACTCATCCTCGGAAGCATATCGGCGGGGCCGATTTACGCGGCGTTCCCGTTGTGCGTGATGCTACACAAAAAGGGCGCCTCGATCCGAAATCTGGTCGTCATCCTCAGCGCCTGGGCGGTGATCAAGGTCCCCATGCTCTTAAATGAGGTGAAGTTCCTGGGCATAAAGTTTATGGCGATCCGCTGGGTTCTGACGGTCGTCGCCATCGCCGTCTTTTCGTGGATTACCGCAAGGATCGTTAAGGACGGTGATCTTCCTGAGGCGGACATCATGCAATCCGGCCTTTCCATAAACAAAGCGGCCTGCATCGGCTGCTCCCTGTGCGTCCAGAACTGCCCGGAGCTTTTTGAGATGCAAAACCGGAAGGCTTCGACCAAAGCACCCGACAACGAGGTAGACCCCGAAAGGCTCGAACGCGCGATTGAAGCATGCCCGGTAAAGGCGATCTCTTACACCGATGGTGGCATCGGGAGAGGAAGAGAAGTTCACGAGGCGTTGTAATTACAACTGATCGAACCGCCTCACCATGCTATAATCAAATTGTGGGCGATGTAAAAGCCCTTCGAGCGATTACACGGGAGGTTGACCAATATGATTGAGAAGGCGTATGAACTGGCCGCAACGAACGAGAAGTCCATCAAACGGATGATTTTCGATGAAAATCTCCACTATCTCCACATGGTCTTTCCCAAGGGAGAGGGATTGCCTGAGCACTTCTCAAATTCGAACGTGTACATGACGGTGATTCGCGGAAGGCTCTCCATCGGCTTGGACGATCAGGAGATTCATGTCTACCCGACTGGAACGGTGCTGAAAATCCCTTTCAAGACGAAGATGAATGTGAGAAATCTGGATGATGCGATTCTTGAACTCATCGTAGTCAAGGCTCCCGCACCCAAGGATTAGGGCACTACACGGCGTGCATACCCCTCCGTGTATTGGCGAATTGCGTACTCACCGCTTCCCCTTTTTCCCCCCCCTGCAAAGATCCCGAATAGACGAATAAGGCTACCAAAATCCCGGACTAGAGCCGGGGTTTTTCCATCCCGGAAGACGCGCGCATCATTACGCGGAAGCCTCTTCGAGGGGTGTGCATGCAGAGAAACGCCTTAATCCTTGGGCGCGGGCACCTTGACGACGATCAATTCCAGAACTGCTTTATCCTGATGTATTTCCAATGGAAGGAAACGGCGTCGCCGTTTTAGAATATTTTTAACGCGCATTGGTCAGAATTACACACTGTTAGGATTTGTGATCGCTTCATGATCGGGGAGATATAGACAGACCGTCGTAAAAGTGTCCGCAACCAAGGGACAAGAGGCAAACAAAGTAGGCGAAGAGGATTGGATTAGAACGTAGGGACTTCCATGCAAAAAACGCGAGTTTTGCTGCGTCCTTTTGCCTCGGGGAAAGAGAGATTGATATGGAAGACGTCCATCACACATGCCCCTGCAAGAGGTTAAAATGTGAAAGACACGGGCACTGCGCCGAGTGCAAGCAATACCACAGAAAGAATAAAAGGTATCTACCCTACTGTGAGCGGACGGATAATAAATGTCGGGAAAAAGACGATAAAAATGCGAGTGGCGTTCGGCCATGCCAATAAATTGCGCGGGAACCTTTCTGTTTGGAATAGGGCGCACTCATTTCATCTTTCCTCCAGATACCGCTTAAGAACCGCAGCGTGATTGATAGTGGTACTTTTCGTGCCATACAAAAGCGTTACTTTTCCAAAATGCTCCATTTCAAGCAACCGCTTAACCGCCGATCGCTTCGGGGGCTCGGTGTCGAGCTCATGGCGGTACAGCTCAGAGAATTGCTCGTAATTTTTAATTTTATGACCGAACCAACGGCGGAGCGAAGGACTTGGCGCAATGTCTTTCATCCATTCGTTTAACTGCGCCTTTTGTTTGGAAATACCTCTCGGCCATAAGCGGTCGACCAACACACGCCAACCGTCCCCATCATTTGAGGGTTCATAAACGCGCTTTATTTCGATGCTCATCTTCCGCACCTCCCATCCAGTGGCCAAAGCGTTTCCATTAAATATACCCTTATTGAGCCTACGTAAATCTATCGACAAGCTGAGCAGGTGATTCCGAAATAAAAGGTTGCAGCCGGCTGCGGGACAGGCTGGATGGAATTGACTGAATATGGCGGTTATGCTATACTGGACCCATGGTAAAGGGTCTCGGGTCGTTTTGAATTGCTCAATTAACCTTCAAGATTTAAGGACACAAGTGACTGATTCTAGGATGATTGAGGTGGAAGACAAATGAAAAAGCTGGTCAAGGGCAACGTGTATTGGATTGGCAAGATGGATTGGGAACTGGAGTCCTTTCACGGCGCCGATTATACGATCAACCACGGTTCCAGCCAGAATGCGTATCTGATTCAAGAGGGGAAGACCGTCTTGATCGATACGATATGGAAGCCGCACTCGACCGAATTCATCGAAAACCTGGAACGCGAAATCGATCTCAACGCGATCGATTTTATCGTTGCCAACCACGGCGAGATCGACCACAGCGGGTCCTTGCCCGCACTGATGGCAAAGATTCCGAATACGCCGATTTACTGTACGGCCAATGCCATTAAGTCCCTGGTGGGGCAGTATCATCATCCTGAGTGGAACTTCCATGTGGTCAAGACAGGTGACTCCGTGGACATCGGCAACGGAAAGAAGCTCGTCTTTGTGGAAATGCGAATGCTGCACTGGCCAGACAGTATGGCAACCTATATGACGGAGGACAACATCCTGTTCTCCAACGACGCTTTCGGCCAGCACTATGCCGTGGAGGAATTGTTCAACGACAAGGCGGATTCCTGTTTGCTTTGGGGGGAAGCGCTCAAGTATTATGCGAACATCCTGAATCCGTTCTCCCCGCTGGTCAAAAAGAAAATCGAAGAGATTCTGTCTCTGGGCTTGCCAATCGAGATCATCGCGCCGAGCCATGGTTCCATATGGAGGCAAAGCCCGCTTCAGATCGTTGAAAAATACTATGAGTGGTCTCAGGATTACCAGGAAGATCAGATCACCATCGCCTATGATACCATGTGGGAGAGCACAAAGCAACTCGCCCACAGGATTGCGGCGGAGATTTCGGTTCTTTCGCCCGACACGAGGGTGAAGATTTTCAACATCTCCCAGACCAACAAAAACGACATCATGACCGAGGTTTTTAAGTCCAAAGCGATCGCAGTCGGTTCGCCTACAGTGGGGCAGAGCATTTTATCTTCCGTAGGCGGATGGCTGGACTTTTTGAAGGAGCTCAAGTTCAGGAACAAAACGGCAGCAGTCTTCGGCTGCTATGGCTGGAGCGGCGAATCTACGAAGGTCCTTCGCGAACGGTTAACCGATGCTGGATTCAAGGTTGCGGAGCCGGAGATTAGGTGCAATTGGGTTCCTGTAGAAGAAGAGTTTAACAAGGCCGTCGCCGTAGCCAAGGCCCTTTGCGAGTGGACCCCGGAGAGCGCTACCGATTAAAAGGGAGGATAAGCGTATGAAGTATGCAAGCGAGGATTTGCGAAACGAACACGAAGGCGTTCTTTTCGGGCTCGACATTTTGGAGAAAATGGCCGATACGATCAGACGGGGAGGCGCGATAGACCCCAGGGATGCCGGGGAAATGATCAACTTTTTCCGCCTGTTCGCCGACAAGTGCCACCATGGGAAAGAAGAAGGCCTCCTATTCCCCGCGATGGAAAAGGTGGGCATCCCCAATGCGGGAGGTCCGATCGGCGCTATGCTTCTTGATCACAATCAGGGCAGGCAATATATCGCCGAAATGGCGGCGTCCGCCGAAGGCGGCGCACTGCAGGCGGACAGGTTTGCGGAAGTCGCGATCAGCTATGTTCAATTGATGCGCGGCCACATCGACAAGGAGAACTCGGTGCTGTTTCCAGCAGGTGATAGGATGCTGCCTTTGGATGTTCAGGCGCGGTTGCTCGAACTGTTCGAGGGGTTCGAGGAAGAGGTCATGGGAAAGGGAACCCATGAGAAACTGCACGAGACCCTTCACAGACTTGAGGAAAAATTTCTTAAGTCAGCATAACGTTCGGTCCGCAAGAAACGCAGAGAATCCGGCCATACTGCCGGATTTCCATGCGACAGCTTGCGCTTTGATGCGCCCACGTCCTGTAAAGGTCAAAGGGGATGCCTTTGACCGTATACGGCAGTGCAGTCCTTGCGGACGTATATCCATACGGTGGCATCCCCCAATGATTTTATGACGAACCGTCACTTTTATGCATTCTCGTCCAAGCTTTTTAACAACTTGAGGTATAAAGGGTAGGCGTTCTGAATGCATTTACAGAGCGTTCGGTTTAATTTAAAAGGAACGCAGCTTGCCATGCCAGGAGGTTGCAGCCCGGCCCCCGGTGGGCCGGAAGGTCTTTATTTTACTGGGCGGCATATACTGTCCAAAACATTTGGGGGAGGTATGTGCCATGACCACCGCGCCAGATAGGGCAACCATCCGCAACCGCGCGCTTGATGTGATCGCCTGGGCGTCCATATGGGGCATTTTCGAGGCCACCGTCGGGTACTTCGTGCACTTGATACCGATCAACATCGGATGGCTGATCTGGTATCCGGTAGCCTGCTTTTTTATGGCCAATGTGTACCGCAAGACCGGCAGCGCCACCTCCATCATCGCCGCAGGCGCGCTGTGCGCGGCCATCAAGATGCTCAACCTGCTTCCGCCGGGGCGGATCGACCGCGTGATCAACCCGGCCGTTTCGATCCTGTTCGAGGCGCTGGCGATGGCCGCCGTGGTGGCCGTTCTACGCCGCCATGCGGTGAATAGGGGCCCGCTTGCAAAGGCGGTCGCAGTGCTTGCGATGGGCACGTGTTGGCGGCTTGCCTACATCCTGTACCTCCTTTTTCTGGTTCCCGACTGGATGCGGGAGATCTCGGTCATCAGCGACGTGAACCTGCTTGTTCCCTTCCTGGTCACCCAGAACCTGGCGACCTGCCTTATCCTATTTATCGGCTATCAATATCAGCGCATGATCTTCCGGCCTTTCGCGGCCGCTGAGCGGGGCGTAGCCGCGGTGCTTTCACGCGTTCCGGGCCGTGCAGCGCCGATCGTCCGGGTGAGCGCGGTAGCCGTTATGTTGTGCCTTTTCGCGGTTCTGGAATATGCGCTGTAATCCTTACTCGCGAGATAAAAACTCCACCTCGACACGGGGGTGGAGTTCTTTGCATAGACCTGTACCGCACCGGCAAGCACGAGGGGCATTGTCCCAGTCACAACCTGCCGTCACTATAGTAGCGATGAGCATAATTTCCAAATAACTTGGGGAACTTAGAGCTATCAAAGGCCAAAGGATTTGAGATTATGAATAAGCTAGAATCATCCCCCAGACGGTCGGATGCTCTGGACAAAGCGACGGGAAAATTACACTATGTCAGGGATGAAGTCGATGCGTCCTGCCTGCACGCAATGCTGCATGTTTCAGGGGAAGCACACGGGATCATTCGGACCGTCGATACGCAGGAGGCCCTTCAAGTGCCGGGCGTAATAACCGTATTGACGGGTGAAGATAATATGGAGCTAATTGGGAGCCAGATAGAGGATATGCCCTTATTGGCCCGAGGGACCGTACGCTATTGCGGCGAGCCGGTAGCGCTCGTGGTGGCATATGAAAGGTGGCAGGCAGCCCAAGCTGCAGCTTTGATCAAGGTCACCTACGATCCTCTGCCCGTTCTCAATTCGGTTATTGAAGCGGCGTCGAGCCAAGCCCCTTTGATTCATCCAAATATGTCCGAGTACAAACAAGCGGTCGGTGATCTGCATCCTGAATTGAGTACCAACATAGTTAACCACGTGAAGGTTCGAAAAGGCGATATGGCTGCAGGATGGAAAGAAAGCGAAATAATCGCAGAGGGGCATTTTGTTATTCCACAAGCCGCCCATAGCTATATGGAAACGCGGATCGCATCCGCATTGATTAAAGGTGATGGGACGGTCATAATAGAAACCTCCTCGCAGGCCCCCCACAATTTAAGAAACTTATTCGCTTCCTGCTTTAAACTTTCCGAAGGGCAGGTTGAGATATTCGGGTATCCTGTAGGCGGCGCATATGGGGGAAAAGTTAATGGGCATCCTGAAATGTTGGCTTATATTGCTTCCAGGGCAGTCGGCGGTCGGAAGGTAGTTCTAGCGTTCCAAAGGGAGCAATGCTTCACTTCCGTAGGCTGCAAAATTGGGTCGGATTGTACGGTGAAGATCGGCGCGAAGAAGGACGGAAAAATTGTTGCTCTGGAAGCCCTTTATTACATCGACACAGGGGCATACGCCGATACCGGCCCGAGGATGGCGGTCTCGGCGGCCTGCAACACGGGAGAGGTTTACGCAATTGATAATATCCAATGCGATTCCCTATGCGTATATACCAATCATGTCTACGCAACCTCATTCAGGGGATTCGGCCACGAAACGTCCGTTTTCTGCGTGGAGCGCATGATTGAAAAGTTGGCAAGGGAATTGAAAATGGACGCGGTCGCGGTTCGGAAAATCAACCTGAACCAGGAGGGCGGCACGACATCAACGCAGGTAAAAATAACGGCAAGCAATTTTGGCAACCCCTTGGGTTGCCTGGTAAAAGCGGCGCAAATGATTCGATGGGATGAGGGTCAGGTGATTCCGGTTGGGGAGAAGAAGGTCCGCGCGAAGGGCATGGCCTGCTATACGAAGACGTCCAGCTCCCCCACGGACGCCAGTTCCGGAGCGATCCTCATTTTTTGCGCCGACGGCACCGTAAATATTGTCTGCGGCGTGGTGGAATGCGGGCAGGGATTTATTCCTTCCATTCGGCAAATCCTGGCTGAAAAATTGTACATGGCCCCTGAAAGGATTTTTGTGAAGGAGACAATCGATACAAGAGCCTCTCCCGAACATTGGAAGACGGTTGCCAGCATGTCCCTCTTCATGGCGGGCAACGCGGTTCTTTCGGCAGCGGATGACGCTATTGAACAGCTTAAGAAGATAGCGGCTGTGGCATTAAGGTGCCAGGCAAGCCATTTGGAGGTAGGCAACGAAAGGGTTTTCCAGGTAAGCGATCCGGACGTGTATATAGAGATCAAGGACCTTGTGGGAGGATTAAAGCTGCAAAACGGCTTAGCCATTGGCGGCCAGATCATTGGCCGAGGAAGCTATGTAATGGAGCATTTATCCACGCTGGATACGGAAAGCGGCAGGGGGCGGACAGGCCCCTATTGGACGCCGGTGGCGCAGGCGGTCGAAATTGAATATGACAAAAAAGAAAGCACCTATCGTCTGCTGCGCGCCATTACTGCCATAGATGAAGGAAAGGTTGTTCATACCGCCATCAGTCGGGGACAGATCACCGGCGGCATGAATATGGGGCTGAGCGTGGCGACAAGGGAGCACCTCACGTATAATGAGCGGGCGCAGCTACAGCAATCCAGCTTTCGCGCCTATAAAGTTATGCACTTCGGGGAATGCCCGGAATATGATGTATCCTTTCTGGAGACGCCGAATAAAGATGGCCCGTTTGGCTACCGAGGCATTAACGAACATGGCGTCATTGGCATGTCCGCCGCCCTGGCCAACGCCTTGGCAGCAGCGACGGGCTGTGAAATGGATGAACTACCTCTGACATTTGAAAAAGTCTGGCAGCTATCAGGAAAGGGGGCAGAAGCATGATCCCTTTTCCCTTTGCCTATATCACCCCGGACACGCTTGGCGAGGCGGCGGACGCTTACGTCGATTTTGAGAACCGAGGCTTGAAGCCTCTGTACTTCAGCGGCGGAACTGAAATCATCACCATGGGGCGCGTGAACAGCCTCCGCTTTGACGCGGTCATAGACCTAAAATCTATTCCGCAAATGAAAGGCTTTTATAGCTCAGGTGGTTCATTTTCCCTTGGAGGAGCTGAATCGCTAAACGCTGTGGCTTGCTGGAATGGGTTTCCCCTTCTCTCAAAATGCTGTCAGCGGATCGCAGATCATACGGCGCAATGCAAGATAACCCTGGGCGGGAATATAGCGGGGACTGTTATTTACCATGAAGCAGTATTGGCGCTTATGCTGGCTGAAGCTCGGGCAGAACTATACGGCCCGGATGGAGGGCGAACTGTTAACATGAATGCGTTGTTCAATCCATCGCTTGCAATGAATCGGGGGGAATTTATCGTTCGTTTCTCCTTTGAAAGGAAATACGCTGATCTGCCGTTTGTACATGTAAAGCATGTGGCCAGTGAAAAGATCGGATATCCTCTTTTTACACTGGCGGCGATGATAAAAGATGGCGCGTTGGAGGTGGCGATCAGTGGACTATACCGCCATCCTGCTCGTTTCCGTTTCCCATTGGCTGCGGGAGATTCAGGCCTTGAAAGCCTTCCTGGCCTGCTTCATAACCAAATTGTGGAACCACCTTTGAACGATACCGGAGGCTCTGCGGATTACAGGCTTTTCAGACTCGAAGGTGCGCTGAAAGACGCGATGACTGAACTCGGAGGTTTTGCAAAATGAGGCGCATTGAAGGAAAAACACTCATCTCCCTCAAAATAAACGGCCAGACTTACGAGACTGCGGTTTATCCATTTCAGACGCTACTGGATATGCTAAGGGACAACCTTGGTTTCACCGGATGCAAGCCCGGCTGTGAAAATGGGGATTGCGGGGCGTGCACTGTCATAATGGATGGTTGGCCTATGAAATCCTGCCTGTGCCTTGCAGTAGAGGCCGTAGGTCACGAAATCATCACCGTAGAGGGGCTGCAAAACACCCTGATACAAGAAGCGTTTGCCAATTGTTTTGCCATGCAATGCGGTTATTGCACACCTGGCTTTATCATGAACGCTCACGCTCTTTTAAGCCACTTCCCTAAACCGGATGATACCACGATTGATGCATGGATGCAATCGAATATATGCCGCTGTACTTGTTTTGAGGAAATTAAAGCGTCAATTAGGGAGGTTATTAACGCAAGTGTGTAAGTATAGTTGTTGACGATAAGCCGCAGGATATTAGCGAGACTACGGCTTATTTCCTTATATATCAAGTTGTGGTCTGACCTTGAAGATGACCGTCGCCCCCCATGGACTTCCAATTGAGCTAGCAGACCAGAGACGGCGCTGACCCAACGCCGACAAACAAATGCCAGCCTTCCTTTTAGGGGGGTGTGCATCATTACACGAAAATGAAGGCATATTTCGCCGTTAAATCGGTTTTCAGGGCGCGGCCAAACAATCGTGTAATTATATCAACTAGTGTCCCTTTAGACATCAAGACCGACATTAGTTGGTACAAAGAAGCTCACCGGTTACGGTGGGCGTTTTTGTTTGCCTGCATATTGCCCTGGCATTCCGCTGTTTGGAGGTTCATTTTGCTGGAATACACGATTCGGCACACATGCGTAATTCTGCATGTAAAATCCCTGTGCCGAAACGAGGAATGATGTAACCCTTGCGCAATGATATATGTGGAAAGGTTCACGCATTTATGCTATACTGCTTCCAGAATGACGCGGGGAGGAAGTAAGTGTCACCCGTTTCCTTGAAGCGTGTGACCCATTCTGACGGCTACGGCTTCGCCGCCGATTGCGTCGATCCGTCTACCCAAAAGCCGTCCCTTGACTTGTGCCGCCTTTCCGCCTATCCGCACCGAACTTCGTGCGAACCATCCCACCTGTCGATGAAAGTAGGTGCCGATTACGCCATATGTTAATAACCACAAAAGACGCAAGAACACTGATTCTATCTGGGCAACGTCTACTGAAAAAAGAAAAAAATCATGTTGTGCAAGTGGTGTCTGATTTGTCGGGCATACAGTATGACCCTTGTCCTATTTTGCATTTGAATCACTACTTGGTTCTTTGGAGTCGAGTGCCGGGTTTTAAGGTTACAGATTACGACAGGATCGCCTATGATGAGAAGGAGCTTGTTGAAGCAAACCTTTTTAAGCGGAATCTTTTTATTGCTCCCACCTGTGAATTAGATATATATAATACGGCGACGGAAAGAATTGTACGCTGGGAAAAAACAAGAGAGCAACAAAAATGTGAGCGTCAAAGAAATGGACGATCAGAAGAAGAGGAGAAGCTGACACGGGCGTTTTATGAATTGCGCTCGTGCACGAAACACAGTTTATGGGAGCATCTCGGCCTTACGGAGGAATGGAACGCGTATACGGAGGGTCGAAAACGAGGGCAGCTTGATCATTTTCTCCCCATTTTTCAGGTCTTTTTTGATATGAGGATGACCAATGATATCATCGTCTGTCACAGATTACCCGGGATATTCAGGGAACCCGTTTTTGCCCTGAGAGAGGATTTACTGAAAGACAAATCTGCTGTGATTGAAATGAACAACATTGATGCTGTTGAGACTATTTTGTACAAGCTCGTCTGCTCGTTTGGAATTACCGACGTGACTCATTTAAAAGCAATTACCGGACTGAATACAGATGACATATCAAAGGGTATTGCATCTCTTCGGTTTCAGGAATTGATTACCGACATCAACGTGAAAAACTTAAAGAAAACATATGTCTCTGCGAGCAAATCATTGACAGTCTTGCAACAAAAAGAGACAAAGACTACGGATGAAGTTTCCCTTCTATCACCTATGGAGGGGATTCTACGCGACAAGCGTTGGTTGAACACCTTTTTTTCTTACTCTTTTCATTTTGAATATTTTAAGAAAAAGGGCATGAAATGGCCGCTATCTATTCTATCTCAAAACGAGTTGGCGGGATTTGTAGATTGCAATTTTGATAGAAATAAGAAACATTTTGTTGTGAAGGAGATCAACATAGAAAAAGAAAAAGCGGTAGATATGGATGCCTTATACCGCACTCTTTGTTCTTTAGCAAGATTGCACGAAGCCGCCGAATTGATTATTTCAGGAGAAAAATATCATGGCTATCATTAATGATTCCCGGCAGCGGCGACGATCCCCAGCAGTATCTGGACGGTCGCGCCGTCATTCGGTGTTGGCGTGAACCTGCGGACAATCCGCCTGCAATCTACTTACTCTGCATTGCAGGGGTTCACTTTTTCGGTCCTGCCGTTGACGGGAGCGCCATACCGCAGGAGCATCATTTCTCGAATCAATGCAAAGATATATGTTGCTTTTCCACGGTTTGCGGGGTATAATATCTCAGGTGCCCAAATTCGGGTATGAAAGGAGCGTGATCACATGGAAGACGAACTGGATCTTGTCGTCTTTGAGGATGACGAGGGGAACGAGTTGACCATGGAAGTGCTCGATTATTTCTTCTATGAGGGTCAGGAGTATGCGCTTTTGACCGAGGTACAGGATGACGACGAATCCGAGGCGGACGAAGCGTCCGAGCGCGAAGTCGTCGTAATGCAGGTTGTTCCTGTGGGCGAAGATGAAGAAGAGTTTATTCCGGTCGACGACGAATTATCGGCGAAACTGATCGAACTGGTCGAAAGCGGCCTCTATGATGAGGACGAGGAATTCGACGAGGAAGACGACGACGAGGAAGACGACGACGAGGAATGATCCCGCGGAACCCTCAATTCGACATGATCGGCCGCCACGCATGTTGTGGCGGTCTTTTTGGTGGTATTTGCGAATGGTGCAAGATATCACCAAGGCCAACATCCTTTATTTTTAACATGCGGGCATGTATAATAGAATAGATGATTATCACAAAGGACGTGTTTATTTGCCTGAGTCAAATGTCAAGCTGCCGATGATTCCTCTGCGGGGCATCATTGCGTTTCCTACAACGGCCGTGACGTTCGACGTCGGCCGCGACAAATCGGTGAACGCCATTGAACGCGCCATGGAAGGCGACCGCCGTGTCTTTTCAGTCGCCCAGCGCGACGCGGCGAAGGACCAGCCCCACATGGCAGACGTGTATCAGGTCGGCACCATTATCCTCTTAAAGCAACTCATGCGCCTGCCGGACGGCACCGTGCGCGTGTTCGCCGACGGCGTATGCCGGGCGCTTCTGACAGACGTCATCGAGGGCGGCGAAGTGCAGCTCGCGGACGTTTTCCCCATCAACGAGGCGGAGCGCGTCGAAGGGCTGCAGTTGACTGCTTTTACGCGCGTGATCAAGACGCGGGCGGGCAAGGTCGCGCGCATGCGCGGGTCGGGTCAGGCGGAACTTGCCTCCGCGATTGCCGGCGAACGCGATCCCGCGGCGCTGTGCGATCTTGTGGCGGCAAATCTGATTACGGAAGTGGCCGACAAGCAGGCGGTTCTCGAGTGCATGGACATTCAACTGCAGCTCGATACGGTCTTGAAGCTGGTGACGCGCGAACTCGAGTACGCAAAAATCGAGTCGAAGATCGCCGCGAAGGTGCGCGAGAACATCGACAAGGCAAACCACGATTACTACCTGCGCGAACAGATCAGCGCCATTCAGGAGGAGCTGGGCGACGCGGAGGATCCGGACATTGCCGCGCTGCGAGAGCGACTCGTGCAATCGAAGATCGAAGGCGAGGCGCGGGAGCGCACAGAACGCGAGATGAAAAAGCTTGCGAGGATGACCATGCACTCCCCCGAATCCAGCGTTTCGGTCAATTACATCGAATACATGCTCTCCCTCCCCTGGGGAAAGCGAACGGAAAAGAAGGTTGACATCAAAAAAGCACGCGCCGTGCTCGAAGGCGACCATTACGGCATGCACGACGTCAAGGACAGATTGCTTGAATATCTCGGCGTACGCGCGCTCAATCCGGATGTCAAAAGCCCGATCATCTGCCTTGTGGGCCCGCCCGGCGTCGGAAAGACGTCGATCGCGCGCTCCGTCGCCCGCGCACTGGGCAGGAGTTTTGCGCAGATGTCGCTCGGCGGCGTACACGACGAAGCGGAATTGCGCGGACACCGGCGCACCTACATCGGCGCGATGCCGGGGCGCGTCGTTTCCGCAATCGAGCACTGCGGCACCATGGACCCGGTGATGCTGCTTGACGAAATCGACAAGCTGACCAATTCCATGCATGGCGATCCGTCGTCTGCGCTCCTCGAAATCCTGGATCCGGAACAGAACGTCCGCTTCCGCGATCATTATGTGGACGCGCCGTTCGATCTTTCGGACGTGATGTTTATCACGACCGCAAACACGCTGGATACCATCGACCGCGCGCTCATCGACCGCATGGAGGTCATCGAGGTTTCGAGCTATACCCTCGAGGACAAGGTGCAGATCGCAAAGCGCCACCTCGTGCCCAAACAGATCAAGGCGCACGGGCTCAAGGCCGCGAAGGTGAAATTCCAGGAAGCGACGCTGCGGGAGCTGATCGACAAATACACCCGCGAATCCGGCGTTCGCACGCTCGAGCGGCTGATTGCGAAAATCTGCCGCAAGGCGGCGCTGCGGCTGAGCGAGGACGCGTCCGTCAAGAGCGTGACGATCAACAGCAGAGTGCTCGTCGAATTTCTCGGTGCGCCGAAGTACCTGCGCACATCCATCAGCGCGCTTTCGACCGTCGGGGTCGTCAACGGCCTCGCATGGACGAGCGTCGGCGGCGAGGTCATGCCCGTTGAGGTCGTTTCCCTCGAAGGCGGCGGCGCGGTCGAGCTGACCGGCAAATTGGGAGACGTGATGAAGGAGTCCGCGAAACTGGCGCACACCACCGTGCGCACGCAGCTTTCGCACTGCGGACTGCCGATCGATTACTTCAAGACGCACGACATGCACGTGCATGTGCCGGAAGGCGCGGTGCCGAAGGACGGGCCTTCTGCCGGGGTTGCGATCACGTGTGCCATGCTCTCCGCCGTAACGGGGATTCCCGCGCGCGGGGACATCGCCATGACGGGCGAGATCACGCTCACGGGGCGCGTACTGCCCATCGGCGGCGTGAAGGAGAAACTGCTTGCTGCGTACCGGATGGGCGTTTCAAACATCCTCTTGCCGCGCGAAAACGAAAAGGATTTGGAACAGATTGACCAGATCGTGCGAAACGACATGAATGTGCAACTGATCGACCGTGTGGAGGATGCATTTGCGCAAGTGCTGACGGAACCCGTCGGTCGCAAGGCGGAACGCATGCGCGCCGTATGATCATCAAGAGCGCCAATTTTATCGTCTCGCTCGCCGAGCTGCGACCCTTCCCCAAACAGGGCCTGCCGGAGATCGCCATGGCGGGCAAGTCGAACGTGGGCAAAAGTTCGCTCATCAACCGGTTTGCAAACAGATCCAAGCTCGCGCGCATCTCAAGCGAACCGGGCAAAACGCGGCTGATCAACTTCTATGAGATCAACGAGGCGTTCTTTTTGGTGGATCTGCCGGGCTACGGATTTGCAAAGGCATCAAAAACCGAGCGCGACAAATGGGGCCAGATGATCGAAGGGTATCTCGAGCATTCGCAGAATCTGCGGCATGTGCTCCAACTCGTCGACATCCGCCACGAGCCCACGAACGACGACCAGCTGATGGTGGAATATCTGCGCCACTACGACATTCCCTTCACCGTCGTGGCGACCAAATGCGACAAGATTTCGAAGGCGGCGCGCGGGCGCAACATCCCGGTGATTTGCCGAAAGCTCGCCGTCCAGCCGTGGGAGATTATCCCATACTCCTCGGATGATGGGACGGGACGGGATAAACTACACGATCTGATCGAGGAGAAGCTCGGAAGCGGTGCGCCTGAAACGCCCGCATAGGGACTTCCATGAAGCATTGTGATCGATTTGACGACCGTCCGGGTTTTGTCCCGGGCGGCCGATTCGCTTTTGGGGCATCAACCGCAGGTTGTCCTTTGTCTTTGAAAAACAAGTCCGGTTCCGTTGCTCTGGTTAGGTCGGATCATTATAATGATCGTATGGGAGGGATGTGCGTGATCAACAAGAGGCAAGCGGGCGCGCGGATCGCCGCGCTTCGCAGGGAAAACGGGCTTTCGCAGGCGGCTTTTGCGGATTTTCTCGGCGTTACGCCGCAGGCGATATCGAAGTGGGAGACGGGGTTAACGCTGCCGGACATCGAGCTTCTGCTCGCGATTTCAAACAAATTCAGCATTACAATCAACGAAATCCTGGAAGGGGACGACGTACTCCGGCGTATTGCGAACCGCACATATGAGATGGACGGCATCGCGTTTTTTGTGCCGCGCACAGAAAAGTCCGGCAACGCGGAATGGGCGAATCGGATCGTGCGGGAAGGCTGGGTGAAACGCAACTGGGATCAACGGATGCGCAATCCCAAGTGGGGCGATACGCCCGCGCAACGAATCGTTGCGCACGGCGGATTGATCCTGGAAATTGGCATAGGACCGGGCGGCGGATATGTGCCGCCGATTCTGATGCAGAAAAACGACGCGCGGATCATCCTGAGCGACCTTTCCCCCACCATCGTTTTTGAATGGAAGCGGCTTTTTGAGGAGACGTTTTACCCGTCCAATCTTATATATGCGGCGCTTGACAATTGCGATCTTCCTTTTCGGGACAACAGCATCGATGTGGTGAGTTCGAGTGGCGGTTTCGGAAACACAGAGGGCGATCACCACAAGGCGCTGTTGGAAATCTATCGCGTGCTGAAACCGGGCGGATTATTTGTGAACGGAGACGGTTTCGTGACGCAGGACACGCTGAGATCTTTCCCGCAGAGCATTCAAAAGGAGCTTTTGGCAAGGCGTCCGGATATCTTTGAGGATTATCATGGCGCATCGGTCTCCGCCGGTTTCCGAAAGATTGACAACGTCATCACCGGCGGCTGGTCGACAAAAGACGACGAGAGTCTGATGGCCGACCTCGCGCGGGATCTGGGCATTGAGATTTGGTTCACGCGCTATGTGCAATATTGTGTAAAATAGCGTTGCGTCCTCGCTGTCTCCCAGGACCCCGCGTTTTAAAACCGACCGTCCGCGGCACATGCCACGAACGGTCGACGAACAGATCGCTTTTCACTATTTAGTTTTTGAGACTGTTGAGCGGTGCGGGAATGCGACCGCCGCGACGGATGAAGTCGACGGAGGAGAATGCACGCACGGGGATGACCGGCGCGCGACCGAGCAGTCCGCCGAATTCGACCATGTCGCCAACGGACTTGCCGGGTGCGGGAATGACGCGCACGGCGGTGGTTTTATTGTTGATCATGCCGATGGCAGCTTCGTCCGCGATGATTGCCGAGATGGTTTCGGCAGACGTTTCGCCGGGGATGGCGATCATATCAAGGCCAACGGAGCATACGCAGGTCATCGCCTCGAGTTTTTCGAGGGAAAGCGCACCGCGCTGGGCGGCATGGATCATGCCAATGTCTTCGCTGACGGGGATGAACGCGCCGGAGAGTCCGCCGACATGCGAGGAAGCCATGACGCCGCCTTTTTTGACCGCGTCGTTGAGGAGCGCGAGCGCGGCGGTGGTTCCATGCGTGCCGCACACCTCAAGTCCCATTTCCTCGAGAATCGCCGCAACGGAATCGCCCACGGCGGGCGTTGGCGCAAGCGACAGGTCGACGATGCCAAACGGCACGGCCAGCCTGGCGGACGCCTCGCGTGCAACGAGCTGGCCTACGCGCGTGATGCGAAATGCGGTGCGTTTGATGGCCTCCGCCACCGCATCGAACGGCTCGCCCTTTACCTTTTCGAGCGCGCGCTTCACCGCTCCGGGGCCGGAAACGCCCACGCTCACGGAGCAATCGCCCTCGCCGGGGCCAAAGAACGCACCTGCCATGAAGGGATTGTCCTCCACGGCATTTGCGAACACCACAAGCTTCGCGCAGCCAAAGCCGTCCCTGTCCTTCGTGCGCGCAGCCGTTTCCTTGATGGCTTTGCCCATCAGCGCGACCGCGTCCATGTCGATGCCCGCGCGGGTGGAGCCGACGTTCACGGACGAGCAAACCAGGTCGGTCGTTGCGAGCGCCTCTGGAATGGAATCGATGAGTCGCCGATCGGCAGCCGTCATGCCCTTTTGCACCAGCGCGGAATAGCCGCCGATGAAATCGACGCCCGTCTCCTTGGCAGCCCGATCGAGCGCGCGCGCCACCGGGATGGGGTCTGATACGGCGCCGGAAATGAGCGCAATCGGCGTCACCGAAATGCGTTTATTGACAATGGGCACGCCATATTCGCGCTCGATGTCACAGCCGACCGAAACGAGCCGCTGTGCGGTTTTGGCAATCCGGTCATAGACCTTTTGGGAAAGCCGCGCGGGATTATCGTCCACGCACTCGAAAAGGGAGATGCCCATCGTGATCGTGCGCACGTCGAGCTTCTCCCTGTCGATCATCCGGATTGTTTCAAGAATTTCAGAAGTATGAATCACGTCTGCGCCCCCCTAAACCTGATGCATGGTTTCGAAGATTTCACTTCTCTGCACGCGAATTTGGAGGTTCTGTTCCTTGCCATACGCCCTGAGCTCGTCCGTGAGCGCCGCAAAGTCACACGCGGGCGACGAGACGTCCGCGATCAGGATCATGTTAAAAAGCCCTGAGAGAATTGTTTGTGAAATATCCAAAATGTTTGCATCGTAGCGATACAAGGCATCCGACACCTTTGCAATGATGCCCTTGCGGTCATAACCGAGCACCGTGATGACCGCCTTTGTCATTTCTGCCATATATATCCCTCGCCTTTCCGATCGATGCACCCATTATACACCTGCAAAATGCAGGCGTTCAAGCCGTTTCCCGTAAATCGTCAGGTCTCGTCGGTCTGATGTTCCGGAATCGGTATGCGCGCGAGCAGGATTGTGAGAAGGGCGATGACCGCGAACAGGAAGAAGTTAACAAAATAGGGAAGATAAAGCGAAAGACTCGCAAGCCCTCCAATTGCGATTGGGAACACGCAAACCATGAGTGAGATCGTCGCATAGACCATGCCATATATGCGTGCGCGCTCTTCGGGATCCGCATGAAAATACAGCATGGAGCTCGTCAGCGGTGCGAGCAGTGCAATCGCCATGGCCTCGAGGCACACACACAGGATGAGCGTGGGCCAGGCGAATGCGCGCGGTGCGGAAAATGCATCGAGCATGAGCATGATCGCCTGCGAGCTCGCAAGCATGGAGATTGCGCTGAGCATCGGACGGCGGAACGAAAGGTGCTTGAGGCGCGGAACGAGGATCAGAATGGCACACAGCGTGGCAGCGCCCTTCGCCATGGTAAATAATGAAAGATCGCTCTCACGAAAGCCCAGATATCCGGTCACGAAGTTCGACCAGTAGTTATCGTTGACGTTGTTGACGAGCGAATAGACGGCAAGAATGCCAAGCGTCAGGAGCATTCGTTTTTCACGCAGGATGCCCAAATACACGTCCTTGCATTCATACAGGCTGCGGAAGATCGACACGTTTTTCGTCGCGGCCAGCCGCCGGGTACCGACCTTCGTTTCTTTTGAATAGATGTACAGGATTACGAACTTTGCGGTCATTGACAAAAAGGCGATAAAGTACAAAACCCGCATGGTAGGGATGACGGAATAATGCATCACCGCCCACATGGATGCGGGCGCGACAAACGTCGCAATGACGCCCATGAAGGACGCCATCGAAAAAACCGGGACGATCTGCTCGCGCGGGGTATCCTCGACGAGCAGGAGGCTCCACGAATTATCCGTAATCTTCCACAGCCCGTTAAACAACGCAGCCGCGATAAACCAGGTGATGTTCTGCGAGAATGCCCACAAAAGCTCCGGAATGCTCCAGGAGAGCACATCAAAGATGAGCGTGCACTTCCGGCGTCCGAGCTTATCGGTTAAGACGCCCGAAAGGATGGAGGAAATGGCCTGCGATATGTAGGAGATGGTGGAGATAATCCCCAGGTCTGTCATCGAAAGACCCATCAGCACCATATAACGGGCGATGTATGGCTTATAAAGATTAAAGGGCACACCCCAGAGCGGCTCCGTCCAAATACATGCGCGCGCATTCCCCTTGAGCCGGAGGAATGTGTCGACCATGTCGTTTTTGCGCAAGACGCGCATCAGCCTGTTCATGCCGGCGCACCATCCTTTCCATGCACTCCGGCTATTATAGCATAAGCGCGTCGCCTTTTACAACATTGTGGATGCGTTACATCTTTGCATGAATTTTGACGGAAATTGTGAAAAGATCGCCTTCGACGGATGCGGCAATCCTTCCCTTCATGGAATCGACGATGGATTTGGCGATCGAAAGGCCGATGCCATAGCTGCCGTCGCCCGTGCGCGCTCCGTTTGCGCGGTAAAAGCGGTCAAAAACGTGATCTGTCTGGATCGCCGCCGCATTCTCGCAGGGATTGACGACCGTGAGGCAGGCGTACTTCCCCGTTCGCACGAGCCGCACGTCGATCTCCCCCGGCATACCTGCGTGCTTGATCGCGTTGTCCATGAGGATGGCGACGAGCTGGCGCGCGGCGGCCTCCTCCCCCTGCGCGTACACCTCCGGCGTCGCGTCAACCGAGACGGTCATATTTTTGCGGGCGGCGGGCATCGCAAACGTCATGGCGGTGTCGTACACGGCGTCCGAAAGATTGAAGCGCGTGGTGATCTGTTTTTGCCCGCCCTCGTCGATGCGGGTCAGCTCGATGAGGTTTTGGATGAGCCTAGTCATGCGCGCGGTCTGCTTCTCGATCCCGCGCGACCACTCGTTTTCGCCAAAGTTCATATCGATGATTTCAGCATTGGCGGAAATGATGGTGAGCGGTGTCTTGAGTTCGTGGCTTGCGTCCGTGATAAACTGGCGCTGTTTGCGCAGGGACTCCGAAACGGGACGCGAAGCGATGCGCGAAAAGATGACCATCAGCAGGAAGATCACCAAAAGCGCGGATGCCGTGATCGCGCAGGATGCGACGAGAAGCTGCTGGACATTCGCCTTTTCGTTCGAGGCATCGACAAAGATGACGAGCGATCCATCCACGCGGTAACGGTACACGCCGATCCAGCCGGATGTTTTTCCGGATGTATATACGCGATCCGCAAGCGTTTCGGCCTCCTGTTGGTCGATGGCAGCGACATAACTGACATCTGTGGCGGCAACCGTTCCGTCGTCTGCAAACGTCACGGTAAAAAAGCGCGTGGTAAACTGCGTTTCAGGGCCGAGTTCCTCGCCGGGCCGATGATCCTTGACGGGGGGTTGCGCGGTGGGAAAGGTTCCGTTGTTTTGAGCCAGAAAATTGAGTACGCGATCTGCATGCGCGGCCTGTGTGCGCATGTTCATGACATTGACGACCGCGAGAATGACGATCAACACCGACGCCACCGAGAGCATGCAGACCAGAACGAAACGCCTACGAAACCGCGCGATCATGTGCCCGCCTCCAGCGCATAGCCCACGCCGCGCATGGCGCGAATCGCAATGGGCGCGTCGATGGACTGGAGCTTTTTCCTGATATTTGAGATGTTGACCCACACGATGGAGACGTCCACGTCGCTGTCCCAACCCCATATTTTTTCGATGAACTGGGTGGTTGGGATGACGCGGCGCGGGGTGTCCATCATCATCTCCACCATGCGGTATTCACGGCTGGACAGATGGATCGACTGGTCGCCGCTGATTAGTTCAAACGATTGACCATCGAGCGTGACGCCGTTGAAGGAGAGCGTCTGCCCGGCATAATCGCCTTTGCGCCGGAGCATGGCACGCACGCGGGCCAGGAGCTCCGAAATGGCAAAGGGTTTTGGCAAATAGTCGTCCGCGCCGGCATCAAGCCCGGCGACGCGATCTTCCACCTCGGCCTTTGCGGTCAAGAGAAGTACCGGGATGCCGATACCCGCCGCACGCATGCGCGCAAGCACCTGCAAACCATCGAGACCGGGCATCATGATGTCGAGCACGGCACCGTCATAATCGCCGCAGGTGGCGTGTGACAGTGCGTCGATGCCATTTGTCACGGTGACAACGGTATAGTTTTGCTTTTCGAGGACGGTCTTCAGCGCCTTGACGAGTTCGGGTTCGTCCTCTGCGATGAGCAGCTTCACGCGCCCACCTCCTTTGTATTTTCATTATACACGAGCCTCGGTGAAATTCAAGTTTTAATCGGCAACGACGTCGCAGGTCATGCCGATGCGCAAATCCGTCCGCGTAACCGCGATCTGCGCTGCGTATGCGCCGTCTTCTTCGATGTTCGAAATGGACAAGATGTTGCCAGGGTAGCGGGTATTCGGGTCGTCCGCGAACACGACGGAAACCGACCCACCGACGATCAAATCGGAAAGGGATGCCTCGGGCACGGAGATTTCGACCATGAGCGAATCTGCGGGGTTGATGACCGCGAGCACATCGCCTGCGGAAACGGCGCCGTCTGCGGCGGATGTTTCGGTATCCTGCGCCGCACTGCCGACCGACGCGACGATACCCGCGACGGGCGCAATGACTTCCGTTTCGGCACATCCAAGCGTTTCATAGAGAATCTGTCCGCGCTCGACGCGATCACCCGGTTGAACGTAGAGACGGATCACGGTTCCGGTTGCCGCATAATAGGTATCGTCCGCAGCGACGAGGGTT
Source organism: Bacillota bacterium (assembly GCA_023421735.1). Next base: position 45,749 of record JAEZSP010000087.1, on the reverse strand, counting down.
CCGATACCGACCAGCTGGGTGCTGGAAAAATCCGAATCCCGGTAAAGGTAGACCGTCTCGCCGATGTAAAATGTACCGCCGGTGCCGGCGACCATGTACGTTTCCCCGTCAACGGAGGTGACAATGCCTGTTCCCCGGTGCGTCCCATCGCTCGTACATTTGAGATAGAGCGACTCACCCGCATGAACAAAGTATGTTTCCGGGCTTTCATACCCGCCGTCAACGGTGCAATAAATGGTATATTTGCAGATGGGTTCGACCGTAACGAGCGTGCCGTCGATTTCCGCACCCTCGTACGCCCAAACGGCAGCGACGGTGCCGTCGCCTGTTGCATAGACCTTTTGGGTTGCATAGGTCGCAACGGGATCGCCCGTGGCGATCCGCTCCCCCACTCGAAGCGCATCTGCTTCAATGGTTCCATCGCAGGGTGCAAGTACGTTGACCGCTTGGGTTGCGACCACCGCGCCTTCATAAACCCCTGATTCGGCAAGCGCCGGGCACGCAAAGAGCAAGAGGGCCAACAAAACCATGGTTGCCTTTTTCATGTAATCATCACCCGTTTCATTCGGTGCCTGCGGCATTGAGAATCATTGTGGAGCCATCTACCGGATACCGCTGGTCCGCGACAAGCACCGTTGCAGAACCGGCGCCCGAGAGCGCAAGTTCAATTGTGAAATCCTTTGAGACGAGTCCCTTGGAACGCAACGTTCCATAGACCGTGCCGGAAAGGCAGTCGGTCGTCGAAATCGTGATCATTCTGTCGCCCGAAACGAACGTCACATCGGTGATGCCGCTGATTTCCAGGAGCTTCAGCGCGTAACAGTTGACGGACCACGACGAGCCGGTTTCGGACGAGAGGATCAAGCGTCCGTCTTCGGTGGTCGCATGGAACGCGCCGTCCGCAAGGGAGATGGCAAGCGGCTCGCCCCCCAAAGTGAGCGTTTGTTCGTCTTCTTCCGAAGTGCTCAGATCGAGTGCCCAGTTGCGCGACATGTCCTTGTCACCGGAAGAATGGGAGGATGTGAGCGCCTCGCCGGGGACGATGCCGGTTTCCTGTTCTTCCTGCGTACCGCCCGTTCCGGCGCTGCTTCCGCCGCCGCTGCTGCTCCTGCCGCCGCTCTTACTGCCGCCGCCGCCCGGCATTTCGCCGCCGGGCTGTTCTTCCGCCTGATAGGCGGGCGTGTCTTCGGCGTAAAGGAGTTGCTGCAGGGCGTCATCCACAATGCCCGTTTCCTCCTCATATGCATTCCGGCGCTGAAACAATTTGACTGCGGTCTTGGTCGCCTCATCGAATATACCCGAGGGCATACCTTCGATGGTTCCGTCGAGATACAAAAGCTCGATGAGTCTGTTTTGCAGATTCGTCACGTCGTCACCCGTGCTGCCAAGTTGCAAGGTAGGATATACGGTGGGTGTCGGCTCCACGGTCGGCTCTGCCGTAGGTGTCGCGGTCGCGGTTGCCGTTGCGCTGGGCGTCGCGGTTGCTGTTTCAGACGGTGCGGCTGTGGGCGATGCCGTGGGTGTCATGGTCGCGGTCGCGCTGGGCGTCGCGGTTGTTGTTTCAGACGGTGCGGCTGTGGGCGTTGCCGTGGGCGTCATGGTCGTGGTCGCGCTGGGCGTCGCGGTTGTTGCTTCAGACGGTGCGGCTGCGGGCGTTGCCGTGGGCGTCGCGGTTGCCGTTGTGGTTGGTAATGCGGTCGCAGTTGCCGAGAGTGATGCGGTCGCCTGAATATCAGTTTCCGAAGCCTCACCCTGCTCGGCGCTTGCGCCGAGCCATGTTGCCGTGAACGGCAAAAGGGTGAGGATGCATGCGAGCGCAAGGCATGCCAGCGCGCGCTTACGGGTCATGTCAGTTTCCCTCCGTCGGCTGCTGCGTTTGCGCAGCTGACGCATCCGTCTCAGGCGCGGCATCCCCATCCGGAGTGGAAATGACGACCGACATGCCGTACTTGACGGTTTCGTCAGGCGTGAATGTGACATAGACCGGATAGGTGACGCTCTCGCCGTCGGTCGTTCCGATGGCGGAGATCATGGCGATGGTTCCGTCGTATGTAACGTCGTCGTCGTTCCAGGTGAAGGAGACCGACACCTGATCGCCCACGGCGATGGAGCCGAGATCGGTCTCATTGACGGAGGCCTCGATCCACATGGCAGTATCCGGATAGATGACAAACGCGGTTTCGCCCTTATTGAGCGTGGCATCTACGGTCGCCTTTACTTCTGAAACGGTGCCGCTGACCGGGCTGACGATGTCAAGGCCCGTCATATAATAGGCGTCGAAGGTGCCGTCGAGCGTTTCAAAGAGCAAATCGCCCTTTTGCACAGTCGCGCCATCTGCAACCGCGATGGAAACGATGCTTCCGCTTGCGGGATATGCGACGGGATTGGAACGCGAGAGTTCACCGCGCCCGATGCGGCTTTTGGACGTATAGTTTTCCGAGCGGAATACGGTTACGGTTTCGCCGACGAGGAATTCACCCGTATCGACGCGAACGGAAAAGTCTGTACCGCTGACCGCCGTAACGGTCCCCGTGCCGGTATGCGTAGAATCGGAATAGCCCTTCAGATAGACCGATTCGCCGACATGCACGAGTTTGTTCTCCTCCGCGCTGTAGGAATTATCTGTCGAAGCCGCGATGGTGAACTGATAGGTGGGTTCCACGTAGAGAACCGCGCCGTAGGTCGTGCCCACTTCGTCCGCGGAATCGCCGGGTTGGGCAAAGATGCCCGTCACGGTGCCGTCCTGGGATGCGTAGACCTTGGTCGTTTCAAACGTCGCGAGCACGTCGCCCGCGCTTACCTTTTGCCCCGCGACCACATCGACCGTTGCGATGGATCCGCCGATCGCCGCGATGACGGCCGTCTGTTCAGACGATGCGACCGTACCGGAAAAGGATACATAGTCGGCCAATGCGGCCTGCGCGGTCAGAATCAGTGTCGTCATGAGCGCCAATGCCACCAGAAATGTCTTTCTCCTGATCTTCATTACGATACCTCCCGTTTACATGGATCTGAGTGCGTCGATGGGGTTCAGTCGGCTTGCTTTGCGCGCAGGCGCCCAGCCAAACAGGATGCCGACGGCCGCAGAGAAGCCGACGCCGAGCGCGATCGCGCCATAGGACACGACGAATGTGGTGCTCAGGTACTTGGACAGGGCGATGGACAGGCTGAGGCCGAACACCACGCCCGTGAGGCCGCCGAGAACCGAGAGCAGGAAGGATTCCGTGAGAAATTGCAGTTGGATTTGCCAGGCGAGGGCGCCGAGTGCCTTTTTGAGGCCGATCTCGATGGTGCGTTCGGTGACCGAGGTGAGCATCATGTTCATGATACCGATGCCGCCGACAACCAGCGCGATTGACGCGATGCCCGCCAGGAGCGCGGACATCATGGAGAGCATGGAGTCCATCGTATCCTCGACGCCCGACATGGTTGTGATTTCATAGGTGTCGTCCTCATAGCTGAACATGGCGTCCAGGACGTCCGAAATGCTGGTCGATGCCGCATCCGAATCCACGCCGTCGGCAAGGTACACCGTGAAACTCGTGACGACCGATTCGTTGTTCATCTTGAGCGCCGTGGTGTACGGGATGAGGATGTCGCTCGTTCCGCTCATGAGGCTCTGGAGGCTGGTATCCGCATCGCTGTCGAAGATGCCGACCACGATAAAGCGCAGGCCGTCGATGGTGATGGATTCGCCCACGGGATCGATGCCGAAGAAGAATTCGTCGATCATATCCTGATCGATGAGGCAGACAAAACTCATGTTATCCTCGTCGAGCACATTGAGCGCGCGTCCGCGCAGGATTGAATCCGGGTTGGTCGCGAAGTAATACGAGTTCTTGCCTGATACCGAGATGGAGCTTTCATAAGTTCCGCCCTTTGAGATCCGGGTCTTGAGGGCCACGGAAGGCGTTATGCCGTTCACCTCGTCAAGGTTTGTGATCTGCTGTAAATCCTCCGCCGAGAGGCCGTCCTTCAGATCGCTTCCCGAAATCGATACCGAGAGCGAACCCGCGCCCATCGAACTGAACGACGAGGAGAGCGAATCCGAAACGCCCGTGATCGTCGTAATCAGCGCAATGACTGCCGTCACGCCGATCATGATGCCGAGTATGGTGAGAAAGGAGCGCATGCGGTTGTGCATAATGTTGGAAATGGACATGACGACGCATTCCCAGATCATCACGAACCGACCCTGAATGGCTCTCATGATGCCTCTTCCCCTTCCTCCGACAAAACACCATCGATGATGTGCACCACGCGGCGGGCGAAGCGGGCGATGTTCATGTCATGTGTAATCATGACGACCGTCCGCCCTTCCCCGTTCAATTCGCCAAAGAGCTTCATCACCTGCCGGCCCGTCTCTTGGTCGAGTGCGCCCGTCGGTTCATCGGCCAACAAAATCGAGGGGTTCATGACAAGTGCCCGCGCGATTGCGACCCTTTGCTGCTGGCCGCCCGAAAGCTGATTCGGGCGATGCTCCATGCGATCCGAAAGGCCCACGCGTTCGAGCATCTCCGCCGCGCGGCGCCTGCGCTCCTTTGCACCGACGCCCGCATAAATGAGAGGGATTTCTACGTTGTGCAGCGCATCCATGCGCGTGAGAAGCTGCGAATTCTGGAAAATGAAGCCGATTTCCTGTCCGCGCGTGCGGGCAAGCTCCGTTTCATCCAGTTCATCGACCATTTGGCCGCGCAGGATGTAACTGCCGGTCGTTGGCACATCCAGAAGGCCGATGATGTTCATCAGGGTCGATTTCCCGCTGCCGGAAGGACCGAGGATCGAGATGTATTCCCCCTCCTCGAGGTCGAGATCGACGTTCTTGAGCACGTGGATCGACTCATCCACCAGCGGATAGTCCTTATTGATGCCTCGCATGCGAAAGTACAGTTCCGCTTCGGGCGTTTTGACGATTTTCTGACGATTCATATTATTGGCCTCCCGCACTTCCGGAATTGCTTGCGCCGCCGGGTGCACCGCCAAAGCTGGGCATCTCGCCGCTCATGTCGCCTGACATGCCGCCCGACCAATCGCTGCGATCCGCGCCGGCATTATTGCCACGCACGCTTTGCGAACCGAAGAGCCCGGAAAGAAGACCCGACAGGCCCGATGTCGTCTCCTCCTCGGCGGCTTCGACGTATACTGTGTCGCCGTCTTTGAGACCGTCCTTGATTTCAACATAATTTCCGTTTGAAACGCCGACGGTCACGCTTTGCTCGCTCATTGACCCGTCGTCCCCCATTATGTAGACGAACGCATTGTTCATCGCATCAAAGCTCAACGCGTCCTCCTTGAGGATCACGACGTTATCCGCTTCCTCCTGGGTGATGGTCACGGTTGCCTGCATGCCGGGATAGATGCTGTCGGTGACATCCACGTCCGCGGTTGCGGTATAGTAAGCGACGCTTCCCTGCGACTGTGATATGTAGTTGATCGCGTTGATGGTGGAGTCAAACGTCTCTTCGGTCGCGGTCGCGGTCACCGTGACGGGCAACCCGACCGATACATCCGCGATGTCGTATTCGTCTACGCGGATCGAAATCTGCATGTGCGAGAAATCCGCGATCTGAATCAGTGTCGTACTTGTGTCCACATCGTCGCCCTCGGATGCCCCAACGAGGTTCACCCTGCCGTCAAAGTCCGCGGTGATGATTTCGCCGTTTGCGAGGCGGACGAGCTTATCGCCCTCCTTTACCTCGTCGCCCGCAGAGACGTACAGGTTCTTGACGGATGTTGCGGATGAGGCCGTATAGGTCTTTTCGTCGACGAGGGCAAATGTGCCCGAGAAACTGAGTGAATTCGAGATTGAGCCGGTCGTTGCGCTGTACGCATCATAGGTAACTGCATATTCGCTCTTGAGAGAGCCATAGGCGTACCAGACTCCGCCCGCAAGAACCGCCAGGACAACAGTCAGCAGAATGACGCGTTTCAGGATTCGTTTCCATTTTTTCACAGGTTTTCGTTTCATGCGCTCACCTCCGAGATTTACGAAGAGAGCTTAGCACGCCCAACTAAATGGAAACTAAAAAAAAGCCCGGGCAGATGCCCGGACGGGAGTTGTTCACGGTTTGTTTCAATCTGATCTAAAAATGCAGGAGCGCGGCGATGGGATAATAGACGCAGGGAATGAACATTGCGGGCAGCATGTTGGCGACTTTGATCTTTACGACGCCAAGCATATTAAGGCTCAGCGCAATGATGAGCAGCGACCCGACCGCACCCATTTCGCGGATCATGTCATCGGTCATATACGCTCTGACCAGCCCCGCGAGAAGCGCGATTCCGCCCTGATAGACCGTCATAGGCCCGGCGGCAAATGCGACGCCGATGCCGAGCGTCGAGGCGATGATGACCGAGGTCACGCCGTCGAGCGCGGCCTTGGCAAGCAGCGTCGACGAATCGCCGAAACCTGCGTTCAGCGAACCGACAACCGCCATCGAACCGATGGAAAAAAGGAGTGTCGCGTTGACAAACCCTTCCGCAAAGCCGCCTTTGTTGAATTTTTTCTGCGCCCATGCGCCGAGGTTTTCGACGCCTGTTTCGATCCGCATAAGCGTACCGAGCGCCGCGCCGATCACGATGGAGATGATGACAAGCAGCATATTTTGGGTTTCGATCGTGCCCGAAATACCGATTGCCAGCACGCACAGCGCAATACCCTGCTGTATGAGCGCGCGGTATCGTTCGGGAATGCCGCCCCGCAAGAGCGTTCCAAGGATGCCGCCTGCGATCACGGCGCAGAAATTGACCGTTACACCCAACATGGCTCAACCCTCCATCGCACCCGTGCGCGCCGCATGGAACAGAAACTGCTGGAGGATTCCGGCGTTCTTTCCAAGAAGCGCCCGCGCGCGTTCTCCCAGTACTTTGCGGTTTTCCGTATCGATTTGAAAGACCGATTTTGTGATGCGTGCGATCCAAACGTCAACAGGGTACGCCTCCGTGTGCCCACAGCCGAAGAGTTGCACGCAATCGGCCACCTTGTCGCCCACGCCCATGAGCGTTGTCAGTTTGGCGTGCGCCGATTGATAGTCCATTAAGCGCAGGGCTTCGAGGGGGAAGCCGTCCACCACCGCGCGCGCTGTCGCAAGAAGATATTGATCGCGGTATCCCATGCCGAGCGCGCGCAACTCGCCTTCCGAACATGCAGCGATGCGCGCGGGTGATGGAAACGAATGGAGCGCGCCGCGCGGCGTTTCAAATCGTTCGCCATAGATCTGCATGAGGTTTTTCACGATCCCGCGTATGCGGGAGACGTTGTTATTGGCGGAGATGATAAACGCGGCGAGCGTTTCCCAGGCCGGCTGGTTCAGTATGCGCAGCCCCGGATACATGCGCATGGCATCTGCCGCTTGCTTGAAATGATCATATTCGGACGCGATTGTTTCGTAATCGCGATCAAGATCCAGATATGTGCGAAGCTCTGCCGTATCACACCCCTCGGCATATACGCCGTTCGTCTCCTGCCAAAGCCAGACGGGGCGGCGATTGAGCACCGCGCCGTATGCGCCGTCTTTTTGCATCCACATAAACGACTGGGCGCTTTCGATGAGGGTAAGCGCGAGGTCGATTGTCTCAGATCCAATATACTGTTTCATTTCTACAATCAGGAACTCCCGTGTATGAAAAGGAGCTCCCGCGGAAAACCGCGAGAGCCCGCTCGTTCGTGATTATTCTGCGGCGATCTCGGTCTTGGGATAAATGCTGACCTGCTTGCGGGTCTTGCCGAGGCGCTCGAACTTCACGACGCCGTCCATCTTTGCGTAGAGTGTGTCGTCATCGCCGATGCCGACGTTGGTGCCGGGATGGATGCGGGTTCCGCGCTGACGGACGAGGATGTTGCCCGCGAGCACGAACTGACCGTCGGCGCGCTTGGTGCCAAGCCGCTGGGCGTGGCTGTCGCGGCCGTTCCGGGAGGAACCCATTCCCTTCTTGTGCGCGAAGAGCTGGATATTTATTCTGAACATGCGTATTTCCTCCGTTCCTTGAAGATGATGCGAACGTTGCGGGGATAATCCCGCGCAATTGCCTGTAGCGACTCCAAAAGCGTCTGAAGGAGAATTTGCGCCCGTTCGAGCGTCTCCCTCGTGCACTGTGGCGTCAGGCATGCGGTTAAAAATGCGCTTTTTTCGTCCCGATCGAACATCAGCGGGGCTTTCACCACCGATTGAAGTCCATGGAGCGTTGCCTCCGTCAGTGCCGAGACCGCCGCGCAGACGATGTCCTCGCCCGATGCGGCAAAACCCGTGTGCCCGGACGCCTCAAAGCCGATCAGGCCATCCTGCGGGGCACGAAAAAAAGCGACCGTCGTCATCAGGCGTTGACCGATGTGATCTCGACCTTCGTGTAGGGCTGACGATGACCCTGCTTTTTGCGCTCGTTCTTCTTTGCCTTGTACTTGTAGACGACGATCTTCTTTCCCTTTACCTGAGAAAGGACCTTGCCCTCCACCTTCGCACCAGCGACCGTGGGGGCGCCGATGGTCGTCGCGCCGTCCTTCGTCACGAGGAGCACCTCGTCGAAGGAGACCGTGTCGCCCGCCTGGCTGTCGAGTTTCTCAATGAAGATGACGTCGCCCTGCTGAACACGGTACTGCTTGCCACCTGTCTGAATGACTGCGTACACGCGTGTTTCCCTCCTATGTCTCAATCTCGCCGGGTATAGGCGGCGCTTTTTGCGCACTTACCAGCCAGTCCCGTGCGGCTGTCCCAACAATTATACAGGAACATTCCCCACATTGCAAGTTATATTTCCGTCAAGGCGGGATTTTTTCAGGGCGTCAGGCGCGACGGACCGCGGAACAGGAACATGGCTTCCTTGATCGGCACGTTTAAAAGAAGCATCGTAAGTCGGTCGAGCCCTAGGCCGAATCCCCCGTGCGGCGGACAGCCATAGCGGAAAAATTCGAGATAGAACCGCACATCCTCCGCGAGACCCTTTTCCTCCGCCTGACGCCGCAGGACATCATAGCGATGTTCGCGCTGCGCCCCGGTCGTGATCTCAACGCCGCGCCAGATAAGGTCGTAACCCTGGGGCACGCCATCTTCACGCATGTGATAAAACGCACGTTTCTCCTTCGAAAAGTCGGTGACAAAGAGGAATTCGTGGCCATATTCCTCCATGGCGAATGTGCGCGCAAGCTGCTCCGCTTCGGTGGTCATATCCCCCATCTCTTCCTCCGCAACGGCGTACCCATATCGTTTTTCCAGCTCGCCATAGAGGGCGCGCAGCTTGATTTCCGGGAACGGCAGCCGCGGCACGACAACTTCCTCCCCAAACAGGCGCGCGACGTCGGAACCGTGCTTCTCCTTGACCTGCCCGAGGGCAAATGCGAGCATCTCGCCTTCGAGCGACATGACGTCGCGGTAAGAATCGATAAACGAAAATTCGAGATCCACGCCCGTGAACTCCGTCGCGTGGCGGTTGGTGTGCGATTTTTCGGCGCGAAAGACAGGGCCGATCTCAAAGATGCGTTCAAGACCAGCCGCCATCGCCATCTGCTTGTAAAACTGCGGACTCTGCGCGAGGTATGCCTTGCGGTCGAAGTACTTGACCTCAAATACATCCGCACCGGATTCGCTTGCCGCCGCGATCAACTTGGGCGTGTGGATCTCCGTAAACGCCCTTGCGCGCAGAAAATCCCGCACCGCATTGGCGAGCGTCGTCTGGATTTCGAAGATCACGCGCTGTTTTTCCGCGCGCAGATCGAGCCAGCGATAATCGAGCCGCACATCGATGGCCGAATCCGCAAGCAGCGGGTATGCGTCCGCCAGCGATTCAATGGTCAGCGTCTCCGGCAGAAGCTCAATGCCGCCCAACTTGACATATGCGTTTTCGGCGACCACGCCCTGCGCGGTGATGACCGATTCTACGGTCAACTTTGAAAGCGCGTCCTCGAATGCGGGATGCGCAGCGCGGTCGATTGTAATCTGTATCTGCCCCGTCCGATCGCGAAGAACGAGGAACGCCATCGTCTTTTTCAGGCGAAGGTTGCTCACAAAGCCGCCGACCCGATAAGATTTCCCGGGTTTCAAGTCCAGTACGCATGTTCTTTCCATAAGGGGAATCCTCCTCATTTTATATCGGAAAAAGCATGCGCGCGTCAACCCCGGCATTGTCAAACTGCCGCATAGGATCACCTCTTCCCATAAAAACAACCCCGCCCGTCGTGCGAGCGAGGTTTGAAGTCCCGCGGCACGAAACGAAGCGCTTCGACCCGCGGTTTCATTCGCGAATCAAGCGCTACATATCATCGTCACGGACATTTATGAACATATGGTTCCTCCGGTTGTTTTACAATATCATATCACAAACGGATGATTTTGGCAAGTCATTCACCCGCAAAATACGCACAGACGCCATCCACTATGCCATTGACGAGCAGAGCCTGGTAATCCGGATCGACGAGCTTTCTGTCCTCATCGGGGTTTGACATATAGCCCATCTCCACGAGGATTGCGGGCACTTCGGACCAATTGAGGCCGGTATAGGTATCGCGCTCATAAATACCGTTCGCTTTCGCGCCGGTCGTCTCCGCCATGGCAGGCAGAATGTATGCTGCTGCTGCGTAACTTTCTTCGGCACAGTCGCCGGTCTTTCTCACGTAAAGGCCGATGCCGTGGACGGAGGAATCGTTCGCACCGTTGCAGTGGATGCGCAAAACCAGATCAGCACCCGCTTCGTTCATCATCTGGGCGCGTTCGATGTTTGAGATGGTAACGTCGTTCGTCTCGCGCGTCATGACGACCGTTGCACCCTGCGCTTCGAGCGCACTTTTCAGTTGAAGCGACACATCGAGATTTACCTCATATTCGGGCACGCGCGACTTGACGCCCTGCGTACCGGAGCTGGTCTTCGCCTTCGTCTCCTTGCTGCCGGGCGCAATTTGTTCTTGCTCAGAATTTGCCTTTGTCTGGTGTCCGGGATCGATGCCGATGATGATGCCCGTCAGCGGTCCGGGTGTGTCCATCAGATCGACAGTCAAAACCGGCTGCTCGGGGACAAGCGTGGGCATCTCCTGCGCATCCTCACCCATCGAAACGCCCACAACCGCGAGAATCAGGATCAATATCGCGGCGAAACCAATGATACGTCGCACAAAATCACTTCCGTTTGCACATTTGACCGTTTGACGTTAGATTCCCCGCTTTGTTCCCTTTAAATCCGCGACAATGCGGCCAATGGCAGAAATCATGTCGCCCAAATCAAACAATTCCATCGATCCGTAGGGCGCGTTGACGATTGTCTCGACCGATTCACGGTAAGCGCTGAGGAGTGAAAGGACGTTCATCGCGCAGTCCGGTTGATCGAAGTTCAGCGCGATCTCGCGCGCAGCCTCCTCATTGACGTCGAGGGCGAGAAGCGTTATAAGGCGCGCAACTTCGCCCGTGCGTTTGACCGTAAACTGCTTTTCGCGCGCGCCCGTTGAAATGATCTCACCGACGAGCGGCGCGATTGTTTCAAGCGTGATGAGCCGCAATTCCCGGCGTACGGACGCATCCTGCGCGCTCAGGGTCAACTCCGTGAGCGTTCCAAGCATCGCGGGGGTCTCGCGGTCAAGTGTATTCATGAGCCGAAGCGACGCATTCAGCTTTTCCACGGCGCCCGCTCGCATGGCGCGCACATACGCAACACCTTCGCGATACCACTGTTCCGCGCGACGATTGCACACCGCCGAAAGCAGATCCATCTTTGTCTCGAAATAGTGATAAAAACCGCCCTTCGAGATGGAAAGCGCGTCGAGCACGTCCTGCACGCTCGTCGCCTGATAGCCCTTCTCGCTGAAGAGTTTTTCCGCCGCGTCGATGATCTTTTTTTTGCTCTCTTCACCCTTGCGCACGCCGATCCCCCATTTCAAACCTCAGTCTGTATTGAAATCATTATACAAAACATACCGAAGTCTGTCAAGCTCATTCAAACAGCATATTGTCCGCGAATCGCTCCTGAAAATCCGCGCTCGCAGAAAGCTCTATGTATGTCATCCTGCGCCGCACTTCTTCCGCGCGAGAGAGCGCAGACTGATCTGAAATCATCATACGCGCGCCCGTGCCTGCGGCATTTCCGACCGACTCGATGCGATTCAGCAATCCCAAGGGCAAAAGGCCGATCTCACAGGCGTTTTTCTTGTCGATATAATTACCAAACCCGCCCGCCAGATAGAGCTTTTTGATGTCCGCAATGTCAATGCCGGCGGCGTCCGCAAGCACGCCGATGCCGGCAGCGATGGCGGCCTTTGCGAGCTGCACCTCCCGCACATCCTTCTGACAGATGAAAACGCCGTCTGCGAGCGTGAAATCCCCCTCCATGCGACCCGTTTCGTCGATGATCTCTGCCCGCAGAAGTTCGGCCACCGCGTCTACGATGCCGCTGCCACAGATGCTCGCGGGTTTTTTGTCGCCGATCGCGGTGACAATGGGCGCGCCATCCACGATCCTGACGCTGTCTATCGCACCATCCATCGCGCCGGAACCGCAGCGAATGTGTGCGCCCTCAAACGCCGGACCCGCAGCCGCCGAACAGCACCACATTTTTTCGCCCACGCGCAGCGCAATTTCGCCGTTTGTGCCGATGTCGATCATCAGCGCCGCTTCGCCCGGTGCATCAAGCCCACAGGCAACGACCGCCGCGACGGTATCCGCGCCGACATAACCCGCGACGCAGGGGCCGAGGGTGACCATCGCGTTTTCGTAGGGAAGGCGAAGGGTCGAAGCCGGCGTGTGACGCGTCCCTGCATAGACGGGCACAAACGGAAGCGTCGCGATGTATTTCACGCTCAGTTCTGCCGCCAGATGCATCATAATGGTGTTTCCTACAAGCGCAATGTGGCGAATCTCGCCCGCCTCGACGTTCCCGCGCGCGCGCATTTCGTCGATCAGGTCGGCAACTCCGCCGCGCACGAGTCGTGCGAGGGTTTGAAGGCCCTCCGGGTGCTCCATCGTGTGGTTCGCCCGCGTGATGACGTCGCCGCCATAGGCGCGCTGTGGATTGAGCATGGAAGCAGTCGCAGCAAGTACTCCCGTGGAAAGGTCGACCAGGTAGGCCGCCATGGTGGTTGTGCCGATATCAATTGCGCATCCGAACACGCGCGGCTTTTCAGCAGTTACGCGGGTAACGGTTCCGAGGAAACGCGCGGCATAAGCCGCATCGCCTACACGCAGGGCCTCCGCAAGCTGGGCACACGCCGCATCCCCGATCTCAGATTCGGAAATGGAGAGCGCATCGGCGAGCCGCGCCGCATCCGACTTCTGTGCGGTCAGTGACGGCTTTTCACACCGCACTTCGTCGATCCGGCAGGCAGGGTCAAGCGTATAGACCGCACCCGCGCCATCTACCAACACGCGCGCTGCGCCCTCCTCTACGGTTACCTCAACATCCCCCTCGACCACACAACCGCACGCCAACCTGTAACCCTGCTCGATTTGCGCATCGGAAAGGAAACGCCGTTCGGCATCGCAGGCCGAACGCACGCTGCCCGCGACGCGCACAATGCACTTCCCGCAGAAACAGCGCCCACCGCACGGTGCGCTAACGCTTACGCCCGCGCGATCCAGTGCCTCGATCAGTTTTTCGCCTCTCGCCGCCTCGGCGTTGATCCTGCTTTCGCCGCGATTGATCGTGAGTTTCATTTGTTTTCCTCCCCGGTTTTCTTGGTATTTCTCTCGGACGAATCAGGCAGTCCCGACCAAAGCCGATCAGATCCCGCCTGTCCGCCAAACGAAGTGCCTTTTCAACCAACACGCGATTTTGCGGCCTGTTATACTGCATGAGCGCGCGTTGCATCGCCTTTTCCTCGGGGTCGCGCGGCACGTAGACCTCGGTCATGTCGCGGGGATCGAGTCCCGTGAAATACATGGCGGTCGAAAGCGTGCCGGGGGTCGGATAAAAATCCTGCACCTGATCGGGGTGCTGGTTCGTTTTTTGCATGTACTGCGCGAGCAGAATCGCGTCCTCGAGCGTACAGCCCGGATGTGAGGACATGAAATAGGGAACGAGAAACTGCTTCATGCCCGCCATTTCGTTTTCTTTTTTATACTTTTCGACAAAGCGATCATAGACGGTGGAATCGGGTTTCCCCATATATTTCAAAACGCGCGGGCTCACGTGCTCGGGTGCCACCTTCAACTGCCCGGAGACGTGGTGGCGGACGAGTTCACGTAAAAAATCCGACTTTTTATCCGCGAGTACGTAGTCAAAGCGCACGCCGGAGCGCACGAAGACCTTTTTCACGCCCTGTATTTCACGCAGCGCACGCAGGATGTCGATATATTCGGTGTGGTCCGCGACCAGATTCTGACACGGCTTTGGAAAGAGGCACTGCTTGTTGGAGCACGCGCCTTTGGTCAACTGCTTCTTGCACGCGGGCGCGCGGAAATTCGCCGTCGGTCCGCCGACGTCGTGAATGTAGCCCTTAAAGTCCTTCTCCCGGGCAATGAGCTTGCCTTCTGAGACGATAGACTCCCTGCTGCGACTGGTTACAATCCTGCCCTGATGAAACGTCAATGCGCAAAAACTGCAAGCGCCGAAGCAACCGCGCACGGATGCGATGGAAAACTTGACTTCCTCGAGCGCGGGAATGCCCCCTGCGGCGTCATACATGGGATGCCATGTGCGCGCATACGGGAGCGCGTATGTTGCGTCGAGTTCCGCACGTGAGAGCGGCATGTCCGGCACATTCTGAAGAAGATATTTCTTCCCGTGTTTCTGTGCGATGGGCTTTCCGCGCACGGGATCCTGCTGGTCATATTGCACCTTGAACGCGCGGGCATATGCGCGCTTGTCCCGCGCGACGGTTGCGGATGATTCGATCTCAAGAAAACCCTCCGGCACATCCTTGCCCATGACGCAGGTACCGGGAATGCGCACGTCCGAATAATCGCCGCCCTCTTGCATGCGTTGCGCAACCTTGAGGATCATCCGTTCGCCCATGCCGAACATAAGGATGTCCGCACCCGCGTCCACGAGCATGGAATTGCGCACCCGGTCGTCCCAATAATCATAATGTGCAAACCGTCTGAGTGACGCCTCGACGCCTCCGATGGCGACGGGGATATTGCCGTAGGCCTCGCGGATGCGATTGACATAGACGATGGTCGCGCGATCGGGCCGATGCCCCGCCTTGCCGCCCGGGGAATACGCATCCTCGGAGCGCGTTTTTTTTGCTGCCGTATAATGATTGACCATGGAATCGATGACGCCTGCCGTGACCAGAAAGCCGATCTTCGGGCGCCCAAACGCCTTAAACGCGTCGCATGTCTTCCAATCGGGCTGCGGGAGCATGGCAACCTGATAGCCCGCGTGTTCGAGCACCCGCGAGATGATTGCGAGGCCAAAGGACGGATGATCGACATAGGCGTCTCCGGTTACGTAAACGAAGTCCGGCGCGTCCCAACCACGGGCGCGCACCTCCTCCAAGGTCACCGGTAAAAAACGTGTATCCATCCCGCCTCCATTAACGACTTTCGTCTGTTTTTTGCAGACTTTCGTCTGGTTCTTGTTCTTGGCCTGTGGCAAGAAAATCCTCGACCACGGCGCTCATGACATCGCTGGCACCATTGAGCAGTTCTTCTGCAGTCATGTTTTTCTTGTCAGAATAGACCAGAGTCGGCGGATTCCCGCCCATGAAGCGCAGGTGATCCTCGTGGTTTTTCGCTGCCATCAGAACCTTCATGAGGTCGATGTCAGCCGAAATGGAGAACCGCATGTGGATTTGATCCCCGCGCACGGTGACAAGGTCGATGCCAACCCGCCCGCACAGGTTTTTCATCCGCGCGATGGCAATGAGGTTCATGACCGGACGATTGGGATCGCCAAACCGGTCGATGAGTTCCTCCACGAGGTCGTCCCGGTCGGCATCCGACTTGACGGAGGCGATTTTCTTGTACATCTCTACCCGCAGAATGTCGTTTGAAACATACTCGGACGGGAGGTAGGCGTCGATTTTAATGTCCACGCGCGTATCGATGTCGCCCTGGGAGGCATCGCCGCGCATTTCGGAAACCGTTTCCTCGATCATTTTAACGTACAGATCGTAACCAACGGATGCCATGAAGCCACTCTGCTCGGAGCCGAGGAGATTGCCTGCGCCGCGAATTTCGAGATCGCGCATTGCCACGCGGAAGCCGGAACCAAATTCGGTAAACTCACGGATGGCGGAGAGGCGTTTATCCGCCGTCTCGGTCAAAACCTTCGAGGGATTGACCGTGAGGTAAGCGTACGCAAGCCGATTCGAGCGTCCCACGCGGCCCCTGAGCTGATAAAGCTGCGAAAGACCAAAGCGATCCGCATCGCAGACGATGAGCGTATTGGCGCGCGGCACGTCGAGGCCCGCCTCGATGATGGTCGTGCAGAGAAGCACGTCGAACTTGCCCTCATAGAAATCGAGCATGACGTCTTCGAGCGCATGTTCGCGCATCTGCCCATGGCCGACTGCGATGCGCGCCTCCGGAACGAGCTTTTTAAGCCTTGCGTACATGATCTCAATGGTTTGCACGCGGTTATAGAGCACGTATACCTGTCCGCCGCGCGAAAGCTCGCGCAGGATCGCATCGCGCACGAGACCATCCGAATACTCGACGACATAGGTCTGCACGGGATACCGCTCCTCGGGTGGAGACTGGAGAAGGCTCATGTCGCGAATGCCGACCATGGACATGTGAAGCGTCCTCGGAATGGGTGTTGCGGTGAGCGTTAAAACGTCCACCGTTTGCTTGAGCTTTTTAATGGACTCCTTATGCGACACGCCGAAGCGTTGTTCCTCATCGACGACGAGGAGCCCCAGATCCTTAAAGCCAACGTCCTTGGCGAGCAGGCGATGCGTGCCGATCACGACGTCAAGTTCGCCACTTTTGAGGTCGTTGATGACCTTTTTCTGTTCCGCCGCTGTCTTGAAGCGCGAAAGCGTCTCGATTTTAACCGGGAAGCCATGAAAGCGGTTCATCATGGTCGCATAGTGCTGTTGAACGAGGATGGTCGTCGGCGCAAGAAGCGCCGCCTGCTTGCCGCTCATGACGGCCTTGAAGATTGCGCGCAGCGCGACCTCGGTCTTTCCATAGCCGACATCGCCGCACAGAAGCCGGTCCATGATCTTCGGCTTTTCCATGTCGCGCTTGATTTCCTGGATGGCGGTGAGCTGATCGGGCGTCTCCTCAAAGGGGAAACTGTCTTCAAACTCGCGTTGCCAAGGTGTATCCGGATCGAAGGGATGGCCTGCTGTCGCCTCGCGATGGGCATAGAGCTTTAACAGCTCGCCGGCGATCTCACGAATGGAATTTTTAACCTTGGCCTTCTGCCTTTGCCATTCGCCGCCCGAAAGCTTGTTGAGTTTGGGCGCCTCTCCCTCCGAACCGATGTATTTCTGCACCCGATCGAGTTGATCGGTCGGGACGTAGAGCTTATCGGTCCCCTGATAGCGGATGTGCAGGAAATCGCGATAGGTGCCCTCGCTCGCGAGCCGGATCGTGCCCATATACTGGCCGATGCCGTGGTTTTCGTGGACGACGTAATCGCCGATCTTGAGCTCGGTAAACGCGGCGAGCTTCTCCCCCGTCTTGGCGCGCGCGCGCGATTTCTGGCGGGATAGGCCGTAGACGTCCGACTCCGATACCACCATGAGCTTAATCTTGGGATAGAGAAAGCCTCGCCCGATGCCGAGCGGGAAGATCATCGGCGTGCCCGAAACGAGCGCATCCGGAATCTCCTCCGAATAGCGCGCCGTTACCCCGAAGCCGATAAGCGCACTCTCGAGCCGCTGCCCGCGCGCCATGCCGCCCGCAAGCAGCGCAATTTTCCAGCCGTCGGCGGACATGCGCTTCAGGTCGCCCGCAAGTTCCTTCACGTTTGTCTGGTAACCGGTGGCATTGCGACATTCGAACTGAAACAGTCCCTGCGGCTTGAAATCCTTCTCGGTGCGCAGAAACGGATCCATGATGAGCGTTGTCGTTTCCGAAAAGCGCGCGAGCAGTTCATCATAGGAAAGCAAAAGTTCGCCCTGCGCCGGGAGCGCCTCGTCGCGCTCAAGCGCCGCGACATACTGTTCGCGGAACTCGAGCGCACGATTTTCACAGCGCTCGCGCAGCCGTTCGGGCTGATCAAACACGATAATGGGATCATCAAGGTAATCTGCCGCCGTGTCTGCGTACTTCAAGAGCACCGGGACAAGCGCATCAAAGCCCTCGGAGCGCCGCCCCGTTTCAAGCGCGTCGAGCGTTTCACGGAAATTGCGTTCCAATGTGCTCCTGGGCGGCAGGATGCGTTCGGCGACCGACTTTTTCGGAGGTTCTTTTTTCTTGGGCTGTTTGATGGCAAGCGCGCCGAATTCAGGCAGCTCGTCATCCTCCGTATGCTCATAGGCGAGCTGCAAAAAGTCCTCGACGGGCGTCAGGTCGAATTCGCGCTCGATCTGCTTTTGTCGGTCCTCCGTCTCGAGCGCGGTTCCGCGCGCGCGCAGCATACGACCCAGTTCGTGCGCAGCCTTGATGCACTCATCGCCGGTGGGCAGCATCTCGTCGGCGGGATAGATGCGCGCGGATTTCATGCGCGCGATCGACCGTTGCGTCATGACGTCAAAGGAGCGGATGGAGTCGATCTCGTCGTCGAAAAACTCCACGCGAAGGGCATTCGGCTCCCCAACGGGGTAAACATCGAGTATGCCGCCACGCAGGGCGCATTGTCCGCGGCCTTCCACAAGCTGCACGCGCTCATAGCCCGCATCCACGAGGCGCTCGATCATTTCGCCCGGCTGCATGCGCATGGACTCGTCGAGCGAAAGGATGCGCTCCTGGAAGCGCTTTTTGGGCATGAGCCTATGCGCCATGGCGTCCACCGGAACCACGAGCGCCTTGAGTGCGCCCGTTGCCGCCTCGCCAAGCGCCTCAATGCGGCGCATGGAAAGCTCGCGGCTCGCAGCCGCTGTCTTTAAAAACGAAATATCCCGCGCAGGCAGGAACATGCAGCCGCCGCCGAGGAGCGCGTTCATGTCCTCGGTGGTTTTTTGCGCGTTCATGTCGGTGGGCGTCAGAATGAGAAGGGGACGCCCCGTCTTGCGACAGAGGGCTGAGAGGATATGTGAGCGCTGGCTGTCATCCGGTCCGTAAGCCGCGTACACGCCGCCGCGCACAAGAGCGCCCGTCAGGGCTGTAAATTCGGTCAGTTCGTCCAGAGGTGTAAAAAGACAAGCGAATTTGTCGTCTGACAGCATTTTACTCTCCTTTTGTCCCTGCTGCGGAGATGAGTTTTCGGGCACCATCCGCGCCCGATCTGATATATTCGGTCACGATATCGGCCGCGAGCATGTACGAATCAAACATCGATTGGCGAAGCTCTTTCGTATCGTAGCCCATGAGCACATAATCCTTGAGGTCCATGTACGCCGGCGGACGGCCGATGCCCACGCGCACGCGCGGAAAGTCGTCCCTTCCGAGAAGGTATATGATGTTGCGCATGCCATTGTGTGTGCCCGCACTGCCGGAGGTGCGAAAGCGTATCTTCCCTTCTGGGAGATCGACGTCGTCATAGACCACGATCAACTGATCGGATTGGGGTTTATACCAGCTGATGAGCTGCACAACGCTCTCGCCCGAGAGGTTCATAAACGTCTGCGGAAGGCACAGCGCAACCCGATTGCCGCCGATCGTCCCCTCGCCCGTAATGGCCTTTCCATGGCGCTTCCCCATGAGGATATGGTGCTTCTGAGAAAGGATGTCCACGACGTCAAAGCCCACGTTATGCCGCGTGTGCTCATACTTTTTCCCCGGGTTCCCAAGTCCAACGACGACGTACATCCGCTTCACCATCCGTAAAAATCGATCATTTCATTTTAGCAGCACAACAGGCGCTTTGTCAAGCTTGATTCCCCCCGCTTGTTGATGTATAATGAGCGCAGCGTATTTCTTACCAATTTAGAGGAGGATCAAATCATGAAACTCAGCGTTTTTGCCGTGCTTTTGCAGGACAGGTCGTTTGACGATGCGTGCAAATACCTTGCCGCGCAGGGCGTACAGGCAGTTGAAATCGGCTGCGGCGGATACCCCGGAAAGGCGCACGTCGATGCGGCCGCGTTTTTGAAGGACCCGGCGAAGATCGAAGGCCTGAAAAAGACCCTTGAAAAGTACAATCTCGAGATCGCCGCGCTCTCCACCCACGGGAACCCCGTGCATCCGGACAAGGCGGTTGCGAAGCAGTTCCATGATGATTTTGAAGCTGCGGTTCTCCTGGCGGAGAAGCTGAATGTCAAGACGGTCGTGACCTTCTCCGGCTGCCCCGGCGGATCGCCGGAGGACAAGACTCCCAACTGGGTCACATGCCCGTGGCCGGACGACTATACCGCGATCCTGAAATACCAGTGGGACGAGGTGCTCATTCCCTACTGGAAGAAGGAAGCGGAATTCTGCAAGGCGCACGGCGTGCGGGTCGCGTTTGAAATGCATCCAGGCTTCTGCGTCTACAATCCCGAGACCATGATGCGCATCCGCGCCGCCGTAGGCGACACGATCGGCGCGAACTTCGATCCCTCGCACCTGTTCTGGCAGGGCATTGATCCGGTCGCGGCGATCCGCTATCTGGGCGACGCCATTTACTACTTCCACGCGAAGGACACAAAGGTCGATGAGATCAACACCGCGAAGATCGGCGTTTTAGACACCAAGCCCTACGGCGACGAGATCAACCGCGCGTGGGTGTTCCGCTCGGTGGGTTATGGTCACGCGCACCAGACGTGGAAGGACATGATGTCCGCGCTCAGGATGGTCGGCTACGACGGATGCATTTCCATCGAGCACGAGGACAGCCTCATGAGCCCGGCGGAGGGACTTGAAAAGGCAATCGCGATGCTCAAGGACGTCATGATGTTCGAGGATTTCGGGCAGATGTGGTGGGCATAAGGGCATAAAATGGGATGCGTCCCGTTTGGGGGCGCATCCTTTTTATTCTTCCTGATTACACGCGCTTTACGGGGCGCGCCTCGATATAGCCGCGATAGCCCATCGGCGCGAGTTGGAAGCGCGGCGCTGCTTCAGGGTCCCACGCGTAGCCGTAGACCTTGGGATCGAATGTCTCGAGGTGCTTCCAAACCTCCTGTACTGCGGCGCCAAACATCTCGTCGTCCGCATACGGTTCACCTTGGAACACCATGTACGTCGCGGGCGGGAGATCGATCACCTCAAACCCGGCGGGCGGCGTCTTGGCATAGTCCGTAGGAACCTCGACACCCTGCACGTAGTGCGACGTGCCTTCGGTCATCAAGTGCTGCGGAAGCCAGAGCCCGCAGGGTTCATAGATCGCTTCCTTTGCGCTGCACAAAACGCCCCAAACGTCGCAGTTGCCTTCCTCGCAGTATTCAAAGTAGTGGGTCGCTTTTAGCCCGCGCTTGAGAAGGAGCCGGCGCGCGGGGCGCTCGATCACCTGTGCAAAGATCGTTCTCTTGGCATCAAATTCCATGTTGGTCACATCCTCTCGGTTCATTGCGCGGTAGGATTGGACGACGTTCTCCGGCAGAAACAGGTAAATCGGCGGCGCGATGCGCGCATACGCGCCCGGGGACACGCCAAATGCCCGCGTAAACGCGCGCGTGAAGCCCTCGTTTGAGTCAAATGTGAACGCGAGCGCCACATCAATCACCCGCTCTTTGCCGTCCCGCAGACGGAGCGCCGCATGGGACAGGCGCCGTGCCCGAATGTACTCGAAGGGCGATTTACCCGTCAGTTCGCGGAACATCCGCGCGGTATGCCAGACGGAATACCCCGCAGCGTTTGCAAGCTGCTTCATCGTGATTTCCTCTGTGAGATTTGCCTCAATGAGTGCCTGCGCCCGACCGATTGCTTCGACTGCCTCCGGCAACATCTTCCCACCTCCCCGCACGCACAATGATACACGAAAGCGGCCAAGCCGCGCTTGACCGCCGTTGCTTTGTTTCATTATAACAGAAAACCGGATCGGTGCACGATCCGGTTTTCCCTTATGCGATGTTTGGGGTCAGTTGCGAAAACAGCATGCAAGCGACCTGCTCGACGAAGTTCATGTCTTTCTGCTTCGAGGCGGGCATCTTCATATAGCGCGCATGTTCGTCGACGAGCGCCTCGTACAGCGGCTTCATGGAAGACACGGCATTCGCCTTTCGCTTTGAGAGAAACTCGGCAAACTGCTCCTTGAGTTCCATTTCGTAGCTGCGATGATCCGGCAGGGAACCGGGAAAATTCTTATTGTGCGCGTAGGTGAACGCGTCGACCACATAGTGAATGAGTTTCCCGAGGCGGTAATAGTCCCGATAGCGAAAATGACCGCGCGTTTCGAGCCGCATGATTGCCTCGCTGATATATTCGGCCGTGCTTTCAAACGTATGTCCGGAAAACATGCGGTTTGAAATCGAGCCGCGCAGGTAAGTGAGATAGTTATAATCCGGTTCGACACAGCCGAACACAAATGCCCAGCGCTGCGCCCAGCGGATGCTTGATCCGATGCCCCGCACGATGTATTGCCCGAGCAAGAGATGGCTTTTCGTCTTCAACAAAAGTCCCCCCCGCGTTTATTTGCAAGGATAGTATAAAACAAATATATGTCTAAAATGCACTGTAAAAAGTAAAAAATAGACGCGATTACTGGAAATTCCAGTCAATCGCGCCTAGTTTTGCCTATTTTACTGAATCGTAATCGAAACCGAGACCATATCGTCATCGGCATCGCTTTCCTGCATGACATCGACCTTGCCCGCGTAGGACAGCGAATCGATGAACGCATCATATTCCCCGGCGGGAATGGAGGCCGTCATGTAGGCGGTGGATGCGCTGACAGAGCGATCGTCGACGGAGCCATTGAACTCGTCAACCAGCGAATTGACCGTATCGACCGCTGCGGCGATATCGTCCGCCGAAATGCGTACGGTCGAAGTCCGCTCCACGGGCTCAGATGCACTTGGCATCATTTTAAGCGTCTGGGCATTCTCGTTTCCATCGGGTTCCACAAACGCAAACGATGCCGCGTCCGAAGATTGACCCGCTAAATTTCCCACCGGGTCATGGGTCGTTGACGAACCGAAGAGGTTCAAACCCGCAGCCACGCCGACGAGTACCACGCACGCCGCCGCAACTGCGCCCGCCACACGGTAGATTCCGCGCGCGCGCTTCTTTCGCGCTTCGGCCTTCACTGCATTGCGCCAAGCCGCCTGGGCCGCGAGCGGCACCCGCACGCCATCATCAAGCCCCGCAAGCATCTGTTTCAGTTTCTCGGCGCGCTTCAACTCGAGCGCGCATTTTTCGCATGCGCGCGCATGCTGAAGGATGCCTTCCCGCGCGTCGCCGCCAAGTTCCCCGTCGACGAACGCGTCCAGCATGCCCATCCATTCATCGCATTTCACGCGCAATCACCTCTGTCTCAAGCTTTCGAAATTTAGACGCCGGGCTATTCAAAAAGTTCCATATGATCCTTTAAAATATGCCGAAGACGTTCGCGTCCGCGACTAATGCGCGATTTTACCGTACCGATGTTCACAGTCAGCATTTCCGCGATCTCGTCATAGGAAAATCCCTGTATGTCGCGCAGGACGATGGCAGAGCGCATGTCCTCCGGAAGTTCCGCAATCGCCTGATCGAGCGTGCGCCGCTGTTCTGACTGGATGGCGTATTTCTCCGGCACATCCTCCTCGTCGGACGGCGACCAGCCGCCATCGAGCAGCGTATCGAGCGAAGCTGCCCCGCGCACCTTGCGCCTTCGAAGCTCGTCAAGGCAGGTATTCATCGTGATGCGGTACACCCAAGTCGAAAATGAAGATTTTGCCTGGAACCCGGAAATGGAGCGATAGATGCGGATCATGGCATCCTGCAAGCAATCCTGTGCATCCTCGCGATTTGCGCACATGCGCAGAGCGACCGCAAACATGCGACTTTCATGCATCGCCATCAGATCCGAAAATGCAACGCCGTCTCCCGACGCCGCACGGGCGATTAACTGCTCCTCCCTTTCGCGATCCATGACACTGAGCATGCACACACCTCCAAACGAAATCATTATACACGATAAATGAATTTTTGCAAAGGGGTTGATTTTACCTATCGATATGCGTTATAATATTTGAGCACGCCGGTGTGATGGAATGGCAGACGTGACGGACTCAAAATCCGTTGGTAGCGATACCGTGTGGGTTCAAGTCCCACCGCCGGCACCAAATTCAAGTGAAAAGCACCTAATTTAGGTGCTTTTCTGCGTTTTCAGAACGCCCATCATTCAAGAATATGCCAATTCGAAATCCGATGACGGGTGATCGATGGTTTTGGTATGCTGCAGCCGCACCGCGACTGTCATGTTGTTGACGATGCCAAACGTTGAGAGCGCGCCGAGCACCACCGTCACAACGTCATTGATCGCTTCCGACTGGCTCATCGTGATGACCCCCGTCGCATTGAGAACGCACAATACGTTTTCCGCAAATGCGACGAGCTGCTCACTTGTCAGCATCCATACCGCCTCCCTTTCAGGTACCCGTTCCGATTCTGATGCCAGTAAAGGGAATCCGATTCTCTGCGTCGAGATAGGCGGGCGAATGAATATGATTTTGAACGAAACATTCACGCTGTCAAACGGTGTGAAAATCCCCGAAGTTGGACAGGGAACCTGGTCCATCGCCGTCGACAAGGTGGCACAAGCTGTCTGCGACGCCACCGGAATCGGTTGCCGAAGAGGACGCATATCAGCGCGGAGGGGTGGTTTTTTCTTTTTGTGCATGTTATAATGAGATCAATCCAAGGCAAAGAGGTGTTTTCAGTGGGCGCAAACGGGCATTATGTAAAGCCCCAAGGCAAGAAGCCGTATCTCAAAAAATGGGAATGGGGCGTGGTTCTTTCGGTATTGGGCGCCATTCTGCTCGGCGTTGCAGCCTACTTTGTCATACAGGAGGCACGCGACGATTCCCTTCCGGTTAAAAAGGGCAAGGTCGTAACAGACGTCGTCAATCCCATCGTCGTCAATGAGGGGACATCGAACAAGCCGAAGTATTACCTGTACGGCTCGTATGATTTTACGCCGCTCGACGCTGAGGTGACGGTCGAACCTGTCAATGAAGATGGCAACGAAACGGGGATCTACATCTATCCGCACGACGAAGCCTACGCCTACGCGTTTCTCTACGGAGAAAATTCCGATGCCCAGGCGACCGCGCGGAATGTCCAGTCACAGATCGGATCGATGCTCCCCAATGGCGATGTCCATGCGCTTACGGCATTCTCCCGCGGCAGGCGGACGGGAAGCGCCTATTGGTATACGTTCTGGCAGGAGAAAAAGGACGAGAACGGCCAAGTGATTCTGGACGAAAACGGGCAGCCCGTCAAGGAATATCAGCAGACATTCAGCTGCTACTTGCCCACTGCGCGCGGCTGTTTGATCGTGCGGGTGGCGCACAAGGGCGCGAACGAGAGCGTCTATGTGGACGAAACGACGGGATACGCAGAAATCGGCGCGATCCTCGATTGCATTCAGTACGACTGACCGCACAAAAAAGCGGGAGCAACTTGCTCCCGCTTTTTATTCCGCTCAATCGCAGCGGGCTTCTTCATTTTTGATTTCCCAATGGATAAGCAATGTCATCGCTGCGCGCAGGAGAATAATCGCACCCAGGATCCCAAGCTCCGACCAATCGCGCACGACACTCGTGCGGAGAATCTCGCCGCCGAGTTTAAATTCGAGACTGAGTGCGATGGCCTGCGCGAGGTTGAGGCGCAGGTGATTATTTTTGCGGAAATAGTTGACGATCGCCTTCAGCGCGCCAATGACGAGCACGACGACGCCAAAGAATTCGAGAAGTGTGATGCTGATCTGCGCAAAAATCTCAAAATACTCCGTCAGCCGCGCGACAAACTCGTTCATCTTTCCGCCCCCCTGACCCGTAAAATTGCGTCGCTCAGCCGTGCGAGTGCCGCAATGTCCAGTACTTCTCCGCGTACATCTGCATCAATTTCCGCTTCTGCGAGGCATGCGGCTGCGACCTCCTGTGAAATGGAGAAGGCGGCCTTCAAATTATTGGCGAGTTTTTTACGGCGCATGAGAAACGCCGCCGCAATCACGCGCTTCATCATCTCGTCGCTTCGCGCCTGAACGGGCTTTTCGGCGTACACGCCAATGCGCAAAAATGCGCTGTCCACATGCGGCGGCGGCTCGAAAGCCGTACGCGGAATATCCAACAATACCTCGGGCGTACCAAAATAGTCGATCGTCGCGGCAAGCGCACACCACTTTTTCGTTCCGGGGTGTGAGAGGATGCGCTCCGCAGCCTCTTTTTGCACCATCACGCAAATATCCGTGATCGGAAGATTGGTTGAAACGAGCTTTTCGATGACATCAGAGGTGATATAGTAAGGGAGATTGGCAACGACGCGGAAGGGGCTTTCACCAAAATAATTGTGTGTCAACGCGGTAACGCTCGCACGCATGGCATCCATGTATTCCACCCGTACGTTTTCCTTGCCGCGCAGGACGTCCGTCAGCACAGGCTTTAACTTTTCGTCAATCTCAATGGATAGCACCTTCGCGCAGCAGTCGGATAACAGGGCGGTCATGACGCCCGCACCAGGCCCGATTTCGAGTACAAAATCATCAGGCCTGACCCCCGCCGCTTCCATCAGCGAGGAGATCAGGCTTTCATTGAGTATGAAATTTTGACCGAGCGCATGCGCCTTGCGAAAACCCGCGGCTTCGAGCGCGACGCGTGCGCGCAGCTCATAGGAAATGTCCACTTATTTCGCCAGGAATTCCTTTCGCGTGATCGAGTAATGACAAAGGCCGAAATATCCGCTTTCTTTCTTCCTGCGGGCACGCAGCATGCCCTCATAGGTCATGCCGGCCTTTGCCATGACGCGCCCTGAGGCGGTATTCATCTCATCATGGCGCGCGTGGACGCAGTAAAAGACAGGCTGTGTGAACATGAAATCGAGGACGGCCTTGAGCGCCTCGGTCATGATCCCCATTCCCCACCACGCCTTACCCATGCAATAGCCGATCTCGCAATTCTCGTTTTGCGTATCCACATCCACTGCGTCGATTGCGCCGATCACTTCACCCTCGTACTCGATGGCCCAACGATAGGTGTCCGGACTCTCGTACTCGGGAAGGATGACCGAAAGATAGTTTCGGGTGACGTTCTGCGATTTATGCGGCGGCCAGGTGAGATACTTCGTCACTTCCGGATCGGAAGTGTAGTTTTGATACATCTGGGCTTCATCGCCTTCACGGAATCGACGCAAAAGGAGACGCTGCGTCCGAATTTCCATTGTGCCGGTGTGTTCGAGCATATGCGCCTCCCGCTGGTTTACGAAACGGCGTTGCGTTCCGCGATCATGGACTTGACCTTCATGAGCCGGGTCGTCGCCGAGCGGTCACTCTCGTCAAGCTTCATGGTAATAAACCGAATGGTTTCCGTGAGGTCCGGGATCATGACATATTCGAGCGCGTTCACGCGGCGACGGGTCTTTTCGATCTCATCCGCAAGCATGTTGCACGTCTTTTCGATCTCTGCAAGCTTAATCATATCCGGCAGAAGTTCTGCAAGACTCGAAATCGCGCCGTCAAGCTGGGCGGAGGTCTGTGCAAGACCGTAGGAGAGCCGTGGCTCCCCTGCCGTCACGTCGATCTTTGGCACATTGACCGACATGATGTTGCGCATGGTGACCGTGAGATCAACCGTGCGCGCCGGATACATCACCGCCTGCTCCAGAACCTGCGGTTCCATGAGCCCGCGGCAGAGCGCGAATTGCCCGAGCGCTTCGGAAAGCCGCCTTTCGACCTCTTCGCGCAGCCGTGCGTTCTCGCGGATGAGCAGGACAAACCGACGCATCATCTCGTCGCGCTTGTCCTTGAGGAGCTTATGCCCGCGCGTAGCGGTTGCGAGCCGCTTTTTCAGGCGCGTAAGCTCCATGCGCGTCGGGTTTACACTGAGAAGCGCCATTTACTGGTCCTCCGATTTCGCCCCGAGGTACTTGTCCAGCATATCGTCGCGGATACGCTTGAGCTCCGCGCGCGGGAGAATCGAGAGAAGCTCCCAGCCGAGATTCAGCGTCTCTTCAATGGAGCGGTTGGTGTCATAGCCCTGCGACACGTACTTGTTTTCAAACTCGTCTGCGAATTGCGCATAGAGCTTATCGACATCTGAAAGCGCGGCGTCGCCAAGAATGACGGCTAATTCCTTCGCATCCTTGCCGCGCGAATAGGCGGCGAAGAGCTGGTTCATGGTCGCTGCATGGTCTTCGCGGGTCTTGCCCTTGCCGATACCCTTGTCCTTCAGACGCGAAAGCGAGGGAAGCACGTTGATTGGCGGCTGCACACCGTGGCGATACAGTTCGCGAGAGAGAATGATCTGACCCTCCGTGATGTAGCCCGTCAAGTCGGGAATCGGGTGGGTCTTGTCGTCCTCGGGCATGGTGAGGATCGGGATCATGGTCACGGAGCCGGGGCGCTCCTTCACGCGGCCCGCGCGCTCATAAAGCGAGGCAAGGTCGGTGTAGAGATAGCCGGGGTAGCCGCGACGGCCGGGAACCTCCTTGCGCGCTGCCGAAACCTCGCGCAGGGCCTCTGCGTAGTTGGTGATGTCGGTCAGAATGACCAAAACATGCATGCCCTTTTCAAACGCCAGATACTCGGCCGCAGTCAGCGCCATGCGCGGGGTTGCGATGCGCTCGATGGCCGGGTCGTTGGCGAGATTCATAAACAGAACCGCACGATCGATGGCGCCTGTTTTGCGGAAATCCGAGATAAAGAAATCGGCTTCTTCAAACGTAATACCGATCGCGCCGAACACGACCGCGAACTTTTCCGAGCCGCCGCCAAGCACCTTCGCCTGACGCGCAATCTGCGCGGCGAGGTTTGCGTGCGGAAGACCCGAGCCCGAGAACACCGGCAGCTTCTGGCCGCGCACGAGGGTGTTCAAACCGTCGATGGCCGAGATACCCGTCTGGATGAACTCGTCGGGATAATCGCGCGAAGCGGGATTGATCGGTGCGCCGTTCATGTCGAGGCGCATCTCCGGAATCACTTCCGGACCATTGTCACGCGGGCGGCCAAGGCCGTCAAACACGCGGCCAAGCATATCCATAGAAACCGAAAGCTCGATGGAACGACCGAGGAAGCGCGCTTTCGAGGTATCGATCTTGAGTCCCTGTGAGGATTCAAAGAGCTGGAGCATGGCGCGGTCACCGTCGATTTCGAGCACGCGCCCCATGCGTACCTCGCCGCTCTGCTGCTGGATTTCGACAAGCTCGTCGTACTTGACGCCGCTCACCCCGTCAACCACCATCAGCGGGCCGACGACCTCGCGGATCGTTGAATATTCTTTCAGCATGTCAGCGTCCCTCCTCCGTCAGCGCGCCCATCTGCTCGTTAAGCTCGGTTTCGATCTTGTCGAACTGGGCAATCTCATCCTCCGGAATGTACTTGGCGCGACCAATGCGCTCGCGCACGGGAAGTGAGGTGACCTTCGAAAAGTCCGCGCCGGCGTCGAGCGCAGCAAGACCCTTTTTATAGTAATCGAGTATCAGTCCCATCATGCGCGACTGTTTCGAAAGCGAGGTGTAGGTATCAACCTCGTCGAAGGCGTTCTGGTGGAGGTAGTCCTCGCGGATGGAACGGGTGACTTCGAGCGTCAGCCTGTCCTTCCAGCCGAGGGCGTCTACGCCAACCAAACGCACGATCTCGTTGAGCTCGGACTCCTTCTGCAAAAGGTTCATGGCCTCCTGCCGATTGGCGATCCAAGCGGGCGACACGGCGTCGTCAAACCACTTTTCAAGGCGATCGACGTAGAGTGAATAGCTCTGCAACCAATCGATAGCCGGAAAGTGGCGCTGATAAGCGAGCTTATCGGAAAGACCCCAGAAGACCTTCACGATGCGCAGCGTTGCCTGCGAAACGGGCTCCGAGATATCACCGCCGGGTGGGGAAACCGCGCCGATGGCGGAAATTGCGCCTTCGCGTCCATCGTCGCCCAGGCAGACAACCGAACCCGCGCGCTCATAAAACTCCGCGATGCGGCTCGAGAGATAAGCGGGATAGCCTTCTTCGCCGGGCATTTCCTCAAGGCGGCCCGACATTTCGCGCAACGCCTCCGCCCAGCGGGACGTGGAGTCTGCCATGATGGCGACCTTATAGCCCATGTCGCGGTAGTATTCGGCGATGGTAATACCCGTATAGATCGATGCTTCGCGCGCCGCAACAGGCATGTCGGATGTATTGGCGATCAGCACGGTACGCTTCATAAGCATTTCACCCGTGCGGGGGTCGTGAAGCTCCGGGAACTCCATCAGAACGTCCGTCATCTCGTTGCCGCGCTCGCCGCAACCGACATAGACGATGATATCGGCATCCGCCCACTTTGCGAGCTGGTGCTGTACGACGGTCTTGCCGCTGCCGAAGGGGCCGGGCACTGCCGCGACGCCGCCGCGCGCGATCGGGAAGAAGGTATCGATGACGCGCTGTCCGGTAATCATCGGAATCTCCGGCGCGAGCTTTTCCTTGTAGGGGCGACCTTTTCTGACGGGCCAGCGCTGGAGCATTTGGATCTCCTTTGTCTCGCCAGCCGGAGTCTTAACGGTGCAAATGGGTTCGACGATTGTGAATGAGCCTGTCTTGATGTCCTCCACCGTTCCCTCGACACCCGGAGGCACCATGATCTTGTGAACGACGACGGCCGTTTCCTGAACGAGGCCGAGGATGGAGCCGCCCTTCACCTTGTCGCCGACTTTCACGACGGGTTCAAACACCCATTTCTTCTCGCGATCCAGTGAATCGACGACGACGCCGCGCGTAATGCGGTCGCCAACGCGCCGCCTGATTTCTGTCAGCGGGCGCTGAATGCCGTCGAAAATGGACTCGATCAAACCCGGCGCCAGTTCGACCGAGAGCGCGGCACCCGTGGAATATACGGGTTCGCCCGGGCCGAGACCTGCCGTTTCCTCATAAACCTGAATCGAGGCGCGGTCGCCGCGCAGCTCGATGATCTCACCGACGAGCCGCTTGTCAGAGACGCGCACGACGTCGTACATCGTGGCCTCGCCCATGCCTTCGGCAACGATCAGCGGACCCGCCACCTTTACGATTGTTCCCTGCTGCATCGGTCAACCTTCCTCCTTAAAAAGTATGTCCGCACCGACCGCCTTTTCGACGTTGGCGCGTACGGCCGCCATGCCGAATCCCGTCGTACCGGTCGTACCGGGGATGGGGATGATCGCCGGCGTGGCGCTTGTCTTGTAGCGCGAAATGGTTTCCGATATGGATTCTGCTTCGGCCTCCGTGATGAAGATCACCTGATAACCCTCGTTCGCAAGATCAAACACAGCGCGCGAGGCTTCTTCGGGCGTTGAAATGCCCTTGACCGTGATGCCCAGCGCCTTAAACGCGAGCACCGCCTCTCTGGGGCCGACAGCCGCAATCTTTGCCATATTCTGCCTCCCTTAATCCGTGTACAGGCGGCGCATTCTCCTGGAAAGCGCGTCCTCTGACACCTTCGCGGCCTTCGCGGTGATGATGAGCCGGACCGCCGATGCCTCCCGCTCCCGCGCAAGCAGATACCCCACGACGGGAAGAATGCTGTCCGTCGCAAAGCGGCGCTCCTTGAAAATCGACAGTTGATAATCCTCGAGCTGCTTTTCCATGGGCGCAAGGCCCTCTTTTTGTTCAAAAGACTCTAAACCGCGCCGCGCATAGGCGGCAAACGGCAGGAATTTGACGGCGGTGAGCAACTCCTGCGGCTCAGATACGACCGCCCTGAGTGCATTTTGCGTAATCTTACCGCCCGCAACGAACAGATTTGCCGCAAAATCGGCATCATGCCCGATCCCGCCGACGCGCAGGGCGATTAAGAGGTTCACTGCGTCCGCACGCGCGGAGAAGTAATCTCGAATCTCATCTGGACAGTCCACCGCGGCGTCAAGCCTCTTCCAGATGACGCGAAACATCAACTGATCGAGGAGCGAGTCCACGAGAAAGGGATCCGGATCGACGGCGACCCGCTGCTCGATCTGATCGAGCACGGAGCGATATTCCGCCGGGAGAGATACGTAATTGGAATCGCTGACGCAGCGCTTCATCTTTTCGACGTCGATCAGTCCGTTTTGAGAAAGCGGCGGATGTTCATCGCGCAGAAGGCGCGCCTTGAGAAGCGCCTTGAGGTTGAGCATGTCGTATTTGATGAGGAAGCACTCAACCACCTTCTCATCCGGCATGATCTCCCGCATCAAATCGCAAACCTGCGAAACATGCCGATCGGCCAGCGCCTCGATGCCCGCCTGATCCTGCGCGTCGCCCCAGCCCGCGTCTGAAAGGACACGCGCAGTCTCCTGCATGCTTGCGGCAGCGATCAACCTCTCGAGCGTGGACGGCGTGAGCAGCGTGCGCTCAAGCGGCCTGATGCGACCGATCGCATAGGTGCGACTTAACTGAGGCATATGCTGTGTCTCCCTTCCATCCAATCATTGAAACAAGATTCCCACGACCTCGGACTCGAGCTCGGGGCGTCGCTCTGAAAGAACGGATGGATACGTCAGATTGACCTCCATGCCGCCACGCCGCAGCAGAATTCCGCCGCCCGCGTCGCGCACCTCACCCGTGAGGGTCAGATTGGCGCTCTTTCCGGCTTTTTTGAGTGCTTCGTTTACGCGCGCGACGAACGATTCGTCGAACACGGCCTCATCTCCCCTTGAGACGATCACGCCTTCGTCGCCCTCCGCGAGGGAGAGAAGCGTTTTTTCCATAAACGCACGCGCCTTTTCGGCAGGCATGTTGCGCATGGCTTCGAGTGCCTGATCAAACGCCATGTCGATGACGGTACGCTTCATCGCAAGAAGTTCCTTGCGCTGGTCAAGCTCCGCCATGCGCAGCATGCGGTCGCGCAACTCGGCGCAATCCCTGCGCGCCTGTTCCATCGCGGCCGTGCGGTCCTGTTCGGCCTTGCGGTCGCTGTCCTCGCGCAGTTTCTGCGCGCGTTCGTCTGCTTCCTTGAGCGTTTGGGAGGCGCTTTGCCGGGCGTCCTCCAATATTTTACTTGTGATCGCGTCAGCGTTCAAGCGAACCCCTCCAATCCATACAGGCTCTGACCATTAAATTCCGTTCACCATCAGGAAGGAGGCAAGCAGCGCCAGAACCGCGTAGGTCTCGACCATAACGGCCATAACGATGCCCTGTCCGAGAGATTCCTCGCGCTTGCCCAGCATGTAAATGCTGCCCGCGGAAACCTTGCCCTGCGCGACTGCGGAGAACAGGCCAACCAGGCCGATCGGCAGGCAGGCGAACAGAAGAAGTGCACCCTGCGCGATGGTGAGCGTCGCATCGGCGGTCATGAGCGGGGTCTTCAAAAGCACGATGAAGCCCATGAGAAAGCCGTAAATGCCCTGGGTGCCGGGGAGCAGTTCGAGAACGAGCGTTTTGCCGAAGAGTTCCGGGCTTTCGCTCACGACGCCAGAGGCCGCTTCGCCAGCGATGCCCACGCCCTTTGCCGATCCGATGCCCGCGAGCAACACGGCAAGCGCCGCGCCCGCCAGGGCGAGTACCGTTCCAAGATTCTCCATGAACGCGTCAAACATGATCCATTCCTCCTGATTGTGGTGATTATCATCGACCGCGTCGGTTCTTTCGGCGCGCTTACGCGGCCTTATCCCCATCCGCGAAATCCATGTACTTTCCGGACGCATCGAGCGGCTTGAAAAGCACCCCGCCGTCCTCATAGAACTTGCCAAAGAACTCAATATACTGGAGTCTGCACGCGTGCACATACGCGCCGAGTGTGTTGATGCCGAGGTTGAATACGTGCCCAACGATCAGAATGACGAGTGCGAAAACCGTGCCGACGACGCCGCCCCACATCATCATTGCGACCTTGTTGAAGACCATCGCAATGACGCCCGTCGCCAGTCCCATGCCGAACAGACGCGCATACGAGAGGACATCCGACAGATAGCCCGTC
Organism: Bacillota bacterium; assembly: GCA_023421735.1. Next base: position 11,830 of record JAEZSP010000087.1, on the reverse strand, counting down.
ACGTTGTAAAGCGCGCCCAAACCACCCGCAAGCTTGCCGAAGAAATTTTTCTTCGCGCGCCCCGCCGTGAGCACGATGCCGCCCGCGCCAGCCGCCATGACGGACAAACCGAGCGTCTTATCCACGAAAATCAACGCAACGCCCATGAAAATTACGAGCCAAAGCCCCTGATCAAACAATGCGTCGAGCAAACGACCCCTGCGAATCTTCATATACATGGAGATCAGCATGCCGACGATGATCTGGAAAACGCCGAGTCCGAGGCAAAGCCCCATCATTTTGAGCGGTTCCGACATGGGTGTAAAGCCGATCCATGGATTCACATCCTCAATGCCGAACCAGCCGCCCAGCATGCCACCCCAGAAAATGGTGGCAACGGAGCTGACGGCCAGAATCGCCATGAGCGAACCCATGCCGCCCTTCCCGCGCAGTTTGTAGGCGACAAACGCGGTGAGAATGCCGAGAATGATGCCATATGCGGCGTCCGAAAGCATGAGTCCAAAAAAACACGCGTAGAAGGGCATCATGATAAACGTCGGGTCGATCCCCCGCGGATCGGGCGACGAATACATATTGACAATCGTTTCAAATGAGCCTATGACACCCTTGTTGCGCAGATACGTCGGCGGTTTTTCATCATCCGCGGGATCCTCGAAGTCGATTGAGTAACTGCGCGTGACATGCTCAACTGCCTTTTGGATTCGATTGGCGCCATCGGCAGGCACCCAGGCGGTGAGCAGGAAGGAGGACTCTGTCTGCGCAAACATCGCGGAAGCCTCAGACTGCTTTGCCTCGATATAGTACACGTCGCGCAACGTGCGTACGGCGGCGATGTGCACGGCGAGCGACTCCGTCTCGCGCGCGAGCTGCGCGCGGACTTCGCTGATCCGCGCGAGGCGACCCATCAGCTGATCGATCACGAGTGCGGGTGTGCCCTGTACGCCCTGGAAGGTGACTTCCGAAGCACCGGAAGCGCGCAACGCCTCCGTATAAGCGGCGCGATCCATCTGATGGCATGCAAACAACGCGCGCACGCCTTCCCGGTCGCTCGAGATTTCCGTGTATTCCGGCGCAATCTGAAAGGTGCCAAACGCAGCGGTAAACGCGCCCTTCGTCTTTTCCGGAAGATTCAGAAGCCGAACCACGGCGTTTTTGGTATCGCCGATTTCCTCAAGCGGAATGTCGAGCCCCTCCCATTGGGAAAGCTGAGCGACCTGCGCATTCTCCTTGGCTTCACGGGAACGAAGGTCATTGAGCGTGCGGTCGATTTCCTCGAGCCGTTTGACCACGCCCAGCACCTCGCCCTTCGCGGCGAGCACCTGAGCGGCGTCTTCTGAGGAACGCACGGGCTTCGGCGCGATGATGCTTGCCTTCACCTGATCATAGGGTTTCAACTTTGCGATTGCGGAATCGAGGCGTGAAACCTGTTTGGAAAGCTCGTCAAAGCGCGACGCATCGCCGGTGGCATACGCGCCAAGTTCCTCCGCATCGCCCTTTATAATCTGGACGGCGGCAAGCTTTTGCAACTGGTGGAGGATCTTTGCGCGATCGTGCTTCATGGCGACGAGGCGCATTTTTTTCATTGCAACGATCGCCATCAGCCAACAATCCTTTCAAAGATCGCGTCGCCCGCCAGCTTCACGCGCTCTTTTGCCGCGCGCCGAAGCTCTTCGCGCTCGGCGGCACGCCGAACTTCGAGCGTACGGATTTCGTCCTCTGTCGCCGCACGGGCATCGGAAAGCACGCCCTGCACCGTATCGCGCAGCTCCTTCTGAGCATCCCGCGTCTGCGCGGAAATCGCAGATTCGACACCTTTCACGATGTCGCGTGCGTCGCGCGCGGCCTCCTGCCGAATTTCATCGGCCTGAGCCTCCGCATCCTGTATGCGCCTGAGTATATCAGATGACATCTTCATCCCTCCGGTTCACTTCATTGGGACAATCCTTCCGACCGCGCCGGAAGCAATTGCAAGAGAACGGGGCGCCAAATTTCAAAAAAGATTGGGTCTGAAATCCGGCTGTCGGACCTGTTTGCCGCGAGGCAAGCATCGCACGCCTGACCGCGCCCAGAGACAGGTATCCCGTATTTGGCATCCGGGAACGCGCACAGGCCGTTTCCGATGCGCGTTCACCCTGCCAATTTCTCGGTGTTGGAAAATCGGTCTGTCGGCCTATTTCGTGCCGAACAGCCTGTCTCCCGCATCGCCGAGACCGGGGACAATGTACTTGTTTTCGTTCAGATGATCGTCGATAGCGGCGATGAAGAGCTCGACATCCGGGTGGGCCTCGGTGAGCGCCTTCACGCCCTCGGGACAACCGACGAGGCAGACGAGTTTGATGGATGTGCAACCCCTCTGCTTGAGCGAATTGATCGCCGCGATGGACGATCCGCCGGTGGCGAGCATGGGATCAAGGACAATCAGCTCGCGATCTTCGACATCCGGAGGGAGCTTGCAGTAGTATTCGATGGGCAGATGGGTTTCCGGATCGCGATACAAACCAATGTGGCCGACCTTCGCCGCCGGCACAAGTGCCGTCACGCCGTCAACCATACCAAGACCGGCACGGAGGATGGGTACGATGCCCAGCTTCTTACCGGCGATGATCTTGCTTTTGCATTTTGCGATGGGGGTTTCAATTTCGATTTCCTTGAGGGGAAGTGCGCGGGTTACCTCATAGGCCATCAGCATCGCGACTTCTTCGAGAAGCTGACGGAAGTCCTTGGTTCCGCAATTCTTGTTGCGCATCAGCGTAAGCTTGTGCTGTACAAGAGGATGGTCGACGACATGGACTTGACTCATGGGAACATCCCTCCATACGTGATTTCTCATCAGGTCATAGCCATTCCAATATATTATACACGAAACTGATTCGTTTCGCAATACGAATGGCATAATTTAAGTCATTTTTTTACAAGTTTTGATCAGCAAGCGTCGCAAGCAGCTTCACGCCACCCTCGACGTCCGAAATCGACACGGCTTCGCATGCCGAATGGACATACCGGCATGCAATAGAGAGCACGCCTGCATGGACGCCGCCGCGCGTCAGCTGAATCGCGCCTGCGTCCGTGCCGCCGGCGGTCAAAACTTCGCGCTGGTACTTGACGCCCGCATGATCCGCCGCATCCTCCATGAGCGCGACGACCTTTGGGGAACAAACCAGCGAGCGGTCCATGATCTTGACGCAGGGACCGGCGCCTACCTTCATGGCAACCTTGTGACCCTTAGGCGTGTCGCCCGAGAGCGTCACATCCAGTGCGATGCCGATATCCGGATTTACGTCGTAGGCAGCCGCGCGGGCGCCGCGCAGACCAACTTCTTCCTGGGTCGTAAAGACCGCGACGACTTCGTTGTTTTTTTCCTTCAATGCCTTGAGCATGCCGATCAAGACCGCGCAGCCCACGCGGTTGTCCATCGCAGGGCCCGCGAGCATGTCCGCGCCCAGGTCAAACACATCCGGCGCATACACCGCAACATCGCCCGGGGAGACCATTTTCTCGGCCTCCGCCTTCGAGGACGCGCCGATGTCAATGTACATGTGATTCGGGTCGTTCATGATGTCCGCAAAGTTTTCCTGTTCCACTGCGAGAACGCCGGACACGCCGTTCGCAAAGACAACATGGCGGAAAAAGGAATTCGTCCAGCGGATGCCGCCGACGTTAAACACGCGCAAAAAACCCCTGTCGTCGATGTCGGTGACGACAAAGCCGATGTGATCCATGTGCGCCGCGAACATGAGCTTTTTTCCCGCGCCGTGGCGGGTGCAGATGAGGTTCCCGAGGGCGTCGATCTTCGTCTCATCCACATAAGGCGCGACGATTTCACGAATGACGGAGGCGACATTCTCCTCGCGGCCCGTCGCGCCATAGGCGGACAGCAGCGTTTTCAAAAGTTCCTTCATATAATATCCTCCTTACCGCCGGTGCGGCTTTTCAAGAACGCGTCGACAAGCGCATATTGCGCTTCGACGTCTGCGAGATTCGCCACGCTTGATGGCGAATGGATGTAGCGGCAGGGAACGCTCAACACGCCCGTTGGAATGGGACCCTTGCGCGTCTGGAGTGCGCCCGCGTCGTTTCCGCCCGAAATATACTTTTTAAGCTGCCATGCAATCTTGTTCGTGACTGCCGTGCTTGTGAGCGCCTCGAACAACTTGACATTGCTGATCGACGCACGATCCATAAACGAGATTGCAACGCCCTTGCCGCATTCGCACACCTTGAGGTGCTGATCCGTCATGCCCAAGTCATTGGCGGTCGTGCCTTCGAGCGCGAGGGCGAGATCGCAATCGACATTGTACCGCGCCACGCGCGCACCGCGCAGTCCGCACTCTTCCTGCACCACAAAGGCGCATACGACGTTCACGGGATACTCGTTTTCGAGCACGCGCAGCATGATCGCGCAGCCGATGCGATCGTCAAGTGCTTTCGATTTCACATATCCTTCGCCAAATTCAATCCACTCGCCGTCAAAGGCCACATAGTCGCCCGGCTTTACGAGCCGTTCTGCGGCGGCCTTATCCTTGGCGCCGATATCGATATAAAGATCCTTGTGCCCGAGCACGCGCGCACGATCCTCCGGCGACTGCAGGTGAATGGCCTTCGCCCCAATCACGCCGGGCACGGCGTCCGCGCCCACGAACACGCGCTTTGAGACCACCACGCGCGGATCGATTCCGCCGACGGTCGCATAGCTCAAAAGCCCGTTGTCGTTGATGCCGATGATGATCATGCCCACCTCGTCCATATGGGCGTCGAGGAGCACAGTCACATCCGATTTTACCTTTGCGTATTTTGTCGCAATCACATTGCCCATCCGGTCGACCCTGACGTCGTCCGCGCAGGTTTTTGCACGTTCAAGGATGAATTCTCTGACCGGGCCTTCGCAGCCCGCGACGCCCCGGAGGGCGCACAAATCCTTTAATACCATTTCATGCCCTCCCAATCGCGCGAGACCTCGTCAATGATGAGCGCGACGAGCCTGCCAACGTCCGCAATCACGTCCAGCTTGACCGTCTCGACGGTCGTGTGCATGTACCGAAGCGGCAAGCCGATCAGAATCGTCGGAACGCCGCCGCGCGCGACCTGAATCGCCGCCGCATCCGTTCCCGTCACGCCCGGCTCAATCTCCCGCACATAGGGGATGTGCCACTTATCCGCGATCTCCTCCGCCTTTTTGGTCAACGAGGGATGAAGATTTGGGCCTGTGCAGATGGTGAGTTTATCGACAGGCACGGCCTCCCACTTGCCGGTGCCGGGGCCTTCCGCATGCGTCACATCGATGGCGATGGCGAAATCCGGGTCGATGGCATGCGCGGCAACGCCCGCGCCCTTCATGCCGATTTCCTCCTGCGAGGAGGCGACATAGTACGCCTCCGCGGGCGATTGCAGCTTCCTCGTGAGCTCCATGCCTACCAAAAGGGAGGCCACACACGCGCGGTCGTCCATGGTCTTTGCGGCCATCATGCCGCCCGCGAGCTTCACGCATTTGGCGCGCATGACGATCGGATCGCCCACGCGCACGCGTTCGCGCGTCTTTTCGGCCGGGTAGCCGATATCGACGTACAAATCCTCATAGGGAACGTTCTTTTTGCGATCCGCCTCGCTCAGAAGGTGCGGCGGCTTCGCGCCGATCACGCCAAAGAGCGGGCCGCTCTTGGTGCGTACGATGACCTCCATCGCGGGGAGAATGCGCGGGTCGACGCCGCCGTTTCGGAAAATCCGAAGGCAGCCATCGTCCTCAATGTGCGTGACGACGAGGCCGATTTCGTCGTGATGGGCCGAGACCATGACCTTCGGGCCGCCCTGCCCCACGCGGGCAATGACGTTTTCGAGCGCGTCGCGCGCGATGTCGTCCGCATATGCTTCAAACTGAGACGCAACGTAGTCCCCCACCTCGCGCTCATAACCAGGTACGCCGAGCTGTTCCGATGCCGCGCTGATGAATCCCTCGATATCCAAATGGTTCACTTCCTTCCATTCCAATTTGTTATTATACAGTAAAAACCCCCGATGCTCAATACATGGGGGCATAAATTATCAAAATAGTGACAGAAATAAATCGTTACAACAATTGTGCAAAATGTGCACTCGGACGCACAAAGGCAGTCCCTGCCGCCTCGTCAAAGCCTTCCAATTCCACGAGCGCGCGCACGTTCAGCCTTTCCGCAGGGCTTTTGCTGGTCGCAATCATGACGCCGATGCCGACCACCTCGACCTGAAACTCCTGCATCAGCTCCGTCATGCCGCGCAGCGTGCCGCCGCCCTTCATGAAGTCGTCCGCAATGAGCGCCTTCTGTCCGGGCTTGACCGCCCGGCGCGCGAGCGCCATCGTCTCAAGATCGACGCCGTTTCCGGCGATGTAATTGATCTTAACCGCCGAGCCCTCGTAAGCGCGGCTGTCGCGCCGGGCGATGACAAGCGGTATATCCAGCACGCGCGCGGTCATCATGGCGATGGGAATGCCCTTCGTTTCCATGGTAAGCACAAAGTCCGGCTGCGCCTCATAAAAAGAGCGCGCGAGAATTTCACCGATGGCCTGCGTGGTTTCCGCTTCGCTGGTCACATCCGATGTATACAGAAAACCGCCCGGAAGAATGCGCCCGGGTTCCGACAGTCGCCGGCAGATCGTATCGATCGTCTCGCGCACGCGCTTATCAGAGGGAATGGCGCGAAAGCGCACGCCGCCGGACGCTCCGGCGATCGTTTCCACCTTGCCCTCCGCAAAGCTGTCGATGGAATGCGCGATGATCTCAATGTCCTCGCTGATGGTGGACTTCGCCGCGCCGAACAGCTCGCAAAACTCGCTGAAGCTGTGAATTCGATTGGGCGTCTGGGTAAGTATCCGCGTGATGGCGCCGAGGCGCTCTGCCCGCTTGACGTGATCCATGGCTGCCTCCAAAATCCGAATGTTCGTGTGTTTATCTGTCATTATAATTCGTAAATGTTTGTTTTTCGTTCTCCTTCTGTGTATTTTCGGCGTGCGCACACATATTTAACCGTTGCCGGAAGGGGCTTGCAGGAAAACGCTTGCATTGATTTGGGGATTGACTTATAATAATTCGATGAAGGAGGGTTATCGAATGCAGGCACGTATCGAAAACTACCTCGGTCGGCGGGTTCACTTCCTGGGAATCGGCGGAAGTTCCATGTCCGGACTGGCGGGGCTTCTTCAGCAAAACGGTTATACCGTGACCGGAACCGATCTTACAAAATCACATAAAACGGATGCCCTTGTGAAGAAGGGCATTTTAATCTTCATTGGTCATCAGCCGGAAAACATCCATGGTGCGGATCTGATCGTGTATTCGGCGGCCATCGGGCCGGAAAATTGCGAGCGGCGGGAGGCAACCGCGCTTGGCATCCCGCAAATTGAACGGAGCGAATTGATTGGTCAACTCATGGAAGGAAAGAAATTCGCCGTCGGGGTGAGCGGTACGCACGGGAAGACGACCGTGACGTCCATGATCGCACAGATTTTCATGGCGGCGGGCGTCGACCCCACCATCCATATCGGCGGGGAACTCGACTTCATCGGCGGATCGACGCGCAGCGGTTCCGGAGAGGACTTCATCTGCGAAGCATGCGAATTTCACAACACATTTTTACAATTCCACCCGACCGTCGCTGTCATCTTGAATATCGACGAGGATCATCTCGATTTTTTTAAGGACATCGATCACATCGAGGCTTCGTTCGCGGCCTTTGCGGCACGCGTGCCGCAAAACGGCCACATCATCGGCTGGGGCGATGATATGCGCGTGCGCCGCGTAATGGAGCATGCGGGACGCTCTTATATCGCCTATGGCCTTTCTGCGCAAAATGCGTTCAGGCCCGCAAACCTTACATACAACGCACAGGGTTGCGCCTCTTATGACGCTGCGCTCAACGGCGAAATCCTGTGCCATGTCGATCTCTCTATATCCGGAGAGGCGAATATGCTGGATTCGCTCGCCGCGCTCGCCTGCGCACATCTGCGCGGGCTCGACATGGATCGTGCTGCCGAGATGCTTTCTGCATTTATCGGCGCACACAGGCGCTACGAATTGACGAGCATCACAGATGGCGTTTCCCTCTACACCGACTACGGTCACAATCCGGCGGAAATCAAAAATGCGCTGACAATCGCGAGCCTCACACCCCACCGGGCGCTTTGGGCCGTGTGGCAGCCGCATACGTATTCGCGCACAAAGAGTCTTTTTCAGGGCTTTGTCGAAACGTTTGACAAGGCGGATCACCTGCTGATCACGGATATCATGGCGGCGCGCGAAGTGGACCCGGGCGACATCCACGCAACGATGCTCGTGGATCCCATTCGTGCGCGCGGCATTGACGTACACTATACAGCGACATTTGACGATGCGGAAACGTATCTGCGCGCGAACTGGCACCCGGGCGACATCGTGGTTACCCATGGCTGCGGCAATATCGACCTGCTCAACGAGCAGATTTCGCTCCACGGCGATACATTGAAGGAGGACGGAGAATGAACAACCAGATCAAGATTATTGCCATACGAATTCGTGATTTACGCGAAATCGCAGGGCTGACGCCCGAGGCGGTCGCCGCCCAGACAGGAATTCCCGCCGATGAATATTTGCTGTACGAGGCGGGCGAAAAGGACTTTTCATTCAGCCATCTATTCAACATTGCATCGGTGCTGGGCGTCGATATTTCGGATCTTTTGACGGGCGAAAGCCCGAAGCTGACGGGCTATCTCCTCACCCGTGCCGGCAAGGGTTTGGCGTTTGATCGCCGCAAGGCCTATCATTACGAGCATCTGGCGTACAACTTCCGCGACAAGAAGTCGGAGCCCTTCATCGTGACGGTGCAGCACGACCCGACGAACTCGAAAAAGACGGCGCATGCCCACGAAGGCCAGGAATTTGATTACGTGCTCGAAGGTCAGATGAAGATCGTGCTCGCGTCGAACGAGGTGTACCTCGGCCCCGGGGATTCCCTTTACTACGATTCGTCTATCCCCCACGCAATGTACGCGCTCGACACCGACTGTCGGTTTATCGCCGTCGTCATGAAATAACGGAGGATCGCATGGCACTCTATCAGAAATATCTGGTGCAATCCAGCTTTGATTCCTATGAGGATTACTTCAACAACTTCGAGATCGTCGTACCCGACAACTTTAACTTCGCTTTCGATGTGCTCGACGAGATCGCAAAGACCGAACCCGACAAATGCGCGCTCATGTGGGCGCACGAAGACGGACGCGAAAGGCGGATGACATTCGGCGAAATTTCCGATTTATCCATGCGCGCGGCAAACGTGCTCCAGGATCTCGGTATCAAAAAGGGCGATGCTGTGATGCTGGTGCTTCGGCGACACTACACGTTCTGGATCGCAATCATGGCGCTTCACCGAATCGGTGCGGTTGCGGTTCCGGCAACCCATCTGCTGACAAAGAAGGACATCGTCTATCGCTGTGAAAACGCGCAGATCAAGATGATCATCGCTTCCGCGCAGGGTGATTTCACAGAGCACGTCGAAGAAGCGATGCCGGAATGCCCGACGCTTTCGCGCATCATGGCGGTCGACGGCGCACCGGAAGGTTGGCTTGATTTTGAGAAGCTCGTTTCCGAGGCCGTTTCGAACTTTCCACGTCCGGTGGAGCCGTTTTTGCGCGACGAGATCATGCTCATGTACTTCACGTCCGGCACATCCGGCATGCCCAAAATGGTCGCGCACGGGTTTGATTATCCGCTTGGACACATTCAAACAGCCGTCTATTGGCAGCAATGCGATGAGGATGGGCTGCACCTGACCGTATCGGAGACCGGCTGGGCAAAGTCTGTGTGGGGCAAGCTCTACGGGCAATGGCTCGCGGGTTGCGCCGTCATGGCATATGACTTTGAAAAGTTTAAGCCGCTTGATCTTTTATCGGTGATCCAAAAATACAATGTGACGTCCTTCTGCGCGCCGCCGACCATCTATCGGTTTATGATGTTGGAGGATCTTTCGAAGTTCGACCTTTCCGCGCTTCGCCACTGCACGACAGCGGGTGAGCCGCTGAGCCCAGAACTTTTCAACAAGTGGAAGCAGCTGACCGGTCACGAGATGCGCGAGATTTTCGGTCAAACCGAGCTTTGCGTCACGGTGGGCACATTCCCGTGGATGAAGGCGTGCCCCGGTTCTATGGGTCGGCCGACGCCGATGTTCGACGTGGAGCTCTTGGGGGACGACGGCAAGCCCTGCGCGGCGGGCGAGGTTGGTGAAATTGTCGTGCGCACGCGCGGCGAACGGCCTGTGGGTATGTTCCTTGGCTACTACAGGGACGATGCGCGCACGCAGTCGGTTTGGCACGACGGCATTTATCACACGCTCGATCTCGCATGGCGCGATGAATGGGAGTATCTCTGGTATGTGGGGCGCGCGGACGATCTGATCAAATCCTCCGGCTACCGCATTGGGCCGTTCGAGGTGGAGTCGGCGCTGGTTGAGCATCCCTCGGTCGTCGAGTGTGCGATCACGGGCGTGCCGGATCCGGTACGCGGGCAGATCATCAAGGCGACCATCGTACTTGCCAAGGGATTTGAGCCGTCGGACGCGTTGAAAAAAGAGTTGCAGGAACATGTCAAGAAGACGACCGCGCCTTACAAATATCCGCGCATCATCGAATTCGTCGACGCGCTTCCCAAGACCATCTCCAACAAAATCCGCCGCGTGGAACTGCGCGAACGCGACGCGGAGAAACTCCAGAAGTGAAAAAACGGGAGGCGAGGGGCATGAAAAAGAGCATATTGATCTGCATGTGCATCGTTCTTTGCCTGCTTGCCGCAGGTTGCACCAATTCATCTACATCCACCGTCGACGAAGCAAACGCGGTTGCGACGCAGGAGCCGGAGGCAACGAGCGATGTACCGACGCTTCCGCCCGACGAGGCGATTGTCGAATCGCCCAAGGACTACCAATACGCGCAGCTCGCGTCATCCAGCGGAAATCTGACGCTTGACTATCCATCTACCTGGACGCAAATACCGGGAACGAGCACCATCTGCTTTGTCGAACCCGTTGCACAGGGCGATTCGCCTGCGCGCTTCACCTTCACAAAAAAGACGCTTGAAATCGCTCCGACGCCGGACAAAAAGAAGAGCCAGCTTGCCGCGTTCGTCCGCCGGGTGATTCAGGACTACGACTCCTATGAGCTCAGCCCGCTGAGCACCGACGGCTCATTCCTTGGCGACAACGGTACCTATTACGTCACCTATACGGTTCAATCCAAAGGTGTTACGCTCAAGGGGTACGTCATCATGGCGACGCGGGACAAATCGCTCTATGTGTATCATTTTCGGGTCAGCCTGAACGATTACGAGAGTTTTTACAGCGTCATGACGCGGATTCGGGATTCCATAACGTTAAATTAGGGCAACACCGCATGGAGAATGCGTGCGCCGACGAGATGAATCTTCGTCAGATTGTGTTTGCAGAATTTGCAGGCGTAGCAGCGCTACGTCAAAAATTCTGCGAGCATAAGATGGCGGAAATGCAGCCGTCCGCGCGCGTAGGATTTGTACGGTGTTGCCCTAGCGCCGGGTCGGTTTGGGAGGGTACGCCCTCCCTTTTTTATTTTTGCGTGGCGTTGTTTTTTGCGTTGCTCCTTCCGCCAACAAAACCAAAACGAAAAGGCGGGGTTTCCCCCACCTTCGCCTGAGTCATGTCTATAAGCCGAGTTCTGTCTTGGACGACCATCTGTCTAGGCCCGCGGTTGCCAGCGGGCTCCAGCGATTACCCGGGAGCGCGACGGGCCGCCGCATATGCTCCCCTATCAATCTTGCACCGGGTGGGGTTTACAGAGCGGACAAGTCGCCAAGCCGCTGGT
>JAEZSP010000083.1 GCA_023421735.1 Bacillota bacterium | reverse complement strand
ACCAGCTGATTCGTGCTGTTTGCCCTGTTCGTCCCAACAGATCATTCCCCAGAAGTCCCGGCCGTACCGATCATCGCGCCACCGACGTTCGCAGACCTTTCTGAGCTTAAGTTGATGACATTGGTATGTATTGCAATCCACAGTCCTACTTTGATAAAGCACCATTACGCTATTGACAAGTCTAGAATGCCGTGATATGATATGTTATACGATTAAAAAGATAAGTTGCCGGGAAAGTGACTTTGTTCACTTATCTCTGTTATATTGGATGTTCCTTAGGGAGTGCAGTTGCCCTATGAACAATTATTTATCGAATCGACGCATCATTCTGAAGGTCTGAGTATGCGTTTGTACTCTATCCGTCAAAAGATGACATTGTTTGCGCTACTTGTCCAACCTTGATTTGATTTCGCGCGAACAGAATTTATATGAGCCCAATAGTTCGCAAACTGCAAGATATTGTCACTTTTGTGCCGATGGATCAATTGTCGTGAAGGGGACTGTGCTTTTTCTGCTATCCAGTGTGGTCGCCTTATGTTCTGCATTGAGTTTGGAAGGAGAACAATCGTATAATTCTTGCTTAAGGAGATCAATTTCACTCGCCGAGCGTCTGGATGGAGTCAACGCACTGCTTGAGGTCGTACCGAACAGATTTAACTGGGAAGACTGATTATCGGCGAAGAGGTTGCATATAGCAATTTGCTTCTTAGTGTGTAGTGAGGAATGAGAAATGGCTAGCCTACTTAATTTGATTGATGAAGGAAGTTATAGCAATAAAGATGCTGTAGGTTTATTGCTATCATTGTCCAAAACGACTCATACCCCTGGATGGGGATTATTTGAGTTAACCCCTAGATGTACGTTAAGCTGTAAAATGTGCTATGTGCACCTGCAAGAAAAGCAAATGTACGTAGACGAGTTAAGCACGTCACAGTGGCTAGATATTATAAAGGATGCATATAATGCTGGTCTAATAAAAGCAACCCTCACTGGGGGAGAATGCATGCTCCATCCTGGTTTTAAGGACATATATAGGTTTCTGCATGAGCATGGCGTAATTATTTCGGTATTTACGAATGCAACACTGATTGATCGTGATATGGTTGAATTCTTTCAAAAATACCCTCCTGAAGTAATTCAAATATCGATATATGGCAGTTCACCAGAAGGGTATGGCAATGTCTGCAGTAATTCCAGAGCATTTTTTGCTGTGGATAATGCATTAGGAATGTTAAGGGAGGCTGGCATAAGATTTATTCTTGCAGTAACTATATCTCGGTATATGTTAACAGATTATTACAATATATTCCGTTATTGCCTTTCGACTGGCGCATTAAAGATAATCTATAATGTGAATTTATTCCAGCCACGTAGTTCCACTAAAAAAGATATACTTGATAGTAATCTTACGGTAGTTGAAAAGCAAAAAGTTATTGAGACTGCAAAAGTATTAGCTCTAGAAGAAGAAAAGCATTATGAGAGTGAAGCTTATAAAGGAATTGATGATGATATCAAACTAAATAAAGGTATGTTACCTTGTAAGGCTGGTATAAGTAATTTCAGCGTATCATGGGACGGTAAAATGCAACCGTGCATCACACTATACGGCATTATATCATACTCGATAAAGGAATATGGGTTTTTAGGGGCTTGGGATAAGGTGAACAAATGGGCTATATCTTATGTAGAACCAGATAAATGCCAGTGTTGCGCATTTAACAGTGAGTGCAATACATGTCCTGCGATGAATTACTTGGAAACCGGAGATTTTAGCATTCCTAGTTCGACAATCTGTGACGAAGTAAAAATGCTATCAACTAGATTGAATTAATGATTCTTTCTGTTTGATATATATTCGGAGGAATGGGGGTGAATATCATTGAAGAAGGTATATGAGCAACCGCGGATCGAATTAGTTTCTTTTTCGTTCAGCGAGCACATTGTGGCATCTGGCGGTACAGGCTGGTGTAAGTCAGTAAGTTCTGGCGGTTCAGAAAAGTATATCGATCAGGCGACATGCTATTTGGATTAATAGGACCGAATGTGTTTCTACTTTTTATACTGTAAATCTCGCTTGCACAGATATTCGGTATTATGTGCAAGCGAGCTAGCAGTAGTGGAAAGCAAACCCAACCAACTTAGGTTTTACGAGTCCTGGCAAACATTCAGAGAATACCAACGTCTAAACTATAGCATTGGAGCATTGATAATAGTATATGGCGTATTATTTCGCCAATATGGAAGTTCAAGGCCAAATTAACCTTGATTCGTTCCAGCCGTTCAGGAACCTGATGGATAGTTCTTACACAACCTATATCCGCTCGTCGAACCCGAGGTCGGAGGGGTCGCTTTTGTGCGCTCATGATGACATTCAAGTACAGGTGATGCCAGACGGATGGCGCTTTGATTCATCCAACAAAAATGCGCCCGTCACAGTAACTGCGTCAAAAGATTATGCCAGGTTAGAATATTTTCTGCCACCGTGCGATGACGTTGAGATGCAACGCGAAAAGTTTGCATCACTATTACGTGTGGCATTCGAGTGTAGAATGGCTTATCACGATACTATTTCATTACACGCCTCTTGTTTTGAAATAAATCGGCAGGCAGTAGCTTTTTCAGCGCCTAGCGGAACCGGAAAATCAACGAGAGCAGCGACATGGGTAAGTGGGTTTGGTGCGATCCCCATCAGTGACGATCGGCCAGCCATCCGGCTTGACGGTACAAAAGCATCTGCTTGCGGAGTTCCATGGGATGGGAAAGGAAGGGTTCATCGACAAGTTGAAGTTCCGCTTTTTGCAATATGTGAAATACGGCGCTCTCCATTTACTCGTATACGGCGTCTATCTAAAGAGCAGGCGCGACAAATATTGATGAATCAGTGCTTTATTCCTTCATGGGATCACGGTGCGACTGTTGCCATCATGGGTATTGTGAGCAGATTGATTGATCGCACGAATATCTATCGGTTGTTTTGTGGTCCGGATGAAGATGGCGCGAAATCATCTCGAGACATTCTGTTCCATTTTGACAATAAATCAGATATCAAGGAGGCAGCGAGTGATATGAAGATAAAAAGTGGGTTTATACTGCGGAATATCGTCGGGGAAAAGATCGTGATGCCAGTAGGTGAGAACATCAATAAATTCGAAGGCGCATTAGTTCTGAATGAAGTCTCGGCTTTCATCTGGGAAAAACTCCAACAGCCCATCGCTCGCGAAGATCTACTGGACTTAATTCTGGCCGAATACGATGTAGAACGAGATTCAGCATCACGAGATCTCGACGCTTTTCTTAAAAGATTGGATGATTATCAGATCCTCGAGGAGGAAAAAAAATAATACATAATAGGGGGACATGTTTATAGATTTCTATAAGCTATGGGCAGGGATGTAATATCAAGATTTGCAGAGCGAGAGGCGGGTATGTAGCAACAGTCTTTTTTACTGCCTTGTCGAAACCGCGAAGGAGAACGGGCTCAATCCGTTCCAGTGCTTCATGTTCCTACTGGAGCGGATCCCCTCTGCGGACAGGCTCTATTTTGATGCTTTCATGTGTCTTATGACTTAGTGCGTTGGCATCCAGATTATATGCCGCTAGACGCCTTAATGTTTGACGCTTAAGATTCTCGCACCCTCCAGCGCATTAATTAATCCCTTCGAAACAGATCCCGTGTGTACACCTTTTCGTCTACGTCGCCCAATAACTCCGCTTCGTATCGGTTTGCGACGATCACATCTGAGATGGCCTTAAACTCCTCTAGATCCCGTATTACACGGCTGTTGAAAAAGGTTTCATCCTTGAGCGTTGGCTCATAGACGATCACTTCGATACCCTTAGCTTTGATACGTTTCATGACTCCCTGGATGCTGCTCTGGCGGAAATTATCCGAGTTCACCTTCATGGTCAGACGATAGATGCCGACAACCTTGGGATTCCGAGCCAGAATCCGCTCTGCGATGAAATCCTTGCGTGTCCGGTTCGCGTCCACAATCGCACCGATGATATTATTGGGTACATCATCGTAATTAGCCAAGAGTTGCTTTGTGTCCTTGGGCAGGCAATACCCTCCGTATCCAAAGGAAGGGTTATTATATTGCGTGCCAATGCGCGGATCCAGACAGACCCCCTCAATTATGCTCCTGGTGTTGAGACCGCGCACTTCGGCATAGGTATCCAACTCGTTGAAAAATGCGACCCGTAATGCGAGATAGGTATTAGCAAAGAGCTTCACAGCCTCGGCCTCAGTCGGATTCATATATAGAGTATCTATGTTTTCCTTTACCGCACCCTCCTGAAGCATCCAGGCAAAGGTGCATGCGGCCTTCTCCAGTCGCTTATTACCCTCAGGCACGCCCAGAATGATGCGTGAAGGATATAAGCAATCGTACAGTGCCCTCCCTTCGCGCAGGAATTCGGGGCTGAACAGGATATTGTCGCAGGTAAATCTCTCTCGGACAGACTCTGTGTATCCCACCGGCACAGTAGATTTAATGATCATCACTGCGTCCGGGTTCACGGAGATCACTTGTTGAATCACTGACTCCACGGAGGAAGTGTCGAAGTAGTTTTTTACAGGGTCGTAATTGGTGGGTGTGCAGATGATGACAAAGTCCGCAGACCGATATGCCGTGTTGCCATCTACTGTCGCCCACAAGTTCAGGGATTTCTCGGCGAGATATTCTTCGATCTCCGAATCGACAATTGGCGATTTGCGCGCATTGATGGCATCAACCTTGGTTTGTAAGATATCTACAGCCGTAACGGTGTTCCGTTGAGCAAGCAGGACAGCCATAGACAGGCCAACGTAACCCGTACCAGCGATTGCGATTGTATATTCGTCATGATTTAGTTCCATTTTTGTGATACCTCTTTAATTATTCGACGCTATATAATCACCCTACAGCCGTCTTGGCTCAAAGATTCACGCCGTCAGCGGTATGGCAGAAATGAACGGAGAATTTTCCGGCTAACGCAGGAAAAACCTTCAGGTACTCAGACGTGACATGCGCGCGAATGGAATCCTCGAACGCCGGATCGATCAAGGCCATGCAGCAACCCTTGAATCCTGCGCCTGAAAAGCGCCCACCATAGATACCATCAGTGCGCAGCATGATCTCGTAAAGTGCCTTAAGCTCGTCTGAGCCAGTCTCATAATTGTAGATACTGCTCCAACCGCTTTCAAAGGAAAGCTTACCGAAAGCCTCGATATCGCCTCTGCGCCACGCGTCTGCGCCGCGCTCCACGCGCTCGAATTCCGTATAAAAATGTTCCGCGCGCCTGCGCCACATGGAAGGCAATCGATCCTTATAGCGGTCATAGATCTCCCGAGGCACATCGCGCAGTCTCGTGTCCTCGAATTTCTCATAGGGCACGGACAAGAGATCCATGCAATCATCGTCCATGGCGTATCCCTTCAGGGCATATGCTGCGGACTTCAACTCATCCACACGCATGTTGAATTTGCTTCCTACCAGTGTGCGCTCCACACCGCTGAAGAAGATGGCGAACTCATAGGGTTTCATGGACGGGTTCGCCTGTATCAACTCGAAAGTGCCGTCCTTCGTATCCAAGTACAGCATATGATCCTTCCTGCTGTATACCTCGCAACTTTGATCCAGCTTACCCACCGATACGCCAACATAGTCTTTTTCTGCACTGAGCGCTACTTCGATCAACTCCGCCTGAGGGAGAGAAATTCCGTTCACTCGACAGAGCGCCGAAAGAAAGGCAATGATAACCGCGGCAGATGATGAAAGACCACCGATGGGGAGGCTGCCCTCGATAACCCCCGCAAGACCCGTACTCAATGGATACCGCTTGCCCAGCGCGATCGTCGCCCCACGCAAATAATCCGCCCAGTCCTTCTGCCCCTGGGGCGGAACGTTCATCGCATGGAATTGCGCCCGCTTGTCAAAGTCAAGGGAGGCCAGCTCCACCACACCGTTTTGTTTGGGGTGATAGGCAATATGGATGCCTTTGTCAATGGCGAAGCCGGTAATTTTTCCATATTGGTGATCGCTATGGGCACCGATGGGACAAACGCGATATGGGCAAAAGGTCACACTAGATGGTTCATGGTGATAAATCGATTGAAACGCTTCTTTGCAATGCATTTGTAATCCTCTCGTTTGCGTGGATGTTAGCTAAATTTGGCTAACTGCCTCGACGACGCGCGAAGTGATATTTTACCAGAGATCAAGCGATTATGCACTAAATATTACCAGTTCGATATGGGGCTGACAATCCGAACCCCGCCAGCGCAGCACACGATGCATATTAGCCACTACATCCTAAAGCATCCCCAACCGTCTAAACAACTCAAATCGCTCTATTCCGCTTACCGCCAACTTGTTTTCATCTGAAACAATGTGGCGTCGGATCTCTCCTCGCCTTAGCATTCCAAATCCTCTCACGATTAAACGATTCAGCCATGCATATGGTATCAGAATCGGTTGTTTATTAATATATGGGTATCGTTTGGCAAGCTCTGCGCTGTCTGGAAATAGCGCTTTCATATATGAACTGGACTGCCATTTTATCATGTACAGCTTATATGCAATCCCGCCCTTACTCTGCATCAACTTTTCACGGTTAAACGCTCGCCAGCCGTCTTCGCGGTTTTCTTTATCTTTAATGCCCATGGAACCTCCAACCTCAAGATCATCGAGTATCTCCGTGATATTGTCTGGAGCAGTTGAACTAATTCCAATGAAATCCGACTCAGCGAAGCCAGCGTACAGTACCATAGTCCAAAGGATGGTATTCACACAACGATCATACTTCAAACTACGCATCGTGTTCCAGAATCGTTCGTTATCAACCTCGCTGCTATGATTCTTTATAAACAGCGCGACATCTAGCATCATGCGCAGACTCATCCCGCTAATAATAAAGTGCTTGACCATATGGAGTGTCAAAAAGATTAGATGATCAGTCTTTCCGAGGGTGTAGTATGAGTCGGTTTCACAGTCCATCTTTTCATTGGGCTCTTGAACAAACTCGCTGCCATCCATCCTATTGAACCACACATCTTCAACAATCTCATCGTACAAGATCACATGCAATTCGACGCACCCCATAGTCGGGTGATGACACACGGCATGATGTCCGTTTTTCCATCGAGGTTCTACCGTAAAACCCTGTCTCTTTAACAGTTCACAGGCTCGCTGTTCCTCAGTGGGCGCGACCCATACATCAGTATCAGCAGAAACTCGGCATTCCGGTGAGCAATATTCTACAGCAACGGCATACCCTTTCAACAGTACAGCGTGAATTCCCTGCTCCTCAAATAAATGCAAAAGCGCGAGGATTCTCTGCCTGCGCATATAGTTATTAATCGCGGCACCTTGCATCGATGTAATTGCAGAATCCCGAAGCTGTACTGGGCAAGGGATCGATGGATTTGTTTTTAAGGCATACGCAAACAGCGTTGATACCGTCTGTTCATTCGACAGTCGATATTGCCTATTCCAGTCCAGCGAATCAGGCGGCATAGCAGGTGTTTTACCTTGAGCGCTATTACCGACCAAGTTCATAAGGTACTTGAATTCAGATGTCATAATGCCTTTAGCTTTTCCTCCAGACCATCTTATCGACAATACCCGTATAGGACTGAATGATCTTAACAACTTTTGTGCTCACGTTTTCATCGAGATAATCAGGTACAGGCGTACCATATTCGCCCATTCTGTTCAACTCTATAGCCGTTTTCACAGCCTGTAATAGGCTCTTTTCATCAATACCGGCGAGGATAAAGCAAGCCCTATCCAGAGCTTCAGGGCGCTCTGTAGACGTTCTGATGCATATCGCTGGGAAAGGATGCCCAACAGAGGTGAAAAAAGACGACTCCTCCGGTAGGGTGCCACTGTCAGAGACCACTGCGAAAGCGTTCATCTGTAGACAGTTGTAATCGTGGAAGCCGAGAGGCTCGTGCTGGATCACGCGTTTGTCCAGCTGGAATCCTTCGGATACCAGCCGCTTGCGGCTGCGCGGATGGCAGGAATAAAGAATGGGCATATCATACAGTTCCGCCATCCTGTTGATCGCGGTAAACAGGGATAGGAAGTTCTTCTCAGTATCGATGTTTTCCTCACGGTGCGCAGATAGCAGAATGTACTTGCTCTTCTCTAAGCCCAGACGGGTATGGATGCTGCTGGCTTTGATCTTAGGAAGATTGTTGTGCAGCACCTCCGCCATGGGGGAGCCGGTAACATATGTGCGCTCCTTCGGCAATCCGCAATCCGCCAAATAGCGACGAGCATGTTCGGAGTAAGCCAAGTTGACATCTGAGATTATATCGACAATCCGGCGGTTGGTTTCCTCCGGTAAACACTCATCCCTACAGCGATTGCCTGCTTCCATATGGAAGATCGGGATATGCAGTCGCTTCGCGCCGATCACCGACAGACAGCTGTTTGTATCGCCCAGCACAAGCACGGCGTCTGGCTTTAGTTCCACCATCAAGTCATAAGATTTGGCGATAATGTTGCCCATCGTCTGACCAAGCGTGTCACCAACAGCATCCATATACACTTCGGGGTCTGACAGCTCCAGATCATGAAAGAACACGCCGTTTAAGTTGTAATCATAGTTCTGACCGGTGTGCGCCAATATCGTATCAAAGTATATCCTGCACCTCTTGATTACAGCGGCAAGTCTTATGATCTCCGGCCTTGTGCCGACAATAATCAGCAGCTTTAGCTTACCGTTTTTCTGAAATGATATCATCAAATTATTCCTCTACCTTCTCAAAAAACGTGTCCGGTTTATCGGGATCGAATGCTTCATTTGCCCACATTACCGTTATGAGATTCTCCGTTTCAGACAGATTAATAATGTTATGCGTGTATCCCGGCAACATTTGAACCGCCCTAATATCTCCTCCCGTGACTTCAAAGTTCAACACGGGATAAGGCTGTCCGTGTTCATCGACACCGATCTTTCGCTCTTGAATCTGCCCGTGACCAGAAACTACAATAAAAAACTCCCATTTGCTGCTGTGCCAATGTTGGCCTTTCGTGATGCCCGGTTTTGAAATATTCACAGAGAACTGGCCACAGTTGGCCGTCTTCAGCAACTCGGTAAAACTCCCACGGCCATCGGTATTCATCTTAAGCGGGAAAGAAACAGCAGACTCAGGCAGATATGAAAGATAAGTGGAATAAAGCTTCTTGGCAAAAGAGTTTTTCGGAATCTCCGGCATCATAAGCGTCCGGGGCTGCGCCTTGAAGGACTCCAGCAGATTGACAATCTCACCGAGCGTTACTTTATGCGTCGTCGGTACGTAGCAATACTTGCCGTCTTCTGATGCAGCAGGAAAAAGTCCGTCATAGTCGCAACGATGCGCCTTGCCCTCCAGCGCGTCCAGCATTTCCACCGCCAGATCGTCAATATACAATAGCTCCAGCTCGATGCTTCTGTCGTTTACCTGAATGGGTAGATCGTTCGCCATGTTGTCGCAGAAGGTTGCCACGGCGCTGTTGTAGTTCGGTCTGCACCACTTGCCGAACAGGTTCGGAAAGCGATACACCAGCACCGGCGCGTCTGTTTCATGGGCGTATTGAAAAAACAGTTCTTCGCCCGCAAGCTTGGATTTGCCATAGTCGGACGCACCATAGCGCCCGATTAGCGTCGCTTGAATGGAAGAAGAAAACATCACAGGGCACTTGTTCTCATGTTTTTTCAGCGTCTCCAACAGCGTTGTCGCAAAACCGAAATTGCCCGTCATAAACTCCGACTGGTCTTTCGGTCGGTTTATTCCGGCAAGATTGAATACAAATTCGGCTTTTTCGCAATACGCGTCCAGCAGTTCAGGCGCGTTATCCACATCATATTCGTAGATTTCACCAATCTGAAGTGCTGGACGAGTCCTGTCCTTGCCGTCGCGGATATTCTTCAGCGCTTCGCAAAGATTTTTGCCAACAAACCCTTTCGCGCCGGTTACAAGTATATTCATCATTTACCCCACTTCGTAAGCTCGTCCTTTATATAGGAAAGCGCTGCGATTTTTGCTTTGGTTTCCTCGATATCCAACATTCTCGTGTTGTTGGAGTTAAACTCTGTCAGCGTATTGCGCTTCTCGTCGCCGTCCTTGAAATATTTATCATAGTTCAAGCCGCGATTGTCGGCAGGTATACGATAGAAATTTCCAAGATCAATAGCTTTCGCGCATTCCTCATTGGTAAGCAGCGTTTCGTACATTTTTTCGCCGTGACGAATGCCGATAACTTTGATGCCTTCCTTCTTGCCGCCGAACAGCTCGCAAACGGCCAGCGCCTGCGTCTGAATAGTGCAGGCCGGCGCTTTCTGAATCAGCAGATCGCCGTTTTCGCCGCGCTCGAACGCAAAGAGGACAAGATCGACGGCTTCTTCCAGTGACATAATGAATCGCGTCATTTCCGGCTCGGTAATTGTTATGGCGTTGCCAGCTTTAATCTGGTCAATCCAAAGCGGTATGACAGAACCGCGAGAGCACATGACATTTCCATAACGTGTGCAATAGATTTTCGTTTTACCGGATGTCCTCGACTTTGCGACAGCAACCTTTTCTTCAATCGCCTTTGTAATGCCCATTGCGTTTATCGGATAGGCCGCCTTGTCCGTTGAAAGGCATACGACCGCCTTTACGCCTTCGTCAATGGCCGCAGTCAGCACATTGTCTGTGCCGATAACATTGGTGCGAACCGCCTCCATCGGGAAAAACTCACAGGAAGGCACCTGCTTGAGCGCCGCGGCATGAAATATGTAATCCACACCATGCATTGCTCCTTTGACTGATCGTAGGTCGCGAACGTCTCCGATATAGAACTTGATCTTGTCCGCCACTTCAGGCATAATAGTTTGAAAGCGATGTCGCATATCGTCTTGCTTTTTCTCATCGCGAGAGAAAATACGAACTTCGCATATATCGGTTTTGAGAAAACGATTAAGGACAGCATTACCAAAGGAACCAGTACCGCCGGTAATCATTAGAGTTTTTCCTGAAAAAATATCATTATTCATATAAAACCTCTTGCCTATTTTTGCTCCAAAAGCAGCAGAATTCACTTGTAATGTCTCATGGAATATATCGGTGCGGCACTGCAAACATCACTTTTATACATACCAATCGCGCTTTGCTCATTAAGCAGTGCTTTTGAAACTTTAAAAAATCTTTCCGCTGCCTGATTTGCATTCCATTTTTCTACAAGCGTCCTATAAGCCATAGCACCGATTTTTTCACGCTCGTAATCATGTAAAAGCAACCACTCTACTTTTTGGTACAACTGACGCATGTTTCCGTCTCTATATATCATACCATTTTCTCCATCATTAACGAGGAACGGGACCGACCCTATTGCGTTGCTTGCAACCACAGCACAGCCGCTGTTCATAGATTCATTCATGACGGCACCCCAACCTTCGTTCCTATCCGACGTAAACATGAATATTTGGGATTTCTCCATATATTTGCGCACATTATCCGGACTCATTGAGCCTAGCATACTCACGTATTCGTCAAGCCCTTCACGCTTAATAGTTTCCGCAAGGCTGTTTTTAAGCTCACCGCTTCCTATTATATTCATATGAAATTTTCTTCCAGCCATCTTGAGCTTCTTTGCAACGAATATCGCCGCTTCAGGGTGCTTTAAAGATATCAGACGCGAAACCCATAGAATTGACGCATTTTCCTTTCCATCTATAATCGTCTGGATATCATTATACTGCTTGACTTCAGGGAAATATCCCCATTTCAACATACGATTTTTATATGCATGAATTATTGACATATCTGCAGCAGTATACGCACTTGCGCACAGCATATATACATTTTCTTTACGTACTTGAATATGCTTTTTGCACTTTTTTCCAAACCATTTTGGAGAAAACAAGCGCAAATACCCCTTTTTAAATAGTCTCTCAGAATACCTAAATGTTAATTTATTCTTTTTAATACGTTCATCAAAATATTCTTCAGGAGCGTTCCCGAAAATCACAACATCACTCTCTTTTACTATCCTGAAGGCTTCCTGATATGTCTCGTAGTTTTCATATGCTCTGATGACAAAATTCCATTTAGAATTCATATCATAATAGCCCATGTCTATACGTTCTGCAGGTACGGGTGTAGTCGCGATGAACTTAAACTCTACGTCACAATTTGCACTCAACGCAAGACACAACGGAAGCTGATGATGATTCATAAAATTCGAAAAAAAAGATATAGTCATGATTATTTGCCTTTCACAATAGTAAGAAAGATAAACATTATTCTCCTCTATAAGCTGACCTATACAACTCAATATATTCTCTATACTTTTTACACACATTAAACTTTTCTGCTCTACTAATGCAATCATTTTCAGAATATAGTTTTTCTGTGCAGACTTTGTATATCCGTTCCTTTAGAACATTTAGATCTCCGCAGTTTACTACCTCGCCGCATCTACTGTCTATACATTCTGGACTCCCGCCGGCATCTGAAGTAATTACAGGTGTACCGCATGCAAGAGCTTCGAGATTTACCATCCCGAGTACTTCCTCCCTAGTGGGGTTAAGAAATACATCGGCTGCAGTGTATATTTCGGCAAGCTGCCTCTGATCATGTGTCTTATTTACCGTAACTATGTTCTTCGGAATAGTGTTTGATATTTCATCATTTACACCCACAAGAACAATTGTGTATGATGGATCAAGTATCTCAGAAAGACCTATAAATACATCTAATCCTTTCCGCTTGCCCCAGTCAAATGCAACACCAAGCACCATATACCCGAATATTTTATTTTTTTCCTTGAAGTTTCCTTGGACAGGCTTAAAAACATTTGTGTCTACACCATTATATATCACCTTTATCGTATAATCTTTCATGTACGACATTTTTACAAGGTTCGCAAGCCACATCGACGGGGAAACAAGAATCATATTTTTAACATCGGTAAACCATTTACGTTTTAATTTCCACATGGATTTTGTTCTGTCGACATAAGAAGAAGGATACAGTCTATATTGAGTGCAATTATAGCAACCACTTTTCCACTTATCACAACCCACAATTTGAAAATGCGGACACTGCCCAGTAAACGACCAGCAGTCGTGAAGCGTCCAAACAGTGAGTATATTATTCTTTTTGATATATCTAAACAGCATAGGAAGATTAACATAGCAGTTATGTATGTTATGCAAATGTATAATGTCTGGGTTTATTTTCTTAAGCTTACGTATAAACTGGGTTGTTGCAACAACTGAAAAACATCCGTTTAGTCCTGTATATTTACATAGCACGCGATGAAGAAGTCTTTCATACGTATTTCCTATATATATATGACCTGACCTGTCTCCCACCACAGCGCGTTTTTTGGGCGAAAATGTAGTGACATTGATTCCAGCATCTCTCGCCGCCTTTGCTGTCTGAAGCATTACATTTCCGGTACTTCCATAATCACAGGTGTTAAGTTCTGCAATTCTCATAAAAATTTCCTCAACTATTATGTTTACTGAATCCACAAAACGCTATCGGAGATACGCTCTAAAACGTACATATATGCGTGGTGCGCGAGAAATGGCAAGTGCAGCGAATTTTTTCCTTCCCGGAATTAGTCTGGATTTCATGATAGCTTTTCTATTTTGCTTTATGGATTCTTGTATGAGAGTAAAATCATTTACATACTTCCCATCAAGCGCTTCGCTCTTCGAAAGAGCCCTCAACGAGAACAGCACTGCGTTCAACAGAATTTTATCAACATCATTCGAGTATTGATTTTCTTTTGCAAATTCAAGGCGTCCCCAGAAGGCGACACACCTGTCGTATCTTCCTTTTGTTCTATTTACCTTTGCGTTTGATGTATTATTCGAACGCGAAGCATAATAATGATACAAATACTCATCAAGCAACGCGATGCATTTCATTTTATCGATGACCTTATGTAGCACCATCATATCCTGGGCAAATCGCCCAGGAGGGCTGATTATTCCGTCCCACTGCTCCTTCTTGAACATAAACTGCCATAACTGGCTTCCTATTTCATCTCGGAGTACCATGCTACATAATGACCGTGAGTCCCTAACTTCATATATCGGTTCGTTTCCAACTTCCTTCGGCGGTTTATCCTTAGAAAAGTACTTGCACATTGCAGCATCTGTGCCTGCTTTCTCGATCGCTTCGATCATTATTTCTGCGCTGCACGGCATGAGATAATCGTCGCTGTCTACAAACATTAAGTAAAAACCTTTTGCTTCCCTTACTGCTATATTTCGTGCAATGGACAGTCCCTCATTTTTCTTTGATATTACGCGAATTCTCTCGTCGGTTTTTTGAAATTGCTCACAGAGGTCACCTGTATTGTCCGTCGAGCCATCATTAATTATAATGCACTCAAAATTTGTATACGTCTGCAAAAGAATTGAATTTATACATTCCTTTAACAAATTGCCTGTGTTATATGCTGGAACCACGTAGGTAAGGAGCTTATTCTGCTTAATATTCTTAATACTACTCCCTCCTCTTTTTATTTATGAATCTTTCTATTAGTGATCTAAAACTTTTTGTAAACCCAATAATAAGTAAACATGTTGTCGTGCAAAATATGACGCTAGTAACACTCTTAATTATAAGTCCGCAAAAACCGCCGATTGGTATTCTGCTTACGAGAAAGTAATTGAGAACACTGTTTGCGATAATAAGGAATAGGAAAAGATAGTATTTTATAAAATATGTTTTAGGCTTCGAGCATGCCCCATATTTTACGCCATAATACCCATCCGATATCTCGGAAGTCATAAGTCTTGCAACACTTGTGGCAACATATATTCCAGCGAGTCCCCACAATTTACCAAATAATACTGATAAAGCTATGTTTAATATCGCCGATGCTACGTAGAATTTTGTTGCTTCTTTAAAATATCCAGATGTGGTTCTGAATACGTAACTCGGATAATTTATTCCTGCAATATAAATATTCAGCACTATTGCTGCGACAACATAATTAGAAAATATGTATTGCGGCCCAAGCCACCAATATATTAATGGATTTATTAGCGCAAAAATTGAACTACATATAATATAATACACGGCATAAGTTGCTACAAACAGCTCATTAAAAACTTTTTCTCTGTTTTTTATGTCGTTATCTGCATTTAGGTTTCCAATACTTCCCGTAAGTCCACTCATGGTATTTGAAACAAAGTGACTTATTGCATTTATTACTAGATAATAATTCGAAGCATATCCGACCGCAGTCAAACTTATAATCTGAGTCGTTATTATATTATCCGCACTACTGTTCACGACTCCGGCTATCTTGGATATTGATAAGGACTTTAGGTTTTTTAAAAACTTTTCCCTTTCCTCTCTTCTATCATATTTTGTAAATCTAATCTTTCCAATCTCATAATTTTTATTTACATATATAGATACTATAGCATTTGTTACTAAAGTCATTATAATTTGTATGGCAAGATAAAGAAGATAATTTTTTGTATAAAGTAATATAATGTACTGAAAAGCTAGTTGTAATATATGGGTTACTGTGGTAGATGCTGTTATTACATAGCTCTTTTGATCTGCATAAATTATACTTCTCTTATACGCAAGTAAATATGAAATTGCAGAGTTTGCTAGAAAAAATAGATATATAGTGTATATACTCTCGGTGACTCCTTCCGGGCTTTTTACGAAATAATGTAGAAAAGGTATAATAGCAAATCCTAAAATTACAACTCCGATAACTATAATTATATACGCTTTTTTAAACAGATTCATATAGTAAGATATCATGTATGTGTCTTTATCGTGTATTGGACGATAGAGACTATACACCATTGCATTCCCGATACCAAGTTCGGCAAGCGAAAGTATCGTCAATACACTTGTGAACAATCCGGAAATACCTAAGTAGTTTGTAGATAAAACATTAACAAACAAACCTCTTGTTACAAAACTTAGCAATGTCGTAACAAGCTGACATACTGCAGCTACTGCAAAATTTACCTTTGATTTTTGCACTCTGCTGCTAATCATATTAATTTCTCCAGTTCCTTAATATGCTTTATTTTTTCACACATTGCGGATATTATTATAAGCATAATATATAATGACGGCATTCCTTCAAGTACCGGTTCTACAAAGAAGATCATAAACGTGCCTATTGTCACAGAAAATAATAATATCTTTGTACTTCTGTTTACGAGCATTGAGATAATACCGTTATATATAGATTTTAACAATAATATCGTCAAGTAGACTGATATAGTAAAAGGAATTAATCCGGTCAGCCTTGCAATATCGAGCCAAAAATTATGCGTATATGTCAAATCATCGGCTCCTATTGGATATTCAAATAAATGAGTTATCATATAGTACTGTCTCGACCATCTCGCATTTTCTCCGAGGCTTTCAACTTCATATACATACATTCTGCGATATAAACCACTATTTTTAAAAGCTACTTTCAAATCAAAAAGATTAATACCATATGCAATATATATAAGCATAATAATAATTATCGCTACAATTAACGTCTTAACTGACACGCTATTTTTAAAATCAGTAAAAACAAGTATACACATTACAAATACAACCACAGATATAATAAGACAGCTGCGTGTCCCCATCTGTATTGCGCCAAATATGGACGCAATTGCAAATAACAAAATAATAAGTCCTTTTGTTCTTTTGTGCTCTATAATACTTATTGAGTAATAAATCAATGACGCCGACATTATAAAAAGAGAACCAGCTCCCGTTGATGAAAGTACACTTCCTGTCCAAAAATCTATAGGGTTTCTTCCGCTATATTCGCCTTGTAAATATGGTATCATATTCAATAGACCATGAAGTCCCCTGCCAATCGCAATAGCCAAAACATATTGAACAATACACTTATAATTATCCCTACGTATAAGCCAATAACCTATATAATATCCTGCAATTGGACATATAAAATATGTTAATACCGCAGTCCGTATATAATTCCCTTTATAGACAATAATAATAGTGTAAAAAAGTGAGAATAAAAACAATATAACAATCGACATATTAACAACTATAGTTTTATTTTTTTTAAACAATAATACAAAGCAGAACATGCCAGCAATTATATATAGTTCAAGTCGACGAATATTGAGTGCCATTAAGAATATAACTATCGTACTTAAAGCATCATATGACCTATTAAATCTTATTTTTTTAATCACTTACTATTATCTCCTAGTTAAAAGCGCGCCAAAACGGCATTTCGCAGCACCCATAAATGATTTTATTAGTTTTTTTCTTATTTCTTTATTCGTATATATTTTAACTGAAATATCAGTGTATGATTTATTATATAAATCTTTATAAAAATCTGCTCGAGATTTATATCTATAGGTCGGGTGATATAAATTTGTATTCGTGCCTTTACCTTCAGCTTCAGTAAGTTTTTTGAAGAATGACATCTTGTGTTCACAGCGATCTACGAACATTTTACCTTTGTTATTATTTGTAAGAATAATTGATATTCCTTTTGGAAATCGTCTATGAAATTTTTCATAATATCCCCAAAAGTCACCAATTGTTATGTCAGAAATGCGCTCTCTTCCAGCATACTTACACCTATAGCAAGATTCCATAAGGTTTATTCCATAAAAAAAAGCACAAAAATATGCGGGCATATATGGGAATTCATGTAATAGTTTTCCTTTGTATAAAAATGTAACACGCGTTCTGTGTTCGCTTCCCCAGCCAAACATATCCTTACATCTAAAGGAAACATCGACTACCTTTAATCTTCTTTTTTTTTCGAGATAATCTATATACTTTCTAAACAGAACATTACTCGGCACTCCATGACATAGAATATCAACTGTAATAAGTTTTGGATAATCTTTACCGAGAAATACTTTCAATGCCGCAACCTGACACCCAGTACCTGAAAAAAGCACAATTCTTCCATTATTAAGGCACGCTTTTATCATCTTATATGAGCTGAATGCCTCACTTTGTACGTATTTAGAGCCGCACATTTTTTTCACTATTTGGATGTCGTCGGTTATAGTATGAATACACTTCATATTTTCATCATATATACAGCCACTAACCATTCCGCCGAGCAAAAGAACTTCTTTCGCAAACAAAATAAACATTCCGCCAGACGAGCTCTCACTCAGATCGGTTTCATTGGAATTAGCAGCAGCGTAATAATCTGATGACTCGCTTTTTTTTATGTTATTGTTCTGAGGACATTTTTCAATACACAACTTACATTTTACACATTTAAATTCATCAACCACCGGCGAAATAAATCCCTCATAATTGTTGACCATTTTAATGCACGCTTGTGGACATATCTCAGAACATAATCCGCATCCAGTACAAAATTTGGTTATAATCATATATATTGTCCTTAATTTAATCCATTAAAACAGTTTCTTCGCAAAATCAAGAAGCTTTTTTGCTTGTTTGACGTTATTTTTTTCATTAATCGCAAAATTTTTAGCTCTTGTCCCGAAAGAATGAAGTTCTTCCGGCAAAAAAGCAAGTATTTCACTTAGCACACGTCTGAAGTCTTGTTTGTTTTCCTTATCTAACAAATATACATAATCATAATACTCTTTTGGCATGCCTGGAAGTCTTGTCGTAAGCAGCGGCGTTCCAGATACCATGCATTCAAGCGTTTTGGAAGGGAATGAATACTTAACATATTCAGCATCGGTAAGCCGAGGATTGACAAGTAACGATGCTTTAATTTGAGAGTCAACTATAACTTTATTCGGTTGTACACCAAAGTACTTTACATTGCAGTTTTCTTCGGCAATCTTCTTCAAATCGCTTTGATAGTTTCCATCACCATATATGTGCATCTCCCATCCGATAAAATGACCTTCAAGAAATGCCTGTACAAGATCTGCAATTCCGAATTCTCTATGTATACCTCCTGCGTACATAATTACCTTTGGCTTCATTTTTAAATCTAAAGTATTTTGCGTTCCCATCATACTTATATCCGATTGTCCTTCAATAACTACATATGGTTTACACTTCTTGTTTACAACATCGTTCATTGCTTCGGTGAGAAAAAGGTATGAATCGTATTTTAACATGTTTCGTTCACCATTTTTTTCGGCTAAATATTTAACTTTCCTTACTATAAAAGATGATGTTTTTCGTCTTGCTCCTGAGGTATGTCCAGGTACATCAGTGACAATACCGAGAGTTGGAATATTATACTTTTTGCCTTCATATCTAGCAGCATTTGAAAGCGACTGGTTCAAAATATCGCAAACTAGCACAGTCTTACCTGTGTTTTCAGAGACTATTTTCCTAATTTCACGTTTTGCGTTTGTTATTACACTCAATTGCTTTAGTATAGGTATGTTTATAAATTTGCAATAAATATATCTGATGCCATTAATATTTTCTTCTTCGCGCTCAAAAATATTCTGCCGACTCCAACTCCGATTGACAGGAAAGACCGATATTGCAGAAATATTACCATCAATATTTTCAACTAATCCCTCCATCATTAGGCGATGATATTTTTGTGCCTGCGGTAGCTTTTTTGTGACTCTAGAGCTTCGCAATAATTCAAATTTTTTTTCCGAGCAACTACATGATAGATATATTATATTCATTTTGCTCTTTAACTCCAATCAAAGTGGTCCGCTTACTGTACCATATCATCCTTTAGAGCCTCAAAAAGAAGTTTTTGAGATTTATTTCGGAACTCTACAAGTTTATTATTTGCTTCTGTAAAATTAATTATTTCCGCAAGAATACTCAAATTTTTATCATCTTTAAGTATACGTTGTTCCAAATCGAAATGCTGAAGCAAATCCTCTATTCTGGCATTTGTGTTTGTCCCTGGAAGAATGGATGCAAACTGCCTATTGAAAAGAATCGAGAAAAGAGTAGCGTGAAATGATGCTGATAGCACGAAATCAGCATACATTACATAGCCGAGTATTTCTTCGGGTCCTAAATCTTTCGCAAATATATCACATTTGCACTTTTTTATGAATCCACATATGTGCACTATTTTTAATCCGAGCTGATTTGAAAGCATATCTACTGCTTTATCAAGTAACAAGCTTGTATCTGCAAGGTACATAACCGCATATGGTTCTTTCACATTTGGCTTTTTCGCAATTCTTTCGTATTCCTTAACTTTTAGAAGACCTACCGGGTCAATTACATGGTGGATGGGAAAATCAGTAAGCTGATTGAGCATCGAAATTGAAGAGCTCTCCCGCAGCATTGCACATTCAAACCCTCTTATTTCGTTCGAAAGCTTTTGTAATTCCGCCTGAGAATAATTACTTCTTCCCAAGCTTGTTCCGTAAGCGATTTTTCTTCCGCGTCCGACAAATGCTAATTTATAAGCAGGGTCATTGCCGCATGGATGATAGTCGTTCCACAGCTGATCCCCACCTACAAGAAAAACTGTTGCTTCATTAGACTCTATTGATTTTAAATCTTCGATA
This sequence comes from Bacillota bacterium, assembly GCA_023421735.1. The sequence continues at coordinate 19,364 of JAEZSP010000083.1, read as the reverse complement.
TTATGATAAACTATTGTCGTTTCCTTAATATTTCTGCCAATAAATGAATCGAACTTTTTCTTTCGTCTACTATATGCCTTGTAGTTTAAAAAACGTCCGATAATTGAGCGAAGTTTATTCCTTCCGTAATTAAAATATTCTGGCTGGAAATTGATAATATCGCAATCATATCTGTTATCGAGAAGAAACTTATTCAGCGCCCAACCTTGCAAAACCGATCCGAAATTATGTATACGGTATATTGTTAAAATATGTATTTTCATCTTTATATCTCCTGTACCTCAAAACTGCGACTCAGCCTTGAAACATACTCAGGATTTTCCACACATGATATCGTACGCTTTTTTTACTCCAACGGAATAACTTTTTCTTTTTCTCACCGCATCTTGAAGGCAAAACAACCTCCACAGACGTTTTGATATTGTTCTATACAATATACCTTGATCCCGTAAGTACTTTTCATTATATCCAGTATTCCAGCTAGATACGCGTTCTTCCATAAGACTTGCGACACACATAGGATATGCGTATATTTTTAATCCTTTGTCGAGACAAGCCGTCAAAAATAGGTTATCTTCGCCATGGCAATGTGCTGTCCCGCCTCCGAAGCACTGATTAAAATATATACCATTTTGCATCACAGACGTAAGCTTCACTGCAATTCTAGCCGTTCCGTAATTTAAATAATTCAATCTACCAATTCTTTCTATCTTAGTTATAACCCTACGCTTGCTATCATGTGTTACTTCCCTCAAATTAAAAACCATTACATCTGCATTTTTAAGCATGCTAAAAGCATCAATTATTACTTTCGAATAATCGTCATCATACACCATGTCGTCATCAGCAAACAAGACAATATCCCCCGTTGCCCTCATTAGCGTATTATTTCTATTCAGTCCTACTCCATGTTCATCAAGTGTCAACCATTTTACTTCGTGGCCTCTAAAATATACATTTTCAAACTCATTACGATCAGCTTGATTTCCAACAATTGCTTTTGTCTGTATATTCATTTTTTTAAGCAACGAGTAATCGCCTTTCGGCTGATTCATTGTTGCAATAAGCACCTGCACATCCATACGCTTTTCCTTTATTGCCTATTTAAGTTTCAAGAGATACTTTATTGTTGTTTTGTGTAAATGTAATATGCCTATATCTAAATAAAACACTCATTAGACGCCTATATATACTTTATAATATATGTGCTTTTTTATAATTAACGTTTCCCCTTTATCTACTATTTTCCGAATTAGTAATTACGCATGCTGTCGTATTTCCATACGGTAGTATAGGCTTGGCGCATTCTTGTCCTTAGCGGCATAAAGGTATGGTAAAAAGCACGCTCCACGCTTCAATTATGTATAACTAATAAGCCTCAACAGCCGTACTATTCGGGGCTATTTGTTCATTAACAGCCTATAATTGATTAGTCCAGTACTGATATATTATATAACTGCTAGTATACACTAAATTCTTGTAATTAACTCCTCAATCCCTTGGTTAACCTTATCAGCTATAAAATCTCGTTCATATGCAATCTGTGCCTTTTTTTTCATTTTCTCTGTTTGCATATTATTATAATACATAGTTTCGACGGCAGAAATAAAAGACTTAACATCGCCACATGTATAGTGCAGCCCAACTTCATTTTCTTCTATATATTTCTTGGCATACCCCTCAAGTCCTGTTAAAACAGGTAATCCAGAAGACATGTACTCAACCATCTTATTCGTTAAAGAGTTTTCAAAATTTCTCATATTTTTATATGGGTAAAGTCCAACATTTCCCATCTCCATTAGGCTTGCGATTTGGCTCCCACTCTGCCATCCAGGCAAAACGATATTATGATTACTTCTAGACAAATTAGTATAGTTAGCGTATCCATCACCATTGCCACAAATAATAAGCCGCATATCTGTGTGACTTTTGCTTAATGTTTCGAATCCGCTAATTACCGTCTCCATATCAAGCGTTGCCAGGCTTAACGTTCCCATAAAGCAAATGTTCCAAGTATTTGAATTTATACCTAATGTTTCCCAATAGTCGATTTGCGCATTTCTATCAATATCTGTCATAACATACTTGACATAAGAAAGACCAAAAACAGCATCAGTGTTTCGCATTTCCCTTGAAGCCCTTTTTAACGCCCACTGTAGATGGCTTTCATTGATTGCAATAATTGCTGTCGCTTTTTTCATAACTATGTTAGCGCGCCTACTAAGTGGCTTGAGAATCAACTTAGAAAACCTGCATAAAATGCGCGGCAATGCTCGTTCAAAAATATCCGGCCACAAATCACGAATATCTAGCACAACGGGTATATTATGCTTTTCGCCGTAACAAATGGCCACCTCTGCAAAATCACACGTTGGGTACGAACAAAGTATGATATCTGGCACATCATACATCATACAAGCAGCAAGAAAGTCGTGCGCAAGATTTTTATGGTATATTATCCTGCGAAGTGAAGTATTCTTTTTATAGTCAGTATTTGAATGTAATAGGACCAGACAGCCCTTTTTATAAAGAGGCAATGTCGTCCGTTGATTAAATCGGTACTTTTTTTCTCCATGATTAAAAGTTGATGACCACCAGATAACATCATGGCCTGCGTTAATTAAATACTCGGCCAATATTCCAGTTCTCATCAGTCGAGGATTTTTGTCGCAAGGCAATGGCTCCCCTTCTTTAATCAACCATATCTTCATTGCATTTCCCCATCATTTGTCGTATTGAATTCATAATATCTCCTGCGTGAGGATAATATGCATCCTCCAGTGTCTTGCTTGCCGGCGCGGGCGCTTCAGGCAACGTGACAAGCTGAACAGGGAATGATAGGTTCGAATAATTAGCTCTGTATATCTCATGTGCGATTTGAGACGATACACTACAGAATTCCCATTCTGCAATGGCGACTACCGCGCGTTTCGTTTTAGCAGTCGATTTTACGATCGTATTCACATCCAGAGGCTTCATGCATCTAATGTCTATGACTTCGCAGGAAATACCCTCTTGTTTCAACATGTCCGAAGCTTTTAACGATTCCTTTACCATATAGGATGCAGCAATCACCGTAACATCCATGCCTTTCCGTAGAACACTTGCTTTGCCGATTTCTGTCGTGTAGTAGCCTTCTGGAACATCCTCTTCCTCATCATAAAGCCAACGGTCATCAATATATATAACTGGATTAGGATCCTCGAGTGCTGCTAATAATAATCCCTTTGCATCATATGGTGTTGCAGGGCAGACCACCTTAAGCCCCGGTATGTTGGCATACAATGCAAAAGGACTCTGTGAATGCTGTGCTCCCTGTTCGCCACCACGATTAATAATTCCACGTATAACAATTGGGACATTAACCTTACCATTGAACATATAATTCCAAGATGCACAATGGTTTACGATTTGATCCATTGCCAAGTACATAAAGTCCATTCGTGGATGAAATACAATTGGATGCATCCCCGCCATAGCCGCGCCAATGCACGCTCCTGTCATAGCCGCTTCGCAAATAGGCGTATCCATTACTCTCGCGCTGCCAAACTCATCCATTAATCCCGTTGTAGTTTTTCCCACGAACCAAGGATTGTTTACACCTTGCCCGATAACAAAACACGTCGGATCATTAATTAGTGCAAGTCTATGTGCGTTATTCATCGCAACGCCATATGACATCTTCAAATCGTTGATACCTCCTTGTATACATGGTTTAAAACAGTGTCTGGAGATGGCTTAGGCGTTGCAACAGCGCGACTTTCGGCATCATTAACAAGAACACAAACATTGTCCTCGATCTGTTGCAGATCGCAAATGTACTTATTGGTTTTGATGTACTCCCCTAGTGACTTAATTGGACAACGTTCTTTCCACCAATCTAGCTCCTCTTGACTACGCAGTCCAACATCAATATCATCACGCGGCCCGACGTGTCCAAGCCAGCGATATGTACGGCACTCTACTAATTGAGGTCCAGCTCCTTTACGAGCCTTTTCAACAGCGCTGAGAGTTGCATCATAAATAGCGAATACATCATTACCGTCAACTATTGTAGTAGCCAGTCCATTCTCCCGAGCTTCTTCAGATATATTATCATAAACACGTCGTTCGTCCAAAGGCATAGATGCGGCATACAGATTGTTCTCACATATATAAATCACAGGGAGCTTGTTTATAGCAGCGAAGTTGAGAGATTCGTGCCAAATTCCTTCCTCAGGTACACAATCACCGTGAAAAATTACGCTAACTTCATCCCTTCCTAGGACTTTACTCTTGAGCGCAGGACCAATACCAATACCTAAGCATCCACCTACAATAGACGACGATCCAAGCAGCCCTTTGCTTGGATCGCAGAGATGCATTGACCCACCGCGCCCACCAGAGCAACCATTCTCCCGGCAATACACTTCTCCGAACAGACCGTATATATCTCCACCTTTAGCTAAATAGTGCCCGTGTGAACGGTGCGTGCTAAACACATAATCTGTATTCTTCAACGCGTAACAGACCCCCACAGCAACGGCTTCTTGTCCAATATATAAATGGCATGGCGTAGTTATCTTTTTTTCTGTCACTCTTTTTGCTATTCGTTCTTCAGAACGCCGAATTGTTAGCATTCGTTTATAAAGCTCCATAATCTGTTCCGCAGATAGAACACGATTATTTACTAAAGCTGGATGTTCTGGTACGGTATGATTAATCATTTATTCAACCTCAATTATGTATATTAATCTATTCAATGAATTTCTAAAAGAGTTATTCACGCGAGACAACTTCAAGTTCATCAATCTCTTTTTGAGTAAGCGACCATCCAAACGCTTCAAGATTTGACAATACCTGATCCTTCGTTTTTACGCCTACTATAACAATGGAGTCCTTAATAAAATCTAATATATAACGAATAGCTATTGCAGATAACTTTTGTTTGTTTCGTGCCGCTATTCGACTCATTTTGTCTACAATGTCAATGTTGTGTTGTAACTTATCTCCATGAAAATTATTATACGTCTCTCTTGAACGTCTGTCACCAGCATCAAATACAACATCGCGACCATATTTCCCAGTGAGAATCCCCTGCCCCAAGCTGCCCCAAGTCATTGGACTAATTTTGAGTTCATTAGATATTCTTACAATATCGTCTTCGTTCCTTCGATTCGCAAGACTATACTCGTCTTGAAAGCTTATAAACTTATCGCGATATGGGATAATATCTATAATATCTTTTTTATATATATTTGATAATCCATAGTACCGTATTAATCCTTCTTGCTTTAGGGCATCTAATGTTTCAACTATTGTCTCTATTGAAGTTATCCCGTCTCTGTAGTGCAGTTGATATAGATCAATATAGTCCGTATTAAACCTTTTAAGACTCCCTGATAAAGCTGTACGTATCCATTTTGGCGAATTATCATAGAAAGTTCTTGTATTATCGTTCGAGCGCCTAACACCGAATTTTGTGGCTAATACCACCGATTGACGTCTCGTGGCTATTGTCCGACCAAGAATACGTTCCGATTCTCCTAAACCATAAACATCAGCCGTATCAAAGAAATTAATGCCGACATCAATCGCAGTATTTACCGCCTGAGCAACATCATCCTGCGAAACTTTTCCCCAGCCATGACCACCAAACGGATCACCACCAATACAGAGCCGTGAAACACTCAGACTTGAGTTTTTTAGATTTATATATTCCATTCGTCCAACACCTTAATCTTTTGCCCTTAGTTTTTTAGAAAGGACTCTGAAAAATTTGCGAATTACTCTTCTCACAGTTTTTAAGAACAGTGCAACATCTGTTATAAATGATACAGTTGCTACATATTTTACTCGCAATACGTTTTTCTGCTTCAGAACCACAGTTTCAAATATTTCATCAACATTCTGAGAGCCGACAATCTCATCAAGATTAATGAACTTCAGAGAGCTATAATCGGTTATTCCAGGACGAACTTGCAGAATTAACTTTTCAACGCCTTCAAAGCGATTTACATACTGTAATACTTCTGGACGTGGTCCGACGAAACTCATCTGTCCCATGATTATGTTAAACAACTGTGGTATCTCATCCAGTTTTGTCTTCCTTAAAAACACTCCTACTTTAGTGATACGAGGGTCATTTAAGCCTGTCGTAGGGCCTCCAATCTTATCTGCATTTTGAACCATAGTACGAAACTTACAAATTTTAAACGTCTTATTCTTATAGCCGCCGCGATTCGCACGATACAAGATAGGAAATTTAGAATCAATGACTATTGCTATTGAAATAATTAAAAATAGAGGAAGTATCACTACGGATAGAATTACAGATATCAGTAGGTCAATTACTCTCTTGATAATTTTGTTGTATATACCCTTGTAAGCGATAACACTTTCTTCTGTATAAACAACTGCGTTATCATTGTCATACGGACTATCTTTAAGACATTCAATTGTTGTTGTAACACTCTCCATCTATACCGCCCCATGCTTGTTAATTGCTTTGTCTACAAGATTTCTTCGTGCGAGCGCCTATATAAAGCTCAAAGTATATGTAGCACAAGTCTATAGTTCGCAAAAATTTATGAAATAACAACCGTAACTCCGCTTATTCCTCAATTAACCCTCCTTTACATAAATGAAAATTATGATCCCGATATCCTTTTTCTTAAACAGAATTTTGAACGGCATTTATTTATCTCAGCAACTACATTTTTAAGTATTATCAATTAATTCGAATCCGAGCCAAGCCTTTATAACTCTATCGTGAAAGGTCAAACTGACTTGTCCATTTTTATTGCGCTTATCTATACGGACGATATGCCCCTCTAAATCTTTCAAAGGTCCACTTGAAATCTTTATCCTGTCGCCTTCTTTATATCCCTTTGAGAAAGAGATAATGCCACTTCGTGCAAATATCCAACGTGCAAACGCCTCATCGTCGCCATAAAGCTTCCAATCCTTCGTTTTAGAAGAAAGCAACTTAATCATGCAAGATATGTTAGTAGCCAATAAGATGCTGGAACCAACATCAGCCTCAATAAAAACATAGCCCGGAAAGCATATTTCTTCAACGATGCTAGTATGCTTATCCACTTTTTTTCTCTTCTGCTGCCGCACAGGGAGCGCGCGAATGTTCGGATTTGCCGTTTCAATGTATCTTGCTACTAAATCTTCTTTGCCTGTCGTACAGAATATGCATCCATACACTTTATCATTATGGCAAGCACTATCCGACATGTTAAATTGCATAGCTTCGCCCTTCTGCTATCAGCAGCCTATCCATGCGCTATAACTTCAACGCTGTATTCGCCACTGAACTCTCAGCATCCGATCATGCGCCGAATTGTGAACCTAATGGCTGGCACCGTGCGTTTATCTGGTGCCCCGAATCATCCATTGCTCCACGTTGTACGAACGTAATCTTTCATGTAACCAAATCTGATCGTAATGTGTCTAACAAATATATACCAAATTGTACTATACGCCTGTTCCTCTGTCAAGCCGATTTCTGTAAGCAAAGATCAATATCCTGACAATAATTGCCACGAATTTCCGATAATGGAGATAGCTACAAAAATGCTGGGATGACACCATGTGGAACAAGTGTGCCATTTCGGTGGTAATTTGCCGTGCCTTGTATGCAAATTGCATTAATCAGAGGCATAAAGCTATCATTTCTGCAGGTATTAGATAATTAAAATGCAGTCGGTGGCATGAACGGAATTAATAAAGCGTTGTTGATAGGAAGACCTATTATGATATAAAAATACAACAGAGGCTTCTCACGCCACTTTTTGAGTATATCGCACAGATTGTTCGTTTTTTGTGCCGATCCAGCCGCCTCAGAGGATCTGCATGCTGGTGATTACTTCTAACCTGCACATAGTTTCGCATCAAGTGACTATTTGACTGGATTAATCTTGTCGAATTCTTTCTGCTGCCTTTTAATGAAAAGTAATGGCGCAACGGCGGTCGATCTCCTCTCTCGTGAGATGCTTTTTTACCCTTTGCTATGAGTAAATCAAACGGCTCTCTCGGCTTTCCTGCCATTCCTCCCTTAGCCGCGGCATCCAGCTTACGTCCGAGCTTTATCTATTTGGGGAGTTTTTGCTGGATTGTTTGGATTGTCAACCCCAAATCGGACAGAAATTATAAGGTGCATGTTTTCTTGAACTCTGCCGGTGACAGGTATCCCAGCGTACCGTGCAGTCGGATGTTGTTGAACCAATGCACATAGTCCGCCAGCTCCAGCTGCAACTGTTCGAGCGTGTCAAAGTGCCGGGAGGAAACGAACTCCGCCTTGATCATCTTGAATGTTGACTCCGCTACCGCGTTGTCGTAGGGGCACCCCTTCATGCTCAGCGAACGATTGATCTGGAAGCTGTCGAGTAGTTCGTCGATCAGAGCGTTGTCGAACTCGCTGCCCCGGTCGGTATGGAACATCTGGATGCCGAAGAGGCTCCCTTTCACCGTCGAAAATGCCTTGTGCACCAGATCGGCGTTCTTGTATGCACCCGCGCTGTATCCGATGATCTCACGGGCGCCGAGGTCGAGAAGGATGCAGATATACGCCCATTTCGCGCCGACCCGGACATATGTCAGATCGCTGACCACACAGGTTCCTGGTGCTTGGCTATTGAAATCCCGGTCAAGAAGGTTGGGAACAGCAGCTTCATTGCTTCTGGAAACATGGACCCGGTACTTCTTGCGGGTATAGGCTGACACAAGCCCGCGCTTTTTCATGATCTGCCCGATCTTGCGTCGGGAGACCGTCCAGCCTTTTCGAAACAGTACGCGCTTCAGTTTCCGCTGACCGTATACGCGTCGATTCTCGTCATACGCAGACTGAACCGCCTCTTCCAAGGCGCTCTCATCCTCCCGACCGCCACATTCGTAATAGTAGGTGCTCCGCGCAATGCCCAGACACCGGCAGAGCGCTGATATTGAGTACTTGTGGGCATTGGCTCGAATCACAATTACTTTCGTGCGAATATCAGCGCCGCTTGCTTTAAGACGTCGTTCTCCATCCGCAGTTGCTGATTCTCCTTCCGGAGCCGCAGAAGTTCATGCTCTTCCGGCGTCCGGTTGTCTTTGTCGTGGCTGGAGCCGGTTGAATTGATCCGCTTCACCCATTTGTCAAAGGCTGATCCGGTCAGCTCGTACTCCCGGATGATCTCGCTTCGGGGCTTGCCGTGGTTGAACAGTTCCACCAGTTGCTTCTTCTGCTCCTCGCTGAAAGTTCTCCGTTCTCGTCTTTCCGCCATGGTTTTCTCCTTCCTTCTTTCCCTTGGAAGTATACCATGACCTTATCTTTTCTGTACAGTTTAGTGTAGCCTATCCAGTTCTCCCCTTGCACCGTTACCCCACTGAATGGCTGTACTTTTTCGGGTACCCCTCGTCACACATCCACAGGCACGATGGCAGGCGGTATTTGTAAGCCGCTGCCCTCCCACACGCGCGTGGACATTATGTTTTATCAATGAACTGTTGCGCGTACAGGTGTTTGGATATGTTTTACACACCAAAGATTGAGGTTTCTTGAGGTTCCTCGGCGCGAGTGGATCGCAGTTTTATTCCAGTTCATCGCCATTTTACGCAAGAAAGAGAGCGATCTGAGAACGGAATTGGCAAAATAACGACGCATTCACGCGCGTGTGGCAGGGTTCTTCTGGTGGCGCAGGGGCCAAATCGCCCGTCATTACTGCTGTTTCGAATGTGATTCTCACGCGCGCGAGGGCTTATCTGGTTTGTCTAGAGCCCCCTCCGGTCCCCTGGGGCCTGATTAATATGCGTTTTTCTTGACCGGGGGGCTAGAGGAAGTGGGAGCACGAGGCATTTCACGGATTTGCTCAATCTCGGTTATACTGGCAAGAATTCGGATCGTCATCACAATTGTCAATATACGGACAGTCGTCGCATGGGCCATGAGAGTCCGAATCAGACGCTATTGGCAAATAATCAAGTTCTAGTTCGCCACAGCGTTTGCATTGTCTATCATAGTGGAAGCCATTACCTCCATCGTCGTACGGACGCCACTTATGCCTTGTTTTACCACATACAGTACACGTACAGCCATCCCACTTATGAAAAAAGCAACCCATAGGAACCTCCCAATAGAACTGTAGCTTAAGCGCCTGTAACAACCGTGAATTGGATGTAATAAGCTTGATTGTGACAACTACACTATAGCGATATTTCCTGAAACTGTCAATCATGACCATACAATTCGTAGGCGTTGTTTTCCTTTATCCGGATCGGCTCAAGCGTTATCGGGTAGGTACATGATCTATATCCCCCCGGTCCACATCGGCGATTTGCAGAAGGGGAAAAGACCGAAGGGATGTCTGCCAGCGAATACACGGGTCGTGCGTATAGGGGGTGTAGGTCAAGAGCATTTTTGCCAGATTCAGCCTCGTAAAACGAGACAAGCCGACGCACAAGAGATCATCCGGCGTGCGGATTACGTCTTCCTGCTCAGCGCGATATCAGCTCCGCATTCTCCTTCTGCCATTCTGCATACTCGCGTTTCCGGCGTTCCCAGTATTCCTCCCTTTCCAGCCTCCACAGCACCGCCGCCTCGGTCGCAGATGTCCAGTCGCTCAGGTACGCGGTCACTCCCTTGTGGGCGTGGAAGCGCGTCTCCTCGTCAAGCGCTCGTTTCAACTGCCAGTCCCGACGCAGATCCCGAAGGGCGTATGTACGGACATTGTGCGCTTGGTCGCCGGTGATACCCATGCGCTCGCCCGCGCGCTGGTAGCTCAGCCCCTCTATGTCATGAAGTCGCATCGCCTCTGCGCGATCCGGGGCAAGTCGCCCGAGGGCTTCATGAAGGGCAACGCAACGCTCGTCCTGTATGATCGCTTCGTCGGCGTCCGGGAGGCTCTCGTCTGCCAGTGTATCGAGCCGCGAACTGTCGCCGTCCTCATCGCCGGGCATAGGCTCGTTGAGCGAGATGGCCCCATTGTGTGCGCGTGTACGTGTCCCGTGGAGGCCCACAGCGCCGCGCATGGCTTTGCGCACGTGGAAGTGGGCAATGGTGGACCATGCGCCGCGTTCCGGGTCCCATGCGTCCACAGCGGCGGCGAGACCAAGGAAGCCCGCCTGTACGAGATCTTCCAGCCCAACGGCGTTGTCGATGCCAAGGTACCGCTTTGCCAGCTGGTAGAGAAGTCCGCGGTTCCGGTCGTAAAGCTCCCCGAGGCGGGATGTGTCGCCGTTTTGTATTGCTCGTATCAAATCGTCCATCGTGTTCTCCTTCATGAAGTTCTGCCGCACATCTGGTATGCAACCTCGTCCTGCAAATGTTGGCGCAGCCTATGGCATCCACAAGGGCGAAGCGCAGTCGGCAGTTCATTTTGATGCGCAATTTCTATCCGTTCTCCAAATCGTCGGTTTTTACGATCATTTTTGTTTTTTCTTCGCGCAGCTGCTCTTTATGTCAAAACGCAAGAATGCCGTATTCATTGACTTTTCGGGGGTGTGTGTTGGCGCGTGTTGGCTTTTTTAGCTCCCCGTAGAATACCATAGAATCCGGGACGGCCTGAAAAACCCTACACACGCCAACACACACCCCGTTATCCCCATGGCGTCGGCTCGTTTGTGGGCACAAATCCCGGGTACTCAGCCGGGGTAAAGTCCGCAACTTTTGACAGTAGTTTATAGCCGATCAAAAGATTCACCGGGTTTGCAAGCCTCCCAGCTCCAAGCGGCCGCTTGTATTGAATCTCTCCAAACTTCCCAATGCTCTGTTTGAAGTTCGCCGCGTTCTCGGGATGGAAGCCATTATCAAAACACCATGACCGATACCGCTCATACACCTCAGCCGTCCGCACCTCGAATAGGTCGCCCTGTTCCAGCTCGTCAGCCACAAACCGCCCAATCTTGTCGGATCGCTGCTGGTAATCAACCGTCGCCGCGATGACCGAGTCCGGCGGATCGAAACCCTCTTCCTCAAGTGCGCGCAAGCCATCGATGCACCAGTTTAGAATCCCGCTCAGGTTCTCCGCTTTCGCAAGTTCTCCCTTCAGACCCTTGTCCTGCTCATCTTCCTCGTAGTGCCGCTCGAAGGGGATCACCTTCACGCGTCCGGAAGTGAACAGCGTCACGTCCGTCACTTGGGGTAAGTGATTCGTGTTGATATATAGCTTGAAGTCCGGTTTGAATTCGAAACTGTTTTCGTTCAGGAACCGCGCGTTAATCGTATCGTTGCCGGTCAGTGTCTTGACCAGGGCAGCACTCAAGACCAGCTTTTTGTCCGGCTCTGAGATGTTCACAAAGCGCTTGCCGACCAGCCGGGCGATGTCCTCGCTGGGGCCGTTGCCGTTCGCCTTATGCTTCTGCGCGATGGAGTCCGGGTTCATGGCGCAGCCGTAGTCGCCTGTCAATACCTTGAACGTCTCCATGGTCGTGCCCTTGCCGTTTCGGCTCTTCGGGCCGTACAGAAGGAAGAAACACTCATACCGCGTGTCGCCCGTCAAGGCGTAACCCAGCGCCTTCTGAAGGAAGCGCGTCTTCTCCTTGTCGCCCTGCATGATCTCGTCGATGAAAGACTCCCAGCGTTCGCTCCGTGCGTTGGGAACAAAGTTGACGCCCGCCAGCTTCGAGAGGAAGTCCTCCGGGCGGTGGTCATAGAACTCCCCGGTCTCGAAGTTCAATGTCCCATTGAGACAGTTGAAGATCATGGGGTTGCGGTCAAAGACCGAAAACGAGATTTTATAGACGCCCGCGGCATCCTTCAGGATCGTCTCGCGGTAGCCGCGTTTCTGCCATCTTGAGACAAACTCCACATACTTCTGGCGCGTGTTGTCGTCCTTGATCGAGAGCGCATACATCATGAGCTTGTCTGCAAGCTCCTTTGCAAGTTGCATGACGTCCAGGCTATCATCGTCGGCTTCCCAGACCCTGCCGTTGAAGACAAACCATTTCCTGCGCTTCGGTACATACCGCGCGCGGTTCTTGAACCAATCCGCGAAGAGATTCCCGTTGCCGATGTCGTGCCATCCATACCGGTCGTTCTGTTCCGGGTGAAGATCCGCCAGTGTATGCCGCTCGGAACCGCGGCCAGTCACTGCCTGCGCCGACTGCTTCTCAAAGTAGGCGCGCGGATTGTAGGTCTGTCGGCATTCTGCCGCCGCCTTTTCGAGCGTCAGGAAGCCGTAGGTGCTGCCGCTCTGTGGCCTGTCCCACTTCTCGCGGAAGAGTCCGGAGCGCCGGAAGACGCGGTCCATGCGGTCGATGTCGATCGCTGCAACGTCGCCACCAAACCAGAACGCCAGCTTGTTCGCAAATGCGATGTCCGCTTCGCTCTGGCTCTTGTACCTGCTCTGCCACTTCCCGGCAAAGAGGTCATCGAACAGCTGATCCCTGCGCGCTTTCGCAAGCAGCCGCTCATCATCGTCGAACTCCGTGAACAGATCCCGTGCGCCGGGAGGGGCAGACGGTGCGGAGTGCGGAGAAGATGCGGAAGATGGCAAAGGCCCACCCGATAGAGGTGGATTTTTAGATGTGGGTGGCGACGCAGACTCAGACGGAGCAACCGCCGTGGAGCTCGTCCTGTCGCAGAACGCCACCAACTGGTCAAGCGCATATTCGGGTCCTGCCTGCCGATCCACCACGACCACGGGCGAGGCATCCTCGTACTTATGATTGTGTGTGCCCGGAACACGCAAGACGCGCGCCGGTTCACTGGCATGGGCGTCCATGTCGGTAAAGCCCGTCGCCGCCGCCACAGCCCCGGAGAACCGCTTCAGAAGTGCCTTCGCGGAATCCAGTTCCTCGGACGTGCCGATGCTGAGCGGCTGTGTCAGTACCCAGTAGGCATGCACGCCGTGCCCGCTGCACACGATGTGCGTAGGCGGACATGGGAGCGCATCGAGCGCTCCCACTGCTTCTTGGATATTCAAGGGCAGAGACTGTCCTCGCTTGACTTCGTCCAGCTGCGTGTCCAGGTCAACGAAGAAGGCCGGGATGCATGCTACATCGGGTGCCTTGATTCGCGCATAGGGTGTACCTGGCTTCCGTGCCGGGCATACGGAGAAGTACGCATCCCAGCCCTTCCCGTCAAAGTCGATTGCGGCCTGCTGTGCGCGGGCGAGGACGCCTTCCTGCGACAGCCCGAACCAGCGCGTCGTCTTGCTGTTGCCCTTCTTGGCCCATATGGTTATGTATCCGTCGCGCACATGACGGAAGATCAGGTTGAGAAGCATCTATTCCACCTTCCGCTTCCGCTCGTATTGCTTGTACCTCCGCCACGCGCTCTCGAATACCTCGATGGCCTCCCGGCAGGCGTGACGCTGCCGGAGATGAAACAGAATGGCGTCCTTGTCGTCAGTCCGTGGGAACTCCCGGTCCCGTTTCATATCCCCAGCCAAGTCGCCCCGGGGATTGTCCTTGCCGGAATACGTCTTGATGGCCCAATCATAGAAGCAGGTGCCCTTGAGGGGCGTCTGATCATTCAACATACCGACCGCCTCCCTCCCGCTTGATGAGGTCGCAGGTGGCGCGCACGCCTTCCTTGAAGGCACCCAACTCAGTCACGCAGACCTGCTCGACCATGAGCGCAACGAGCCTGTCGTTCTGTTCCTTCGTCAGGGGCAGCGCGGCGATATAATCGGAGAGTTCACGACCCTTGGCCAGAAATGCCTCGGAGCGCACGATCTGAATAACGTCGTCCTCTTTGAAGCCGGACAGGGCAGCTTCGATCGTTTTCTCATACTTCTTCATTTATGTATCTCCTTCTGTTGGATCGGTCATATCGGTGGCGGGATCGCGCGGCTCTTCGCTCCAAAACCAGCCCCCGGTTGTACATTTTCCACCGGGGTTGTAGTCTTCGCAAGAAGTCCGTTGACCGCAATCAGCACACAGGGCGCTTACCGCCATGGAATCCACAGCTGTGCCAAGTAGATCTGTAACGACATCTCCTACGGCTCGTAGCCGCGTGAGCTCGGTGTTGTCGACTGCCACGACCTTCCTCGGTCGCTCCGTTGTTCTTCGGTCATACTCGATGGACGCCAATACAGCTCCCTTGTGATCGTTGAAGAAGATCGTCCACGTATGCTCGCATTCGCCCCAGATCTCCACCGAAACGTTGCCGTAGTTCCCCCAACCACGGGGGTCATCCTTTTGAATGCCGGCAATGTGCGAGCAGTTGTGGCCGCACACGGGGCAGACGAGGGTACGCACACGATGGTCGGAATCATATCTGTCAAATGGGATACAGCTGTTGCTGATCAGGTTTTGATACATTTTGCTATGCCTCCTTAAACTGTTCAGTTGACCGCAGCAAGGCGTTGTGCTATACTGAAGTCGAGTTATTTTGCTTTGCTCCTCGAGACGTTGCAGCGTCGAAAGGGGCTTTTATTTTTCTTCATCCTCTACGCCTCCTTCCACGTACTCTCTGAGGTCGATCTTCATCCACTCGCGCATCTCGTCGTCAAAGGGCCCCTCCAGAATCGCCATAGAGTCATACCCCGGGGCTCCCTTTGTGAAGGCCAGTAGTAGGTAGGCGACGGCGTGGACATGCTCGATGTCGCCGTTATTGTCGATGGTAATATGAATCATCCTCTACGCCTCCTTCGCATCCCTGCGCAGCTCATCATTGAGCGCCCCTGCGGTCGCGCGCATCTTGTAGAGGATACCTTGCAGGATCTCGGCGCGGATACGGTTCTCTTCGAAGTAGAGCATGATTTCCTTTTCTCTGTCCTGCTTGCCGACATCTTCAGAGAACGGGGCGAAGTAGTCTTCGACAAGATCCCCGGTCATCAGGAGCGCCCTTTCACACCCGGTAAAGAGACCAAGAACTTCTTCCTCTAGCTCGCGGACGGCTTCCGCTCTGGGGGTACGCTCTTTGCACGGTTGGGATGCGGGTACTGTGGGCAATGGCTTGTTCATCGGTGTTCCTCCTTCAAAATTAGACTTCCCAGCGGCTGACGAGCCGTCCGGACTTCTTGACCCGGGCTTCATGGTCCTTCTTGGCGGGTTCCAATATGTAGGCTGCGATCGAGGGTACGTCAACCCGCGTCCCGCCACAGGCCTGTGTAAGGCGTCCATCGTCCAGCATGACGCGGATGGTCTTCGAGCTGCGGTTGAGGATCTTCCCGGCCTGGGTGAAGCTGACGACCTCCCCGTAGCGGTCAATCATGGCGTCGGTTCGTTCCTGTAGGGTCATTGGGGTATCCTCCTTATTGAACAAAATGTAGAGATGGACTAACGATGGAACTCCGGTCGTCGGGAGCGCGAGATCGAGCGTGAGAACATTTGTAAGCTGCTTGACTAGTCGGGTGTCCTCGTTGTCGATCTTCTTGTTTTCAGTGTCCCGTTTCATGCGACATTGTGGTTAAAAAAAATTGCGAAGGCATCATCAGGGGACAGGCTTAGTTCATTCACGATCTTGGCCACTTCCCGGACGGTAAAGGAAAGGCCATTATCCGCAAGTTTTCTGTACATTGTACTACGATTTATTTGCAATGATTCAGCTATGTCATCGATGCTGAGACCAGCTTCAATGATCCGTCCGCGTAGTTTGTTCATATTTGCCATCTACTCACCTCCCCTTTTGTCCCGTTCTGTGCGACAAGCTTACCACAAGATCGCAATGAGTGTCAAGACAAAATTCGCACAAAACGGGACATTAAAATGAAATTCAACGAAATCAGTTGCATATATGCGACATCCGTGTTATCATGCTTACAGATAGGAGGATGATTCGATGACCGTCGGAGAACGCATAAAAAAGCGGCGTGAAGAATGTGGCATCAGCGTGATCGATTTGGCCATGGAACTTGGCAAGGCTCGATCAACAATATACAGATACGAAAGCGACGAGGTTCAGGATATGCCGATTACGGTACTTGGGCCACTTGCTGAAGCTCTGCACACGACTCCTGCGTATTTGATGGGGTGGACTGACGATCCTGAGGATTACGAGACTGATGATCTCTCGGACGTTCGTGCGGAACTCATCGAATATTTTGATGGCGACGCAAAGAAAATCCGAGCTTTTTTGAAAGCAGAAGCCGAAGATCACGAACGTGAAGCTTTAGAACAATCCATGAATGATCGCGACGTTTTCTCCTACAAAAACATCCTCCCCGTCCAACCATTCCGTGTACCCCTCCTTGGTAGCGTTGCTGCCGGTGAACCAATCTACGCACCTGAAGATTTCGACGTCTCGATCCCAGTCGGTGCTCCGGTGCGCTGCGACTATGCTCTCCGTGTCAAGGGCGATAGCATGAAGCCGACATATCTGGACGGCGATATCGTCCTGGTCCGCCAACAGCAGACCTTTGATGACGGGCGCATCGCGATTGTCGCAGTAGGTGACGAGGCGACGCTCAAGCATGTGTACAGGACGCGCAACGGAGTCACTTTGGTATCCGACAATCCTGACTATCCACCGATGCCGTTCGTTGAGGACGAGTGCGATCAGATCAGGATCATGGGTAAGCCAGTCGCTTACCTGCGAGGCGTGTAAATAATAGAGAAAGAACTTGAACGTAATTCAGTTGTTGCAAAAAACGCAACAACTGCCATAAGTTAAATATACCTGACCATTACGGCAATCTCACCGAGATGGTCAAGATCGGGTGTCGTACCCACTCCTCAGAAAATTTGATTCGGTTTCAGTTGTCAAGTAACACTTGATAACTGCCTCTGGCGAAAGAATTTCACGAAATGCTGGCAGCGTGAGCTACATAGAGGCGGGAGCAAAGGCATTACTGGAATACGAAAAATACAGGGCTAGGGACAGAATCCCTCGCCGGTGTACTAGACTGGCGAGGGCAGGCAGCAACGCACAAGACCATTAACCCGGGCATTGCTATGCCCATTTTACCACACGGGCAGGGAGGTTTCAAGATGGCAAAGAAGCAGAAGAGCGGGCTGTACCGCACGAAGATCAAGGTTGGCGTCGATGTGGACGGGAAGGACATCGTCAAGTGGATCAGCGGGAAGACAAAGCGCGAGCTCGAGGAAGCGCGCCGTCAGGCCGAGGAATACTACATCACAGGCACCGGTCTCCTTGAGGACAGGCTGTTTGGCGAATATGCCGCGGAATGGTACAAAATCCGAAAGGCGCCTTTCGTCTCGCCCTCGTCGCAGGCGAGCTATCGCACGATCCTCAACCTCCATGTTCTCCCGGCATTCGGAGATCGGAACCTCCGGGCGATTCAACCCGTGGAGCTTCAGATGTTTTTAAATCGTTTCCGGGGGAGATCAAAGAGCCAAATTACGAATGTGCTGTCGGTCCTGAATGGCATTTATTCTGCGGCCCTTACGGATCGCCTCGTCGCCCACAACCCAATGCAAGGTATACGCCGCCCCGAGGATACACCTCCCGCAGAGAAGCGGGCGTTGACCGAGAACGAGCGAAAGCGTTTCCGGGGGTTGTTTTCAACGCATCCCCACGGGCTGTATCTCGCCATGATGTTCTTCACAGGAATGCGACCGGGGGAGGTGCGGGGGCTTCAGTGGGGCGATTTCGATTGGAATGAAGCGCTGATCCATGTCCAACGGGACATCGACTACAAGGCCAAGAGCAACGCCGTGGGCGCACTGAAGAGCGATGCCGCCGACCGCTATGTCCCGATCCCCGACGAACTAGCCGCGCTCTTTCGGCCGCACGCGGGCGATGCAAAGGCGTTTGTTTTCCCCGGGGTGGACGGCAAGCCCCTTGCCCAGGTCACAGCGGTTCGGATGTGGATTGAACTGATGCGTGACGTCGGCCTTGCAACGCCGATTCCCCCGGAAGAATCAAAGTACGGCAAATGGGACATCCGCAGCAAGTGGAAGCCACAGATCACGCCGCACGGCATGCGTCACAATTTTATCACAATGTGCTGGGAGGCTGGCATGGATGTGCTCCTGGTGATGAAGATCGTCGGGCACGCGGACTACCAGACGACCATGAATATTTACACACATCTTTCGCGAAAACATCTCGACCAGGCGAAGGTCAAATTGAACGAGATGTTTGCGCTCTCATAAAGGCCCTCAAAAAGACCTCCAAAAAAGTTGCACAAAAGTTGCACAAGAAAATTTTGCGTAGATTCCGAGGCAAATGCAAAGCCCCGAAATCTCAATGATTCCGGGGCTTCTCGATGGCGGACCCTAAGGGATTCGAACCCCTGACCTTCTGGTCCGTAGCCAGACGCTCTATCCAGCTGAGCTAAGGGACCTCGTCTCGAGTGCTTATATATGATACCGCTGTTCACTCGATTTGTCAAGGGGTTCCGGTGCAAAAATTGCGCTACGCTGTAGGTTTGTCAATGATATTGGACAGAGAAGTCAGGGAGGAAGCGATTGGGAGAGCGATAGCCAAGGGGGCGCATCGGGATACCGTTTGATCGACTTTGGTAGGCAGCTAGCTGCCTACCAAAGTC
>JAEZSP010000080.1 GCA_023421735.1 Bacillota bacterium | reverse complement strand
GTGGATTCCACAAGGTCATGGCAGATCACTCGGATTTCTTTTTCTTTGCCAAGCATTTTGAGCGCTTCGCCCACACCGCTGACACCGCCGCCTGTGATATATACGCCTTGCATGTTCGGACACTGCTCCAGCTTTTTAAGTGTAAATGCAAAGGCCATCTGGCTTTTATCCTCGTTCTCCATGATTTCAATAACATTGATACGCGAATCAAACTGCTTTAGGCCTGCTTTAAAACCGGCGATTCTCTCCCTATGGCATTCCAGCTCCACAAGGCTTGTGATAATCAGCACATCCGCATTGCTGCCCAGCACTTTTGTCATCAGATCCGCGGCGACAACACCGCCGTTGAAATGATCCTGTCCCACATAGCATAAGCGATTGGAATCATGAATATCCGTGTTGTAGGTGACAACAGGCTTGCCACTCGCCACGATTTCATTGACTTTTTTTCTGATTTCCTCGCTGTCTATTGAAAACATGGCAATAGCATCAATGCCGTTCTCGACAAAGTTGTCCAGGATGTTGAGCTGTTCCTGTGCTTCAAGCGTATTGAGTACCCGCACATCCACTTCGAACCCGTAGTCCGCAATTTCACTGCGCGCGGTATCGATGCCCAGCTTAATGTCTTTCACAAAGGGATTGTAGTCGGGCGCCACAATGATGCCGATTTTCTTGGGATCATGCTGCCTTGCCAGTGCTTTGCCAATGATGTTTGGCTGGTAGTTGAGCGCGTCCGCCACCTTTTTGACCCTCTCTCTGACAGCATCACTGACACCGGGTCTGTTATTCAAAACTTTGTCAACCGTTCCTCTGGAAACATTGGCAATTTCGGCAATTTCCCTTATCGTAACTTTCATTCAAACCTCATTTACGTGCCCGCGCACTTTGTGTCTATAGGTATATTATTCGCTATCGGAAGCTATATTCCTGCTTCCAAAGCAATAAATATTTAAAAAAGCGTGCCCGCACACGTATTCACTCTTTTCGCATCTTTAATTATATATAACTATGGATTTTTTCTTGGTGCAAAACAAAAGCGTGAGGGGCACTTATTCATAGCACCCCGCTGCACCCCGCTCTATACGTCATGCAATATCTGCTATTCACCCTCATGATAACGTTTTTTTGCCTTTTCGCAAACACAGCTGAGTGTAAGCAAAAGCACCCCGTGCTGAAACGAAGTGCTTTTCCAAAAAGTCATGAGCCGACCAAGCAACATCGGCTTTATTTTCTCTGCTTAGTCTTTTTTCAATGCCGCGTCGAACGCCACATTGGACGGTTCAAAGTTTATTCTCTTTGTATATTCATAGGCTTCGGTGGCACCGAAAACGCGTTCCATGCCGCTGTCTTCCCATTCTACGGAAAGCGGGCCATGATAGCCTATCTGGTTAAGCTCACGAATGATGCCGTCGAAATCCACATCGCCGTGACCGAGAGACACAAAGTTCCAGGCTCGTCTCGTGTCACCGAACTGAAGATGCGAGCCGAGTATGCCTGCGCGTCCGTCGAGATTCATCTTGACATCTTTCATATGAACATGATAAATGCGGTCAGAGAAATCCTTTAAGAATAGCGCGGGATTCATGCCCTGCCAGACAAAATGCGAGGGGTCAAAGTTTAGCCCCAGCGTCAGTCTGTTGTCAAACGTTTCAAAAAGCTTTTTCGTGCTGTAGTAATCAAACGCGATCTCTGCGGGATGCACCTCGAGCGCAAGCTGTACGCCGCATTCATCAAACACATCGAAAATCGGTTCCCAGAGCTCTTTGATCTTGGCAAAGCCCTCCTCCACCATCTCGGGCGTTGTTTGAGGATATGAATACCAGTAGCTCCATATGGGCGAACCAAGGAATCCAGTAACGATATCAATACCGAGCTTTCTTGCAGCTCGAGCCGTGGTTTTCATTTCTTCTATTGCCCAAGCTCTTATTGCTTCGGGCTTATGAGACAGCTCATTGGGCGCAAAGTTATCCAGCCGCGGGTCCCAGTTATCGCCCACGCACTGGCCTGTTAAATGTGAGCCGAGTGCCCAAACCTTAAGGCCGTATTTTCCGAGCGTGTCTAAAAACCATTTTGCATAGGAATCATCCGACATCACTTTATTAACGTCCATATGAGAAGCCGTGGATATCTCGATACCTTCATAGCCGATGCCGCTCATCAGCTCGCATAGCTGTTCAAACGGCATATCACCGAACTGACCGGAACAAATTGTAACGGGTCTTTTCATGAGAGTCCTCCTCATTTTGCATATAAAAATAGTAGGTGAGTGAAGAGTTATTTGCATTATATTGCAGATACGCCGGTACCGTCAACAAAATAAAGTATATGCCATGCCTTTTAAGCTTGTTGAAATGCTGCCTGGTTTATGCTAGAATACAAATAACGGTCAATCCGTTGTTTGAAAATCACTCACTGTTTTTCAAACCCTGTCTCTCACCGCCGTGCTTCACGGCAAGTCTGTTTGTTAAACATTATTATACGTTTTGGAGGTAATATCCATGAGAGTTCGTTTGGTACCCCTTTTTTTTGAAGAAGCGAATGACAGAGAGCGCGGGGAATTTCAGGAGCAGATGAAACGCTTGAATGAGTTTTACGGCGATGTGGCAGAATTTTTGCCGCCTGTTCAGGTGGGAGACCCGCTTCCTGAAGCCGATGCCATTCTGTTTCCCCAGCTTATATACGCCGCATTTCGGCACAATACCGAATTGACGGGTTATGGACTGCCCATGGTGGTTATAACGTCGCGCTTTGGCACTGTGGAGATGTGGGACTGGGAGATTGTCACATATTTAAGAGACTTAGGCTGCAATGTCTTTTCGCCCTACAGCATCGAGATGGGCAAAACTGTGCTAAGATCGCTTGGCGTCAAGCGCAGTCTCAAAGAGGGCGCAAAGTTTCTCATGTTTCAGGACAGCCCCGGCGAAGGCATGCAGGCCAATATTTTCAAGCGTTTTTACTGGTGGGAAAAGGAAAGCACCGAGAAAATGGAGCAGGCCTTTGGCTGTCAGCTTATTTACCGCAGCTGGAAAGAGGTCTGCGAGCAGGCGCGCGCCATCAGCGACGATGAGGCCAGAAAGGTCAGCGCAGACTGGGATATCAATCAGGAAGGCGTATGTGAGACCAACTTCCTCAAAGCCGTCAAGGTTTATATAGCCGTTAAGGCCGTGATCGACGAAATCGGTGATGTGGCTGGCGTGGGCTCCAACTGCCTTAATGAATCCTTCCATTGCGACACCACTCCGTGTCTCGCATGGAACATGCTGTTTGAAAGAGATAATATCATTTGGGCGTGCGAAGGCGATACGCTGACACTGCTGTCCACATATATCATCTATCGTGCGATCGACAAACCCATCATGATGACCAACCTTTATCCCTTCCTCGTGGGAATGGCGGCGCTGGCACATGAAAAAATCGATCATTTCCCGGACATTGAGGATCCGGACAACCATGCGCTTGGCGTACACTGCGGCTATTTCGGTCTTGTACCGCGTTCGTTCTGCTCGCAGTGGACGTTACGGCCCAAGGTGCTTGGCATCGTCAACGATGATGCGGTCATGATAGACTCACGTATGCCTGAAGGCCCTGTTACGCTGGCAAAGATTTACCCCGGCTTTAAAAAGCTCTCTGTGATCAAGGCAGAAATTGAATCTTATGTGCAGTATCCGGGTTCAGATTGCCGCAACGGTGCTCTGATTCGCTACAATGACGGCCACAAGGTGATGGATGCGCTTTGCTCGCACCACTCCCTCATCATTTCCGGAGATGTGAAGCCCCAGCTGCTTCAGCTTGCCCGGGTGTTTGGTTGGGACGTCACGGAGCTGTAAATCGAGAAATATCCTTTTTCTTTTCGAAAAACACGCAGCGCTGGCTTTTTGCTCAGCGCTGCTTTCGTTTGTTGTCATTTATCATGCTTTCTTATCATTATTTCGCATTTTATATTGACAAACGAAAGTTAAATTGATATAGTCATAGGCAGTGAGTGACAGGGTAGATTGTTTAATATCAATGTAATCGTTTACTGTAAACGATTACAAGTTTGACATTGAGGTAACAACCATGGTTTCAATTGCAGATGTTGCGTTAGAAGCGGGAGTATCCGTGGCCACAGTTTCTCGGGTCATCAATCATAAAGGAAATGTATCGCAAGAAACCATGCGACGGGTTGAGGAAGCCATACAAAAGCTTTCCTACGAACCAAACATTCTCGCGCGCAACTTCCGCAAAAGCGAGAGCCGGGTCATGTTGATTCTGGCACCGAACATAACAAATCCTTATTACAGTCAGATATTGACCGGAATCGGCTTCTCCGCTCGTCGTCTGGGCTACAGCTTCATGATATGCACCACCGGCGGCGATAGCGATCAGGAGCGAGACTTCCTCGATATGCTGGCTAAAAAAAGAGCAGACGGAGCCATAATGCTGGCAACGGGTATGAGCAGAGAAGACATTGAACAATATGCAGCCAAATACCCCATCGTCCAGTGCTCGGAGTATTACCCGGATACCAGTGTGGCGCACGTAGCTATTGATAATTACCGCAGCGCCTATCAGGTTGTCGAGTATCTGCTCTCTCTGGGACATCGTCGAATTGCTACCGTCAGCAGCATCAACAACTATCCCTCGACGCGCCTGCGCCTTGCGGGATATCGGGATGCATTGATTGCAGCCGGGCTTCAGCCCGATGACGCTCTGGTGCGTTATGGCAGTTTCGATTACAGCTTCTCCAGCGGCCTTGCAGCCGCACAAAGCCTGTTA
>JAEZSP010000070.1 GCA_023421735.1 Bacillota bacterium | reverse complement strand
TTTTCCCGATCTCTCGTTTCTTCTCTCCAAAGAATACCTTCCGTCTATACTTCGGTGCAAACACGATATGGTATTTGCAATTCCATTTGGTGTGTGCTAAACTGTTCCCGTCATTCGGCATTCCGATTTATTATAGCAAAAGGAGTTTTTTTATCCTACTCATAGCCGTAGGCTTTTTTCAACCCCACGCTTAGCGTGGGGTTTTCGGAGTACAATAAAGTCGCGCGGCTTTTAGCGCCGCGCGATTCTTCTGGATGGCTTTTTTTTGTTAGTCGTCCGTGGAGTAGCATTTGACAATTTCGCCCCAGAACATGGTATGGTAATCGCCTGCGGGATAGCCCATTTGCATAATGGCCGGATCCATGCGATCTCCTGTCATGTCCTGTGTCAGAAGCACCTTGCATTCGAGATGCAGTCCGCACTCTGCAACGATGGGCGCTGCGACGGCGATGCCGGGCTGGGCGGTCAGGCCATGTCCGGAAAACTTATCGTAGTCGCGCCCGGACTTGCTGCCCGCGAAGGCAAGCTCCGCCTTGAGCGGTTGGCGCGTGGGCGTGCTGACGGTGAATTCGCCCGCTTTCACGAGCAGGGGATAGGTATGCCGCTGCGGTCTGACGAGGCAGACAAAGATCGACCTGTTCCAGGAAAAGCCCATGGTCGCCCATCCGATGGTCATCGTGTTCGCGGGTTCGCCCGCGACGGTCAGAAAAACGCCGCCGTGCTGGAGCTTCTCCTGAATCGTCCCCATTGCGTCCTGAAACTTCAATTCCTTCATGATGCGCCTCCTTGTCATGATTTCAAATACAAATCTCCATGTGCGAAATCCGCGACGCCGCCGCCCGTATGGACGAAGACGATGGCTTCGTCCTTTGCGTAGCGACCGCTTTTGACCTCGCCGATCAGTCCCGCGAGCGCCTTGCCCGCGTAGGTGTGGCAGAGGATCAGTCCGTCGAGTCGCGCCGCGCGCCGAACCGCCTCGACGGACTCCGGCGTCGCATCGCCGTAACCTTTACCGACATAATCGTAGTTTACGTCGATGTCCTCGGATGTAAAGCGCTCGTCGATTCCGTAGTGTGCCATGGAGTCGTTGCAAAATTCCGCGATTTCCTCTTCCTTTGGGCGCGTATGCCTGCTGACCGAGATGCCCGAGAGCCGGATCGCGGACTTTGCGATCCGAAGACCGAGCGCCATGCCCGCCTGCGTACCGCCCGTGCCCGTGCCGAGCACGATGCGCGTCGCCGGTATCTTCTGCTCCGAGAGTTGGTCGAGCAGTTCGCCCGCCATGGAGAGATAACCGAGGTTGCCGATCGGCGTTGCGCCGCCGAGGGGTGCGAGGAACGGCTTTTTGCCGATCGCGCGCAATTCTTCCGCTACGGGGCCGGTGATGGGGAAGCGGGATGCGATTTCGCCGTCTTCCTCCTCCTGCGTGATGCCGGATCGGAAAATCAGCTGCGCACCCATGAGCCGGTCGAGCAGCAGATTTCCCTGCGCCGTATCCGGTTCCTCGCCTTCCAGAACCGCCACCGCATCCATGCCCAGCATCCGCGCGGCGGAGATCGTCTGGCGCACCCAGTTCGACTGCACGCCGCCGAGCGTTACCACCACGTTCGCGTTCTGCGCCTCTGCCTCTGCCATGATGAATTCGAGCTTTCGCGTCTTGTTTCCGCCGAAGGCGAGCGAGCCGATGTCGTCGCGCTTCACGTATATCTGCGGTCCGCCGAGGTATTCCGTCAGCCCTTTCATGAGGGTAAGCGGCGTCGGGAGCGGGGTCAGATGGACGCGGGGGTAGCGCGCGAGCAGTTCGTCAATTCTCATAGCGTTACCCGAAACGTCTTGATCTCATAGGGCTTCATGTCAAAGACGATTGCGCCGCCGACGATCTCGGCCTCACTCTGGTCGGTTTCCATCAGGTCGCATTCGGTCGCGCCGCTTGCCGCGAAGCCGAGAGTGAGCTTCGCCCTTCCGCGCGCGCCGCCCGCCTCGTACACGCGCACGATGATGCCGTTGCCGTCTTCCGCACCCTTGACGGCGTCCACGACCGCGGTCGGCGACTCGAGCGACAGGAACGATTCAGGCTTGAATTCCCGCGATTCGCAGGAGGCGCCGCGCTGCGCGATGAGCGGTGCGTTGAGTGTGTGCGCCTCGCGCACGGTGCCATTACGCCAATCGCCGCCGTGGGGGTAAATGGAATAAGTGAATTCCTGCTCGCCCTTGTCGGCGATCGGGTCGGGATAGTTGGGTGAGCGCAGAAGCGTGAGCCGCATCCGATTGTCCTTGATGTCATAGCCATATTTCGAGTCGTTCAGGAGGCTGACGCCGTAGAGGCCCTCCGACAGATCCGCCCAACGGTGGGCACAAACCTCGAAGCGCGCGCGGTCGTAGCTCGTATTCCAGTGCGTCGGGCGCTCGATTGCGCCAAACTGTATCTCGTATGTTGCCTTTTGGGCGTGTATGTCGGGGAAGAAGGCCGCCTTGAGCATCTTCTCCTCCTCCTGCCAGTCGACGTGGGTCACGAAGTCGAGCCTGCGCGCACCGCGCGCGAGCACGATGTCCTGCGTGATGGTGGAGCGATGGAAGGTTTTTACCACGCGCACAACCGCGCGCACTTCGCTGTCCTCGATCATTTCGACCGATTCTGCCGTCTCGAGCGCCCATTCCTTGTTTTGGTACTCGATGTCGATGTTCCATCCGGATTCCCGGTGCGGAATGTCTTCGAATACCTGTAAGAGGTTATTCCGGCTCTCGGGCGCGAACACTTCGCGCTTTTCGTCCTTGTCATAGAGGGAAGTGATAAGGCCGTTTTCATCGATCACTGCGCACAGATGCTCGTTTTCGAGCGTGCCCTTCCCTTCAAAGCCGGAGGCCGCCTTGTCAAGTTCGAACACCCGCACGCCCATCGGCGGCACATTCTCCGCGATGAAGCGGATCTTGCCGTCCACACGATTTGATGCCATGCCCTTTATGGCCGCAAAGCCGGGCGCGTCGACGCAGACTTCGCCCGTCACGGGGAAAGCGTGGAAGTTCCACACCGCGACGCGCGTCTCATCGACGCCCAGCGCGCGGTTCATGGTCGAGACCGCTTCGTCAAACAGCGCGTTCGCGTCCGCCATGATGCCCTCGTAGATTTCAGCCACGTCCCGATAGACCTCGTTGATGGACGAGCCGGGCAGTATGTCGTGGAACTGGTTCGTGAGGAAGCGGCGGTAAATGTCCTCGCATTTCTTTGCCGGGTACTCGTGGCCGAGATAGACGTGCGCCATCGCGCAGGCGATTTCCGTGCGCCGCAGAAGCTGCTCGCCCTTGCGGTTGTTCCTTTTCACGTCCGCATGGGAGGTATAGGTACCGCGGTGGAATTCATAGTACATCTCGTCGTTCCACACGGGCAGTTCATCCTGGTACAGCTTCGCGTTTTCGAAGAAGGAGTGCGTCGTTCCGAAGCGCGCCTCGGGCAGCCCCGGGAAGTTTTTGAGCCGTTCATAGTTCTCGCACATCTGGTAATTCGGGCCGCCGCCGCCATCGCCGTAGCCGATGGTCATCAGAACCTCGTCCACCAGATCGCGCTGATCGAACAGGTTCTCGATCTCGTACATGGTCTTGGCGCGCAGTTCGCCGTTATAATTGAGCCGTTGGAGGTAGGAAAGGGTCTTTGTGCCGTCCACGCCCTGCCAGAGAAACAGCGAGTGGGGGAAGCGGTTGGTGTCGTTGTTGACGAGCTTCGACGTATAGAAGTACTTGACGCCGCTTTTTTCCATGATCTGCGGAAGCGCCCACGAATAACCGAATACGTCCGGCATCCAGAAGACTTCGGAGCACTTGCCGAATTTTTCGAGGAAATAATTGCGCCCGTAGAGAAGTTGGCGCACGAGGGATTCACCGGAGGGAACGTTTGCGTCCATCTCGACCCACGCGTTGCCGACGAGTTCGATGCGCCCTTCCTTCACGCGGCTGGCGAGCTTTTCGAACAGGGCGGGATAATAATCCTCAAGGTATTTGAGCAGTTGCGGCTGCGAGACGGAGAACGTGAAATCAGGATAGCGATCCATGAGCGCGAACACGTTCGCCATGGTGCGTCCAACCTTGCGCACCGTCTCCTTGAGCGGCCAGAGCCACGCGGTGTCGATGTGGGAATGTCCCTGGAACACGACTGTCGCATGCGGCTGCCAGTTGATGGCCTCGAGCTCATCCGAGAGGATGTCGGCAGCCGATGGGACGCTCGCGCGCAGCCTCTCGTCGCCCATTTCAAAATCGAGCGCGGTGACGGACTTGAGGATCGCGGCATAGATCTTCTTTTCGAGATACCCTTCGCGGTTTAGGGCCATGCGCATGTCGGACATGAACGCATTGGGCTGCGCGTTTGAATCCGCAAGCGCGCCCATGGGATTTTGGAACGTATCAAGCGCGTCGATGGCATTTTCGAGATCGAAGAGGTAGCGTTCGAGCGCATCGTCTACGACCGCGATGTCCGCACGCCTGAGGAGATATTCCGCATGATCTTTATCCTTGCCCGTACGGATTCGATAGCGGTACTCCATGAAGTTGAGGCAGTTTTCAAGCTCGATGTCAAACGTCTCTCCGGGTTTGACGTATCCTTCGAGGTACACGCGCGTGCGCACCGTGCGGTTTTCCATGGAACTGTCGGCCGCGCTCGTGAGTGCGGATATGGGCTGCCCGTTGATGAATACGAGGCCTTCGCCGCCAAAATCAATGTCGAGAACCGCCGTCCCCGTGAACTCTTCAGGCAACGTCGCAGTTGCCTTGAACCGGCGGGTGAGTCCGTCCGCGCACAGCCAGCGATCGCCCAGCGATATGGGGCGCCACGGCTCGGTC
This sequence comes from Bacillota bacterium, assembly GCA_023421735.1. The sequence continues at coordinate 328,129 of JAEZSP010000070.1, read as the reverse complement.
GTCTCGTATTTGCATGCCGCATAATGGCGCTGTTCCATGGTCGACCAGTCCAAAACGGACGTTTTTTTCAGAAATATATGCTCCTTCAGCATCGAAAGCTTGACATCCAGTATGATCCTGCTTGTTCTGTTCATTTTAAGCCTCCCGATCATTGCTTCCTGGGATATTGTAGCATTCTGTGAATCATTTGTAAACATCGGGTGCGGTTCATAATGAGTTGATATTTCAGTGGTATCATTTGAGCACAGAAAGCGAGTGATTCACATGTGGCAGAGGATGAAGGACGCGTTCGCGCGGTTTATGTATGGCAGGTATGGCTCCGATCAGCTTTCCCGGTTTCTGCTGATCGTTGGAATCGTGCTCTACCTGATCTCGTGGATTTCAGGGCTTGGTCTCATCTCCTACGTCGCCCTCGCGCTCTACTTCTGGACGATTTTCAGGATGTTTTCCAAGAATCTCGAAAAGCGCCGCGCCGAAAACCAAAAATATCTCGAATTGACCGGCGGTGTAAAGACCAGCGCGACGCAGGCGCGCAACCGTTCCAAAAATCGGAAGGAATACAAATACTTCCGTTGCCCCAAGTGCAAGTCGTGGCTCAAATTGCCGCGCGGTGTGGGCGAAGTGACGGTCACCTGCGGAAAGTGCAAGAATCAGTTCCGGAAAAAGGCATAGGGACAACCCCGCGTCCATGGCGCGTTGGTATGATACCCGGGTCGGCATGTGCCGCCCGGGATTTGTCTTATATATAACATTTCCTTTCAATGTGCGCGATGCAGCAGATGCGCATTGGTGCTAGAATGATTATCGAAAGAAGGCGGAACCGATGGGCATTTTTGATATGCACGTACATATTTTCCCGGATAAAATTGCGGAGAAGGCCGCGCGCAACGTGGGTAGGTTTTATGACATCCCCATGCGCTGCGACGGCAGACTTTCAACGGCCTTGCGTGAATTTGATCGGGTGGGGATCGACCGCTTCTGCGCGCATTCGGTGGCGACCACGCCCGCGCAGGTTGCTGCCATCAACGATTTTATCTGGGATGCGTATGTGAAATATCCCGACCGGATCGTGCCCTTTGCGGCTATGCATCCCGATGTGCCGGACGTGGAAACAGCCGTGGACGAGGTCGTCCGCACGGGCTTTCAGGGCGTAAAAATACACCCGGATATCCAGAATTTCAAGCTCGACGACCAGAATGTGCTGCGGATGATCGGTGCGGTGGCGGGGAAGCTGCCGATGCTGATTCACACGGGCGATCATCGATATGACAATTCAGGCCCCGCACGGCTTCTGAACGCGCTCGACCGGCATCCGAACCTGGTTGCCATCTGCGCCCATTTGGGCGGTTGGGGCGAGTGGGAGAAAGTCGTTGCGTCGGGGTTGCCGGGCCGCAAAAACGTGTACGTCGATACGTCGAGCTCCCTCTATGCGATCCCGCCCGCGCGCGCGACCGAGATCATCCGCGCATATGGGGCGGACAGGGTTTTTTTCGGAACGGACTATCCCATGTGGCTCCCCAGCGAAGAGCTCGCGCGTTTTGGCGCATTGGGGCTCTCCGGTGAGGAACGGGAGAAGATCCTGCACTTGAATGCCGAGTGGTTTTTCGGATTATAGGAATTGAGCGAGCGTCTCCGCCTGTGCGGGGATGCTCGATTTTTCGATGGGGACGTTTGCGTCGTAAAAGTGATTGAGCTCGGTGTATACCTCGTAAAACGCGCGCTTTTGGGGGTAATTGTCGCTGAGCGTGCGCCGTTTGCCATACAACGCGTACAGCCCGTACATCCGTCCGTTCGCGTTGTCGAGCTGGTACAGGTCGAATTCAGGATCGGCCCAGCGGCAGCCAAAGGGGTCGATCACCGCGCGCACATGGGACAAGTCCTCGGCGAGCAGAATGTTCCATGTGTTATAATCGCCGTGGATGAGCCGCGCATCCGTAATCGGCAACGCAAAGATGTCCCAATACCGTTCGAGCGAGCGGTCGAAGGTGCGCATGGTCGCCGGGTCGAGAGACCCTTTTTCAAAGAGAATTTGCGCCTTGTCGCGCACGGTTTGTGCAATGGGATGATAAAAATCCCGCCAATCCGCCGCGAATGTCTTTGCGTCAAGTTCCCCGAATCCCGCCGGGTGGCGCGTGTCGTGCCATGCGATGAGGCTGTCGACCATCTCCTCCGCGAGGCGCGCCCGAAAGGTTTTGGGAAGCTGCTGGACGAGCCCGGCATTTTCACCGGGGATGTACGACATGAGAAGCGCGTCGTCTGAGACACCGTACACCGCGGGGATCCGGATCCGTGCATGCTGGGCGAGCGTCCGAAGTTGCAGCGCCTCTTTTTGCGCGAGGTTTGAAAAAAGATAGATCTTTGCGACGATCTGCTCGCCCGCGTCGACCAGAAAGACGCGTCCGTAAAAACCGCCGCCAAGCGGGCGGATTGCGCGAATGGGCGCTTTTGTATATGTCTCGATGGCCGCGCGTACGCGCGTTTCCATCGTCATGCGTCTGTATTCTCGATGTAGTCCTTGATCTCCACTGCCGCAGCCCGCTGGGCATCGGTCACGGGGGACATGGGCTTTTTGCATTCGCCGGCCTCGACGCCGTAGAGCGCCGCCACCGCCTTGAGTGTGGGGAACAGCCCCGCCGCAATGAGCTTTTCGACGACGTAATTGAGGTGTCCCTGCGCCTTGCGCGCCGTCAGAATGTCGCCCGCCTGTGCGGATGCGAAGATTTTTTTCGCCCAGTGGCCCATGATGTTGTATGTGGAGCCGATCGCGCCGTCCGTTCCGAGAACGGCTGCGGAGAGGAGCATCTCGTCGGAACCGGAGAGGATGAGCTTATCCGGTTGCGCGGCGCGCACGCGTTCGAGGGCAAAGAGATCCGGACTTGTAAACTTCAGTCCGCCCATGCCCGGCATGTCGAGGATTTCGGAAAGCGTTGCGGCGCTCATCGTGACGCCGGAGAGGGTCGGGATATAATAAGCGATGACGGGCAACGCGCTTTTGGCTGCGATATCGCGGTAGTATTGCGCGATCTCGGCAGCCGTGTATTTATAGTAAAAGGGCGTGACGGCGGAGATGGCGCCGTAGCCGAGCTCCGCCGCGTAGGCGGCCATGTCGAGAAGCTCGTCCATGGACAAAACGCCCACCTGCGCGATGAGATGCGCCTTTCCCTGTGCCTCGCTGGCGACGATGCGCAGAATCTCTTTGCGCTGCGGCTGCGTCATGAGGAATGTTTCACCCGTCGAGCCGTTGACATATAGACCGTCGACGAGGCAACGGTCGATGTTGTGGCGCACGAGTGCGCGCTGACCGCCTTCGTTCACGCTGCCGTCCGCGTCAAATATACCCATGAGTGCCGAGTAAATGCCTTTCATATACACATCTCCTTATCGTTCGCGCGCGTACGCCGCGCGCATGGATTGATAAAAACAGGCGGGTTCGACATCCCGCGAGGGGTGCGTCCGCGAAAGAAATGCGCGGATGAAAAAACAGAGTTCGCACTTCGACACGTATTCGTCCGGTTCGAAGCCGCATGCCCGCGCATACTGATAAAGGGTGCGGATACCCCCCTGCAAAAGCCGCGTCGCGACGGGATATTTTTCGGGATCGGGCGCGCCGCTTGCGATGTCTTCGATCTCGATTGCGATGCCGGGGCAGCCGGGCGGCACAAAGTTTCCATAGAGGTCTATGTGGCAGTGCCGTCCGTTTAGAATACGGCATGGTGCATCGTCGAGGTATGCTTCCGCCGGATGCCGGGGCAGGTTTTTGCGCAACAGCGTGAGCGCCCGCCCGTTTGCGCTCAGGCCATACGCCCGCGCGGCGTCAAAGAGGTAGTTGTCGCCCAGAAGGCGTTGCAGATCCTTGCGGGTTGCCTTTCTGGTGTGGTCGAGGGGCAGGAGCATTTCGATGTAACGATCCTGCCAGACAAAAAAATCCCAATGCATATCGGACAGCAGGCGGATGAGCCTGAGCGGTCGTTCGAGCGGCACAAATTCCGCGTGAAACGGGTCAACCGAGACCATGATCGGCGCGCCGAGCGCGCGGATGATCTGTGCGGCGCTCTCGTCGTCTTTGTACCAGAACGCGTTTGTTTCGATGTAATCGATGCCGATCCCCTGTGCATGGAGCGCGCAGATGCTCAGCTTTAGCGATGCTAAATTTAAGAACGGTTCTCCGCCGCCGATGTGCATGGAGGAGACGCCCATTCGCCGGAGCGTCTGCGCGATCCGCGCAGATGTTTCCCTGTCCATAAATCCACTTGCGGCGCTCGGACAGGAACAGTAGAGGCAATGTGCGCACGCCGCGGAACAGGCATAAGAGGTCATCAGACCGGAATCATTGATGCGTATCATAAACACGATTATAGGCCATTTATGCGGGGATTTCAATATCGATTGCGCACAACTGCCGATTATGGTAAAATATCATTGGATTATTGTGGTTAGAGGTGAATGTCCGTGCAGAAAATACGCACAACGGTTAAAATAGCGGGCAAGGATTACACCATTTCGAGTTATGATGACGAGTCGTACGTGCAGAGGGTCGCGACCTACGTCGATCGCCGGATGGAAGAACTGAACGCGGCTGCGAAATTGCCCTCGACCCAACTCGCGGTTCTGACGGCGATGAACGTGACCGACGATATGCTCAAGGCGCACGATGAAATACGCCGTTTGCGCGCGGAAATCGCCGAACTGCGCGCTGAAAATGAGGCACTCAAAAAGGAAGCGGGACGATAAATGGAGCTTCTGGCCCCTGCGGGTGACCGTGATTCGCTGATCGCCGCGGTTCAAAACGGCGCGGACGCCGTTTATTTGGGCGCCCGCGGCTTTAACGCACGCCAAAATGCGGACAATTTCGCGGGCGAAGCGCTCTTTGAGGCCGTCAGGTACGCCCATGCGCGCGGCGTCCGGGTGTATGTGGCGCTCAATACCATGACGCGCGAGGACGAGATGGCGGCGCTCGAAGGAGCAATTTCCGAAATCTACCTTGCCGGCGCGGATGCGGCGATCGTGCAGGATCTGGGCGTTGCGCAGGCCGTTCGGCGCGTCGCACCGGAGATGGAGCTGCATGCGAGCACGCAAATGGCGGTGCACAATGTTCAGGGCGTTGATTTTCTCGCCAAGCGGGGATTTCGCAGGGTCGTGCTCGCCCGGGAGATGGATTTTTCTGAGATCGCGGCCTGCGCGGGCCGGGGCGTGTCACTCGAGGCTTTTGCGCATGGCGCGCTGTGCGTTTCATGTTCGGGGCAATGCCTCCTTTCCTCCGTGATCGGCGGGCGGAGCGGGAACCGCGGCATGTGCGCGCAGCCGTGCCGCATGCGCTATCAGATGGGCGAAGATGAAGGCTACCTTCTTTCGACGCGCGATTTGATGACGATCGAGATGTTGGACGGTTACCGCGCGGCGGGCGTCGAAAGCCTCAAGATCGAAGGCCGCATGCGCAGGCCCGAGTATGTTGCGGTCGTCACACACACCTATCGCCGCGCGCTTGACGGGCGGGAAATCGATGCGCGGGATACCGAGGCACTTGCACAGATGTTCAACCGCGGCTCCTTCACGCGGGGGTATGCGCCCGGCGTGGATGACAGGACGCTCATGTACCATGCGCGCCCGAACCATGCGGGTGTGGTCGTGGGGCGTTGCGATCAAAAAGGTGAGATGACCCTCGAGGCGGATGTCGAAATCGGAGACACGCTGGTTCTGTGCGAGGACGTTCCGGTGAAGCTCTCCGGTCGAGCGGGAACAAGGGCTTCCTGTCCGGATGCCAGAAAGGGAGACCGGCTCGTGCGGCTCGTGTCGGATAAGCAGATGCGCGAGGCGCGCGCCAGCTATCAAAAGGAAAACAGGTTTTTCCGCTTAGGCGCGAAGTTGGTGCTCGCGGTCGGCAAGCCTGCGCGGCTCTCTGTCGGTGACGGGCGCTATTTTGCCGAAACGGAAGGCATGATTGTAGAAAAGGCGAGGAAGAGCTCTGTCGATCAGGCGCGGCTCGCGGCGCAGATCCAAAAGACGGGCGGGACGCCGTTTGTGATTGACGACGTTGAGATTTCCTGTGATGCGGATGCGTTTGTGCCGCTGTCGGAGATCAACGCGCTTCGGCGCGATGCGCTCGACAAGCTGACCGATGCCCGTTGCGCGTTTGCGCGCACGGCGGGGCACATCGGCGCGACTTGTGCACGGGACGCGGCAGAGGCGAAGGCGCCGCATGCGCCGGAACTGCGCGCGCAGAGCGGTGATGCCGACGCACTCCTTTTGGCGCTCGCGAACGGTGCGGATGCGGCGGTTTATGCGCCCGAGGACATGCGCGATATGGACGCGGTGCTCAAACTCCGGCGGTTTTATCTTGCCGTACCGGAGGTCATGCGCGCCGAGGAGCTTTCCGCGCTCAACGGGTGGGCGAACAGCAACGCGAATCGGATTGCGGGCGTGTACCTGTCAAATGTCTCGCATCTCGACCTCGACTGGCCGGGGGAGCGGATCGCGGATTTTCCCCTGAACCTCGCGAACAACCTTGCCGTTGCCGCAGTCGGCACGGATTTGATTTCGCCCAGTGTGGAACTGACCGCGCGTCAGATCGACGTGCTTTGCGGGAATAAAGACATCGTTCTGTACGGACGGTTGCCCCTCATGCAGCTGCGGCATTGTCCAAAGCGGGCAGCGCAGAAGATGCCGGGGCAACACAGGGATTGCCGCGCGTGCGACCGGGACGGTGGACCATTGCCGGAACTCGTCGACCGCACGCAGGCGCGGTTCCCCCTTCGGCGGATCGCGTATGCCTCGGGCTGCGTGGTGCAGGTGCGAAACAGCGTGCCGCTGATGCTTTTGCGGCATTTAGACAGGATGCCGACAGCTGCGGTATGGCGGATTTTAATTGAACAAACGGACGCGGTCATGGCGGCGCGGCTTTACCGCGCGGCGCGCGATGGACGCGATTTCAAAATCCTCCCGGAATGGGAGAAGATGGATGCGATGAAGTCCACGACAGGACATTACTTTCGGGGAGTGTAGCAGATGCAGGATAGAAACTTGCGGGTTTTGGAATTTCCAAAGATCCGCGAAATGCTTGCGGCATACGCCGTGACGGATATGGGCAGGGACGCCGTGCATGCGCTTGAACCCCTGTCGGAGCCGGAAGACGTCATTCGGCTTCAAAATCAAACGGAGGAGGCGGACACCGTGCTCTCCTTCAGCGGCGCGAATCCGACCGCCTACTTTAAGGATATCCGCGCGTACCTGAAGCTTGCGGCGGTGGGTTCGACGCTTTCGCAGAAGGCGCTCTTGGACGTCGCCGAGGCACTCAAGGCCGCGCGCGTGATGCGCACCGCCCTCGTGACCGAGCGCGAGGATACCCCCATCCTGACCGAAATGAGTTCCCGGCTCACCGCGAATCGCAATTTAGAAGAAGAAATCTTTAACGCCATCCTCTCGGAGGATGAAATTGCAGACCGCGCGAGTCAGGATCTTTACGACATACGCCGCCACATGCGCCAGATCAACGACCGCGTGCGCGACAGGCTGAATTCGATCATCCACTCGTCCTCCATGGCAAAGTATTTGCAGGACACCATCGTCACCATGCGCAACGACCGCTATGTCGTGCCGGTGAAGGCGGAATGCAGACAGTTCGTGCCGGGGCTGGTGCACGATCAGTCGGGCAGCGGATCGACGCTGTTTATCGAGCCGATGGCGGTCGTCGAGGCCGGAAATGAACTGAAGCAGTGGATCATGAAGGAAAAGCGGGAGATCGAACGCATCCTCGCGGATTTTTCCGCGCGCGTTGCACCCGATGCGCCGCTCATCCGCCACAATCTCGAGATCCTCTCGGAGCTGGACATGGTGTTTGCAAAGGCCATGCTCGCCCGTGAGATGAAGGGCGTTCGGCCAAAGCTCAATACGGAGGGACGCATCAATCTCATCGCCGCGCGGCATCCGCTCATCGACCGCGAGAAGGTCGTGCCGTCGAATCTCTGGATGGGCGGGGATTTCACAATCCTCATTGTCACCGGCCCGAACACGGGCGGCAAGACCGTGACCCTGAAAACCGTGGGGCTTCTCTCCTGCATGGCGCAGGCGGGGCTTTTCATTCCCGCGCATTACGGGAGCGAATTGGCGATCTTTGACGAGGTATTTGCGGACATCGGCGACGAGCAGTCGATCGAGCAGTCGCTCTCGACATTCTCCTCGCACATGACGAACATCGTGCGCATCTTAAGCGGCGTCACGCAGCGCTCGCTCGCGCTCTTTGACGAGCTCGGCGCTGGCACCGATCCGACCGAGGGCGCGGCGCTCGCCATGTCGATTCTCGAACACCTGCTGAAAAGGAAGGTAACGACGCTCGCAACCACGCACTACAGCGAACTCAAAGCCTTTGCGCTCTCCACAAGGGGTGTGGAGAACGCGTCCGTGGAATTCAACGTTGAGACGCTCAGGCCCACCTATCGATTGTCGATCGGCGTGCCGGGCAAGTCAAACGCCTTTGAGATTTCGAGAAAACTCGGCCTGCCGGACTTCTTGATCGACGATGCGAGCGAGCGGCTCTCGAAGGATCAGGTGCGCTTCGAGGACGTCATTGCGAACGCGGAATACCATCGGCAGATCGCCGAAAAGGAGCGTTCGCTCGCGGAGCAGGCGCACATCGAAACGACGCGGCTGCGCGACGAGGCGGAAAAGCTGCGGCGCGAGATGGCGGCACGGCGCGAAGACGAGATGAAAAAGGCCAAGGCCGACGCGAAGAAGGTGCTCCAGAAGGCGCAGCGTGAGGCGGAAGGCATCATTGCAGATCTGAAAAAGACGCGTGCGTCCGCGAATGTCAAGGAACACGAGCTTCATGAGCTGCGGGGACGGCTGCAGGCGGGCATCGACGACAATTCCGAGAAAATCAAATCAGACGTCTCCGGTGAAGCACCGGAGACGGTGCGGGTGGGCGACACCGTGGAACTCACAACCCTTGGCACGCGCGCGACGGTGCTTGCTGCGCCGGATGCGAAGGGCGAGTGCACCGTGCAGGCGGGTGCAATGAAGCTCAAGGCGAACCTTAAGGACATGCGGCTTTGCGCGCCGGAGAAGCCGAAAAAGCTCCGCGGCGGCAGCAAAATCAGCGTTGCGCCGCGCGCCGTGGAGCGGGAATGCGACGTGCGCGGCATGAACACCGAGGAAGCGATCCTGGCGGTCGACATGTTCCTCGATGGCGCTGCAATCAACAAGCTGCACGAAGTCTACATCATCCATGGAAAGGGAACGGGCGTTTTGCGGGCCGGCGTGCAAAAGCACCTCAAGACGAGCGCCGCCGTGCAGGAATTCCGGCTCGGGCGCTATGGCGAGGGGGAGGACGGCGTTACCGTCGTGACGCTGAAATAAGAACGAATGACTGTATAAAGTTTGTTCATATCCGGTTCATTTCGGGACGATATAATCCAAAGCGGGGGGGATTCAAGATGATGAAGACAAAGATACTGCTCGTGGACGACGACCCGAACATCCGTCAACTCGTCAAGCTCTATCTCGAAAAGGAGGGCTTTGACGTCTCGGAGGCTGCGCGCGGGGACGAGGCGGTGAAGGCGTTTAAGGCGTCGCCGCCGAATCTGATGCTGCTCGATCTGATGTTGCCGGGTATGGATGGCTGGCAGGTGTGCCGCGAGGTGCGCAAGGTTTCGAACATCCCGATCATCATGCTGACCGCGAAGGACGAGACGTTTGACAAGGTGCTGGGGCTGGAACTGGGCGCGGACGACTATGTGGTCAAGCCATTTGACACCAAGGAGCTCGTCGCGCGCATCAAGGCGGTCATCCGGCGGTATCAGGCGGGGGACGCGCCCGAGAAGGAACTCATCTTTCCGGGATTGACGATCAACATCAGTCAATACACGGTGACCTGTTTGGGCAGGGAACTCGAAATGCCGCCCAAGGAGATCGAACTGCTGTATTACCTCGCGAGCCATCCGGGCATGGTCTACACGCGGGAGCAGCTTCTCGAATCGGTGTGGGGCTACGACTTTTTCGGCGATTCGCGCACGGTGGATGTGCACGTGAAGAGGCTGCGCGAGAAACTGACCGACGGCGAGGCCATGGGTTGGTCGATCAAGACGGTCTGGGGCGTCGGCTATAAATTTGAAACGAAATAGGGGAGAACTCATGCGGACATCGCTTTTCTGGCGCATGTTTTTGGCCTTTGTGGCGCTGACCATCGCGACGGTTGGGCTGTTGATGGGCACACTCGCGGCGGTGATGCAAAACGAGCGGCAGCAAAGCTATGAAAACGAGGTGCGCAATCAGGCGCGAGAGGTGGCGGAGTACATGGCGCATTTGAACGCCATCAGCTTTGTCAAGGACAACACCACGATGCGCTACATCATCCTCTCCAAGATCAACGACATCAAGGAAAATTACGCTGCCGATATCTGGATCGTGAGTTATTCTTCGGGCACGATCGAATATCTGGACAGCAACTGGAAGACATTCGAAGAAAGCCCGCCGCAAGCGGTGCTTGATCAACTTGCAATCATCCAGACCGGAAAGGAAATCCGTGTGCAGGGACTGTTCCCGGATCTGGGCAACGAGATTGTGACCATCGGGGTTCCCTGGACGTATTCGGACGGTCAGGTCGTGGGCGCGGTGCTGCTGCACGTGCCGGTGCAATCGCTCAAGGTACATTTTTCCGATTTGATCGTCAAAATTTTACCGGTCAGTTCGATTGTGCTTGCGTTGGGCATAATATTCTCGACCTTTCTGGCGCGCAGCCAGACGAAGCCCGTCAAGACGATCAGCCGCGCGGTACACAAATTCGCGCAAGGCGACCTCACGAGCCGCGTTGCGGTTGCGGGCGGCGGAGAGTTGCGCGAGCTTGGTGTGGCGATCAACGACATGGCGCAGGCGCTTTCGGAACTGGAAGATTCCAGAAGGAGCTTCGTCGCGAACGTCTCGCACGAATTGCGCAGTCCGCTTACGAGCATGCGCGGCTATGTGCAGGGCATGATGGACGGCACCATCCCGCCCGAGGAGACGGGCCGGTATTTGGGTGTGGTGATGGACGAGACGCAGCGCTTGACGACGCTTGTCAACGATCTGCTGAATCTTTCGCGCATCGAGTCGGGCAAGTTTCCGCTGGAGAAGGGCGCTTACGACATCAACGAGCAGATCAGGCGCATCCTCATCTCCTTCGAGCGGCGCATCGATGGGAAAAACTGCGACGTGGAGGTCGATCTGCCGGACGACGCCTGCTTTGTGGACGCCGATCAGAATCGGATCAACCAGGTGATCTCGAACCTCGTGGACAACGCGGTCAAGTTTCTGCCTGACCAGAATGGGTTATTGAAACTCAGTGTCACGCGGCAAAACGCAAAAGTGGTCGTGCGAGTCTCGGACAACGGCGTCGGGATTTCGGCCGCCGATTTGCCCCATGTGTTTGACCGCTTTTATAAGGCGGATAAGGCCCATACATCCGGCATGGGCACGGGACTCGGGCTCGCGATCGTGAAATCGATCCTCGATCAGCACGGCGCGCGAATCACCGCAACATCCGAAAACGGCGAGACGGCGTTCCAATTCACGCTGGATGCGGCAGAGCCGCCAAAGAACGCGATCTGATGGGAGTTTACAGTTTGTTCATGACGGGCACAAATATGCGTTTTATACTGTGCCAAGGAAAAGGAAATGGAAAGAAGGGTTCATTCATGAAAAGCGCAAAGGCGCGGTTCAGTTTGCTCCTTGCGACCGTATTCGCCGTGGCGTTTGTGGGCGGTGGCCTCGGCTCGTTTGTGTTTGCGAAAAACGCGCGCGCCGAGTCTGCCACGGATAAGGTCGTGGGCTATGACGCCGTTTATTCGACCGACAATCCCATTCCGGAGATCGCCGCAAATGTGCGGCCGTCGGTTGTTCAGGTGGTCGAATCGGCGCAGACATGGACGTCCGGTACGAGCGGAACCACGGAGCAGGAGATCGGGTACGGCTCCGGCACATACATTCAGGATGCGACGGACGGCGAGGGCGGGTACATCCTGACCAATTACCATGTCGTTGAGGATGGCGACACTTATAAAATCGTGTGGCTCGACGGCACTGAAATGGCCTGTGAGCTGACCGGATATGACAACGGCACAGACATCGCGGTTCTGCGCTTCCACGAGAATGCGCCCAAGGGCGCGACGCCTGTAATCATGGGTGATTCGGACAATTTGCAGATCGGCGAACTGGCAATCGTGATTGGAAACCCCGGTGCGGCGGAGTATGTGCTCTATGGAACCGTCACGTCCGGCATCATATCCGGACTCGAACGGCAGGAGATTACTGCGGGCAATTTTACCCGCTCGGTCTCGGTTATTCAGACGGACGCCGCCATTAACGCCGGGAACTCGGGCGGCGCGCTTCTCAACAGCAAGGGCGAATTGGTCGGCATCCCGACGCTCAAGCTCTCCTATTCCTCGTCGGCCGTGTACGAAGGGCTCGGTTTCTGCGTCCCCATCAACTCGGTCAAGGAGTTGGTCGATGAAATCATCGCAACCGGCAAGGTTTCGCGCCCGATGTTGGGCGTGGGCGTTGCGGACTTCGACGGGCCGGACGATGCGACCCGCAATTATCCGCCGGCCGGCGTGATCGTCAAACAGGTGACGCCGGGCAGTTCTGCCGAAGAAGTGGGCATTTTGCCCTATGACATCATCACCGCCATCAACGGGACGCGCGTCAAGACCTATGCGGATTTGACCGCCGTGCTTGATACCCTCAAGGTGGGCGATGTGGCAGAACTCACTGTGTATCGCTATTATGACCAAAACGGCAACATGCTTGAGAAGTATGAACAGCTCGCATTGAACGTGGAATTGCGGCTGCTGGGCGACTAGCCCGCATGCAAGGCCGCCCGGGATTGCCCGGGCGGCCTTTTTATATTGCGAAATATGTTATGGTATGATATACTTTTCGGAAAGAGGGGACTGCGATGATTGTTGTGACAGCGGGCATTCTGCGCAAGGACGGGCGAATCCTCATCTGCCGGCGGCCTGCGGGCAAGCGCCTTGCGGGCGTGTGGGAATTTCCGGGGGGCAAGATGGAGCCGGGAGAGACGCCGGAAGAATGCCTGAAGCGTGAACTGCGGGAAGAATTGGGCTTCGAGGCGCGCATTGGTACCATTTTCGATGCGCGGATTGAAAGGGAGTTCCGGGAGTTTATAATACTGTATTACGATGTTGAAGTCGCATCGGGCGTGCCGCGGGCGCTTGAGCACGCGGAGGCACGCTATGTGACCAAAGAGGAGCTTTCGGAATATCGGTTTGCGTCGAGCGATGTTGGGGTCGCAGAGAAGCTGATGCGCGGCAAGTGACAGTTGGAACGCGCGAAAGGACGAATGGACGCGATTGGGTGGCGGTTCGGGCGCATACATGGTATCATAAAGGCAAACTCCAGATGAGGGAGGTGTTTACATGGACGGCGTATCGGCGATGATCATTTCATATTTACCATCAATCGTGATGCTCATAGCCGGCTTTGTGCTGGTGGTTGTAGAGATGTACATCCCGGGATTTGGCGCGCCGGGGATCATCGGACTTCTGCTTCTCGTGGGCGGCATCATCGTTGCGAAGCCGACGCCACTGCAGGCGCTGGTCATGGTGCTGGTCATCGTGGCGCTCTTATGCATTGCGCTATCGATTTGCATTCATTCCGCGTCGAAAGGACGGCTCGCAAATTCAAAACTGGTTCTGCACGACGTTTCTACACAGGCACAGACAACGGAAACGAACGACTTGCAGTATTTTGTGGGCCATACGGGCGTGACGAAGACGATTCTCAGACCCGCGGGCATTGCGGAGTTTGACGGTGTCAAGCTCAACGTGGTTTCGGAGGGTGACTTCATTCCGGCGGGCAAAACCATCGAGGTGGAGCGCGTCGAGGGGAACCGAATTGTCGTAAAGGAAACGCGTTTCGCGTGAGAGGAGAGGTGCCTATATGAGTGGGTCGGTAATAGCCTTTCTAGGGGCCGTCGTTGCGATCATTGTTGGACTGATCGTGTTCTTCACCTTATTTCCATTGGGCCTGTGGATTTCGGCGGCGGCTTCGGGCGTCAAGGTTTCAATCATCACACTGGTCGGCATGCGGTTCAGGCGGGTCAGCCCTGCCCGGGTCGTGATCCCGATGATCAAGGCAACCAAGGCGGGTCTTGATGTCAACATGAACGAACTGGAAGCGCATCTGCTTGCGGGCGGCAGCGTTGACCGCGTGGTCGATTCGCTGATCGCAGCGCAGTCGGCGCAGATCCCGCTCGAGTTTGACCAGAGCCGCGCCATCGACCTTGCGGGGCGCAATGTGCTGGAGGCCGTGAAGATGTCGGTCAACCCCAAGGTCATTGAGACCCCGGTGGTCGCCGCCATTGCCAAGGACGGCATCGAGTTGCGCGCCAAGGCGCGCGTGACCGTGCGCGCGAACATCGCCCGTTTGGTTGGCGGCGCAGGTGAGGAAACCATCATCGCGCGTGTCGGCGAGGGCATCGTTACGACCGTCGGCTCCGCTTCCACGCACAAGGAAGTGCTCGAAAACCCGGATAAGATCTCGCGGACGGTTCTTTCGAAGGGCCTCGACGCGGGCACGGCGTTTGAAATTCTCTCGATTGACATCGCGGACGTGGACGTCGGCAGAAACGTCGGCGCACAGCTCCAGATGGATCAGGCGGAAGCCGACAAGAAGATTGCGCAGGCCAAGGCCGAGGAACGGCGCGCGATGGCAGTTGCCCGCGAGCAGGAAATGGTCGCGGAGGTGCAGGCACAGCGTGCGAAGGTCGTCGAGGCCGAGGCAGAGGTGCCGCGCGCGATGTCCGAGGCACTTCGGGCGGGCAAGCTTGGCGTCATGGACTACTACCAGATGCAGAACGTGATTTCCGATACGCGCATGCGCACGTCGATCGCCGGAACGGAAGACGCAGGAAGCACCTCCACGCCGCCTCAGAGCAAATAAAGGTGTGCGAAGGGAGGCCTGACCTGTGAATATCTCCGGATTAGTCATTTTCCTCATCGTTGCCTCGCTCATCGGGCGGATTCTCAAATCCGCCCAGCTGAATCAGGCAAAGCGCAACAAGCAGGATGAGCAAAATCCGCAAATTCCATACGAGGACAACCAATCGCAGGCGTCGTCCGCGCACGAGAGCGCGGCGAAGCCCCGCGCGTGGAAGGGCATCGATGCGTTCCGGGAGATGCTTGAAAAGCTTGAGGTTGCGGGGTCGCAGCAACAGGACCGGATGGACCCTTCCGTCAATTTCTCACAGGCATTTGAGGAGCAACAGCGGATTACACCCAGACCGAAGACCGTACAGGAACTGAAAACCGCACCCATAGAAGGCGTCACGTCCATCCAGGGGTTGGCATCCGCACAGGGCGTTTATTCCACGCAGGGCATGGCATCGTCGGAAGGAACCTTTTCGACACAGGGAAAGGCATCCGCCGAGGGCATCTACTCCACGCAGGGCATGGCATCATCCGAGGGATTTGGCATGACGGAGGGCGTGATGCGTTCCAGGTCGCGTTCATCCTCTGTTATGACAGCCGCCGCTGCACTTCGGCCGAAGAATGGTTATTTTTCGAATACGCAGGAGCTCAAGCGCGCTGTGATCATGTCGGAGGTGCTTGGCAAACCCGTATCAATGCGCAAAAAGCGCATGGTATAACTCCATGCCGCCGATGCGATCGCATCGGCGGCCT
Source organism: Bacillota bacterium (assembly GCA_023421735.1). The sequence goes on along the minus strand of JAEZSP010000070.1, from coordinate 312,464 downwards.
TTCCCAACAGAGCGATTCGAAAATGATTCGACATAATGCGCAGGAGCTTTTCCCAATCTATTGCGGTCCGTGTGTTTTTGCGCAGCGGCAATGGAAGCGCCCGTGTACTTTGGGTGCGATGCGCTTGCCCTTTTGTGCGCAATGGACACAATTGCAATGGAGCATCGGGAGCTATGTGGATAGAATGACCGTTCCTTTTTCCTTTTGTTCGGCGGGGCTTGACTTTGTCGGCATCTTGAAGTAACATGAACCAACAGCATACGCGCCGGAGGTTCGATGAAGAAGGTACGCTTCAGCATTCCGCATAAAATGGACCTTAGACATATCGCGCGGCGGACGAGGGATTCGTTCACCGAAGGTTGGTATGTCAAAGGCGACCGCATGTCTGAGGATCGACAGCGGCTGCTCATGTGCTCCTATACATCCAACGTGATCGCAAATCTTGTGGGCGGCACGTTCTGGACAGGTTTTTTGCTGCTCATGAATGCGGACGACGCGTTCATCGGTACCATGACCATGATTGCGACCGCAGCGAACATGCTCCAGTTTTTTGCGCCTCTTTTGCTCGAACGATTTGCGCGGCGCAAGGAACTTTTGATCATCCTGCGCGGTTTATTATACCTCTTGAACGTCGTGTTTGTGGGAATCATACCGCTGTTTCCTGTGGCGAGTCAGGCGCGGCTTATGATGCTTGCGATCACGGTTTTTGCGGTGAACATACTAAACGCCATTATATCGCCCGGCATCTCGATTTGGCACGTCCAGTCGGTGCCGCAAAACGTCAGGCCGCACTTTTATTCCATCATCACGATGACCGTCGGCGCGGTGGTCGCCGCGTTGAATCTTGCGGGTTCGAAAATCGTCGATCTGATGACGGCGCACGGCATGGCATATGAGGGATTTACGATCCTGCGCGTCGTTGCAGCTGTGCTCTGCGTTTTGGAATTGATTTTGTATTTCAAGATTAAGGAATATCCATACGAGTCGACCGGCGCGAAGTTCCGGTTGCGCGATTTGGTGCTTGAGCCCATGCACAACAAGCTCTATTTGCGCACGGTATCGGTAACGTTTCTTTGGAATATTGCGGCCAACCTGCCGGGTTCATACTACACCGTTTATCTTTTGCGCAATCTCGGTGTGAGTTACTCCTACATCACCGTGATTTCGATGATCAATATCCCCGTGACGCTTTTCCTGACGCCGGTATGGCGCAGGGTACTGGCAAAGCACGGCTGGTTTAAGACGCTGTATTTGTCGGTCGGGGTGTTCCTTTTGCACTTTATCATTCTGGCACTGGTGACGAAAAAGACGCTGATTCTCTACCCGCTTTCCCAGGTGTTGGCCTATGTGTTTGCGGTGGGCATCAACCTGAGCTTTACCGGGATTCCGTATGTGAATATGCCTGAAAAGCGGCAGACGGCGTTCATCGGTTTCTATGCTTCGGTTGCATACCTTGCGGCGCTCACGGGCGTCACGATTGGAAAATACTTTGTGATTCTCACGGATCGGATGCATTTTAATGTATTCGGCTTTGAAATGGTGAATAAGCAAGTCTTGATGCTGGTTGCGGCGGTCATGTTGGCCTTTGCCGTGGTCGGCATACGGGCGATCGACAAAAAGACGCCGAGAAACGAATAGACGCGGAGGAAAGATGCGGGATATACGAATCATCACTGCGGACGACGATGCGGGCATGCGGCTCGTGATGCAAAAAATCGTCGAACGCGCGGAAGGATATGATTTTTGCGGCGAGGCCGTGGATGGAAACGCGCTTTTGAAGCTCTATGACGAAGTACATCCGGACGTTCTTCTCATGGATGTCGAGATGCCGGGCATGTCCGGCATTGAATGTGCGCATGTCATACAGGACAAGGATCCGCGCGCGATCATGGTGTTTTGCACGGCGCATGAGGAATACATGAAGAGCGCCTTTGAGGTCTATGCATTCGATTATCTTGTGAAGCCCTTTAAGGCCGCGCGTGCGCTGCAGACGCTTGCGCGCATCCGTGAAAGGCTCTTTGGTCAACTCGAGGAAAAGAAAGTGACCGTGGCTTCCGGCGTTGCCGGAACGCGGCTCATGCTCAAACACCGGGACGGCGTGAGTTTTATCGATCTCAAATCCATCATGCTGATTCAGCGCGAGGACCGCGCGACGGTCGTGTATACGGACGACGGGCAGAAGTACGTGACGGGCGACACGCTTTCCGAGTTTGAGGAACGGCTCCCGGCGGATTTATTTCTGCGCACCCACAAATCCTATATCGTAAGCCTCGCCCACGTCGAATCCATCTCGCCGTATGGGCGTTGGACATATATCATCAAGCTGCGCGGAACGAAGCTCGACGCACTCATTACGCACGAGCGCTACGAGCAGATGCAGACCATGTTTATCTGAAGAGGTGAAAGTATGATCAATCGACCGGACATCGAAAGGGCGCTTGCTGAAGCGCTCAAGACCGGAGGCGATTTCTCCGAGCTCTTTTTCCAGGATTGCGTGCGCGACACGCTCCAGCTCGTCGACGGATCCATCGAAAATGCCGTAACGGGCAGGCTCTACGGCGCGGGCATCCGCGTATATAAGGGACTCAACAGCGTCTATGTCCACACGAACGATGTGTCACTCTCAGGCCTTATGTCCTGTGCGCGCAAGGCTGCCGATGCCGTGGGGACGGGAAACGAGATGCGCGATGTGCGGCTGGGCGGCGAAATTGCAACCAATATCCATAGAATTCAGGAGCTGCCGATGTATGTTGCGGGTGCGCGGCGCGCAAAGCTCCTGACGGACGTGCACAAATCCGCGATTTCCGTTTCGCCCGAGATTAAACAGGTGCGTGCGAACCTCATCGATTGGGACAGCTCCGTCATCATCGCAAACAGCGAAGGGCGGTATGTGACCGATCGCCGCGTCTACACGCGGCTCATGGCCTTTGCGGTCGCGGCAAGTGGCAGCGAAAACCAGACGGGCTACGATGGTCCGGGCGCAATGATGGGCTTTGAGCTCTTTGATACGCAGGTCAATCCCGCGGATGTGGGCAGAAAGGCGGCGGAACAGGCCGTCTTGATGCTGCACGCGGACATGTGCCCTGCGGGTGTCATGCCGGTTGTCATCGATCGCGGCTTCGGCGGCGTCATCTTCCATGAGGCGTGCGGTCATTCGCTCGAGGCGACCTCTGTGGCGTTTGGAAACTCCGAATTTACGGGAAAACTGGGCGAGCAGGTCGCCACCGATATCGTGACCGCCATCGACGACGGGACCATGCCCAACGAGTGGGGATCCATCAACGTTGACGACGAGGGAACGCCCGCGACAAGGCTTGTGCTCATCGAAAACGGAATTCTGAAAAACTACATGGTTGACCGATTGAACGGCAGGCGGATGGGCATGCCGGTAACCGGCTCGGCACGGCGGCAAGATTACACCTTTGCCCCGACTTCGCGCATGCGCAATACCTATATTGCACCCGGCAATCATGACGATGCGGAGATCATCGCCACCTGCGGCGACGGGCTGTACGCCAAACATATGGGCGGCGGCTCCGTCAATCCCGTGACGGGCGAGTTCAACTTCTCGGTCGTCGAGGGCTATCTGATCAAAGGTGGTAAAATAGACAGACCTGTGCGCGGCGCGACGCTCATTGGGCGCGGCGCGGACATTCTCAAGAAGATCGACCGCGTGGGGAAGAACATGACGATGGCGCAGGGCATGTGCGGCTCGATGAGCGGCTCGATTCCGACGAATGTCGGTCAGCCGATGATCCGGGTCACGAGCATGACAGTGGGGGGCAGATAGATGGAAACGCGAGAATTTATCAAAAAACTGTTCGCGCGGGCGGCTGAAAAAGGACTTACGGCGTGTGAAGTCTACTATGAGAGCGGATCGAGCTTCTCCGCATCGGTGTTCAAGGGCGAAATCGTGGATTACTCCGTCTCGGATGGGGCGGGGTTGGGCTTCCGCACATTGGTGAACGGCAAGATGGGCTATGCGTCGACGCAGGCGCTCGATGATGAGGCCATCGAAATGCTGACCGACGCCGCGAAGACGAACGCGGAACTGATCGGCAGCGCGGATGAACAGTTTATGTACGGCGGCGAAGGCACATACGAAACGCTCGATATTTACAGCCCGGCGGTGGATGCCGTTACAGCTGCCGAAAAGCTGCAGCTCGCGCGAGACATGGAGACGAAGACGCTCGCGACGGACAAGCGCATTGAGCAGGTCGAGAATTGCGGCGTGTTTTCAGAATCGCACAAAGTCGTGCTCGTCAATACAAAGGGTCTTGACGCCTCGTACGAGGCAAATCTCATGGGCGGCTATATCGCGCCCGTCGCCAAAGCAGACGGCGAGGTCAGCAGTTCCTTCAAGCTCTTTCTGACCGCCGATCCCGCCACATACGATGTGGATCAAATGATCGCGGATGCGGTTTCGGAGGCGACCGACGGACTCAAATGGGAACAGGCGCCCTCCGGCTCGTTTCCTGTCATTCTGCGCTGGGATGCGATGACGAGCCTATTGGCGAAGTTTTCCGGCGTGTTTTCGGCAGACAGCGCGCAAAAAGGCATGTCTCTTTTAAAGGGACGCGAAGGCGAAGCGATTGCCGCCGACTGCGTAACCATCATCGACGACCCGCACATGGCCAAGGGCGCGGGTTCCATGCCGTTTGATGGCGAAGGCGTACCGACCTACAAAAAGGAGATTGTGAAGGCGGGAACACTCACGACGCTCATGCACAACATGATGACCGCCAACAAGCAGGGTGTGAAGACCACGGCGAATGCATCGCGCGCGTCGTATTCATCGCCTGTCGGCGTTTCGCCCAGCAATTTCTATATCGCGCCCGGTGATCAGGATCTCGACGCTCTGATGAAGGAGATGGACGATGGTCTTCTCATCACAGGTCTGCAGGGCCTCCATTCAGGCGCGAACGAGATCAGCGGCGATTTCTCATTGAGTGCACACGGCTATCTCGTGAAAAACGGCGCGCGCGCGGAAGCAGTTCGGCAAATCACTGTCGCAGGGAACTTTTACCATCTGTTGAAGGATGTTACCGCGGTTGGAAGCGACTTAAAATTCGGTTCCGCAACCAGCAGCAATTTCGCGAGTCCATCTGTGCTGGTGCAGGCGCTCTCGATTGCCGGCAAGTAAGGGATCGGGTGGGCGCGGTTTAGACCGCGTCCACCCAAATGGAGTGGCGCGCGGGCTTCGATAGAACGTTGTTCCACTCAGAAGCCATGCCGCCGCATTTTTGTACCTTGATTTATGAGACACAGCAGGGTATAATTTCTTTATATACATAACAGGGGGATCAACTATGTCAGATCGCAGACGCCCTTCTCAGGCAGGAGCCCCGCGAGGGCAGCAGAAAAGGCCGAACGGAGCGCGGCCGCCGCAGCGGAAACGACGTAAGCGGGTAAACGGACGCTTTTACATATTTCTCCTGATCGTGGCCGTCCTTGTCGTTGGTGCGGGTGTACTCATCGGCGTCCTCACGAATCGCGGTGATTCCCCAAAGGTTGCGGCAACCGTGTCTCCCGACAACCCGCTTCTTGCCGCGTCGGATGATCCGTCCGCGGAAGTCGTTCAGCCGGTTTCGACTGACCCGGCGGATCTTCAGGCGATTCTGGGCAATCAGGATTCCGTGATTCAGGGTCTGACGAAGAACCAGATGGTCAACGTGGATGATTTGAATCTCACATCCGGGCTCGATGAAAATTGGCTGAATATCCTTCTGCTCGGCAGCGATGCGCGCTCGACCGACGAGTCCTCGCGTACGGATACCATGATTATCTGCTCGGTCAACATGAAAACGGGCGAGGTCAAGCTCACCTCCATTATGCGCGATACAGCCGTTGTTTTTGACGATATCGGGCAATATAACGGCACCTACCGCATCAATGCCGCAAACTATTTCGGCGGACCCGAGCTCGCCATGCGGACGGTCAACCGTCTGCTCGGCATGAACATTCAGTATTACGCCATGGTCGACTTTACCACATTTTCGATCATTGCGGAAAAACTCGGCGGCATCGATATCACGATCACCGAAGCCGAGATGAACGAGATCAATAAAAACGCGCTGCAGCAGGCGAAGCTTGCCTATAGAGCCGGCATTGATGAATCGGAGCTCGAAGCGACGAACGTCTGGCTTGAAACTTACGGCGAAAACACGCACCTGAACGGGCGACAGACCCTTGCGTATGCGCGAATCCGTAAGATTGACAGCGACTTTTCCCGCGCGGAGCGTCAGCGTACGGTCTTGATTGCGCTGCTTGACAAGGTCAAGACCAAGAATATGCAGGAAGTTCTGGGCCTTGCGACGGGTTTGATGCGCTATGTGAGCACAAATTTGAGCATCGACAAGATATTGTCCATTTCGACCACCGTCATGGGTACGGATCTCGCTACGGTCGATCAGTTGCGCCTTCCAATCAATAATTCTTACAAGCAGGAGACGCGAAACGAACAATCCATGCTCTATGATACGGATTGGCAGACAAATACAAACGAGCTCTACAACTTCATCTACCAATGACGGGAGGGAAGCAAGATGAACGAGGAGAGGCAGACCATACAGTGCCCCTCTTGCAAGGAGCGGGTTCCCGCAGGAACCGAAATCTGCCCCAAATGCGGCAAGAAGATACGTCCGCAACTTGGATCGCTCACCGACGAGCAGATCAAGCGCATCAAGCGCCCGATCAGTATCGTTTTGTGGATCGTCGTGGTCATCGTGCTGTACCTCAAATTCTTCAAATGATGTGGAGGCCCCCGACCGGGGCCTCTTTTCCATTTGAGCGGCAACATTGCCGTCTGATCAAAAATGGTGGTCGGGGCGCTTTTTGATGAGGCACAAAGACGCGCTGAGCGCAGTTGCGGCGATGTCGGTTACGGGATAGGTGAGCATGAGGCCGTCGAGCCCGAACCGCGCCCGCAAAAGGAATAGCGCCGGAAAGAACAGCACCAACTGCCGCGAAAGCCCTGCAAAGATGGAGCGTCCCGCCTGTCCCGTTGCCGAGAGATACATCATCGCGGTCATCTCGAGGGCTGCAAAGGGCACGCCGATGGCGAAAAACCGCATCATCCGAACGCCCGGCGCCATGATCAGGGGATCGTTTGAAAAGGCGCGCATGAACGCTTCGCCAAAGAGAATGTACGCCGCTGCGGAGGCGATGCAGACGGCGGTGCCGATCCCAAGGGAGAGTGCGATTCCATGTCGCATGCGGACCAGCCTTCCGGCGGCAAAGTGATAGCCGACGAACGGTTGCAGGCTGAACGCGAGCGCGGCTGCGAGCGTGATGGAAATGGCATAGACCTTTGAGGCGACGGAGACGGCAGCGATGAGCGCGTCTCCGTACCGCGAGGCAAGCAGGATTGATACGCCGACCGTAAGCGCGGTCAGGACGTTTGAGAGCGTGCCGGAGAGTCCGAGCGCAACCGTGCGGCGGGCGAGCGCCTTCCCCGGATTCATCGCGCGCAGGGGAATCAGCCCGCGTAGCCGTATAGCGAAGTAGAAAAGAGAAAACAAGCCGCCCAATCCCGTTGCGAGCGCCGCACCGCCCACGCCCATCTTCAGCACAAAGATGAAGAGCGGATCGAGCGCAGCGTTCACGAGGATGCCGATGACGCTGCCGATTCCCGCCTCGGCGGCGCGTCCGTCTGCGCGGAGCACGCCGTGCATTGCTCCCTGTGTTCCGTTCACGGTGGAGAATGCTGCGATGATGCACGTATAGCGCGCGGCGTACGTTAAAACATCTCCCTGCGCACCCATGCGCGCAAGAACCGGACGAATGGAGAATAGCGCAAGGGGCGTGGCCAAAAGCCCGATGAAAAGCGACGCATAGACGCAGAAGGACCGCACGCGCGCTGCGTCCTTCGTCCTGCCCGCGCCGACAAGCAGAGAGATGAGGGGCGGCGCGCCGGCTGAGACGAGTCCCAAAACGGAGCCGAGGAGCATCATCACGGGCATTGCCATCGAAACCGCGGCAAGCTGTGCCGTATCGCGCAAAAGCGAGACAAAATACGTGTCAGTCAGGTTATAGGCGATCGAAAGAATTGCGCTCAAAAGGGACGGAAGCGCGAGACGCGCAACAACGTTGCGCACCGGCGCATCCGATAAGAATGCGTGACTTTTCATATCCATCCCTCCAAATCCTGTTGCATTAGAGACAACTGTATGATAAAATACTTATGTCGAAAAGACAACCGACTAATAAGAGACATATGAAAGAAAAACAACAGACCAACCCGATATGAGCAGAATGCTTGGTTTTTAACATGCGGAGGTGGCGATGAAACAGGATAGACGGGTGAAATACACACGGATGGTGCTCAGGGACAGTCTCCTCGCGTGTATGCAGGAGAAGCCGCTTGAGAAGATCACGGTCAAGGAAATCTGCGAGGGCGCGGACATCAACAGATCGACATTTTATGTCCATTACGCGAGTCCGCAGGACCTGCTTGACAGTGTCAAGCAGGAGATGTATGATGAGGTAAAGGCTTCCAAGGGAGACCTGGACGACGTTCAATCTTTGATTGCGCAATTGTGTGAGGTGTTTTATTCCTATCGGGAGCTTTTGTCAATCGTCATCCGTTCGGCTGAAAACATCGGCTTTCTGTTTCGCGTATGCGAAATCTGGAAGCCTGACATGCTGCGCGAACTGAAGGCGATGGGCATTGTCGGCGAGCGGGCGGAGGTAATTTATCTGTTCATTGCAAGCGGCGCGGCGTCCGTTCTGGTCACATGGGCGACGGGTGGTTTTCGATGCACTGCGGAGGAGATGACCGCCGAGATCAAAACCCTCGTGCTGGAGGGACTCGGTGCTTATGACAAGGAGGGGTAGCATGTTCAAATTCCCAATCGGAATCATTGCGGATTCGTTCCGCAAGCCCATGCCGCAGGCGCTTCAAATGGCGGCGCGGATGGGTGCAAAGGGCGTGCAGGTGTACGCAACGAAGGGCGAAATGTCCCCCGAGGAGCTTGTGGGACAGAAGCGTCTCGACTTTAAACACATGGTGGCAGACAACGGGCTCGTGATCTCCGCGCTCTGCGGTGATTTGGGGCGTGGCTTTGGCAATGCGTTGCTCAACCCGTCCCTCATCGAGCGCTCGAAGCGCATTCTCGATCTCGCGAAGGAGCTGGGTACGGACATCGTGACCACGCACATCGGCGTTACGCCCGCCGATCCTTCACACCCGCGCTTTCTGATCATGCAGGAAGCGTGCGGACAACTTGCGCAGTATGCGGATAGCGTCGAAGCGCATTTCGCCATCGAGACCGGTCCCGAAACGGCGCAGACGCTTAAAATGTTTCTCGATTCGCTCCATTCGACCGGCGTTGCGGTGAACCTTGATCCGGCAAACCTGGTGATGGTAACGGGAGACGATCCCGTGAAGGCGGTTTACACGCTCAAGGACTACATCGTGCACACCCATGCCAAGGACGGCGTGAAGCTGCTGGGTCGCGACCCCGAGGTGATCTATGGCCTCGTCAACGGCGATCCCGGTGCGGACCCGGCTTACGAAGAGGTGCCGCTGGGCGAAGGCAGCGTGCCGTTCACGGCGTATTTACAGGCGCTTTCGGACATTGGCTATCAGGGATTTCTGACCATCGAGCGCGAAGTGGGCGACGATCCGGCCGCAGACATTCAAAAGGCGATCGACTTTTTGCGGGACATCATCGGCTGAGCCGCGATCACGGAGTCCATGGAATGAAACAGGGGCCGTCGCAGTGGGAAAAGCTGCGGCAGCCCCTGTTTTTTTGATGACGGTCGTTGCGTTTTTTTCAGTGATACAGATGACACGCCACGTAATGACCGGACTCAACTTCCTGCATTGCGGGCTTTTGGGTTGTGCAGACGTCCATACTGCGCCAGCAGCGCGTGTGGAACGGGCAACCGGAGGGCAGATTGGACGGGGAAGGGACGTCGCCCTCCAGGATGATCCGACTCTTTTTGGCATCGAGGTCGGTATCCGGAATGGCGGAAATCAGCGACTGCGTATAGGGATGCAAGGGGTTCTGGTAAATCGTATCCGAACCACTGAGTTCGACCAGAGACCCCAGGTACATTACGCCCACGCGGTCGGAGATATATTTGACCACATTCAGCCCATGCGCAATAAAAAGGTAAGTGAGGTTGAAATCGCGCTGAAGCTTTTGAATCAGATTCAGCACCTGGCTCTGCACCGAAACGTCGAGCGCGGAGACCGGCTCGTCGCACACGATGAATTTCGGGTTGAGTGCGATGGCGCGCGCGATGCCGATGCGCTGTCGCTGCCCCCCCGAGAATTCGTGCGGATAACGTGACGCGTATTCGGCGGGCAGACCTACGACGTTTAAGAGGTCCTGTATCTTTTCCTTCCGCTCTGCTGTACCCATCTTGGTGTGGATGAGCAGCGGTTCGCCAATGATGTCCTGACAAGTCATGCGCGGGTTGAGCGAGGAATACGGATCCTGGAATATGATCTGCAGCTCGCTGCGCTTGGCGCGCATGGTGCGCTCCGGAAATTTGGTGATATCCTGCCCCTGATAGAAGACGCTGCCGCTCGTTGCGTCAAGAAGCCGGATTAAAAGACGCCCGGTGGTTGATTTTCCACAGCCGGATTCGCCCACCAACCCCAACGTCTCGCCCGCGTGGATGGCGAAACTCACGTCATTGACAGCACGCACGTCCAACTTCTTGCCGCCGAGGCCGGGGCCGCGGGAGGAAAACACCTTTGAGAGGTTTTTGGCTTCGATTAAAACGTCATTCACAGATTTCGCCTCCTTCCGCCTTGTAACAACGTACCTCGCGCCCGTCCGGATACCGCCTCAGCGGCGGCCGCGTGGCCCTGCACACATCCATGCATTCGGCGCACCGGGTTGAGAACACGCAACCGGTTGGGAGCTTTGAAAGGTCGGGAACAATGCCGGGGATGGTGTAGAGGAGCTGGTTGCGGGGGGTGGACAGGCGCGGGATCGCGCCCAGAAGACCGCGCGTGTAGGGGTGAAGCGGGTTTGCAAACAGTTCGCGCACCACGCCCATCTCCATGATTTCGCCTGCGTACATGACCACCGCGCGATCCGCAATGTCGGCCACGACGCCCAGGTCATGTGTGATGAATAGAACGGACGCGTTTTCCCGGTCGCGCAGATTGCGGATCAGGTCGAGAATCTGTGCCTGAATCGTCACATCGAGCGCCGTCGTCGGCTCGTCCGCGATGAGAAGCTTTGGCGTGCATGCCAGCGCCATGCAGATCATGACCCTTTGGCGCATGCCGCCCGAGAGTTGATGGGGATAGGTCTTGAGCCGCTTGTGCGCATCTGATATCTCCACCATCCGGAGAAGCTCCACCGTGCGTTCAGCGGCCTGTTTTTTTGTCATCCCCATGTGCAGCCGGAGCGATTCTCCAATTTGGTCGCCGATCGTCCGCACGGGATTGAGGGAGGTCATCGGCTCCTGAAAGATCATAGAAATGCGGTTCCCGCGAATCGCGCGCATCTCGGCAGGGGGCATCTTGAGAAGATCCTTTCCCTCGAACAGAATTTCTCCGCCTGCGATGCGTCCGGGTGGGCTTGGAACAAGCCGCATAATCGACAGCGCGGTCACGCTCTTGCCAGAACCTGATTCGCCTACGATGGCGACCGTCTCCTTTTCGCCAATATCGAAGGAGATGCCGTCAACCGCATTGATGATGACGGTCTTGTCGACTTTGAACTGCGTGCGCAGTTTTTTGACTTCAATTAGTTTACCCATGTGCGCCTCCTCGTGTTGCGGGAGCAGAAAGTCCGTTTTCCGGGGGAATCATGGACTTTCAACAGCCAAAGACTCATTTCATCCGCGGGTCGAGTGCGTCCCGAAGGCCGTCGCCCAAGAGATTGAATGCCAGCACCGTGATCGCAATGGCAATGCCGGGGAAGGTCACGATGTGCGCCGCGGAGAAGATGTAGTTTCTGCCGGTCGAGAGCATGTAACCCCACTCGGCCTGCGGCGGCTGTACGCCCAGTCCCAGAAAGCCCAGCGCCGCGAGCGAGAGGATTGCGCCGGAAACGGACATGGTCGCGTTGACGATGATGGGGGCGAGCACGTTCGGAAGAATATGCTTGAACATGACACGGCCGTTTTTGCAGCCGATGGCACGGGCGGCGACCACGTAGTCGTTTTCCTTGGCGGAAAGCGCCGAGGAGCGGATGATGCGCGCGGGGCCTGGAATTGAAACCAGCGCGATGGCAATGACCGCGTTTTCAATGCCCCGTCCGAACACGGACATGAAGATGATTGCGAGCAGAATACTCGGGAACGACTGGAGCATCTCCATCAGGCGGCTGAGGATGAAGTCAACGGTTTTTCCATAGTACGCGGAAACGAGCCCGATGACAGAACCGATGGATGTAGAGATGATGACCGAGATAAAGCCAACCGAGAGTGAAATGCGTGCGCCGTAGATGATGCGCGAGAGGATGTCCCGCCCGTTCTCATCGCAGCCAAGCCAATGTGCGGCGGATGGCCCTACCTTGACCTGCGAAAGCTCCGTCGCATAAGGGTCATACGGCGCAACCAGGTGCGCAAAGATGGCGCACAGCGCCATGAAGGTCAATAATCCGAGGGCAACGCATGCCGTTTTGTTCTTCTTGAACCGCTTTACCGCATCGCGCCACGGGGAGGATTTGACCCGCTTGATTTTTTTTGTCATTTCAGGTTCCTCCTCAATATCGGATGCGCGGGTCGAGTACGCCGTACAGCAGATCAACCGAAAGATTCATTGCCACGGAGATGAGCGCCACCAGCAGGCAGCTCCCCTGCACGACGGCATAATCCGTGTTGTTGATGCCATCGACGATGTATTTGCCGACGCCGGGCCACGCGAAGATCGTTTCCGTGAGCACCGAGCCGGAGAATAACCCGGAAAGCTCCATGCCGATGACGGTGACGATGGGAATGAGCGCGTTTTTGAGCGCGTGCCGGATGATGACGCGCCGTTCGGTCAGCCCCTTGGAGCGTGCCGTGCGGATGTAATCCTGACGGATGGTTTCAAGCATGGCGCTTCTGGTATAGCGCATGATCGAGCCGATGGAGGCGATGGCGATGGTGAGCGCCGGGAGCGCCAGATATTTCAGCGTCGACCAGAGCGCGGGCCAGTTTCTGGTGATGATAGAATCAAGGATGTAAAAGCCTGTAATCTGTTCGGGCCGATTCATAAAGTCGAACCGCCCGGAGACCGGGAGGAGTTTCAAGTTCACCGCAAAGGCGATGATGATCATGAGTCCGAGCCAGAAGCGGGGAAGGGACACGCCCACCAACCCGCCCACCTGCGCGATGTTGTCGAGGAGGGAGTTTTGCTTGACCGCCGAGATGACGCCGAGCAAAATTCCGAAGAACGAGGCGATTGCCACCGCGACGAGTGCGAGTTCGATGGTCGCGGGCAGCCGGGAGACGATCTCCTTTAAAACTGGGAGGCCGGTGAACAGCGAGCTTCCGAGATCGCCCGAAAACAGCTGCTTCAAATAAATGCCGTACTGCACCAGAATCGGCTTGTCAAGGCCGAGATACGCCGACAGTTCCGCCGCTTTTTCCGCCGTTGCGTGCTGCCCGAGCAACAGGTACGCCGGATTCGGGGAGAACACGCGCATGAGGATGAACACGATCGTGACGATGCCCCACATAACAGGAATCGCCATCAAAATTCGTTTCACCGTATACTTGAGCAAATCCGATCCCTCCTTGCGATTGCGCCCATATGGGCGACCGCGCGGCCCGCGCGACCATCCGCATCATGCCGACAGTTCCGCACGCCGCGAATGAACTGATTTAATATGCGCCGCCGTTTGGCGTGAACCGAACGGCGGCGTCTTTTAGGTCGTCTGGTCGGTTAGTGCGATACTTTCTTGAGCTGCGCGGTGTGGTTGCCCCAGCCGCCGAGGCACTCCTCGGGGTTCAGCAGGGTTGCGCCGACGCCCATGTGGCCAAGGCCGTGGCCGAGGATGTACACGGGGCAGTCGTCGTTCAGAAGCTGTGCGGCCTTGTGGTAAAGCTCGCCCGCCTCCTCATAGCTCGAAGACGTGATCGCTTCGTCATAGTACTCGTTGAACAGGTCGGAATTGTAGCCGGAGTTGTTGAGTCCGCCGCCGATTTCATCGTTGATGAAGAGGAGGAGGATGTTCGAAGTGTCGTTGTAGTCAGCGCCCCAGCCATGCAGGATGGCATCATAGCCTTCCACCGGGTCGGCGTACATCTTCTCAAGGAATTCCGCCCAGGGCAGAATGTCGATGTTCATGGTGATACCAACCTTGGCAAGTTCCGCCTGCATTTGAACGGCGAGCTGCTCACCCGAGGGGTTGTAGCCCTTGACGACGTTGTAAGTCAAAAGAGTGAACTCGAAGCCGTCGGGATAACCCGCCTCGGTCATGAGCTCCTTGGCTTTGTCCGGGTCATAGCCGATGATGGAGTAGTCGTCCGCGCCCGCCTGCATGCTGGTGGGGATGGCGGAGACGGCGTTTTCCATGGCGTCGTTAAACAGAGCCTTGTTGATGGACGTCATGTCGAGTGCATAGCAAACGGCCTGACGCAGACGGATGTCCGAGAACAGCGGATTTTTCTCATAGTCCGCAAAGGACAGAATGCTGAGGTTGGTGGAAAGGGTCGGGATAACCTTGACATTGGAGGCGCTCGCAAGCAGGTCGATCTGATCGGCCGCGAGATCACCGAGGTAATCGATGCCGCCGACCATCAGCTCAGAAACAGCGGTCGAGGCCTCGGGAATGATGCGCACCACGACGCCGCCGTTGACGGGCTTGCCGGCGAAGTAGTCGTCGTTGCGCACGAGGGAGACATACTGACCGGAGACCCACTCCTTGAGCTTGTACGGGCCGCAGCCGACGGGGTTGCGGTCAAAGCCTTCGGGATTGGCTTCATACGCCGTGGGGGAAACGAGGCCTGCTGCGAGGGAACTCGAGCCCTGCAGGGTGATGAAGGTGGAATCCTTCTTGGAAAGCGTTACCATGAAGGTCAGCGGATCGACCGCTTCAAAGGAAGCAACGGAGCCAAACAGGGTCTGGGAATAGGTCATGTCGGCGGTCGCATTCGCGGGAATGACGCGGTTCCAGTTCCAGGCGATCGCGTCTGCGTCGCAGGCGGTGCCGTCGGTGAACTTGATGCCGTCGCGAATGTGGAAGGTATAGGTCAGGCCGTCTTCCGAAACGTCGTAGGATTCCGCGACGTCCATATAGATCGAGCCATCGAGGTTATAGCCGATGAGAGAGCTGAAAAGGAGCCCGGTCACGACCGTCGACTGTCCGTCTGACGCAAGCGCCGGATCGAGATGCGTGGGATCGGCTGTGCTCGAGAGATAGATGATCGCATCGGGATCATACGTCTCTTCCGCCATTGCTGCGGGCACAAGTACGGTCAGAACCAAAACAAGTGCCGTGAGAAGCGCAAGATATTTCTTCATGCAATTTCCTCCTTCGTTTTCGACGGCAAATGTATTCTGCCGTGCGTTGTGATTATTATAAGCCTCCATAGATCGTACGTCAATGCATAATGTATGGGAGAAATATTCATAAAGGCATTGATGATATTGAAGGCACAAGGAGATATGAGACTATTTTACAGAATGATCTCAAAAACAGGGTCAATTCTTAGCGGTATGGACGCGCATGGGACACATATTATGAAATGGCGTGATTCCTTAACAATCAAAAACCTGCAAATATGTTAATGTTTCATCCGCAAAGACAGATTTTGCGTATAAAACCCCGATATACATGCACCGCTTGGCTCAATACATCAACTTTATGTTAAATTATGACAAAAAGCCTATTTGTGCGCGATAAATTATACACTGTCTTTGTGATGCGGACATCTGCTTCGGAATCAGGATATAGATGTACGCGCGTGTGTGCGTCCGAATGGCATGCTGTTCAACTTTGCGGGAAAGGAGCAGGCGCGGAATGATCCGCTGATTTTTTGGACATGGTGGAAGTCGCACGCGCGCTCACCAAAGTCGGCTTTGGCGGCCCAATTCGCCCCGATCACGGGTACGCCATCTGGGGCGAGGCCTCCTTGCCCGGTTACGGCCTATATGACCGGCGTTGGGCTGCAAATACATACGCGGAATCTACGATGCGCTCACACAAAAGCGTCCCTGATTGATAATGTGATTTTATCTTGACATCCGGCTTTGAAAGGCATAGAATACAGGAAACACGAACGGCGCAGGCGATGCGCACGCCAATATTCGTGTCGAAAAACTGAAAATTTCGGATGAGAAGTTCAGGAGAGAACGCGATTCGCGTCGCCGAAGGGGAACGGGCAGAAGCTCTCAGGCGAAAGGACTGGATTTTGACGAAACTCTGGAAAGCAGTTGCCGCGGGCGGCAAGGATTTATGCCATGTTTGGCGATGAATGCTTGACGGTTTGGGCGCGGATGCACCGAAGAAGCAACCTCTTTGCGAGGGAATCTTTCAGGTAAAGATACAGAGATGTGCCGGCTACGAGAGTGGCCTGCCCATCTCTATTTTTGTTGTGACAGACTGGAGGCAGCTGGAAATGGAACGGAAGACGCCGCTATATGACCGACACGTCGCCCTTGCCGGAAAAATTGTCCCGTTCGCGGGCTATCTTCTTCCCGTGGAGTACCGGGCCGGCATCATCAAGGAGCACACGGCTGTGCGCACCACATGCGGGTTATTTGACGTATCCCACATGGGGGAAGTGACCTACAGGGGCAAAGATGCCTTTCAGAATGTTCAAATGATCGTCACCAACGACCTGACGGGGATGAAAAACGGACAGGTGCGCTATAGCCCGATGTGCAACGAGCAGGGCGGCGTGGTGGATGATCTTCTCGTCTATCGGCGCGCCGAAAGCGATTACTTACTGGTGGTGAATGCCGCCAATCGAAAAAAGGATGTCGCATGGATGCAGGCGCACCTTTTTGGGGAATGTGAATTCGAGGACATTTCCGATTCCATCGCCCAGCTCGCGCTGCAGGGCCCGCGCGCGCTGTCGATCTTTGAAAAGCTGTCCCACTCGCAGAACATTCCGTCGCGCTATTATCACTTCAAGGATGGCGCTCAGGTTGCGGGTGTTTCCTGTCTCGTGTCCCGCACGGGATATACGGGCGAGGATGGACTCGAACTCTATTGTGCGGCAGGGGATGCGCCCGCCCTGTGGGACGCGCTTTTAGCAGCCGGCACGGAAGAAGGACTCATTCCCTGCGGACTCGGTGCGCGCGATACGCTGCGCCTCGAGGCCGCCATGCCGCTTTACGGGCACGAGATGAACGAGGAGACAACACCCCTGGAGGCGAGCCTCGACGTGTTTGTGAAGATGGGCAAGGCTGACTTTATCGGCAAGCGCGCGCTTGTGGAAAAGGGCGAACCAAAGCTCCGGCGTGTTGGCTTGCGGATCACCGGACGCGGCATTGCGCGCGAGCATTGCCCGGTATTCGCGGATGGATGCGCGATTGGCGCGACCACATCGGGCACTTTTTGCCCGCACATTGGGTACGCGGCTGCGATGGCGCTTGTATCGGCACAGTTTGCAGAGATTGGGAAGACTGTCGAGGTTGAAATTCGCGGGCGCAAGGTGGAGGCGCAAATCGTGCCGCTGCCGTTTTATAAAAGAGGATAACAGAGGAGGGCGCGATTATGAATAATCCCGAAAAGCTCGGCTACACCAAGTCGCACGAATGGGTTGATTTTGTGGACGAGACGACCGCCATCGTGGGTCTGACGGACTATGCGCAGAAGAGTTTGGGAGATCTGGTCTTTGTGGATTTGCCGTCCGTAGGCGCAGAGACGCAGGCGGGCGTGTCGTTTGCAAATGTTGAATCCGTCAAGGCCGTGTCCGACGTCTTCTGTCCTGTTTCAGGCATCGTTTGTGCGGTCAACGAGGCGCTGCTCGACGCGCCGGAGCAGATCAACGAAGATCCCTATGGCGCGTGGATTGCAAAGATCGAAAATGTCAGCGCAAAAGAGGAAATGATGACCGCGGATGAATACGCCCGGTTTGTGGAATCGGAGGAGAAATAGGCCATGGGCAGCTATATCCCCTCGACCGAGGAGCAGCAGCGGGAGATGCGCGCAGCCATCGGCGTTTCGGATGCTTCGGCTCTGTTTTCGGGTATTCCGGAAGACGTGCGGCTGAATCGCCCGCTCGACCTGCCCAAGGGAATGAGCGAGCAGAAACTCCGGCGCGTCATGGGCGCGATGGCCGGGAAAAACACGGTCTTTCAGGCCGTGCTGCGCGGCGCGGGTGCATATCGGCACTATATTCCCTCCATCGTGAAATATGTGACCGCGAAGGAAGCGTTCGTAACTGCATATACGCCGTATCAGGCGGAGATCAGTCAGGGCGTCCTGCAATCGATCTTTGAATATCAGACCATGATTTGCGCGCTGACTGGCATGGACGTTTCCAACGCCTCCGTGTACGACGGCGCGAGCGCGGCTGCTGAGGCCGCCGCGATGTGCCGCGAGGGGAAGCGGGTCAAGACGCTCGTTTCGGCGGCTGCGCATCCGGACGTGATCGCCACCATGCGCACCTATTGCGAGGGTGCGGGCGGGCAGCTCGAAGTGATTCCCGAACGCGATGGCGTGACCGATCTCACCGTTCTTTCGGAGATGCTCGATCAGGCCGTCTCCTGCGTCTATATCCAACAGCCGAATTTTTATGGCCTTATCGAGGATGCGGATACCGTGGGAACCCTTGCACATGGCGCGGGCGCGAAGTTCATCATGGGCGTGAATCCCATTTCACTCGGCCTTCTCAAGACGCCCGCCGCTTGCGGCGCAGACGTTGCGGTCGGCGAGGGGCAGCCGCTCGGCATTCCGCTCTCCTTCGGCGGGCCGTATCTGGGCTTTATGGCTGCAAAATCTGCCATGATGCGCAAACTCCCCGGACGCATCGTCGGCGAGACGAGGGATGTCGCGGGCAAGCGCGCGTTTGTTTTGACGCTGCAGGCGCGCGAACAGCACATCCGCCGCGAAAAGGCGTCGAGCAATATCTGCTCCAACGAAGCGCTCTGCGCAATGATTGCCGCCGTGTACATGGCCTCCATGGGGCCGGATGGCCTGGCGGAGGTCGCATCCCAATGCGCAAGCAAGGCACATTATCTGTGCAGCCGACTGTGTGAAATGGACGGCGTTGCGCGGGTTCACGCAGGCGAATTTTTCCACGAATTTGTATTGACGCTTCCTGTTCCGGCGGAGGGCGTGCTTACGGCGCTTGAAAAAACGGGAATTCTCGGCGGATTACCCGTCTCGGGGGGCATCCTGTGGTGCGCGACCGAGGCGGTTTCCAGGGAAGAGATGGACGCGGCGGTCGAGATTGTCCGTGCGGCCTGCGAAGGGAGCGATGCGCGATGAAGCTGATTTTTGAACGGAGCGTCCCGGGCAGACGCTGTGCGTTGCTTTCCGAATGCGACGTGCCCGCCTATACGCTTAAGGCGGCGACGCGTGCTGACGCGCCCATGCTGCCGGCGCTTTCCGAAACCGACATCAGTAGGCACTATACCGCGCTCGAACGCGAGACCCACGGCGTCAACGACGGCTTTTATCCGCTCGGTTCGTGCACCATGAAGTATAATCCCCGCATCAATGAGGAGATCGCGGCGTTGCCCGGGTTTGCGGATGTGCATCCGCTCCAGCCGAAAGAGACCGTTGCGGGCTGCGCGGAGGTCTATGCGCTTTGTGAAAAGTATCTGTGCGAAGTGACGGGAATGGACGCGATGACGTTCCAGCCCGCGGCGGGCGCGCACGGCGAACTGACGGGGCTTCTGCTCATTCGCGCGCATCATCTTTCGCGGGGCGACGTGGGCAGGAAAAAGATCATCGTTCCGGATTCTGCGCACGGCACCAATCCTGCGAGTGCGGCGATGGCGGGTTTCTCGGTCGTCAACATTCCCTCCGGCGCGGACGGGTTGGTTGATCTGGATGCCCTCGCGGCGGCAGTGGGTCCCGACACCGCCGGGCTCATGCTCACAAACCCCAATACGGTCGGCCTATTTGAAAAAAACATCAAACGGATTTCGGAGATCGTACACGCGGCGGGCGGACTTGTCTATTATGACGGCGCGAACCTTAACGCGATCATGGGCATCGCCCGTCCGGGCGATATGGGTTTCGACGTCGTGCACCTGAATCTCCACAAGACGTTTTCTACGCCGCACGGCGGTGGTGGTCCGGGCAGTGGACCTGTGGGCTGCAAGGCGTTTTTAACGCCGTTTCTGCCTGAAAGCGCGCTCGGCGGCGCGGCACAGGTTGAGAGCATCGGGCAGGTGCGGGCGTTTTACGGCCAGTTTCTGGTGGTCGTGCGCGCACTCGCCTATATCCTCACGCTCGGCGGGGATGGGTTGAAGGCGGTTTCGGAGACGGCGGTTCTCAACGCCAACTACATGATGGCGCTTTTGAAGGGCACATACGACATGGCGTTTGGCGGCCCCTGCATGCACGAATTCGTCATGAGCCTTGAAAACCTGAAAAAGGAGACGGGCGTTTCGGCGCTCGACATCGCAAAGGGCATGCTCGATCACGGCATTCACCCGCCCACGATGTACTTCCCACTGATCGTTCACGAGGCGCTGATGGTGGAGCCGACCGAAACGGAATCCAAGGAGACCATCGATCGGGTGGCGGAACTGCTCATCGAACTTCACAGGCTCGCCAAGAATGCGCCTATGGCCCTGCACGATGCCCCCCTGCTCACGCCTGTACACAGACTCGACGAAGTTGGCGCGGCGCGCAAGCCGATTCTCAAATACACGCCCCAATCGTAAAACAGCCGCCCGACATCAGTCGGGCGGTCATTCTGTAATCCGAAAACCCCACGCCTGACGTGGGGTTTTCGGATTGAAAAACCACCTGACCGCAACAGCAGTCAGGTGGGAACGTTTGGGTTAGGGCTGAACCGCACAAATCCTACGTGCGTAAGAGGATGCATTTCCGCAATCTCGCACCAAGGAAACTTTGCCTGTGGCAATGTTTGTCCCGAAGGGACTGCATCTGACGAATTGGAGATTCGGCATATGCACCCAGAATTCTTGACATAGGCGGAAAATCCGCCCCTGGCTGCTACGCCTGTGCATTGTGCAAGTACAATCCGCGGAGGGCACTACCATCAAAAATTCATCTGGTCGGCACGCGCATGCTCTGTGCGGGACAGCCTGAGATATCCAGTTCGTTGCGATAGCCGTCCAACTCGCGCTCGTTTCCGTAGACAAAATGCCCGGGCAGGATTTCCACCCATTTGGGGCAATCTTTTGTATAGTCGTGGACGGAGGGATCGTATACCAGGAGCTTTTTCGTCCTTTCCCGATACGGATTTGGGTTTGGAACGGCGGAGAGCAACGCCTTTGTGTAGGGATGCAGCGGATGGTGGAACAGTTCCTCACACGCCGCAAGTTCAACGATGCGTCCCTTATGGATGACGGCGATGCGGTCCGAGATGAAACGAACCACGGACAGATCATGCGCAATGAACAGGTACGTCAACCCGCGCTTTTGCTTCAAGTCGTTGAGAAGGTTCAAAACCTGTGCACGGATGGAAACATCGAGCGCGGAAATGGGCTCGTCGGCCACAATGAACTCCGGCTCCATGATCAGGGACCGCGCGATGCCAATGCGCTGGCGCTGTCCGCCGGAGAATTCGTGCGGGAAGCGGCTCGAGAATTCCGGCAACAGGCCCACTTCTTCCAGCGCTTTTTGCACCTTCGCCTCACGATCCGCTTCGTCCGTGAACAGCCTGTGATTCAAAAGCCCCTCGGAAACAATGTAGTCCACCTTGGCGCGCTCGTTCAACGACGCCATGGGATCCTGGAAGATCATCTGCATGCTGCGAATGACCTCGAGATCCAAATCCTTTGCAATCTTTCCGTTGATCTTGCGCCCCTTATAAAGCACCTGACCGCTTGTCACGGGATTGATCCGCACAATCGCACGACCGATGGTCGTCTTTCCACTTCCGGATTCGCCCACCAGCGAAAAGGTTTCGCCCCGGTAGATGGTGAAACTGACATCATCCACGGCGATGAATTTCTTGCGTCCGCTGCCGAACGCAACCTGCATGTTCTTGATCTCGACCAGCGGTGCGCCGTGCGGCTGGGGTGCGGCCGGGGCGGAGCTTTCTGCTTCCGAGAACAGTTTGCCCAATTTTCGGATGGAGTCCGGGCGTTCGACCCCGGGTGCGCGCTCATCGAGCATCCACGTCTTCGCCTGATGGGTGGGAGAGACGTCGAACATGGGGGGTTCTTCGAGGAAGTCGATATTCAGCGCCTTGTGATTGCGCGGCGCGAATGAATCGCCGGTTACCTGATTGAACAGGTTCGGCGGCGTGCCGTCGATGGCGGGCAGTTTTTCGCCCTTCACGCCCAATTGGGGCAACGCGTTCAAAAGCGCCCAGCTGTAGGGGTGCCATGCGTCGAAGAAAATTTCGTTCGACATGCCAATTTCAACGATCTGTCCGGCGTACATGACGGCGACGCGGTCTGCGACGTTTGCGACGACGCCCAAATCGTGCGTAATATAGACGATGGTCATGCCCTGATCCTTTTGCAGTTTTCGGATCAGATCGAGGATCTGCGCCTGTATGGTCACATCCAAGGCGGTCGTCGGCTCGTCACAAATGAGGATCTGCGGTTTGCAGGCAACGGCAATGGCGATGACCACGCGCTGTCGCATGCCACCTGAAAACTCATGCGGATATTGGCTATAGCGCCGCTCGGGCTCGGGAATTCCGACGAGTTCGAGCATGCGGATGGCTTCTCGCTTGGCATCCGCGCCGTGCAGCTTTTGGTGGAGCTCGATGGCTTCCTGTATCTGCGCGCCGATTCGCTTGAGCGGATTGAGGCTTGTCATCGGATCCTGGGTTACCATGGCGATCTTCCTGCCGCGGATGGTGCGCCACTCGCGCTCTGTTTTAAACTGCGCTAGGTCTTGACCGTCATAGATTATGGAGCCGCCGGTGACCGAGCCGTTCTTATCGAGCATGCCGAGGAAACATTTCGTAAACACGGACTTACCGCTGCCCGATTCACCGACGATCGCAAGCGTCTCGCCGTCGTACAGATCGAGGGATGCCTTTCGGATGGCCTTCAGGCGCTGACCGCGCAGCGTGAATTCGACCTCCACGTCCTTGGCGGACAGGATGGGTTCGGTCGCAAGTATATGTGCGGCACGATTTTCAAAATACGTCTGTTCGGCGTTTACGGGATTGTTCATCATTTCACTCATTTCAGCCACCTCCCATCAAACGTGGTTGCGCGGGTCACACGCGTCGGAGAATGCGTTGCCCACCAGATAGAAGGTGATCGTGATTACGGACACGATGGCAGCGGGGAAAATCAGGAGGTAGGGGAAATCAAGGAAATAACTCCGCGCGTTTCGAAGGAGTATGCCAAGCGACGGCGTGGAGATGTCCATCAGTCCCAAATACGCAAGCGTCGTCTCGTAGGCGATGGTGCCTGGGATTGCAAGCGCTAGCCGCAATATGACGACGCTGATGAGGTAGGGGAGTATGTTTCTGGTGAGGATGCGCCACAGATTCGTGCCCAGACAGCGCGAGGCGAGGTTGTACTCTCGATCGCGGTACATAAATACCAGGTTTCGGACGTTGCGCGCCGTCGCGAGCCAACCGAACGCGATGATCGCAGTGCCCATGATGAGATAGCTTTTTCCGATCATGAGCGCGATGAGCGTCATGTAGATAATGGTCGGGATATTGTCGATCAGGTTGTAGATCTCCGTAAAAAGGCGGTCGAGTTTGCGCACATAGCCCCAGACCAGGCCGATCACCACGCCGAGCAGAATCTGACCGATTGAAACGGAGATTGCCAGGATGATGGAAGTGCGGGTTGCGAACCAGACCTGCGACCAATAATCGCGGCCCAGATTATCGGTTCCGAACCAGAACGTGGAATTGGGAGACGTGAACATCAGCGAGTCCTCGATGCGCAGATTGTACACATCAAATTTACTGATCGCGGCCGCGACAAACGTAAAGATGAAGAGCAGGCCGAAAATGACGAGCATCACAACAGCCGACTTCTTTTTCAGGAAGTTGCGCCAGACGCTTTTCCAGTAGGAGTATTCGGAATAGCCGATTCGCTCGGCTGCCTGCGCGTGATATTCCGCGTATTCAAACAGTTGCCGCTCGGGCATCTTTGCGCGCGCCTTTACATAGACGCTGTCGCGCGGATATTTTTTCGAGGGGTTGGTTTCGATATCGTTCTTTTTAACCGTAAGGTCAACTTTTTTCTTGTTCTCGTCCATCAGCGCGTCCCCCCTTTGCCCGTCAATCGGATGCGGGGATCGATCAGGGTCATGAGGACGTCGCCAAGGAACACGCCCATGATGCCCAAAGACGCGTACAGCATAACGAGACCCTGCACGACGCTGGTGTCATAACGCGAGATGGCGTCCGTTAGAAGCGGACCCATGCCGGGCACGGAGAAGAAGCGTTCCACGAGGAGCGATCCGCCGACGGTCAGGAGGATCGAATAGGGAAGATACTGTGCCAACGGCACGAACGCGTTTTTCAACACGTGGTGGATCATGACGTTATGCGTCGAAAGCCCCTTCAGCTTTGCGAGGCGGATGTAGTCCTTATTGAGTTCATCCACCATGTAGCGGCGCGTCCAGAGCATATAGCCAGCGACGGAACCGATCGCAAGACAGACGATCGGCAAAATAGATGTAATCTCCGGTTTTCGCATGGAATACATGGATGGCAACCCCAATACGCGGGCGCCGAATGCCAGGATCAATGAGTATGACACGAGATGGGGCACCGCATTCACAAACACGGTGTATGCCGTGCCGATATGGTCGAATATGCCGTCCTTAAATCGCGCCTGAACGATGCCCATGATGACGCCCAGGAAGAGCGAGATGCTCAGCGCGATTAATCCAAGGCGCATGGAGATGGTGAATTTTGCGGCGATCAACTTCACAACAGGCGTGTTTGTCTGTATGCGATGACTGACGCCAAGGTCACCTTTTAAGATCAGCTGCTTGTAAAAGCGAAAAAGCTGTTCGTAAGAAGGATCAAGAAAACCACCGGCCTGCAACCGATCTTGCTTTTGCTCGTCGGTGAGCTTGATGAGCTCTTCCTCTGTAAAGTAGTAATCCGTGGGCATCAGGCGAAGCAGCAGAAAAACGATCGATACCACGAGAAGAACCGTGAAGACCGATTGGATTAACCGCTTGATCGTGTATTTGACCATCTCACATCATCCTTGTCATTTCCTGTGTGCTGATAAAAGAATCCGGGGCAGCTCCCGAAGGAGCCCCCCCAGAAACATCGTTGTTGCCGATTTCGCGCTTTGCTTATTTGGCAGCGGCTGCGAAGCCTTCGTAATCCGCAGTGGTATACATATCGGAGTTGGTCTCCCAGTTCACATAACGGGTGCTCTGGTTGCCGTACGCCGCGTAGATCTTGGAATAGTCGTTGACGCAGGTCAGCTGCCAGGAGACGTTGTAGTAGCAGGGGATGATGAGCGCATGCTCGATCATGTAAGCCTCTGCCTTCGCAAACGCTGCATAGCGGGCGTCGAGATCATCGGTGATGACCTTGGCGTCGGAAACGAGCTGCGTGAACTCCGTGTAGGTCGCGATCAGCGCTTCGTCAGTTGCATTGTTGATCTTGGAATACGCCTGCGAATAGTAGGCGTTGTCCTCGCCATAGGTCTCCTGACCGAGGAAGTTGATCGGATCGCCGAAGTCAGCGCCCCAGCCATTGATGTAGATGGAGGCAAGCTGCGGGTTGCGGACTTCCTTCGTGAGGGAAGACACATAGGTCTTGATATTGAAGGTGACGTAATCGTCGCCCAGACAGTCGGAGAAGATCTGCGCCAACGTGTCAGCGGTATCCTTCGCAGTCTGGTTGTCGCCTGCGATGTAGTAGTCCACCGTAACCGGGAAGGTGACGCCCTTGGCGGTCAGCTCTTCGATGGCCTGCGCCTTGTAAGCGGCGGCCTTTTCGGTGTCGAGGCGGTTGAAGGAATCGCTGGAGTAATCAAGACCCAGTTCATTGCGCACAAGCTTCGTGTAGTCCGTGCCGTCGGAGGTGACCGCAACGCTGTTGGCGGTGTAGCAATAGTTCTGGCAGGACTGGGGATTGATGGCGTTGGTGCGCGCAAGGAAGGAAGTGAGGTCGAGCCCATAGTACCAGCTCAGACGGAACGCCTCGTTGGCGACGGCGAGATTCCAGTTGGTATCCGGATCGCCGGATTCCAGCAGCTTCTCATACGAGAAGTGGATCTGATACGAATACTTGGTGGGCTGCATTTCCGCAAGGTAATCGTGGAATTCATTGGAGGAGCTGTTATAGATGGTGGAAAGCGTGGACTGCGTCAACGTAACGTTGTCGATTTCGCCCGTCTGATACAGGGAAAAGGCGACGTCCGCAGAATCGACCATCTTGATGTCGATCGAATCAAAACGCTTGGTGGTTTCGGCAGCATAATAATTCGGGTTCGGGGAAAGAACCTTTTCATTCTGATGCACATAGGAGGAAATGACATAGGGGCCGGAATACCAGAGGGTATCCCACGTCACGGCGCGATAGCCTTCCACACCGATCGCCTCAATCAGCTTGCCCGAGAGGGGGTAGAGGCAGTTGTAGGTCGCCAGGGTGGGGAAGTAGCTCAGCTGATCCGTGCAGGTGTAGACGAGCGTCTTGTCGTCCGGCGCGGAAATGCCAACCATCTCAAGGAACTTGTCCAGGCCAAGTGCCTGCGCAGCTTCTACGCCGTCGGATTCCGCAAGCGCCTTGGTGTACTCATAGTAATCGCCTGCGCCCTTGATCATCTCGATGGGCATCGAGGTGTTCGCGGCGTCGTTCTTGGCATAGTTCAGAACCCACTCAAGGCCCCACAGCCAGTCTTCGGCAACCACGTCGGCCATGACATTGCCCTGGTAATCAACCCAAGTCATGCCGTCGTTGAGCACGAAGGTCCAGGTCATGCCGCCGTCGGTGGAGGACCACTCCTTGGCAGCGCAGGGAATGAGCGCGCCGGAGGGATCGTTGGTGAGCAGTGCGTCCGTGCAGTTGGACAGGATGTTCAGGTCGACCGCGCCCTGCGATAGATGCGCGTTGAACGTCTCCATCTCACGGGAAGCCAATTCGTAGGTATGCAGATCCTTGATCTCTGCGGCGCTTGCGGAGAATGCCGCAAACGTCATGATCAAACTAAGTGCGAGTACGAGGGAGAGAACCTTCTTCATGTGTCTTCCTCCTTATTTGGTCCGTGAGGGAAACGATGACGCACCTGAGCGATACGGCACCACTCCCCCAGTTATAGAGATTTTAACACATTGGGATTTGTATTGTCAACTAAATTTCGGATTGTGCGCGATCGAAAAATACGATACGGCAGTTTTTGCATAGTAAATCCGCCCCTATCGCGCGATATTTGCATGATGTTTCGCTTTGGCGGTCATATTACCAAGAAAGTCCGTGGGACGCGGATTGATCATTGTGACAATTTGGTGTATAATGGCGTCAAATGATTTGGGAGGAGGCGGCGCATGCGAAAGAGGCTGAAAGATCGATTCCACAGGAATATGCTCCGTCCGATCGCTCATATGGTGTTTATACGTGTCATACTGGGCGTGACCGCGGCTCTTTTGTGGAACGAGTTTGCCGGGCGCAATTCGGCGATCCCCATGCGGTCTTTTGCGTTTGTGTTTCTGGGTTCGTTATTGCTCGTCATGGGCTGGATGGCGTTTTTGCGTTTTGATGGCGTCCATTTGCCCACCTTTGACAAGCGGCTTTTTGAATGGAAGAAACATCCAAAGCGCATCCGGGGCGACATGATCGACTTTGTGGATGAGGACGTTATCAGTTTTGATGATCTGGAGGCGGATGAAAAGGATTTATGCCGTTTAATCGCCGATGTCGTGTGCGGCGGGGTGTTTTTGCTCCTTTCACTCCTGTAAAACTCATCACTGCCTGCAAAACATCCGCCCGATTGGTTCGGGCGGACGTTTTATGTTCGGATGCTATCCGCGCACTATGATCGCTTGTTTCGCCTATGTAAAAGCAGCCACAAAAGACCGGCGAGGTAGAGAAGGCACAGGGCGACCACCAGGAACAGCATGAGATTCGATTCGGCGGCCAGCGCAATGAACACGAGCATGGGACTTCCGAGCACGATGCCGAAGCTGCTGCCGATCACGAGATTATTTGCGGCGGGCGTTTCAAAATTCGGGTCCACCGTGCGCAAAAGAAGGATACCCGAGCTGATGGTGCCGGTCAGCATGCCAAACATGGCGAGGAAGCCTTCCTCCTTATATTCCGGATATACGCGCGCGCACAGCCAGCGCAGGTAGAAAAACGTCGAAACGCCACCCAAGACCGCCATGAGGAGGAAGGGCGCCCATAGTCCCGAAAGATCCGCAAAGTCGATCGAGGCGATACCCGCGACGATCATGAGATCGAACGCCATTCCGGATATGCGGCTGAGCAGGTAATTGTTCTGGTACTGGCGGCTCATCATCTTTGTCTTGCGCAATAGGTGCATGATCCCTTTGATGAGCATGGCGAGCATTGAGCCAATGATGAAGTTGAATCCCCACAGGAGCGGTGAAATCGTCCGCGCGGCACCGGGTGCGAAGCGCGCAATGAGGCTTGTAAACCCGAACGTTACAAGATAAGTCAGCAGATACGCAAGCAGTACGAGCGCCACCTGAATCGAGAGGCGATCCACTGATTTCGAAATGGGGAGTTCCTCTTGATCCACATAGGTTTCGACCGTGACGGAGCCCGAGAGCGGCGCCTGTTCACTCTTCGAAAGCGCGCCGTGCCGCGTCAGATAATTGAGATATGCGACGCCCACCAGGCATGCGCACAGATAGCCTGCTGCCGCAAGCGACAGGCCGAACGACTGCCCGCCCACGAAGCCGAGCGCCTCATAGCTAAGCCCTACGTTGTTGGCCTGACCGGGGCCTTGTCCGAACGCCATGGGGAGGAGGATGCCGGACGCCTTGAATAGATGCGGCAGCAATGTGGCGCCGAGGATAAGCGAAAGCAGGAGCCCAACCACGGCCTGCACAAGGTATGTGCTGATGATGACTGCTCCGCTTTGGAGGCCGCGCCGCCTGTTCTGCGCATTGTTACGCCCGCTTGAGGCTTGGAGCGAGAGGGCAATAAAGCCGATCGCTATGCCGTGGTATGTAATCATTTCCAGAAAATCGGCGGGGAGTTTCAGGATGCCGACGCTTTTCAGTATGAGCAGCAGAA
The DNA here is from genome assembly GCA_023421735.1 of Bacillota bacterium. Next base: position 283,253 of record JAEZSP010000070.1, on the reverse strand, counting down.
AACCCGCCAGCACCGAAGTCGGCATGAGGCTTGCGCGGATCAGCCTGCTCTTTCTGACCAGTACGTTGGCGCACAGAAGACTTCCCGCGATGATCCCCATTTGGATGATGAAGTTCCACAGGTTTTGATTGGCAGCAGAATAATCCATCGTCAGTCGCCCCCTTGCCGCATGATTTCGTAGGCATCGAAGTACTTAAGTCCACTGCGCTCCGCAGGCGAAATCACCTGATAGCGGTTCCCGGCTCCGTCTGAAAAAACGATTGTGTTTCTTCCATATATTTCAAGCCCGCTGATATCGGAAAGCGGGAGATGCAGCGCGCCACAGGTGAGTCCCCCTCGGCCGAAAAATAGCGTACCGTGCGCAACATCATTTGTTCGATGATCTGCGTGGATGCGGACGATGGTCTGATCCGCATCGGAGAAAAGGGGGGCTTCGGTCTTTTCGCGGACACAAGCCTGGATGAACGTCTTCTGCCAGTCGCCCCAATCCTGCAAGGATGAAAAGGGAATGTCTGTACCGGTGAGCATGCCCGTTTCCGTATATCTCGCCTCTAAACCACATGTGCAGAGAACCCGGTCGCCCTTTCCGCGCACCGTGCCAAATGCATGACAGCGTGGGCAGGCATACAGCGCGTTTTCGATCCCCTCCGCAAGTCGTTTGCCGCGATAGCGGATGGGATGTTCGCGCTGATTGGCATACGCATCTTCAAAAATATCGCGCGCAATGATTTCATTGATCGCATGCGGCGTCATTGCGGCAAGTTCGCTGGGCGGGTACGTTTGAATCGGAACGCCGCGCATGCCGCCGCGCCGAAGCGTGTGCCCCCAGCGAGGACTCGTAAAATAGCCGCCTTCCAGCCGATACGTGACGAGCGTCGCGCCGGAAGCCTTGACCATAGAGCCGGTTGCGGGATGGATGGGGCAGGTTGAGCCGTGAAAGGACTTATTTCCCTCTGCGAACAGGCCGATGCTCTGTCCCGCCCGAAATCTGCGCGCCATCTGCATGGCGGTCCGGACATCCGTGCCGCCCTTGCGCTTTGGAATGGGCCCCAGAAAGAGAGAAAGCAGCGCGCGAATCAATCGCGTCCGGAAGATATGTTCACTTGCAACGTAGTACATGTGTTTGGGAAAGGCAAGGCCCAGCAAGATGGCGTCAAAATCGGTATTGTGGTTCGCAACCACGAGGCAAGGTCCTTCGATGAGGGGAATGGGAGTTGGTTTGTACTTTAACAAAAGTTTGATGGGCGGCCCGACGAGCGGACGCATCAATTCGTAGAACAGAACGTGCCAGCGATAACCCTTCATATCGATCACCCTTTGTCCAGTATATGCGTGAAAGAGATTTGATTCGTCTTCACCCAACAGGCGGCGGATTGCCGGGCGCATGGCTCGATCTCCCTTATGCCGTATCGTGCGCACCGGTAAGGTCTTGGATATGAAAGCCAAAGATGAACGCCTTCCGCATGGGCGGCGGCGTTGCTTTGTCGGATTTCAATGCGCAATATCGGCATGACTCGCGTGCAAGACAGTTTCTCCGCATCATGATGCAACGAGATTATTATATAACAAACGTGAACAACACGCAAGATTGTCTTTGGTGGGTAAGTGACACATACCCGATGCGGCAATGGGGACGATCGGCTATGATGCCTGAAAACGAGATATGTTGATTGCACATTGCGAGAAGGATTCAAAAACATTACGACGTCATTACAAATAATGTGCGCGCCTTTTGCATTTATATGCAATTGTCTGCATTGCGTTTGATGGAGATAAAATACAGAAAAAGCGGCTTTCCATGCCAAAGTCGGGAATAGACGACGCTTGGGAAGGCTTTTTGATATATGCAGACTACGGTCTTTTTTTGTCGAATTCCAGTAAAACAAACTAAAGTCTAAATTTTTGAAGGGCTGATATGAGACGTGGGAAAGAGTGAACCAAATAAAAAACGGGAAACGTTTTGCACGTGCAGTGAATGCATGATATACACCAATAATGCATAATATTGCAATATTCTCTTGATGCTATTTTTGGGCACCGGTTCTCTTTCGACGCGCTTAGCTCGTAATTGCATTAGATTTGATTTTTGAATGCAACAAAACGAACGAGTTGGGAGTTTAAATCGAAATATGACAAATGAATTGGTTGAATCGCGATTTTTATATGCAAAAGTGTTAACTGAAAAATTACGAATTTTCCAGAAATTTATTCCCGGCCAGTCGGTTACATGTTGACTGCATGTATAAAAATGTGGTAGTATTGAAATGAGCAAAGGGGCGACAGTACGTTTTCTGCCCCTTTTTCTTTATAAGATTTTCCTCTATTAGGAAGGGAGATGCGCGCTTGCGGTATGTTGGAAAGCGTCTTCTAATCGGCTTGATTCTGGTGCTATGCGTGTCTTTTTTGGTTTTTTTTATGCTGTACCTCATGCCCGGCGATCCCATCAATCTGATGGCGGGAGAAGCGGCGGACCCCGCGCGGCTCGCGGAGCTCAAAGAGGCGTATGGTCTCAACAGGCCGCTCATGGTTCAGTATGCGGATTGGCTGTGGGGAATCATCTCCCGGCAGGATTTTGGAATTTCCTTCAAATATAAGCTGCCCGTGTGGGATCTTGTGAAGGTGCGCGTTCCAATCAGCCTGCGCTTGACGTTTATCACAATGATCATACAATATGCGTTTGCGGTGCCGCTGGGCCTCCTGTGCGCGTATAAGAAGGATACTCTTTTTGATCGCGGGACGATTTCGACGACGCTTTTATTGACTGCGCTTCCCTCGTTCTGGCTCGCTGTCATCCTGATGCTCGTTTTCGCGGTTCATTTGAAGGTGCTGCCCTTGAGCGGGTTTACGACGTGGAAGCATTATGTGCTCCCTGTGGCAGCGGGCGTGATCGGCGGCCTTGCGAGTACGGTACGTTTGACCAAATCAGAAGCACTCGAAGTCTTGAACGAGCGGTATGTCGATACTGCGCATGCGAAGGGTCTGACCGAGGGAAAGGTATTGTTCCGGCACGTATTGCGCAATTCCCTCATCGTGATCTGCGTGCAGGTGTTTCAATCGCTTCCCTGGCTGATTTCGGGCTATATCATCATTGAAAAGATTTTTGCCATTCCCGGCATGGGCAGTTTGATGATCAGTTCGATTATCTATCAGGATTTCAACGTCGTGCAGTGCATTATATTGATCATATCCGTGCTGACGGTCATTTGCAACATATTAAGCGATGTCGTACTCGGGTTACTGGATCCCCGGATCCGCATTTCAACCGGCGGTGGCGATGCCTGACCAGCCGCGAAAGGATGAAAACGATTGAACGCAAGTCCGTGGAAGGATTTTTTACGAAGCTGCTGGAAAAATGTAAACTTCATGGTCGGCTTTACCATGCTCATGAGCATCATCGTGCTCGCAATCTTTGCCAACCAGATCGCGCCCTACGCCTATGACGGCAACAACCCCATCGAAAAGATGCAGGCGCCGAGTGCAACGCATTTGCTCGGTACCGATAACATGGGGCGCGACCTCTTCAGCCGCATCGTGTACGGCACGCGCATCACATTGAAGGTCGCGCTGCTGGGCGGTTCGATCCAGCTTGCGCTGGGCGTGGTGATCGGGCTTCTGTGCGGGTACTATGGCGGAGCGCTCGAGCGCGCCATGCTGTTTCTCGCAGATCTTACCTGGTGCGTACCGGGTATGATCATGGCGCTGGCAGTTGTGACTGTTCTGGGCTATAACCTTCAAAACGCCATTATCGCGATCGCGCTGGTCGGCTGGGCATCCATGGCGCGCACCGTGCGCGCAAAGACGATGTCCATTAAAAACATGGCGTTTCTCGAGACCGGCGTGGCGTTTGGCGAAGGAGACGTCGCGCTGATGTTTCGTTACATACTCCCCAATATCGTGCCCGCGCTCATCGTCATGGTATCGATGGCGCTCCCCGGCACCATCATGGCGACGACGACCCTGTCGTTTCTGGGCATCGGCTCACAGCCGCCCTCTCCCGACTGGGGACTCATGGTTTCAGACGGAATCACATACATCACCCGCGCGCCGTGGCTGGCCATTTATCCCGGCCTCGCGCTGGTGTACACGGTATTCAGCTTCGCAATTCTGGGCGAAGGTCTTAGAGACCTTTTGGATCCCAGGATGAAATCGAGATAAGGAGGACGGTCCATGGAGCTACTCAAGTTGCGGGATCTGTCCGTCGATTACCGGGTGAAGGAAGGGTATCTCTCCGCCGTCCGGGACGTCAATCTTTCCATCAATAAGGCGGAAATCTTCGCTATTGTGGGCGAATCAGGCTGTGGCAAGTCTACGGTCGCACATTCCATCATGCGGCTTCTTGACAAACGAAACACGAAGATCACGGGAGACATCCTCTTTCAAGGGTCGAATCTCGCAGAATTGACCGATCGCCAGCTCACCAAAATCCGCGGCCGCGACATCGGCATGATCTTTCAAAATCCGCTCGATTCCCTGAACCCGGTGTATATGACCGGTTCACAGGTCTCGGAGGCGATTCTTCTCGACGGCGGGAACAAGAAGGATGCGTGGGAGAAGGTTATCGCACTGTATCAGTCCGTGCATATGCCGGATGCAAAAAAGCGGGTGCGCGCGTTCCCGCATGAGATGTCCGGCGGCATGCGGCAAAGGGTCATGATCGCCATGATGCTCAGCCGCAATCCCTCGCTTTTGATTGCGGATGAACCAACGACGGCGCTTGATGTGACCATTGAGGCGCAAATTCTCGAAATCATATTGGAACTCAAGCGGAAATACCAAACCGCGATCATGATGATCACCCACAACTTCGGCCTCGTGGCCGAAGTTGCCGATCAGGTTGCAATCATGTACGCGGGCGAAGTGGTGGAGCGGGGGACGGTATATGAGGTCTTTGACAACCCCGTGCATCCCTATACGGCGCTTTTGATGCAGGCGCTTCCGCGCAAGACCAAAAAGGAAGGGCGGCTCAAGACCATCGACGGGACGGTTCCGCGCCTTTTGACCAAAATATCCGGGTGCAGGTTCTACAACCGCTGTCCCATTCGGATGGATGTGTGCGAAAAAACGGATCCGGAAGATCGCGCGCTGACCGACACGCACGTTTACCGCTGCTTTGGCGTGAAGGATGGCATTCGGAAAGGGTGGAAAGCATGACAAATCGCGCGGAGCCCATCATCGATTTGCGCGGACTGAGCAAATATTTTTCCATCGACAATGGCTTTTTTTCCAAGGGAAAACGCCATGTGCGCGCGGTAAACGAGGTGAATCTGGCCATCAACCGCGGCGAGATCGTGGGACTTGTTGGCGAATCCGGCAGCGGAAAAACCACGCTTGCGCGGGTGATGCTGGGGTTGACGAGGCCGACGACCGGGTCTGTGGTCATCGACGGGACGGACCTTGCGCATGTCAGCCGCGCGGCGATGAAGCTTCTGCGCGCGCAGATCGCCGTGGTCTTTCAAGACCCGGCCTCGAACCTCAACCCGCGTGAGACGGTCGAAAGTTCGATCATGCGCCCGCTGATTTTGCACGGGATGTCGCGCTCTGCCGCGAAACAAAAGGCGCGTGAGAGTCTTGACTCCGTTAAGATGGATCGACAGTATCTGAACAGTTATCCGCACCAGCTCTCGGGCGGGCAGCTTCAGCGCATCGCCATTGCGCGCGCATTGGTTATCGATCCGAAGATCATGATCCTCGACGAGCCAACCTCGGCGCTTGACATTTCGGTGCAGGCACAGATTTTGAATTTGCTCCTGGATCTCCAGGAGGAGCGGCATTTGACCTATCTGGTCATAACGCATGATTTGAACGTCGTCCGCTATATCAGCGATCGCGTGGCGGTCATGTACCTGGGCAGGCTCGTGGAGTATGGGCCGATTGAAGAAATCTGGGAAAACGCGAAGCACCCGTACACCCGCGCACTCATGGAGGCGTCGCCAATCCTCAATCCGCGCTTGCGCGGGCGGGAAAAGCACCTCATCAAGGGCGATCCGGGCAGTCTCATTAACCTGCCGACGGGTTGCGCGTTTCATCCCCGCTGCCCCATCGCGACGCCCCTTTGCGCGAAGCTGATCCCCGAAATCGCCCCCCTGTCGGATCGTCATTTGGTGGCATGCCACCTTGCGTTCCCGCAGGAACAGGCCAAATGATCCGAACGGCCCGTCAAACGCGGCGCCGATGGATAGAAACCCATGATTAAAGGAGGAAGAACCCATGCGAAAGAGGCTTCTCACGACGCTCTTGGTTCTCGCAATGCTGCTGACGATGACCGCCATCGCCCCGGCGGCCGGCCTTGCGGAGGGCAAGACCGAGTTGGTCATCGTCGACAGCGAGTGGCAGGGCATCGACATGTTCCAGTGCACCTCCTGGAACGGCATCCAGCAGCTCATCGCGGACACCATTTTGATCCACGGCGAGGAAGGCACGCTTCCGTGCATCGCATCTGCCGCCGTTTGGTCAGATGACGGCATGACATGGACGCTCACCATTCCCGAGGGCATGTACTACTCCACCGGCGAGCAGGTCGAGCCGGAGGATCTGAAGGCGTCCATCGAATGGGGTCTGCAGGTCAGCACCTACGGCGTTTCAGGCATGGAGTTTGAATCCATCGAGGTCTCGGGCCGAGATGTCATCTTCCATCTGCCCAATTACGTCGCCGACCTCGAGTATAACTTTATGGACGGCTTCATCGGCGTCATCGACAAGGATGAGCTCGATTCCATGACGGCAGAAGAGCTCCTCTGGGGCTGCCATCCCTATGGCCCCTATTATCTCGAAGATTATTCCCCCGGCGCGTATGCCATCCTGAAGGCAAACCCCGGCTACAAGACGAACAACCCGCTCGTCGAGAATAAGGGTGTTTCCAAGATCGACACGATCCGCGTCATCATGGACGTCGAAAATTTCACCGCGTATACGGGCATCGGCACCGGCGAATACGACGTGCTTGCTTCCGCGCCTTCCGACTATGTCGAAGATTTGATGGCTGATTCCAGCCTGACGGTTGTCACCGCGACGGGCGCGTCCGTGAAGTACTTCGAGATGAACATCACCAACGAGTTCCTCTCGGACATGAATGTGCGCAAGGCGATCATCCATGGCATCAGCCGGGATAATATCAACGCATATGTCAACAGCTTCCATGTGGCGACCTACTGCCTCGTGCAGGAGCTTTGCCTCAATTATGATCCGGCGGCGGAAGAGTATTACAAGGCGAATTACGGATATGATCCGGAGTTGGCAAAGTCCCTGCTCGCAGAGTCCGGCTATACCGATACGGACGGTGACGGCTACGTCGACAAGGATGGCAAGAAGCTGACCCTGACGTTCAAGATTCGTGACGACGACACCGCCGTGATGGTGGGTGAGTCCGTGCGCGCAGACATGAAGGCCATCGGCATCGACATGGCGCTCGAGCCGCAGAATTGGTCTTATGTCAATCAGAGCGTCGTCGACGGCGACTTCGATCTCGCATACCTCGGTCTTGGCTGGGGCGAACCGATGCTGTTGGTCAACCGTTTCTGCAACCGCAACCCCGCCGTGACGAACCTCGATCTTGAGGGACAAATGGCGCTGGTAAATGAAGCCGCGACAACCATCGATTACGACGCGCGCACCGTGATCATCACCGAGATTCAGAAAAAGCTCTTCGATTATTGCACCATCGTGCCGCTTCTGAGCGATCTGGACGGCTTCCGCGTGTGGCGCGGCGAAATCGAGGGCATCGTGACCACGCCCACGGGCGGGTTCTACCTCGGCGACGTGAAATAATCAACCGATCAAGGGGCGAGGGAGGGCGGACCTCCCCGCCTCATTTTCATGACGGGAGAGAACGATGAAAAAGGAATTGGAAGAAATCATCGCAAAATATGCGGAAATGCTCCCCGGTGATCTCGGGGTTGGCGTCCTCGACCTTAAAACGGGTCTTGAGGTGCTTCACAACCCGGATGTATCATTTCCCTCCGCAAGCGTCTTCAAGGTGCCGGTACTCGCCGCACTCTTTCAGAGGGCCGAGGATAAAGAGCTGAACCTCGACGACATGATCTCTTTGCGCGAGGACGATCTGGCGCCCGGAAGCGGCGTGCTGTCGCTTTTGACGCCCGGACTCACCATGCGGGTGCGCGATTACGCCATGCTCATGATGATCATCAGCGACAACACGGGCGCGGACGTGTGTTTCCGGCTCGCGGGTATCGATGCGATCCGCAAGGCGATTGCGGATTTGGGCCTTTCGGGCACCACGGCGGAACTCACATGCAGAAAGCTTGTGCTCGGGCTCTTCGAGGATGCGCCGGACGGCATGCCCATGGCGGAGTATCTGCGGCGGGCGGATGCGGATGCATTTGATCTCTCGACGAAGCTGTATGATGATCCGTCGATACCAAACGATCAAACGACGCCGCGCGATATGCTGCATTTCTTCGGGATGCTCTATCGGGGCGAGGTCGTTTCCCCGGACGCCAGCCGTGCAATGATGGAGATCATGGGGCGTTGCCAGACCAATAGCCGCATTCCCTGTCTCCTCCCCGACGAAGGCCCCGGGAAGGCGAAGGTGATCCACAAGACGGGAACCATTCCGTGGGTGACTAACGATTGCGGAATCGTCCTGAGCGGTGAAAATGCCTATGCAATCGCACTTTTGCACAACAGCTTCGGCGCTGCGGAAGCGGACAGGGAAAACGCCAATCGCGCCGACCGCGCGCTGGCGGAACTTTCGCGGGACATATTCGCGGTCATGACGAAAGCGGAAAAATGACAGGGGTCAAAAAACGCACGGTGTCACCGCGCGTTTTTTGATGCGAATGTGCGGGTGAAACCGAATTGCGCGGCTTGTCCGGCGCGTGGAGATCGGCTATAATGAAATATAACCGCGGAAGCAGAAACAGAGGAATGTGCGTATGAATCGGGTCAAACTGGCGCTCGTGATGATCCTTTGGGGGAGTCTCGGTGTATTTACCAAATACATTCCGCTTTCCGCTTTGAGCCTGGCCTTTCTTCGGGCGCTCATCGCACTTCCGGTGCTTTTGATTGGGATGAAAAAACCGGATGCGCTTTCATGGAAGCGCATCCGTCCGTATATCGTCTCGGGGATACTGTTGGGCTTTGGGTGGCTGACACTTTTTTACGGATACAAGCTGACCAGCATTTCGTCGGCCGTCATTGTCTATAACATGTGCCCGGTTTACGTCATGATCCTTGCGCCGATTCTTCTCAAGGAAGCGATCACGAAGATTCAGGTTGCCGTGATCTGTCTGTCGATGATCGGCCTCGTTCTGATCGTCGGAAGCAATGCAACCGGCGGCTATGGGCTGACGGGCATTCTCCTGAGCGCGAGTTCGGGGATGATATACGCCACCATCGTGCTCGTCAACCGTTCCATCAAGGAAAGGATGGACAATCAGGCGGCAACCTTCGTGCAGATACTGACTGCGATGATCGTTCTTCTGCCGTTTGTGCTGATCGAAGGGGATTTGAAGTCGGTTACCCATATGGATTTTCTCCCGATTGCGATGACCGTGCTGGTGGGTGTTTTGCACACGGGCGTGGCATACACCCTGTTCTTCTCCGTGTATTCACACATGAAATCCGTTGAAATCGTATCCTATAGCTATCTGGAACCGCTGTTCGGCATTCTATTCAGCGTACTTTTTGCAGGCGAAGTTTTGCGCGCGCCGCAGATCGCAGGTGGGATTCTCATTCTCGGCTCGACATTCGTGGGCGAAATGCTTCGTGATCGAAGGAACCGGCGGAAGGTTGTGGTCGGATGACGTTGACACGACAGAAGGGGAGGATTCGGTGAAAAAGAGAATGGAGTCGCTGCTTGGTATTTGGTGCGATGCGCTCATCGCGCTGCAAATCGACCGCCCCGATCTGCCCTCGCTGGACGGGGGGATCCTGTGTCCCAGCTGTCTGTGCGTACACGGACGGTCTGCAGACGCGGTACAGCCGTTGATGTCCATGTACGCGAGAACCCGGGATGAAAAATACCGAGGCGCCGCAGAGAAGCTCATATTCTGGTCGCGCCACATGGACAACGAGGATGGCTCGTTTGCCAACGATGTGAACGCGCTTTGGCAGGGGATTACCGTGTTCGCGGCCATCGCATGGGGCGAAGCACTCATACATCACGGCGAATGGATGTCCGACCAAATGCGCACGTACATGCGTGCGCGACTTCGGAAGATGGCTGATTTTCTAATGACGGGCTTTTGTATGGAACATGGGGTCGTCAATTACGTGTTCTCAAATATTGCCGCGTTGGCCGTTGCGGGCAAGGCGCTGGGCGAACAGCGCTATTCGGTCGAGGCGAATCGGCTGTATCCGGCATGCCTTTCGTATTTGACATATGACGGCATGATTACGGGCGAAAGCAAAAGCGCGGCGCATGAATACACGGCGCGCGGTTGCGGCGGCGTGGATGTCGGCTATAATGTGGAGGAAACGATACCGAATCTCGCGCTGTACGGAACGATTTCGGGAAATGAGGATGCGCTTTGCTTGGCGACGACGCTCTTTCAAAATCATCTGCAGCTGATGCTGCCTGATGGCGCTTGGGACAACAGCTTTGGCGTGAGAAATAACAAGTGGACCTACTGGGGGAGTCGCACATCGGACGGTAGCCAGATGGGTCTGTTGCTGCTTGCCAAACGCGATCCGCGCTTTGCGGAGGCGGCGCGGCGCAACCTTTCTTTGATGGAATCATGCACGCGGGACGGACTGCTCATGGGCGGACCCCATCTCGCGGATGTGGGCGACTGCACATGCGTGCATCACACGTTCACGCATGCAAAGTCCTTGGCTGCGGTGCTCGACATGGGCTTGGCAACCCAATATCCGCGTGTCGATCTGCCGCGCGATTTGCCGGGCGTTCACGTCATCAAGTCGGCCGATACGCACCTTATTTCCGTGGGTGATTGGCGCGCAACCACGACCGCGAACGATGGCGTGCTTGTGGTTGGACGTCACGCGGCGGGCGGCGCGCTGTCTCTTTTGTGGCATGCGGCATACGGGCCGATCTTCGCGGGCAGCGTTACAGAATATGAAATGGCGGAACCACACAATATGCAACGCCATCGCTGGGCGTCCGATTCGCCCATTCCCATGCTGCGATTGGCGTATGCCGGCGGCACATACATGAGCGTCGTCGATCCTGCGTGTGATTATCGCGTGGTGGAAGAAGAGGGAAGTGTGACCGCGATGTCCTCCGGCCGCATGATGGATCGTTGCCTGAATCTCGATCCCGGATTGGCGCGTTACTCGATGAGGCATGCGATTGCGAAGGATGGTGTCAATCTGTCTGCGCATGTTTCTGAAAATGCGGTGATCGATGCGCGGTGGCATCTGCCGCTCGTCGTGCCGAATGGAGCGCGGGTTGAAAGTTTGGGCAAAGATGCGCTGATTCGGCTGCGGGGGGGCACGCTCATGCTCCATGCCGACCGTCCGATCCAGAATGCCGGTATGGCGTTTTGCCATACGCCCGGTTTCCGCTTTGCGCGTCTGTACATCGTCATTGCGCCGGGCGCGCGCGCCAATCTGGAAATCCGATGGCAGGAAATGGTTTGAGATTTCGTCCGTCCGGAGTGAGCGTTATTCAACGAACCGAAAACCCGGCGACGGAATGTGCGCCGGGTTTTGCGACGCTTTACGGATGATAGGCGAGCGTTACGGTTCCTTCCGGGCCGAAGCGACACGGATCGCCGAGGTAATTGGCCAGCGTATTCGTGACGGAGAGTTCAAGCTGTGCGCGATGCCCGGTGCATGCGGAGGGTATTTTCCATACCCATGGCGCCCATAGCCGAACCCCGCAGGACAAACCGTCGATTGTTAGCTCCGCACTGCCGATGATTTTCTCAAAGCGCAGCTCCAAATGGTCCGAACGCGGCAGATCGAACGCGGCAATGTGGCGGGACGTGCCCGAAAAATAAGGATAACCGTTTGTGACCGGATCGCAAAAGCCCGTCCATGCAACCGTTTGGGTGAGTGTGTGTCCGTCCTTCCCGAGCGCGAATATCCCCATTAAAACAGGCGAAACGGTGAGCGGCCGTGTGTCGCCCGACCACGCGCTTCCGGTGATGGTGATTTGTATTTCGTTCTCGCCTGCGCGGATTTCGCCAACCTTATATTTCACAAATGCGCGGTCGTGTACAAAGCCTTCCCGTTCACATTCGATGCCGTTGACCGCAACCGTGATATTGGATCGCCCCATCACGCTTCCGCGCCCGGAAATATCGTCCAGTACGAGCGCGGCACCGGGAATTGCTATTTCGGACGTGACCATCGCTGCATAGCGGTAAGTCGTCTGCATGCCGGATGCCTCGATGTGCAGCGCCCAGTCCTTGAGCGGGAGCGCGTTATCGCCGTCTGCGCAGAAACGCCATTTCTGCGGATCAACGGGAGTCATGATCCGCTTTTCATGCGGACGCGCATCGCATCTGTCGTTTCCGGCCGATTCGTCGGGCACGAATGTGAGCAGTGAACCGCTGGGGGGCAGAGTCAGGGGCATTTGCGCGGCATCGGCTGCCGTCATTTCTCCCATCTCGGCGTCGAGCAGGATTGCACAGGACGCGCCAAGGGAAAGATGACCGGAAAACGCTGTGTCGCGGCTGGTGTTTGCCAAATAGTGAATCGTTCCCTGTTCAACCTTCCTACTGAGCACGTACACCCGTTCGCGCCCTGCGCCGAGCAGTTCGACCGCGCGCGGCAGAGGATCGACAAACGACGTAACATGACGCGAAACTTCTTCGAATGTCCAGCTTTCGCCCTTGGGTATCAGGTCATTGAGCGCGAGCGCGCGCCCGCCGCCCTCTTTCAGCGCTTGGAGTGCCGCGCACGCTTCCGCGTCCATACCGGACGCATCCGGAATGAGAATCGTCTGAAAGCGTAGACAATCAACGCTTGCCGAAACGCCGTCAATCGCGCTTTTTTCCGCGGGTTGCAGGAGCAGTGCGCCTCCCTCTATGCGCGCAGACGCGAGCGATTCCTCGGTGATGATCTCGAACGCGCGCTGCGAACGCAGCAGCGCCAGGCACATGAAGTCATATGCGTCGCTGATCCGGCGATCCGCGTCGCGCTGCCTTCCGACGGCGTATGCCGCGCGGAACGCACTTTCCGGGTAGACGAGCGCGACATCTGCCATCGGCGCGCCCTGCGAAAGTGCCCAGGAGAGGCGCGCCGTGTAATCCGCAAAGACGCGAAAAAGCCCTGCGCCGGAATGATGGAAAAAGCTGGGCGGTGCGTCGAGTTTCCGAAATCCTTCGATGCTATAGAAAAACGCATGCGGGCAAAGCCTGTTCACACCCAGCGCATACAGCCAGTCGACGGTTGCCTTCATCTGCTGAAAGCCGAGTTTCCAGCTTCCCAGGCCGAAGCTCTCGCTGATGACGCGACGCTTGCCCGCCGCGTGAGCGATGGACGAGACCAGCTTCGGACCCGTCACGTTGGTCCTGACAGAGGGGATATGCGCAAGCGGTTCGACCATGTAGTCCATCGAGTCGAATTCCGATCCGGCGCCGAGTTGGTCCGTGCCGGGCATGTGCATGTGCCTGAGTCCCTGAAGCGGGCCAGCCTGAAAGATGTGGTTGAAGTACATGCCCTCTTCCAGAAGGACATGCCCCGTCAGTTGGAGGCCGTGTTTTTCACACCACGCCGCATAGGCGCGGAAGTAGTTTTCCTCATAAAGTCTGCTGACGGTTTTCCAATACGCCTTGCGGAGATTCCCGGCGTCCCTGTCAAAAAACAGTGCTGCAGCCAGATCCGGGAGCGATGTTTCGATCCCGGCAATTCGCTTCATTTCGGAAAGCAATTCTGGCGTATACGGTGCGCAGAGGCCGTCTGTGCGATTTTTATACCAGCTGATATCGTGATGCCAGGGGAGAAGCGTCGGTTCGTCGGTAAAAAAACCCTTGATCGCCGTGCCGAACCACTTTCCGAGCCGGCACAGGTAAATCACATGCGTGGATTCGATAAATGCCGTCAAAACGTCGGGGTTCAAATAATCGACGCCGAAAATCTGATCGTTTTCATCGGTTAGCGTGCCGATCCAAAAGACATGAACGGCGCGGTCGGGCGGATTGGGGAAATGAATCGCGCTGTCTGTGATTTCGTATGCGATGGGCTGCTGTTTCACGCCGTCCGCTATGTGGGCCACATGATATACCGTGCAGCCGCGCGGGAGACGGGAAAGGGGGATGACGCCGCTGTCATCCGGCTCCATTTCCGCGCATGCGAGGAAGCGCGGGCGCAATTCCGGGCGCGATGAGACGTGCATGTTTCCGATGCCGCTCGGGAATAGGTTTTCATCGTAGAGCCAGACGTGCAGGCCGCGCTTTTCCGCCTCATTCGTTGCCGCTTCCGCCATGTCCAGCCACTCGCTGGAAAGATACGCGGTTTCAAGCCCAAAGCGGGCGTGGATGTAAAAGCCGCCCAGCCCCATCTCGGCAAATTGCCGCACCTGTCGCACGATCTCCGCTTTTTCCAGCCTCGCATTCCAGAACCAGAATGGCATCGGCCTGCATTCCATGGGCGGCGAGGCAAAATTTTGAAGGAAACGGTCGGTCGTCCACATCGTTTCATCCCCCATTCGCGGTATTTTGAGAAGTATAGCACAAGCGGGAGGAACAATCAATCGGTGTGTCTGATTCATCCAGGGCTTACGCATGAACTACGTTCATACGTAAGCCAAAGGAACGAGGAACCGGATTTCGAAAATTTTCTCACGAAAATTCCGGGCGAAATCCGGGGGCATGAACTGATTCGTCGCCGGGCGGGTATGCTCGCCCTGTGACTTCGGACGAATCCATTTTCACCGGCAAAGCCGGAAAAAATGATGATACGGGAGGGCTGCGGCCCTCCAAACCTCCCGAGGTTCATACTTTCTTCATTCATGCGTTGGCCGTGCTGATTCATCGGCGTCGACTTTTTCGCTCGTATAATATTGCGCCTGTGCCATCCACAGGGCGTGATATTTTCCGTCTTTTTGCGTGAGAAGAGCTTCGTGGCTGCCCATTTGGATGAGTTCTCCCTCGTGGAATACCGCAATCGTGTCACAGAACCGGCAGGAGGAGAGACGGTGGGAGATGTAAATGGCGGTTTTATCGCCCACGATCTCGTTGAATTTGGAGTAGATTTCGAACTCCGCCACAGGATCAAGCGCGGCGGTCGGCTCGTCGAGCACGATAAAGGGCGCATCCTTATATAGCGCCCGCGCGAGGGCGATTTTCTGCGCCTCGCCGCCGGAAATCTCCACGCCCCCCTCCTCGAAGTCCTGATAAAGGGGCGCATCGAGGGGCATATCGCGCATGCCGGCGGCATGGAGGCAGTTTTTGACTTTATCTTCTTCGGGGTTGACGCTGGTCGATACGTTCTGGCCGAGGGTGAAAGAAAAAAGTTTGAAGTCCTGAAACACCACGGAAAAGAGGGACATATATTCTGCGTAGCGATATTTTCTGATGTCGATGCCGTTGAGGGTGATTTCGCCCCCTGTTGGATCGTAGAGCCGGCAGAGGAGTTTGATCATGGTGGTCTTGCCGGAGCCGTTCATGCCGACGACCGCCAATCGCTGCCCGATATTGAGCCTCAGGTTCAAATGCCGAAGCGCCCATTCGCCCGAACCGGGATATTTAAATGAGACGTCATGAAACTCAATCTCGTATTCGTTGTCCTGTCGCTTCTCCACGGGCAGCGTACCCTTATAAAGGACATCGGGGACATTCATGTAGTCCATGGTGGATATCTGGCGTCCCGCCGCGACGGAATACTCCGCAAAGGCGGCGATGGTATCGTTGAGCGATGAAGAAAAGCGATAGATGGTCGCCGCGTACTTCACGACTGCGCCCACGCCGAACGCACCGGAAACGGCGCGCAGCACGACGAACAGGTAGGAGACGGTCATGAGGATCCCGGCGGACAACCCGCTCACGAGGCCGCCCGCGCAGGAAAGCCGAACGAGCGGATGGATGAATCCCTTGTTTTGAATGCCCCTGTCGATGCGTTTGCCGATCAGTGGTTGTGCGCCGTAGATGCGGATGTCCTTTCCGCATTGATAATTGAAATTGCCCCAGATAAAATATCCCCAGTACGTTTCACGCGGCGCAAATGCATGCAAAAGGGCGTTGCCGCGCTTTCTGTTGGCGGAGGTATGCCATCCGTTTGCGACGATCACGGCGCCGAACAGCGCCAGCAATAGAAACGCCAGCGGGTCGGAAAAGAGGCCTGTGCTCATAAACAAAGGCACGAGGATAACGGTGGAAACGAGCAGCGCCATCGCGCTAGAAAACAGCCACGGAAGGATGCCAATCATGGAATAGAAGCCTGATCCCCAGTTGTTGTCGTTGCGGATGCGCGTGCGGATTTCATTGACCTCGGGGCTGTCGAGGAGTTCGTAGTCCATGGTGAGCGTGCGCCCGTACATCTTCATGTCGAATCGGCGTACACAAATTTCGGTATGCACTGCCATTTCTTTTTTTAGGAAGGCGCTTATACTCGTCAGGAGGAAGACGCCGCCCACGGCCAAAAGGGCGACGAGAATCAAGTTCCGGATGCCGTCCGTTCCCGCCGTAAGTTTATCCAGAATGGTTGCCGAAAGAAGAATGCCCACGAAGGGGATGCAGGCGTCAATGACCGAGACGAAAACGGTTGTCAGAAAAACGGTTCGGTCGAGTGCCCACATCAATTTAAGCGAGGCTGTGATCTGCGTCAGGTTCTTGCGCACGGGGAGCGCCTCCCTTCCTGTAGTAATGGCTCTGCATTTCGTACATCCGGGCATACGCGCCGCCGCGCGCGATCAGTTCCTCGTGGGTGCCCACTTCGGCGGCCTTTCCGTTTTCCAGATAAATGACCCGGTCGCAAAAGCATGTGCTGGCGAGGCGGTGGGAGATGTAGACGGATGTCTTGTCCCGAGCCAGGTCGTGGAAGTACTCATAGGTTTCGCTTTCGGCGATGGGGTCGAGCGCGGCGGTCGGCTCGTCGAGGATGAGGATCGGTGCGTCCTTGTAAAGCGCGCGCGCCATTAAAAGTTTTTGCTGCTGCCCGCCCGAGAGCACAATGCCGTCGTGAACCGCCTTCAGCATATACGAGCGCGTCCCGTCGGAGTATTTTGCGATCACATCCGCGAGTCCCGCCCTTTTCAGGCAGTCCGCTACGCGGTTTTGATCTGTATCCTCGTCTGTACGCAGAGAGATGTTTTCAGATACCGTGAATGGCGCAAGGAAGATGTCCTGAAACACGGCGGAAAAGAGCGAAAATAAATCCTCTTTGCGGAAACGGTTGATGGGGATCCCGTTGATCCGGATTTCCCCCGCATCGGGGTTGTAGAAGCCGCACAGGAGTTTGATCACGGTTGTCTTACCTGCGCCGTTGACGCCTACGAGCGCGATCTTTTCCCCCGTGCCGATTGAAAGATTGAAGTGATCGAGTACCGGCGTGCCATCCTTGACATAGGAGAAGCACACGTCCCGGAACTCGATGGTCGGCGGTCCGACCGGACGCAAGGCCGGATTCTGCGGGTCAGGCGCATCGATATCGTCCAAAAAAGCGCGCAGGTCGTTCATCTGGAGGTTCGCACCGTTTAAACCATTGATGTCGTCAATGATGCGGCCCACAAAACCGGAGAACCCTGTGATCGCGCCGAAGTAGAGCACGAAGTTTCCGACGGAAATTGCGCCGTTTGCTACTGACCAGATGAGGTATCCGTAGGACAATCCGTCCCGGACAAACAGTGTCAAGGCGTTCACGACCCCTGCAGCAAAATATCGCGCACGCACCTTGCGGTTCAGGGCCGTTTCCGCGCGCAGGATCATCTCCCGCATTTCGAGCAGCCAGCCGCTCATACCATACAGTCGGATATCCTTGCCCCATTTCCAGTCATTGGACGTGTTTTCGATGTAGCGTCCCTTCTTTTGCAGCTGTGCCTCCTGGTCCTTGTGCAAAAATTCATATCGCTGTGCGTGGCGGACGGCGAAGAAGTTAACGCTGGACAGCAGAACCAGGGCAAATACCACAAGGAGATTTAGGGTAGAAATGATACCGGCGTAGATCAAAAAACTTGCAGAGGCGACAAATATATCCACAGTATGTACGGTCAACTGCGACGTGCCTGATTGGTCACCGGGGTTGATCGAACGCTGTGCGCGCGCGTACTTCGTCTGCCCCTCCGCACTTTCAATCCGCGCATAGTCACACTTCAGGGACTTGAGAAAGAGCTTGTTGTGGTAAACCCCGCGCATACCGTTATACATCATGTATTTGCCCCGTTGCGCCATGCCTGAAAGTCCCGTCGCCAGCGCCATTGCAAGCCCAAGGCTACCTAGCCTGGTCAAGATTTGCGCAACGGGCGCGTTCCCGGTCACGACGTCCAATGCCAACTTTGGGATGTAAAGACTCAGAACGGGCGAGACGACGGAGAGGGTCATCTCAAGAATCAGAAAGAGAATCAAAATCGGAAATTCCGCCCACATGTCCCTTGCCAGAAATGCAATATGATTCAGGATTCCGTATTTCGCTTTTTCCCTTTTTTTCAACCGCTTCGCCCCCTTTTTTCCACATTGTAGCAAAAGATTTCCACACAAAGAAAAAACGCGCGCGAACGGTCGAAAATCGCGCGCGAACGGTTTTGTTTATAAGGGCAGCATGACCTCTGTGGCGAACACGCCCTTCTCGTTCTGCCGGTCGACGAAGCCATTATATTTTTCGGCGATCCGGTCGATGCGAATGAGGCCGAAGCCATGGGTGGGCGAGTCTTTGGTCGACCAATAGCGCCCGCCGAATTTGCGTATTTCCGCGCCCACGGCATTGGAAACGGAGAGATAAAGCATCTCCTTGTGCGTGCCCACGTACACACGGATGAAGCGCGCGGGTATGTCCAGCTTTTCGCAGGCCTCGATGGCGTTATCGAGGAGGTTCCCCAGGATCACGCACAGATCGACCTCGGAAGCCGCCACATTTTTCGGAACGATCGCCTTTGCGTTGACGGCGATCTTCTTCGACCGGGCGAGCGAAATTTTGCTGTTGAGAATGGCGTCGATCATGACGTTTCCGGTCTTGAGAATGGGATCGACCGCCTGCAAATCCGAATCCAGTTCGCCCAGGTAGGTGGAAAGCCTGTCCGTTTGTTCAAGCGCGAGGTATGCCTTCATGGCCTGGATGTGGTTGTGATAGTCGTGCCGCCAGCCTCGCATTTGCCGATAGATGTTCTCCACCTCGTCGCAGTGCCGCGCGACCAGATCATTTTGATAGGATGCCACGCGCTTTTCGACAAGTGCCGCCATATACCGCCGCAAGAGCAGCCAACCAAGGGGTGCGAGCGCGCACGCGCCGATGCCGAGATAGAGATATGTCATCATTCGCCGTCTCCCTTCACATACCGGAGCATGGAGCGGTTCACATCGGCGTACAGACGCCGTGAGAGGGGGAGTGTGCGCCCCGAATCCAGAAGGACCTCCGTGCGCGTGATCTTTTTGACAAAGCGCATGTTGACCATGCAGCAGCGGTGGCAGCGTACAAAATGGTCGGTGAGCATCTTTTCGAGTGCGTACAGGGGCATCTTGACGCTGATGCGTTCCCGCAGGGTCGAGAGCTCCAGACGGTGATCGAACGTCTCCACCGATTCGATCTCGTTGAGGGATACCCGTACCGCACCGTTTTCCGTCTCGATCAATATCGCCTCATCCATGAGCAGGCGCCGCACCGCGCGATCAAGCACTTCGAAGAGCTTTTCGCGCTTGACGGGCTTTATCAGGTAGTGAAGCGCGGCGACGTCGTATCCCTCTGCAATGAAGTCGGGGTAGCCCGTCACGAACACGATCTGCACCGCTTCGTTTTCCCGGCGGACGCGCCGCGCAAGCGTTACGCCATCCATATCCTTCATCTGAATGTCGAGAAGGAGGATATCGAATGCGCGGTCCGCCTCATATGCAAACATGAACTGTTCCGCGCTTTCGAACGCGGATAGAAGGACGGATGCGTCGCGCGCGGTCGCCCAGTCCCGCACGAGAGAGGTCAGATATTCGGTCTCGGCGCATGCATCGTCGCAAATGGCAAGATGGATCACGATGAAACTCCTTGTTCGTTTCGTGTATAGAGCCATCATATACGCTGTTTCCAGAATAATCAAGGGCGGAATGATCCTTTGATTGATTTTGATCGGCGGCCTCCGTCATCTGTCATACCATTTGGCCTGTTCCCGGTACAGGCGTGCGTATGTGCCGTTTGCCGCAATCAATTCCGCGTGCGTTCCGTCCTCCGTAATCCGTCCGCCTGCAAATACCACAATGCGGCTTGCGAGGGATGCGACGCTAATCCGGTGGGTGACCATGATGAGCGTTTTTCCGCCCGACAGAGAAAGGTAGCGTCCGAAGACTTCCGCCTCCGCCCTGGCGTCAAGATTTCCCGTCGGCTCATTTCGAAGTCGGAAATCACGTTGGACGACGGGCGCAGGCTTCCGCTTTCGCGCGCACATGGCGGGGACGTCAATCAGGCGTTTATCCGCTATCATAAAGGAGACTGACATGGGGCTATTTGGCTTGCTCTTTGGTAGAATGCTTGATCGCAGAATCGCGGAATATCAAAATGACCTCCTTATGCGGCACTACGATGAGGTGCAGAACATCTATCGGCAAATGCGCGGTTGGCGGCACGATACCCACAATCACATTCAGACTCTGTTGGCGCTTGCCGGCGATGAATGAAAAAGGACGATTGCCTGTATAAAAAGCTTCGAGATTTTCGACCTTCTGTCTGCTAGATTGTTTATATGGTCAAATCGAAATGCGGACGCGTGAACGGAGGCACGGAATGATGAATGGAACGGCAAGAACTGTCCCGAAGCGGGGCGTCAGCGCATACAGCTATCACGGAGAATACGACGTGACGATGACTCTGTGGGACATTTTTCGGGAAATCAGTGACATTGGGGGATGCGGGCTTGAAATCCTCGCGAATTCACACATAGAGGGGTACCCGAATCCCAGCGACGAGTGGCTCCATGCGTGGGACGAAATGTGCAGGGCCGATGGCGTTGTGCCCGTGGAATACGGCCACTGGGCGGATTCTCGGCTGCACAAGGGCCGAACGCTGCGGGTCGATGAATCCGTCGCCATGCTGGAGCGCGACTTCAAAATCGCAAACCGACTGGGCTTCAAGATTTTGCGGACGAAACTCGGCGTCATCGACGACACGCTGACGCCTGTTGAGAACTGGCGTGAATTCATCGCGGCGGCGCTTCCCCTGGCGGAGAAATTCGACGTTCGGATGTGCCCGGAAGTGCACAGTCCGTCGCTTTTGAAGTCAAAAAGCAAATCCTACACGCGCAGACGGCTGCATTTCCGCCGTCTCGAACCAAGGAAACTTTGCCTGTGGCAAAGTTTGTCCCGAAGAGACCGCTTATGACGAATTGAAAATTCGGCATAAGCACCCAGAATTCTTGACGTAGGCGGAAAGTCTGCCCCTGACTGCTACCCCGACGAATTCTGCAAGCGCAATCTGCGGGGGCGACACTGCCGCCGAAAATTCATCTCGTCGGCACGCGCAACCTTTATGCGGTATTGCCCTAGCACTCCATCCACAACAGAACTGCGTTTTCGACGATCCCTTTCGTCCCTGGCTTTGTCGCTTTCCGCCTGACGTAGCGCTGCATTTCACGCCGAAGGCGTATCCCGAAGGGTCGCCTGCGCTCCGGCTTCGTGCCAGGAACAAAAGGGCTGCGCCGAATTCCATCGCTTCTGTCATGGACGGGGTACTAGCACCCACGGCGCAATGAATAGGCCTGACAGTTTCATGCTGTTAGGGCTTTTTTTCTGTCATTGACGCATGGCAAGCCATATGGTACTATTTTGATGGGACATGAGACGGATCATGGCAGTTTCCGCACCCCGGACGTATCGCATTCATAGGATGGGCTGCATGCACACGGAGGTACGGGGATGTTGACATGGTTTGAATCGCTTGATCACGCGTTGCAGGCGCTGATTGCAACGCTTTTTACCTGGAGCGTGACCGCGCTTGGGGCCGCGCTTGTTTTTTACTTCAAGAAGGTGAATAAAACGCTCATGGACGCCATGCTCGGCTTTGCGGCGGGCGTCATGATCGCGGCGTCGTACTGGTCGCTGCTCGAACCCGCCATCGGTCAGGCGCAGAAGATGGGCATGAATGCCGCGCTCGTCGCGTGTACCGGGTTTCTATTGGGCGGGGGCCTTCTGTTTTTGGGCGATCGTCTTTTTGGCGCTAAGAGCGACGAGGCGCGCTCATCCGTTACGCGCAGGTGCAAGATGTTGATGTTTTCGATCACACTGCACAACATACCGGAGGGCCTGTCCGTGGGCGTTGCATTCGGCGCGCTCGCGTATGGAATTGAGGGAGCGACGCTGCAAGCTGCGTGTATGCTGGCGCTGGGGATTGGGCTTCAGAATTTTCCCGAAGGCACGGCGGTAAGCGTTCCGTTCCGCCGCGAAGGCATGTCCCGGGGGAAGGCGTTTTTCTCTGGGCAGCTCAGTGCGGTCGTCGAGCCCATTGCGGGCGTCGCGGGCGCTTACATGGTCGTGGCCGCGCGGGAAATCCTTCCATACATGCTCGCATTTGCAGCGGGCGCGATGATCTATGTGGTCGTGGAAGAATTGATCCCGGAAAGCCAGACGAACGACCGCAAGGATGTGATGGCGGCATTTACGCTGATCGGCTTTGCGATCATGATGGTGATGGACGTGGCATTGGGATAGTCATACAAAAGAGGAGTGAGGGAAATGCGGCGGTATCTGATTCTCGCATGCGCGCTGCTCCTTCTCTGCGCCTTTCCTGCTTGTGCTTCACCCGGCCGCACCGACGCAAACGGCGGTCATATCGATTCGGCAACGGGGGAATATCACTTTCACCACGGTTTTCCGGCACATCAGCACATCAACGGCGTGTGTCCGTATGATCCCAATTTTACGAGTAACGTCATCACCGGCCCGGCTGAAAAGGTCAGAAATACAAATTCCGAGGACAAGGACGACCGCATCGTTCCGAATCTCGCCAATCTTTCGGAAGGATCATTTCAGGGCATCGAGAGGCGGGGCCAAGTTGGTCAGATCGCCTCAGGCGCCATGCTTGCGCTTCTGGCGGTCGGCGGCTTTCTGAGTACGATCAAACGGCGGTCATGAGCCGAAACAAAGAATAGACGCCCGGGCACTGTCCCCGGGCGTTCTGCAAATCATGCGATTTACTTCAGTTGTCCTCGCGAATCTTTGATTCAAACTTGGACTTTCCGCTGTTCTCGGGCGGCGTGCATGGATATTCTCCGGTGAAACACGCGGTACAGAAACCCTTGGTGTTGTCTGCAAGCTTCGTGACGGAGTCGGTGGAAAGGTAACCGATGGAATCGGCGCCGATGATCTCCCGAATTTCGTCAATGGAGTGCTGGCAGGCGATCAAATGTTCGCGCGAATCGATGTCCGTGCCAAAATAACAGGGATGCATGAACGGCGGCGCGGAGACGCGCATGTGTACCTCGGTCGCACCCGCGTCGCGCAAAAGCCGTACGATGCGCGCGCTGGTCGTCCCTCGTACGATGGAATCGTCGATCAAAACGACGCGCTTCCCACGCACGGTTGCCGAGACGGGGTTCAGCTTGATGCGTACCTTGGTCTCGCGGTCGGCCTGCGAGGGCTGAATGAACGTGCGGGCGATGTACTTGTTCTTGATAAAGCCGATGCCGTAGGGAATGCCCGATTGACGCGCATAACCCACCGCCGCGTCGAGTCCGCTATCCGGAACGCCGACCACCACATCCGCCTGAACCGGGTGTTCAAGCGCGAGGAACGACCCTGCGCGCATGCGCGCGACGTGCACGGACGAACCGTCGATCACCGAATCGGGGCGCGCAAAGTAGATGTATTCAAAGACGCATGTGGTCTTGGGCGCGGTATTGACGTGATCTTTCAGCGAGACCATGCCGTTTTTGTCCACCAGAACGATCTCGCCCGGTTCCACGTCGCGCAAAAACTTGGCGCCGATGGAGTCAAGCGCGCAGGTTTCGGATGCGAATACATAGGAATCGCCAAGCATGCCGATGCACAAGGGACGAAATCCGTGCGGATCGCGCACCGCCATCAGCTTTGCGGGCGACATGACCACTAGGGAATAGGCACCTTCGAGCCGCGCCATGGCCCGGCTTACCGCGACCTCGATGGAAGGCGCGTTCAGTCGCTCCTGCGTGATAAGGTAGGAGATGACCTCGGTGTCGGACGTCGTATGGAATATGGAGCCGCGCAGCTCCAGTTCCTCCCGCAACGTGGGCGCGTTTGAAAGCGCGCCGTTGTGGCAAAGAGCCATAGTCCCTTTGACGTGATTGACGACCAGCGGCTGGGCATTCCTGCGCGGCTCTGCGCCCATGGTGGCATAGCGCACATGCGCGACCGCCATGGTGCCGGGACCCAGCGCGTCCAGTTCCTGCCGGGTCATCACGTCGTTGACGAGTCCGGCATCCTTATAGCAGGTGATGACGCCCAAATCGTTGACCGCGATGCCACAGCTCTCCTGTCCCCGGTGTTGGAGCGACATGAGCGCATAGTACGCATAGGATGCCACATCGTCCCGCACAGGGGAGTAGATGCCAAAAACCCCGCACTCCTCGTGCGGCTTGTCAGTCCTCATCGTGCGCACCCAACAGCCGACGGAGCACCTCGTTGTAGGCGTCCTCGACGCCGCCCATGTCGCGGCGGAAGCGATCCTTGTCCAGCTTTTCGTTGGTCCGGGAATCCCAGAAACGGCAGGTGTCGGGTGAAATTTCGTCCGCAAGCACGATCGTGCCGTCCGCAAGGCGCCCGAATTCCAGTTTAAAATCGATCAGTTCGATGTTGTTGTGTTTGAGATAATCGGTCAGAATTTCATTGATCTGAAAGGAATATGCTGCGATCTGATTGAGTTCTTCCTCGGTCGCAAGGTTCATGGCGTAGACATGATACTCGTTGATCATGGGGTCGCCCAATTCGTCGTTTTTGTAGCTGTATTCGAGGACGGTTTTGCGCATTTTTGTGCCCTCGGGAATGCCCAGCCGCTTGGAGAGTGAACCTGCGGCGATGTTTCTGACGATGACCTCAATGGGTACGATGGTCACGCGCCTGACCACCGTCTCGCGGTCGTTGAGCTGTTCGACAAAGTGCGTTGGAATCCCCGCCTTTTCCAAAAGGCCCATCAGATGATTGGTCACGCGGTTGTTAATGGCGCCCTTGCCCAAAATGGTTCCCTTTTTGAGGCCGTTGAACGCGGTCGCATCGTCCTTGTAGGATACGATCAGGAGGTCGGGTTCGTCGGTTTCGTAAACCTTCTTGGCCTTGCCCTCGTACAACTGATTGAGCTTCTTCATTGAATCTGCCTCCAAAACACGAACATTAAACCAGTGTTCCACGAACATTATGCACTTATTCCTCCCAGATTGCAACCTGTATCTGTTAAACGTATTTAAAAGAATGGAAAGGTCACAAGCCGTGCCTTAAAATTCCGAACGTTATGGGAGTGGGTCTCGCCGCAAATCGTGTCTGTTTTCTCTATGGTTTGAAAATAGACCAAAGGAAAGCCGCCCGTCCAAGGCATAAGACTCTGGACGGACGGCGTTGATCTTCGGTTTAAGATTCGGGATTTGCATGGTCTGAGGCATGTTCCTCTATGCCGGGTTGAACCCAGTCTTCGCCTGTCTGCGCAGCTCGTTCATTTCTGCATTGATGTCGCGCGGCGCGGGGAGAATTTCACCCTTCATGAACCGCTCGAATTCGTCGTAATCGAGCTTTTCGCGCTCTTTGAGGAGAGATGCCAGCGCGTGAAGTTTGTCCATGTGCTGAACGAGGATGTCCTTCGCGCGGGTGTATGCTTCGTTCAGAAGCCCGTGTACCTCGCGGTCGATGAGCGAATTGACTTCCTCGGAAAAGCTGGAATTTTGCTGGGAGAATGATTTCCCAAGGAACACCTCGTGCTCGCTACCCAGATAGATGGGGCCGACCTTTTCGCTCATGCCGTATTCGGTAACCATGCCGCGCGCGATCTCGGTGGCGCGCTTGATGTCGCTGGACGCGCCGGTGGAGATGTCGCCAAGCACCAGGGATTCCGCCACGCGCCCGCCCAGAAGGCCCGCCATTTCGCCGCGGAGCTTTGCTGTGGTCACGTAATTGACCTCCTCATCCGGCAGGAACATGGTGTAGCCGCCCGCAGAGCCGCGCGGAATGATGGTGATTTCGTGCACCTTGTCGCACTCGGGGATAAAGTAGGAAACGATGGCGTGCCCGCCTTCGTGATAGGCGACCAATTCCTTGTCCTTTTCCGTGACCTTGCGGCTGCGCTTTTCGGGGCCTGCGATCACGCGGGTGATCGCCTCCTCGATGGTCGGCATCGAAATGAGCGTGCCGCCGGAACGCGCGGTCAGTATTGCCGCCTCGTTCATCACGTTTTCGAGGTCCGCGCCCGTGAAATAGGGCGTTCTGCGCGCGATGACCGAAAGATCGACATCCGGTCCGAGTGGTTTGTTGCGCGCATGCACCTTCAAAATCGCCTCGCGGCCCTTCACATCCGGATAGCCGACGATCACGCGCCGATCGAAGCGACCGGGACGCAGAAGAGCCGGGTCAAGGATGTCGGAGCGGTTGGTCGCAGCCATGATGATGATCCCCGTGTTTGTGGTAAAGCCGTCCATTTCGACGAGAAGCTGGTTGAGCGTCTGCTCCCGCTCGTCATGTCCGCCGCCCAGCCCCGCGCCACGCTGACGGCCGACCGCATCGATTTCGTCAATGAATACGATGGCGGGGGCTTCCTTCTTCGCCTGATCAAAGAGATCGCGCACGCGGGACGCACCCACGCCAACGAACATTTCGACGAAATCGGAACCCGAAATAGAGAAGAACGGAACGCCCGCTTCGCCGGAAACAGCGCGCGCAAGCAGTGTTTTGCCCGTGCCGGGAGGGCCTACGAGCAACACGCCCTTGGGAATTCGTGCGCCGACGCTTGTAAAGCGCTGGGGATTTTTCAGAAATTCGACGATTTCCTGCAGTTCCTCTTTTTCTTCGTCCTCTCCGGCGACGTCGTCGAACGTTACCTTTTTCGCATTGGGATCGGACATGCGCGCGCGGGATTTTCCGAAAGCCATCACGCCGCCTTTTCCGCCGCCGGTCTGCTGGCGCATGATGAAGTACCAGAAGACGACGAAGAGCAGCACCATGATCAAAAGCGGAATCCACTCGTACCACCACGGCGTTGCGGGCGGAAGTTTTGAGGAGAAGGAGAAGGAATAGTCAACCGGACTCACCGGATGACCGAGCACCGATTCGTAAATCGCCGAGACGTCCGCATAGAACTGATTTTCGCTCGGCAAAACGCACGTGATCTTTTCAACCCCGCCGGTCTGCCCGACGAGGGTATAGTTCGTGATTTCGACGCTTTCGATCGTCTTATTCTGATCCGCTTCCGGAACATCCATGCCCAGGTCGTTTTTCAGATCCGCCTCGACCCACTGCAAAAGCTCGGAATACGTGAGAGTGGTCGTCGTATCCGTCGTCGTGGTTCCGCCAATCAGTTTGACCATGAGAAGAATCACCACGATCAAAACCGCGTACATCAGCGGCCCCTGGAACATCCTGAGCTTTTTCTTTTGCTTCAAAAATCCATACCTCGCTTTCAAGCCGTCGCGCTATGCGGTCAGCTTTCGTATATTTCCGGCTTGAGAACGCCGATAAACGGTAGGTTGCGGTACCTTTCCGCATAGTCGAGGCCATAGCCGACGACGAACTCATCCTCAATCTCGAATCCCGTGTAGTCGCATTTCAGGCGGATGCCGGGTGCGCGCCGCGAGGGCTTATCGAGAAGGGTGCAAATCTTGACCGACCGTGCGCCGCGGGAGGCGAGCACGCGCGTTAAGTAACTAAGCGTAAAGCCCGAATCGATGATGTCCTCGATGACGATGACGTGCCGCCCGTCGACGGGTTTTGAAAGATCCTTGCGGATTTCCACCTCGCCGGACGACTTTGTCGCGTTTCCATAGCTCGAAACCGCCATAAAGTCCATGGCAATGTGCGTATCGATGTGACGGACGAGGTCGGCATAGAACATCACCGCGCCTTTGAGAATGCAGATGAGCACCGGATCCATCTCCCGGTAATCCTCGGTAATCTGGGCCGACAGCGCGCGCACGCGCGTCTGGATTTGTTCATCTGTCAATAGAATCCTGTCTATGTCGTTTCGCATGAAGCGATTCCTCCCCAACTGACCGTTTCGCATGTGAGGCGCACTGCCGCCCGGTCTTTGCTTTGCAGTGCGCAGGTGCGCGATATTCCGTGCCCAATGACCCAAAGGATCTCGTTGCCGCGCGCGACTACGGGCGTGACGTCCCGAAGCGGCGGATCGATCTTCGCGTCCGTCATATAATCGGAAAGCGATTTTGAACCGCCCAATCCCAACGGCGCGATCCGGTCGCCCGTGCACCGTGTTCTGAGAACCGCACCCACGAGAGCCTCCCGATCGAGCACCTGCGTCGTTTTTGACATCCGCTCCGGCATGGGCGCGGCGTCTGTACTCGTCAGACGGCATATGCCGTGAAGACATGTCACTCCCGCAAGGTCAATCATGCGCGCATCCGGCGTTTCATAGGGACGCAGGACATACAGATAAGCGCCATGACGCTGTGCGCGCATGCCGTTTCCGATGTCCGTCGCGGTTTCGAGACATAAAAGCTCCCTGAGTTTGTCCGTATTGAGATCCGGGCCGCACAGCCGCCTGAGAGCGCGCCGGAGAAGTGCTTCCTCCGGTTCGCCTGAAAGGTCGATCCTGTGGCCATTCGGAAGGTGCTCCACCCTTTTTTGCATGAACGCGTCCGCCGCGCGGGCGACAAAGTCATCTTCGACCGCAGCCGCCTTCGCATAGCGCGCGATTGCGAATGCGGCGCCGGGGTAGACCTTCTCAAGGGCGGGAAGCGCAGAAAGGCGCAGCGCGTTTCTGGGGTTATCTGCCAGGCGGTTTGTGCTGTCCTCGCGCCACGTTTCGCCGATTTCTTCGAGAAACGACACGATGTCGGCCTTGCGGCATTCGATCAGCGGTCGATAAAGGTTTCCCGAAAGTCTGCGCATTCCGACGATACCCGCAGGTCCCGCGCCGCGCAGAAGATGCATGAGAACCGTCTCCGCCTGATCGTCCGCATGATGACCAAGCGCAATCAGGTTTGCCCCCATCACAGATGCCGTCTCCTGCAAAAAACGATGGCGCAGATTGCGCGCGCAGGACTCGAAACCCTCTCCGGTGCGGCGTGCGATTTCGGGCACATCTGCCCTTCCCAGAGCGAACGGTACGCCATATCGCTCGCACAAACTTTGGCAAAAATTGACATCCGCCTGACTTTCCGCGCCACGGATCATATGGTCGAAGTGCGCGGCCGAAACGCGGAGCATGCCGGCATCGCGCGCGCGGCATAATAGGATCAGAAGCGCAACCGAATCCGCACCGCCCGAAAGCGCGGCGAGAATCTGCCTTCCGCGCGCTTCGTGGAGCTGGACATCAAGCATACCGGCCTCCAAATCCAAAAGGGCGAATCCAAAGTATTATATATTATAGACGGATTTTTCATAACGCGCAACACCTTTTGGATGAATTTGGCGGTAAAGATGCCAAAATGTCTCAACCGGCCCCGGAAAACCCCACAACCACGAAATTGGCAAACGGAACATCCCAATCGGCCCGCTGTTTTCCAGCATGCGGAACCTCCTGCGCGGGGAGCTTAATCGTGCGGTGCCACGAAGCGCCGCAGGGGGAGGGCTTTCCATTGAGTGCAAGACGATTGAGGCGGTTTCTCACGCCGATCATCGCGGTCCTGTTTTTGGCAGGCGCGACATCGGGTGCGGAGGCGAAGACGCTGGTGCCGGGGGGACAGTCCATCGGCGTGGCGGTCAAAACCGAAGGGATTGTCGTGATCGGCGCATCGGACATCGGATCGATTCCCAGTCCCGCACGGCTCGCGGGCCTGAAGCCGGGCGATGTCATCACGGGCGTCAACGGGAATCGCGTCTCGGGTGTAGATGAGCTCCTGTCGATGCTCGGCGGCAAGAGCATCAAAGTGACCTACACGCGAAACGGCGAAACGCGAAACGCGACGTTGACACCCGCGAAGGATGCGACCGACGGCAAGTACAAGTTGGGCGTGTGGGTGCGCGACTCGACAGCCGGGATCGGGACCTTGACGTTCTATGACCCCGAGACCGGACGCTATGGCGCGCTGGGTCATGCGGTGACAGACACCGATGCGGGCATAGTATTGCCCATTGAGGGCGGCGCAATTTATGAAAATTCGATCCTCGATGTAAAGCGCGGAGAAGAAGGGACGCCCGGGGAGATTCTCGGTGAATTCTATGACGGCGGGTATTTGGGCACAATAGACGAAAACACCGACTTCGGCATCTTTGGCGACGCGGAAAACGGCATGAAAAACGCGCTTTATCCGAACGGCATCGAGACTGCGGATCCCAAAGATGTACGGACCGGCAAAGCGACGATTCTAACGACGGTAGGCGACGAAGGGTTGACCGCGTATGACGCGCAGATCGTGCGGATTGAGGATCAGCAGAGGCCGACGACCCGTTCGTTCACCATCCGGGTGACGGATAAGCGGTTGCTGGACAAAACGGGCGGCATCGTGCAGGGCATGTCCGGCTCACCCGTCGTTCAGGATGGGAAGCTGATCGGCGCGGTGACGCACGTTTATGTCAATGATCCGACGATGGGGTACGGCGTCTATATCGATTGGATGCTCGAAAACGAGGCGGCGTAGAGAAGTCTCCTTCCCAAGTCGTGTGAAGAGTTGCGATTTACTTGGTAAACTTTAGAGATACGGAAGGAAATGAGCGCGCGGCGTCGAAAAGATGGGTACATCGGGAGGTGACTTGATGCGCACACAGGCGCGGACAGCAGTCATATCCGATCTGTCGATCGATTCCGCCGCGCGCACGGAAAAGATGCTCGCGGAGATGCATATCGTTGCCCTTTCGAAGGTAACGAACGGGAAAAGCGCCTATGATGCGGTATTGGCGCATCGACCGGATCTTGTCATCGCGGACGCCATCATGCCCAGTTTGGACGGCGCGGCGCTTGCTTTGCTGATCATGCGCACGCACCTGACGGTTCGTCCTGCAGTCTTTATCGCCGCCTATCCGGGCATTGCACCGTTTGTGGCGGATGATCCCTGCATCCGGATGATTTCCAAGCCGATTTCTGAAAAGGAATTGCGCGAGGCGCTCTCTGAAACGTGCGTGGAACGACGCTGGATTACGGATGTGGCGCGGGAGAAGTTTAATGCGATTATGGATCGACTCGGCATCCCTGAACACCCGGGCAGGGAGTACCTCATGGAAGCCTCGTACCTCACTTACTGCGATGCGAGGCTGACCTCGCGCCTCACAAAGGCGCTTTATCCGATGGTTGCCGCGCGGTTTCTGGTGACGCCTTCCGCAGTCGAGCGGGCCATGCGCCACGCGATCGACCATGCGTGGGCGAACGGGAGCATCGAAGAGCAATATGGTATTTTTAAGGGGACAATTGACGCCGCACGCGGGAAACCTACTTGTGGCGGAATGATCGCGCAGCTGGCAGAAATGCTGCGCATGGAGGATGGACGATGAAGAAAATGAAGCGCGTTGCGATCGTCGTATTGGACGGTCTCGGCGCAGGAGCGGCACCAGATGCGGTCAAATATGGCGACGTTGGAGCCGACACATTCGGGCACATATTTGAAACGGAACACCCCGCGCTTCCCAACCTGATGGAGCTGGGGCTTCACGCCGCGACCGGGTATCAGGGAGCGGACGAGGACGAGCCCATCGGCTGCTATGGCCTCATGAACGAAGCGGCGGCGGGCAAGGACACCACAACAGGACATTGGGAGATCGCGGGGCTTACCCTGAAAAAGCCCTTCCCGACATATCCCCACGGCTTTCCGAAAGACGTGATCGAGACGTTTGAGCGCGAGACGGGCTTCGGCGTCCTCGGAAACAAGGCCGCTTCGGGCACAAAGATCATCGAGGAACTTGGGCCGGAGCACATCAAAACCGGCAAGCTCATCGTATATACATCTGCCGACAGCGTTTTCCAAATCGCGGCGCACGAATCGATCATCCCGCCGACGGAACTTTGGCATATCTGCCGGATCGCACGGCGCATCATGACAGGTGATCACGCCGTTGGACGCATCATTGCGCGTCCCTTCGAGGGGGAACCCGGCGCGTTTGTCAGGACCGCCAATCGGCGCGATTTTTCGCTCGACCCGGTGGGCGACACCATGCTCGACGTCCTCAAGCGCGAGGGCATGGACGTCTATGCCGTCGGAAAGATCGAGGACATATTCAACCACAGGGGAATCACCAGGTCGGAACACGCGGCTGGCAATGAGGCATGTACCGAGACGACCATTGAGTTTTTGAAAAAGCCCGGATGGAAGGGTCTCCTGTTTGCAAACCTTGTGGATACCGACATGCTCTACGGCCACAGGCGCGACGTGAAAGGCTTTGCCAGGGCACTCGAAGCGTTTGACAAGAAGCTGCCCGAGATTCTGCGTCATCTGGGCGACGACGGCATGCTCGTCATCACAGCCGACCACGGCGTCGATCCGACCTTTATGAAAACCACCGACCATACGCGCGAACGCGTTCCGCTATTGATCTATGGCCTTGGCCTCAAGGAGGGCGTGAAGCTGGGAACGCGCGAAACATTTGCGGATGTTTCAGCAACGGTTCTCGAAGCGCTGGGTGCAAAGGGACGATTGGACGGCAAATCCTTCTACGCAAGGATTGCAATGGATTGACGAAATTTAACTTTGGCGTGACATTCATATTACCGAAGTCGCGTTCAATTAACTTGTAAAAACAGGGTCATTGGAGTAGAATAATCAGGAAAGACAATGATTGTCAGACAACAGGAGGTAACAACATGATTAAAGTTGGTATCAATGGCTTTGGCCGTATCGGACGCCTTGTTTTCCGCGCCAGCCTGTCCCACAAGGATGTCGAGGTCGTCGGAATCAACGACCTGATTTCCCCGGACTACATGGCTTATATGCTTAAGTATGACACCATTCACGGCCGCTTCGACGGCTCCGTGAGCTATACCGATCATTCCCTGATCGTCAATGGCCACGAAATTCGCGTCACCGCGGAAAAGAATCCCGCTGACCTCAAGTGGGGCGATATCGGCGCCGAGTACGTTGTCGAGTCCACCGGCCTCTTCCTCTCCCAGGATAAGGCTGCCGGCCATATCGCAGCCGGCGCCAAGAAGGTTGTCATGTCCGCGCCCTCCAAGGACGCAACCCCCATGTTCGTCATGGGCGTCAACAATGACACCTATACCACCGACATGGACTTCGTGTCGAATGCCTCCTGCACCACCAACTGCCTCGCACCCATCGCGAAGGTTCTGCATGACAACTTCGGCATCACCGATGGCCTGATGACCACCGTTCACTCCACCACCGCGACGCAGAAGACCGTTGACGGCCCCTCCGCGAAGGATTGGCGCGGCGGCCGCGCTGCCTCCGGCAATATCATCCCCTCCTCCACCGGCGCCGCGAAGGCCGTGGGCAAGGTCATTCCGTCCCTCAACGGCAAGCTGACCGGTATGTCCATGCGCGTTCCCACGCTGGATGTCTCTGTGGTCGACCTGACCGTCAACCTCGCGAAGCCCGCGAAGTATGAAGAGATCTGCGCCGTGATGAAGAAGGCCGCCGAAGGCGAGTTGAAGGGTATTCTGGATTACACTGAGGATCAGGTCGTTTCTTCCGACTTCATTGGCGATTCTCACACCTCCATTTTCGATGCCAAGGCCGGTATCGCCCTGACGGATACCTTCGTCAAGGTCGTATCCTGGTACGACAATGAGTGGGGCTATTCCAACAAGGTCGTCGATCTCATCGAGTACATGTACTCTGTGGATCACAAGTAAGAACCCCTATGAGCCTCCGCGCAAGCGGGGGCTTTTTCATATCCGGACATCAAGGGCCGTGCAATCCCCATCAATGATCATCGAAAGGCGGTATCTCCATGTCCAATGAATCTGCACGCACAGGTGACGCGAACCGCATCACGCGCGCGTATTTCGACTCCCTGCTCATCGAGATGCGTCACATGGGCGCGTCTCTCCCGTCTACAGAAGTGACGGTTTATGGCGAAACCTTCAAAACGCCCGTCATGACTGCGGCACTTTCGCACCTTGACAACCAAACAAAAGACGGCGCGGTGGGGATGGCGCGTGGCGCGCAGATGGCGGGCGCGGTTTTTTGGACGGGCATGGGGAGCGGAGATGAGCTTGCGGCGCAAATTGCCACGGGCGCAAGAACAATCAAGATCATCAAACCCTACGCGGACAACAGCATCATATTTCAAAAAATCGAACAAGCCGAAAAGGGTGGTGCGCTTGCGGTCGGCATGGACGTAGATCACGCGTTCAATCGGCGAGGACAGCCAGATACGGTGCTCGGTGCGCGCATGCTGCCCAAATCCCTTGACGAGATTGCCTCCTTCGTCCGCGCGACGAAATTGCCGTTCATCATCAAGGGCGTGCTTGGCGTGCGCGACGCGCTGATCTGCCGCGATTTGGGCGTGCAGGGGATCGTTGTTTCGCATCACCATGGCATTTTGGATTATGCCGTGCCGCCGCTCATGGTTCTGCCGGAAATCATTCGGGCAGTGGGGAAGGAGATGCCGGTGTTCGTCGATTGCGGGATCGAGACGGGCATCGACGCCTTTAAGGCACTGGCGCTTGGCGCAACAGCTGTTTCGGTGGGGCGCACCTTGATGGAGAAGCTACGCGAAGGCGGTGCGCAGGGCGTCGCGGATCAAATTGCGGCAATGACGGACGAACTCGCGGGTGCGATGGCGCGCACCTGTTCCGCACGCGTGCGCACAATTGACCCGGACGTGATTCGGCCTTGGGGATTGATGCGCACATGAGCTTCCTTTCGCAACATGAATGGACTGAGAAGGTCTGGGCATAGAATGATGTGAGATTGCGGGGATTTGAAGCGCGTTATTTTCCCTCAGGGCAATCGCTTACGACTTCGCTGTAAGCGATTGCGGAAGAGCGAGGAACCGGATTTCTGCATTTCCTGCGGGATATGCCGGGCGAAATCCGGATGACGGAACCGATTCGTCATTGGGCGCGCAAGCGTGCCCTTGAGACGAATCCATTTGCGCCTGCAAAGCCGGCACAAAGGATGAAACATGGAGGGCCGCGTCCCTCCAAATCTCCCGGATACTTGGTAATCGATCCCCCTGTATATTCCCTGCGATTGCTTGACCTATGTAAAAGACAATGTTATAATTTTGAAAAAGTGATTGTGCGGAGGGACAAAGCGTGAAGGCAATCCGAAGAATGATCGTGGTTTTCGTATCCGTAGCAATTTTGGTCGTCCCGCTTGGCGCGTTGTCCGCAGGCGGGTTTTCTGACGACCCGGATCGGATCGAGCTTGCCGCGCAGTCCGTCCTGATGCTCGAGATCTACGATCAAAACGACGAACTCATCGCCACGGGCAGCGGTTTCGTGGCCTTCGACGGCTCGACGCTCATCACAAACGAACATGTGATTGAGGGTGGAGACATCATCATTGGTTATTCGGACAGCGGCGATCAGTATGTGCTGGACAGAGTACTGATTACAGACGACAAGCGCGATATTGCGATCCTCGGCTTCTCTACGCCGACGGAGCTTGTGCCCCTGACATTCAATGACCAGGGCACGCTCAAACGCGCCCAGAAGGTTGTGGCGATCGGAAGTCCCATTGGCATTACAAATACCGTGTCCATCGGCAACATCAGTGCGCTCTATGAAGAGGCCGGCATTTCGGAAATCCAGTTCACTGCGCCGATTTCGCCCGGCAGCAGCGGCGGTGCCCTCTTTGACGACAACGGCGAGGTGATCGGCATTACCTCCGCGACCTACCTGGATGCGCAGAACATCAATATCGCCGTACACGCGAGCGAGGTGATCGGCCTGTATGCCAGGTGGGAAAAGAGCTATCTGACCATCTCCGGCGATCCGTTGCCCAGTGTGGCCCCGACCGTTGCGCCGACCGCCACGCCCGCACCGCGCATGGATCGGAACATCCGGATGATCGACCGGTCCCTCATATGGTGCGATCCGGGTTCGCATATCGAGAACGAGGCGACCGCGATCCACGATTTCGACTGGATCAACGTTTCGGATCTTTCGAACGCGCGGGATTACTACGCATCGCTCGTCTTTTCGCTGGATGCGGGAATGAAGGACGGCACGGCAATGGACTTCGCGGTGCGGCTTTACAGCGGCGAAGCACTTTTGGGGAGCGCATTTCAGACGGAATCATTCGGCATGTACGAGACTTTGGCCGTTCACCGGTTCTTTGATTTGGGGACGCTCATGAATCTGATTCCCGGCGCGGGCGCGTATGAATTCGCGTTCTATGTGGGCGATGCGGAACTGGGGCGCTGTCCGCTCGAGGTATACGAAAACGGGGTGACGCCGCCGCCCGCCGAACCGGCCCCTGCGCCGCGCCTGTATCACGAATTAAAGCTCGGCGACAAGGGCGATGCGGTCAAAGAGCTGCAAACCGCGCTCATCGCGTACAATTATCTGGGCGAGGGAACGGCTGACGGCATCTTTGGAAAGATGACCCGCGCGGCGGTTGTGCAGTTCAACCTTGCGAACGCCCTGAGTATCAAGCGTTCCGGCTCATATACCTCTGATCCGGAAATTGCTTCCCCTGAAATGCAGGAATTGCTCTTCGAGGGGGAACCCGTCGCCTATACGAAACCCGTCAAGTCGCTGTATTTCAGAGACGACGCGTATGTCGAGGGCTATGGGCTGTCAGAAGACTTGACGAAAATCCGTTTCGAGATTTCAAACAAGGTGCGCGGAAAGACGGTCGTCTCGTTTGAATTGTCCGTCTACGCCGCCAACGCAAGGAACAAAAAGCTCTACGGCGACAGGACGTACGATTGGCGGACCAGCAAAAAGATCGAACCGGGCGAGACCGTGGTTTCTGCCTATGTCACGATTCCCCAGTGGAGCGAGATCGAATACCTTTATGTCGGCATCACAAAGATCTTTTACGAGGATGGAACGGCGGACTACTTCTACGGCGACGACATCAAGTACGAAACCTGGATTTTGGAAGATTAGACGCAACGTGAGCGCGCTCCTTTTTCAGGAGCGCGCTTTTTCGTTTGACCTCAGCGAACAGCGATGGTATAATTATGGTAAATTCATGGCGCAGAGGTGAACGAAATGAAAATGGCGAGAAGAATGCTCCTGCTCATCGTTTCTTTCGCGATTTGTTTCGCGCTTCCGTTTGCGCGCGCAGAGGGCGCGTTTTCGGATGACCCCGACCGAATCGAATCTGCCGTAAAATCCGTACTCGTGCTCGAACGATTTGACGCAAGCGGCGAATCCATCGGCACGGCGAGTGGTTTTGTCGCCTTCAACAACAAGACGCTCGTCACAAGCACCGCTGCAATCGCGGGCGCGGCGAGGATCGTTGCCCATTCAGACGACGGATATCAGTACATGGTTGACAAGCTCTTGATTGCGGACGAGACGCTCGGCGTCGCAATCCTCGGTTTTTTCTCCCCGACCGATCTCGTCCCGTTTCCGCTCAACGGCGAAAACGAATTCAAGCGCATGCAGGCGGTCGTGGCGATTGGAAGCCCCGCGGGATTAACGAGCACCGTTGCCGTCGGCAAGGTCAGCGCGATTTACGAGGAGGCAGGCGCACAGCTGATTCAGTTCATCGCACCCATCGGCGCGGGAACGGGCGGCGCGCTCTTTGACCAAAGCGGCGCGATTGTCGGATTGACCGTTCAGACGCAGTCGGACACGCAGAACGTCAACGTCGCGGTCAGCGTAGGGGATCTTATCGATTTATATGCCCGGTGGGACGGCACGACGACGGCGGAGATTGCGCCCGCGTCCACGCCGGAGATGATCCTCGAATGGACCGCCACCCCGACAGAAGAGCCGACTGCCACGCCGACCGCCGCACCCACGCCGGAACCCACCCGCGCGGTCGTGCTTGCGGATGCGCGCCTCGTTTGGTGCGAGGCGGGGTGGAACATTGAGGATCCGGAGGCCATCAAATCCGAATTCACGCAGATTTACGTCGATGATCTCATCGGTGTTCTGGACTTCTACACGTTTTTGACGTTCACGATCGACGGAAGCGCACCGGGGTTTACGGACGCCGTCTTGACCTTTCAGCTCTATGATGCGGCATCCCTGCTCGACGAGATGTCGGCTGAGACATCATTTGGACAGTCGGAGACGCAGGCGCAACGCTATTTCGACATCACCGGCCTGATCCGCGGCATTCCGGGCGCGGGAAACTACGCGCTGGCCTATCTGGTCGACGGCGTGGAAATGGGCAGGAGTTCCTTTTACGTAGAACAGGAGGTGTATGTCGAGCCGACGCCCATTCCGCAGACGTATGCGGCGCTTACGCGGGGGGACAGCGGCGAAGCGGTCGCACGGCTCCAGCGCGCGCTCATTGCGCTTGGATATCTTAATGACAAGGCGGACGGCGTGTTCGGCGCCAACACGGGGGCCGCGGTTGCGGATTTTAACCTCGCAAACGGCATCTGCTTCGAGCTGTACGCGGATGATGATTCCTATTTCGACCGGGATCCGCAGGTCGCTTGGAACGAAACGCTCCAGCTTCTCTACGACGGCGCGCCGCTTCCGTATGTGGAACCCTATATCCCGCTGGATTTTGCGGTCGGTGCCTACGCCCAGTGGACTTACTTGGACAGCAACGAGCTTCAAATCCATTTCGAGATGGAGAACATCGGCAAGTATTCGACCATCGAATCATACACGCTGTTTGTCTACGCAACGGATTATGATGACAATTTGATCTATGGCACGGATCAGGTCTATCAGTTGACCACATGGAAGACGATGAAGCCCGGCGCGGTCGCCTATTCCGACTATATCACCATTCCGTATCTCAACGAAATATACGAGGTGCATTGCGGTATTGCGGGCGTCACGTTCCAAAACGGAGAGAGCGCGTGGCTCGACAACAGTGAAATCGACTACTGGTATTGGACGATCGATTATTACGACTGATTCGAAATGAGACAAAGAAAGCCCCGCGCTTGCGAGGCTTTCTTTGCGTCCGAATGCTACGGTGCGGATTTTTTGCGGTTTCGCGCGATTCGGTCATAGACGAAGTCGATGAATTCGCCCCGGTCACGCATGTCGGTCAGCGCATCCCACGTGACCCAACGGGCATCCGTGACCTCCTCGGGCTGTAAAATCAGCGCCTCGATTGCGACATCCGCGGTTGCGGTGTACAGATCGAGAAATTGGGGACCGGAAAGCTCGGTCGTGATCAGCCGGACATCAGAAGGGGAGAGGGAGAGTCCGATTTCTTCCCGCACCTCGCGCAAAATGGTATCCTTGGTCGTCTCGCCCGCACAGACGAATCCGCCTGTGCATTCCCAAAGCCCCGGATATTCCCGCTTTTCGGGATGCCGTTTTGTGACCATCAGCCGCCCGTCCGGGTGAAAAATCCAGATTTCCGCGCCGAGGCGGTATTCACCGTCCCGCAACATTTCGTAGCGTGCGCGGGTTTTGCCCGTTGGGATGCGCTCTTTTGTGTATATTTCGTACCATTCCGCCATCTCGTTCACCCGATCTTGTGTTTTGTGATGAATCAGTATAAATGATTGCATCCGTTTTGTCAAATTTTTGGTTGACAGAGGAGGATGAAAAGTGATAGCATAAAAGCCTTGACGAAAAGTGAGGGAGGGTGATGTCAATGGCCGCGATCTCGGCCGCCGGGTTGACCAAGACGTACACGGTGCGCGAAAAGAAGGGCTTTTTCGGGCGAACAGCCAAACGAATCGAGGCGCTCAAGGACGTTTCTTTTGAGATTGGGGAGGGCGAGCTGGTCGGGTACATCGGCCCAAACGGCGCCGGCAAGTCCACCACGGTCAAAATTCTCTCCGGCATCCTCACCCCGGACGGCGGGCGATGTACGGTCTACGGCCTGACGCCCTGGGAATCGCGCGCCAAGCACGCGGCGCAAATCGGCGTCGTGTTTGGCCAACGAAGTCAACTCTGGTGGGACCTTCCTGTCATCGATTCCTTTTCCCTTCTCCGGGACATCTACAAAGTCTCCGTTTCCGATTATACAAAAACGCTCGACGAGCTTGCGGGACGCCTGCAACTCGGTCCGCTTCTCAAAACGCCCGTGCGCCAACTCTCTCTCGGTCAGCGAATGCGCTGCGAGCTGGCAGCCTCCCTTCTCCACAGTCCGCAAGTCCTCTTTCTCGATGAACCGACCATCGGCCTCGACGCGGCGACCAAGCTCGCCGTGCGCGACTTCATCAAACACATCAACAAACAGCGCGGCGTGACCGCCATTCTCACCACCCATGACATGGACGACATCGAATCCCTCTGCTCCCGCGTGATGCTCATCGGCGCGGGGGAAAAACTGATTGACGGCGATATTTCGCTTTTGAGGCGCGGACGGGACGAGCGCGTTTTGACCTGCGAGGTGGAGCGTCCCGATGCCTGCGCGCTCGACGCGCAGATCCTTTCGATGGCGATGGATGGGCGGATGCTCACGATCCGGTTTGACCCCGCGGTCACGACTGCCGCGCGGCTCATCGCGGAAATCGATCGGAAATGCGGCATGGGGGACGTAACGGTGGAGCACACACCCATTGAGCGCGTGGTGGCGAAGGTGTATGCGGAACTTGCGGGGAGCGCACAATGAGCACGTATGTTTCCTTTTTCCGCATGCGGTTTCTGACGCTCATTCAGTACCGCGTGGCGGCGCTCGCGGGCGTTGCGACACAGTGGGTGTTCGGCATGATGATGATTCTGGTACTCTATGCGTTTTACCGCTCTTCCGGCGCCGCACAGCCGATGACGTTTTCGCAGGCCGCGACTTATATCTGGATCGGACAGGCGATGCTGGGCATCCTTCCCTGGAGCGCGGACAGAGAGATTCGCGATTCCGTGCTCACCGGGCAGGTTGCCTATGAACTGATCCGGCCCATCGACCTGTACGGCATGTGGTTTGCCCGCACGATCGCCGGACGCACGGCGCCGACGCTCCTTCGGGCGCTGCCGCAGTTTGTGATCGCGCTGTGGATCGTGCCCGCGCCCTTCAAGATGCAGGTTCCATCACTCGGCGGTGCGCTCGCTTGGCTCTTGAGCATTTCCTTTGCGGTGCTGCTTTCCGTGTCGATCATCAACTTCATGCACGCGCTCATCATGCGGACGATCCGCAGCGAGGGCATTGTGCTGTTTCTTCCGACACTCTCGATGATTCTCGGCGGAAGCATCATCCCGCTTCGGCTCATGCCGGACTGGATTCAGCCGTTTCTGCGGCTCCAACCCTTCGCGGGGGTGATGGATCTGCCCTCGCAGCTCTTCTGCGGCAGCATGCCGCCGGAGAGCGTGTTTTGGATCTGTGCGGTTCAGATTTTCTGGATTGCGGTATTCGTCCTCTGGGGCAGGCTGTTGATGCGGCGCGGCATCAGGCGCGTGACTGTGGCGGGAGGTTGAACATGAGTGGACTATCGCTATACTTGAAGTTTCTGGGCGTCGCCTTTCGCGTGCAATTGCAGTATCGCGCGTCGTTCTTTCTTTCCGTGGCGAGCAATTTCCTGGTGAGCTTCATCGAGCTCTACGGCGTGTACGCCCTGTTTCACAGGTTTCAAAGGTTGAATCAGTGGTCACTTCCCGAGGTCATGCTGTTTTACGGCATGACATACATGGCCTTTGCCCTTGCGGAGGCATACATGCGCGGCTTTGACACCATCGACCGACACATCCGAAACGGTGACTTCGACCGCATTCTGCTTCGCCCGCGCAGCGTTTTTTTGCAGGTGCTCGGCAGCGAATTTCAGCTTCTGCGCGTGGGAAGATTTCTGAACGGACTCATTCCGTTTGCGATCGGCATCGCATGGCTGCGCCCTGCATGGGGTATTTTCGGCTGGGCGTTTGTCATCACAGCGGTCTGTATGGGTTCCATGACCTACGGCGGCGTCATGCTCGTGCGCGCGATGGCGAGCTTTTTCACCATCGAGTCACTCGAGGTATTCAATATTTTCACCCACGGCGGCGTGCAGGCATCCTGTTACCCCATCGACATCTACTCTGGTTGGTTTCGCAAGCTCTTTACCTATGTGATTCCCCTCGCGGCAATCAACTATTGGCCGATGAGCGCATTGCTCCACAAAAATTATGCGCCCGCCTGGGCCGCATATGGCGCGCCCTTGCTGGGGCTTGCGTTCTTCCTCATCGGAATGGCGTGCTGGCGCTTCGGCGTACGGCACTACAGGTCTACGGGGTCATGAGTATGCGGATCATTAAGGCGGTTGTGATACCGGAGGATGCAGGGCGCAAGCTGAAATACTATGTTCGGGGCGCGATGGGCGTGAGCTATACGCAGTACGCCTCGCTCAAGCAGGTGGGCGGCGTGCGGGTCAACGGACGCGCTGCGCACGCGAATGACATCCTCCGCGCGGGGGATGTGGTCGAGTTGACGCTTGCCGAAAAAGCGCGCGAACCGATTGCACCGGACTTTTCTCCGGTGAACGTCGTTTACGAAGACGACGACCTTCTCGTAATCGATAAGCCCGCGCCGCTCGCCTGTCAGGTATCCGCGAAGCAGGATGCGCCGACCCTCGAAAACAGGCTTGCGGCGCGATTCGGGCCGGACTTTCTGTTCCGTCCGCTCAACAGGCTCGACCGGGGAACCAGCGGGCTTTTGTGCGCGGCAAAGAATGCGCATGCCTGCCAGATTCTCCAAAAGAAGCTGCACACAGGCGACTTCGTGCGGGAATACCGTGCGGTCGTGTGCGGTTCCCTTGCGGGCGAAGGCGTGATCGATTTGCCCATCGAGAAGGCGGATGCGGCGTCGATTCGCCGCGTGATTGACCCGGTGAATGGAAAGCGAAGTGTGACCCATTGGCGCGCGCTGGGCGTCTTTGGCGCGTACTCGCTGATCGCACTCACGCTCGAAACGGGGCGAACGCACCAGATCCGCGTGCACATGGCGGCGATCGGACATCCCGTCGCGGGTGATTTCCTGTACGGTACGGAACTGCCAAGCCTGCCGGGGCGGTTCGCGCTCCATTCCGCGCGGCTTGCGGTTGCGCACCCCATGACGGACATCATGATTGACGTCAAAAGTCCGCTGCCGCCTGAACTTTTCGCACTGATCCACGAGACAAAGGAGAATGACATATGATGGACATCGACGCGGTTCTCTTCGATCTGGACGACACATTGCTCGACCGGCGCGCTTCCTTCCGTGCGTATGCAAAAGCGTTTGTCACTGCGCGGTTTCAGGAGGGAAATTGGCCCGAGGACATGGCGCGCATGGTTGCCCTGATGGAGGAACTCGATGCGGATGGATACGGCAACAAAACCGCGATGTATGAGACGCTGATCGCGCGCTGGAATCTCAATGAAACGGCCGGCGATCTGGTCGCGGACTTTTATCGGCTGTTGGCGCGTTTCGCGGTACCCGACCCGGACATGACCGTCGTGCTCGAGACACTTGCGCCCAGGTACAAGCTCGGCCTCGTCACCAACGGAACGTCTGCGGGGCAGCGTGCCAAGATCGATCGCCTTGGGATTCGGAACTTATTCGGCGCGATCGTCGTCTCGGGTGA
Organism: Bacillota bacterium; assembly: GCA_023421735.1. Next base: position 239,610 of record JAEZSP010000070.1, on the reverse strand, counting down.
CATCGGCATTCACAAGCCCGACGCGCGTGCCTTTCACGCGTGCCTCGATGCGCTCGGCGTCGCACCTGAGCGTGCGGTCTATATTGGCGACCATTTGACCAACGACGTGAACGGCGCGCTTGGCGCGGGCATGCGTGCGATCTGGTATCCGAATACGCCCCAAAAAGCGAACGTCCCGGTCGCGCTTCGGCTCCGGGACATTCTCGATCTGTTGTAGATTTACTTGAAGATCGTAATGGCGTTGTGCAGGTTTTGGATCACCGTCTCGCGTCCGCCGGCAGCCTCCTCGCCGTCGAGCGACCATACGACATCCTGATCGACCGTAATTGTGACCCTCGGCGCGCGGATAAAGTCAAACATTTTGTTTTTGAAGTCCGAGTTCATGATGGAACCGAGCACGAGGTTTAAATCTGCGGGTGAGCGGATGGTTTTGATGAGCATGACCTCAAAAAGACCGTCCGACATGTCCACGATCCCGCTGTCGAGCCGGACGATGCCGGCAATGGACGTTGAGTTTGCAACCGCGCCGAATATATAATCGTCCTCAAGCCGCGCGTCTTCCGCCTCAATTGCCATATGGAACGAGTGTATGTTTACGATGTCCTTGATTCCCTCGAGAATATAGGCAAAGTGCCCAAGCGCGTTTTTGGTCGCCTGCGGCGCGGAGTAGGACGCGGCGGTAAACAGTCCAAACGAGGCGATATAGGAGAACATGCGGTTTTCACCAAATTGTCCGACATCAAGCATGCAGGGCGTTCCGCCGATGGCAACGCGCGTGGCTTCCCGCACGTCGCGCGGCAATTTGAGCGAGTTTGCGAAGTCGTTGGTACTGCCCAGGGGGATATACCCGAGCGGAATCTCTTCACCCGAGTAGACCAATCCCGTAATCACTTCGTTGAGCGTGCCGTCGCCACCCACGCATATGATTTTTTCATATTGATCGCACTTTGCAGCACGCGCGATTTCCCGCGCGTGACCGCGATGGTGCGTTACGCGCACATTCACGTCCAGATCCGCCTCGCCAAAGATTTCAAGAATCTCCATCAGCGCGGTCCGGGCGCGCAGTTTGCCTGCGACTGGGTTGACGATGAGCAGTATCATGCAGATCTCCCTTTGGGATCAATAGTCACGCATTCTGCGCCAGACATCCAGGACCAACATATAGCGTTCCAGTTTCATGCCCTTAAAGGGGATATTACTCGTTGCGTACACATATCCGCCGTTCGGCTTTGCATAGGTAAGGCAGTATTCGCACGAGTCGATCACCTGCTGATCGGTGCCCGTCTGCAAATATGCGCAGTGCACGTTGCCGCACAGTGCCACCTGATCGCCGTACTTTTCCTTCACCACGCGGATATCGACGCCTGCCATCGGGTCGAGCGAGTGCAGTGCGTGTGGGTTGGCGGCCACGAGCTGGTCGATGATGGGCATGATGTTTCCGTCGGTGTGTTTGATGGCGTAACCGCCCATGCCGCGGATGTGCGCGACGATCTTCGTGAGATACGGCGTGACAAACCGGGCGAACATGTCGGGCGACATAAACGGCCCTTTATTGAAGCAATAGTCGCTGCACAGGATGAAGCCGTCGACGCCCGCCTTGAACATCAATTCGTTGTTCTTCATGGCACGGTTCATCATGGCCTCGGCGATTTCACACAGTTCTTCCGGTTCCTCGTACATTTTAACCGCGAGCTCCTCCAGCCCGTTGCCGTCCGGGATGGCGAACGTGCCGTCACCATGACAGAATATGGCGTACTTGTCTCCGGAATATTCGCGCAGAAGTTCGACCGTCCGCGCCAGATGTTCCCGACTCAGATAGTGAACGCAGATTGCATCGTGTTCCAACTTATCGTAAACTTCAATGAGATAAAGCGCGTTTTCGCGCAACTTTGCCTCAATCTGATCCTTTGTCAGTCCGTCCAGCATCTTTTCGCGCAGGAAAGGCTTGCCCAGAAGCTCCTCCTCGAGCTGAAACTCCAGTTCGAATGTTGGCACACGGTCGGGGATGCCCCGGTCGAGCGCGCACAGAAACCGTTCTCTCTGCGTCATCTGTTTAACCTCCATCTATCCTATCGAAATTATACAACATCGTCATGTTGTTCGCAACCGTAAATTTACTTTGACGCGTCCCGTCTGTTGACAAATGGGGTGCACGGGACTATCATGCAAAAGGGGGAGGCGTTCACTTGCCCGATTCTTTTTATGAGATGGCATGCATATTCTTTCTGTATGGGTTTCTCGGTTGGTGCGTCGAGGTCGTCTATGCCGCGGTCAATCACGGGGAGTTTGTCAATCGCGGTTTTTTGTACGGGCCGATTTGCCCCATCTATGGCGTCGGTATGCTCGCGGTGATTTCGGCGCTTACACCCATCAAGGACAACTTTGCCCTTCTCTATCTGGGTTCCGTGGCGATCACAACCGCAATCGAGCTATTGATGGGCGTTGTTGCCATGCGTTTGTTCCACACGCGATTGTGGGATTATTCCGATCAGCCTTATAACTTGAAGGGCTATATTTGCGTGAAGTTCTCGCTCGTATGGGGCATTGGCGCACTCGTCATCGTCGATATCCTTCATCCGATCCTCATGGCGCCGATCGCGCTGGTTCCCGTTTGGCTGGGCACGGTGATTTTATCCGCCTTCGGGACCATTTTGGTGGTCGATTTCACGCTCACGGTCATAGAAGCGCTGAAACTGCCGCGCCGCATTCGCGCCTTGCAGGAAATCGAAAAAATGCTTTCGACGGTCTCGGACGGCATCGGCGAAAATCTCGCCGACAATACGTTCCGTGCACGCGCACACAAGGAAGAGCTTAAGGTGAAGCTCGAGAAATACCGGCAGCTTTTCGATACGCACAACCGGGAGTTGTCGGGCAAGCATTTTTTCCATGCGTTCCCGCACCTGCGTACGCGGTATGCCGTGCGGTTTGAGAAATTGAAGATGATGTATCAGACAATGCGGGAAGAAAAGAGCGGGGACGAAGATGCGAAGGATCAGTGACTACGTCCGGAAAAATCCGAGGGTGCTCTTCTTCCTGTATCTTCCCGTATACGTCGCCTGGTTCGTGCTGCTGGAACACAGAACCGGGTTGGACGGCTATGTATGCCACATCCATCTCGACGACCTGATCCCATATGTGCCCGGATTCATCGTGGTGTATGTGCTGTGGTATCCCTACTTGGCGTATCCCGCGCTGGTTCTGTATTTCAAGGACGCGAAGGCTTTTGTGCGGTTTGGCGTGTATTTCGTGGTATCATTTTCGGTTTGCATGTTTGTGTGCACCGTGTTTCCCAACGAGCAGGATCTCAGGCCACTCGATCCGGGGAAAGGGTTTTTTTCGTGGCTGGTTGCGCGCATCTATCAGGCAGACACGAACACAAACGTGCTCCCAAGCATGCACGTCGTGGGCTGCGCGGGGGCCGTCTTCGCGGCATATGACAGCGCTTGCCTTGCAAAGCTGCGCATCCCATACCTGGCGTTGGGCGTCCTGATTATCCTCTCGACCATGTTCGTCAAGCAGCATTCCGCGCTTGATGTCTTCTGGGGACTCGCGGTTGCGGGTGCCGTCGGACTGCCTGTGTACCTGAAGCGATTGTCAGGGATTGGAACAAATTATCCGAAGCAAGCGTCATAAAAAAATACTTGCGAAACGGATGGAATACGAGATTTGAAAAAGATGATCAACCTTCTCTTTTTGATTGCGGGTTTGGCGTGCTTTACGTATTACATTGCCTGCGGAATCGCCATTCGGTTTGGACAGTCGATGCTCTGGGCATGGCCCGTGCTGGGCGTTGTGCTGATTCTGCGGTTTGTGATCGTGCAGATGTCCATTTCACGCGACGTACCGCTTCCGTATCCGGGCTGGTTTATATGGGCGATTCGGATCACGTTCTGCCTGTGCGTTGCGTTTTTTCTGTTTGTGGAATCCTTTATCTTCACCGGGATGTTTGTGAAATGCCCGCCCGGCGTCGATTATATCATCGTTCTGGGCGCAAAGACGGGGAGCCCCGCGCTCAATAACCGCATCGATACGGCGGCGAAGTACCTCGAACAGAATCCGGAGACCATCGCCATCGCATCCGGCGGACAGGGGAGCGACGAGGAGACGACCGAGGCAAATTACATCGCAGAGGCACTCGTTCGGCGCGGCATCCCGCGCGAACGCATTTTGCTGGAGGATGCGTCCACATCGACCAACGAAAACATCCGCTTCAGCGCGCTCTTGATTCCCGATTCGGACGCGTCAATCGGAATCGTCTCGAACGACTTTCACATCTTCCGCGCACGGCATCTTGCACAGGGCATATTTGGAGGCAAGATATACGGACTGCCCGTGCGCTCGTCGCTTTTGTCACTGCCGCATTATATGATGCGCGAATTTTTTACGACCGTTGTTGATACGCTGCGTGGAAATATGACGTACAGGTGATTGATATGAATGCCGAGATTTCATTGGTCAAGACGGAGGCTGCGCTCGCTGAGGTTGCGGCGCTCGATCGGTTGCTGGATGAAGACATGATGCGTATCCTTCCGGACTTTTTTCGGTCAGGCGAGGTGACGCGCAATTATGACGGGTACCTCGACGGGTCGAAAAACTTTGCGCTGCTTGCGTGGGTGGACGGTGCGGCAGTCGGCATGGCGCGCTGCGTGCTCGGCAACGTTGCAATGCTCGAATCGCTGGTCGTGAAGCCGGGACTGCGCGGACAGGGGATTGGCTCTGCGCTGTTGGCCGCTGCGCGCGAGACGGCCCAGGAACGGGGGCATAAATTGATGATGCTCAACGTTCTTTACGGCAACGACGGTGCGCGAAGGCTCTACGAACGGTCGGGCTTTCAAGAATTTCGAACCGCGATGTATTTGGAAATATGAATCTGAAACTCATCGCGCGCATGCACACGGATTTTCCGACGAAGTTCGGAATCCCGCGCCAACCGGGGCTCGTAGACGGTCTCGAGGCAGAGGTCGTGTTCGAGCCGGAATATCGCAACCCCGATGCCGTGCGTGGGCTGGACGGTTTTTCCCACATCTGGATCATCTGGGGCTTTTCGGCGGTCAAGCGGGAGAACTGGACGGCAACGGTGCGCCCGCCGCGCCTCGGCGGCAATGTGCGCATGGGCGTGTTTGCCACCCGCTCGCCGTTTCGCCCGAACCCCGTCGGCATCTCGTCGGTGCGCCTTCTTTCGGTCAACCTGAACGACCCGCGCGGTCCCGTATTGCGCGTCGCGGGCGCGGACATGATGGACAAGACGCCTGTCTATGACATCAAGCCCTATGTGCCTATTTCGGATGCCCACCCGGATGCCGTGGGCGGCTTTGCGGACGCGCAAAAGACGCGCCGACTGCGCGTTACGTTTCCCGATGAATGGATGGGCATGATTCCCCTCGAAAAGCGCGCCGCTTTGATCGGCGTTTTGGAAAATGACCCGCGTCCCTCCTATCAAAACGACCCTGATCGGCGATACGGCTTTGCATTTGCGGGATGCGACGTTCGCTTTCACGTCGACGGGGATGCGCTGACCGTGTGTGAAATCGTGAAATTGTGATCTGATAAATAAACCGACGCGGGAAGACTTCCCGCGTCGGTTTTGTGGTCAGTTGAGCGCCAGAAGTCGCGCCTCAATGGCGGCGACCTTCTCGGCTGGGACGTGGATCATGGGATGCCCGGTCAAAAGCTGACGCAGGGGCGTGTTGTCGTTTGCGATGGGACCTCCGCCGGTAAGGCGGCGCGCCATGGGCAGTTCATCGAAGATGACCTCCCGTGCCTCGGGAATCGCGATAATTTCCGCGACCGATAAGTCGAGCGAGATCACGCGATGGAGCGGCTTTGTGGGTTTGTACGCAAAGTGATATTTGCCCGCTGGCGCGAACGCGATGGTCAGGCCGATCGGGCAAAGGCCGAATTCGATGTCCGGGTATTCCTTGGAAAGCGCGTCCAAATCCCCGTTCGGGAAGACCAGAACCGCTTCGGCGCCAAAAGGCACCTCGACGTCCCACACGAACAGATCCTTTTTGATTTCCCATGTGCTTTCGTACCAGCCCATGGCGGAGTCATAGCGCACGGAGACCTTGGGGAGCAGGTAGTCCGGCCGGGGCTTGATGATGACCTTCTTGAAGCCCGGCAATTCGGGATTCAGACCCGCGACGTCGCGGTATACCCACTCCATGATCGCGCCGTAGGCATAGTGGTTCAGGGAATTCATACCCGTGTCCGAGATGGAGCCGTCGGGCAAAAGGCTGTTCCAACGCTCCCACACGGTCGTCGCGCCCAAATTCACTTCATACAGCCAGCCGGGGTATTCCTCGTTGAGGAGGAGCTGATACGCCCGTTTGTTGAATCCGTTCCCGGAGAGCGCGCGGTTGAGGTATGCCGTGCCGACAAATCCCGTGCGCAGTTGGCCGCCCGTCGCCGCCAGCTCGCTGTCGAGGAGCTGTGCCAGCTTTTCGCGGTGCTGTTCGGGCGCGAAGCCCATGAACAGCGCGCACACATACGCCGTCTGCGTGGTCTGTGCCATCAGCCCGTTCGGCGTGAAATATTCGTTCTGAATCGCGTCGAAGATTTCGGACAACAGCTTTCCGTACTTCGCCGCGTCCTCGTCGTATCCGAGCGCCTGCGCCGCCTTCACAAGCAGCGACGTGGAGTAATAATAATATGCGGAAGCGACGAAGTACGGGTCTGTGCCACCCATGACGGAATTATTCTTGGTGTCGAGCGCCAGCCAGTCCGCAAAGTGGAAGCCAACCTTCCAGAGGCGTCCGCATCCGGCTGCCTCTTCGGTCTTCTTGATCCACTCAACCCAACCCTTCATGTTGGGATAGGTCGCCTTCAAAAGTTCCTTATCGCCGTAGAACATATAAAGGTTCCATGGAATGATGGTCGCCGCATCCGCCCACGCGCAAGAGCCGCCGTCGCCCTGCATGCCCGCCGCGGGAACCACGTGCGGCACGCTGCCACCGCGCGCGCCCTGCTCGTAGAGCATATCGTGCAGATATTTCTCAAAAAACGCCGCGGATTCCATGTTGAACATCGCGGTTCCGGAAAACGCCTGCGCGTCGCCCGTCCAGCCAAGGCGTTCGTCGCGCTGCGGGCAGTCGGTGGGCGTGTCGAGGAAGTTGCCGCGCTGTCCCCAAAGCGCGTTGAGCGCCAGACGGTTGACTTTGGGATTGCTCGTCTCGATGTAGCCCGTGCGCGGAATGTCCGAATGCACCACGCAGCCCGTGAAGTCCGAAATGTCGATTTCGGATAGGCCTTCGACCTTGACGAGCCGGAAGCCAAAGAAGGTGTGGAACGGGCGCACCGTTCGGGTCACGCCGTCCGAGATGTAGGTGTATTCGGCCTTTGCGGAGCGCAAATTGTCGCGGTAGAAGCACTCGTTTTGCAGCACTTCCGAATAGGAAAGCTTCACGACCGTGCCCTTCGGCGCGTGGCAGGTAAACGCAAGATATCCCGTGATCTCCTGCCCGAGATCGATGACCATCTCGTCCTTGGGCGTCTTGATGAGCTCGATGGGCTTGATCCGCTCCGTCACGCGCACGGGCGGGCTCAGCCGATCCTCGAGCTTTGAAAAATCGAGCGACCCGTCGAGGCTGACGGGCAGTTCCTTCGACGTGTCGTAATTCGCGTCGTAGACCTCGCCGTCGTAGATGGATGATTCCCGCACCTTGCTTTCGGTGGCCTTCCACGACCCGTCGGTGCCGACGATCAGTTCCGTGCCGTCCGCGAATGTCACGCGAAGCTCCGCCAGCAGCGATTCATGATCGGCGTAGAGATTCTTCACGCCGATCTCGCTTCCAAAACCAAGGCCGAAGCGCGATACTGCCCATCCGCCGCCGAGCATGAAGTGAAGATCGTTGACGCCCGCTTTGAGAAGCGCGGTCACGTCGTAGCTCTGCACCTGAATCCACTTATCATAGGCGTTATAAAACGGCGCAAGCAGCTCGTCGCCCACTTTTTCGCCGTTGACGGCGCATTCGTACACGCCCATCGCGGTCGCGTACAGGCGGGCGCTCTTGATCTGCTTGTCGATTCGGATGTCCTTTTTAAGGCACATATTCTCGCGCGCCTCGGACGTGATCCACTTGCCGACCCATGGCTCATCCATCTTTCCGGTCTCGAAGCAGCTTTCACCCGTTGCCGTATCGCCATTGTCCGCCCACACGGTCACCGTCCATGCGTAGCGCGTGCGCGGCTGAAGCTTCAAATCCGGCACGAAGCACAGACTGTCGATATCCGCGCACTTGCCGGAATCGAAGACGGGCGCTTCGCCCGCCCGAATCGCGACCTGCGCCGCCGCCTGTTTTTTGCCGGCCGTCTCATCGACTTTCCAGGAAAGGCGGAGCGGCTTGAGCGCGAAACCGATCGGCTCTTTGACGCGGTTTGCCATCAAATCATATATTCGCATAGAAATCCTCCTCATGGTCGTTAACGTCCTAATGATATGATATAGGACATTTTCAAACGTGTCAAGCGTCGGAATTGTGTCGGGATAATCCATGCCGAAGCGGGTAAAATCGGCGCATCTTCCGGCAAATGGTTTACACAAAACGGAAAAGGGATTATACTAACAGGGATAGAATGACGAGGAATGGAGCTGGAAGCGATGAAAATCGGAAGGTATATCGATCATGCCGTTCTGAAGCCGGGCATGACGCATGAGGAGATCGACGCCGCGATTCGGGATGGCATTGCCCTCGGGGTATACAGCGTGTGTATGCATCCCCGCGATGTCAAGCGCGCGGCCGATCTATGCCGCGGCACACAAACGCACGTCGGCAGCGTCGTCGACTTCCCGCACGGCGCAGGCGGCGCAGAGGTTAAGCGCGCCATCGCGCAGTTTGCGCTTTCACAGGGCGCGGAAGAACTCGACATGGTGATGAATTACTCCGCGGCATGCTCGGGCGACTGGGATACGGTCGAGACGGAGATTCGCACGGTCGTCGAAGCCGCGAAATCCAGGCATGCAATCGTGAAGGTCATCTTCGAGACGAGCGAATTGGACGAAAAAACAATCCGCCGCGCAGTTGAAGCGGCCGTTGCGGCGGGCGCGGATTTTGTGAAGACGTCCACCGGTTTCGCGTCCGGCGGCGCGACCGTCGAGGCGGTCGCGATCATGCTCGATCAGGCGAAGGGCAGGATCAGGGTCAAGCCTTCCGGCGGCATCCGGGACTACCAGACCGCGAAGAAATATGTCGAAATGGGTGCGTCCCGGCTCGGCATCGGTTCCGGCGGCAGCAAGGCCGTCGTGACCGGCGAAGGCCAGTCGAAAGACGCATATTGACAGGCGCAAACGGAGGGCAGCATGTTCAAGATCACATATAAAAGGCGGCTCAACGAGACGACGACCATGATGAAGATCGAGGCGCCGAACGTTGCGCGCCATGCCAAACCCGGACAGTTCATCATGTTCCGCATCGACGAAGCGGGCGAGCGCATTCCGCTCACCATCGCGGGTTATGACCGCGAGACGGGCGAGGTAACCGTCATCTTCCAAAAGATGGGCGTCACAACCCGGCGGCTCGACGCGCTGAATGAGGGCGACTTCATACAGGATTTCGTCGGCCCGCTCGGCAATCCAAGCGACTTTTCCGGACTCAAGGGCAAGCGCGTGTGCGTCATCGGCGGCGGACTTGGCATCGCCATCGCCTTCCCGCAGGCGGTCGCGCTTTCTGAAATTGGCGCGCAGGTCGATATGATCGTGGGCTTTCGCACCATCGGACTCGCGATCCTCTTGGACGAACTGAAGGAAGCGGGCGTCAACGTCATCGTCATGACCGACGATGGATCAAACGGACATAAGGGATTTACCACGACTGCGCTCAAAGAGCAACTTGACGCGGGCGTTCTGTATGAGCACGTCATCGCCATCGGTCCTGTGCCCATGATGCGCGCGGTGAGCGAGATGACCAGACCCTACGGCATTCACACCATCGTCAGCATGAACACCATCATGGTGGATGGCACCGGTATGTGCGGTGGATGCCGACTCACCGTCGGCGGCGAAACCAAGTTTGCGTGCGTGGACGGCCCCGAGTTCGACGGGCATTTGGTCGACTTTGAAGAGGCCATGAAGCGCGCGAAGATGTACCACGCGGAGGAAAAGGCGAGCACCGAGCGCCATGAATGCAAATTAACGGGGGAGGTGCGCGCATAGTGGACATCAAAATGAAACACCCTGCGCGCGAACAGGCGCCCGAGGTGCGCATCAAGAATTTCACCGAAGTCTCCCTCGGCTATGACGAGCAGACCGCCGTCGAGGAAGCGTTGCGCTGTTTGCAGTGCAAGCACAAACCCTGCGTCGCGGGTTGCCCGGTCAATGTCGCAATTCCGGACTTCATCAAGCTCATCGCGCAGGGAAAATATCTGGAGGCATACGAAAAAATCCGTGAAACGAACGGTCTGCCTGCCGTCTGCGGGCGCGTGTGTCCGCAGGAGAGCCAGTGCGAGGCGAAATGTGTGCGCGGCATCAAGGGCGATCCTGTGGGCATCGGGCGACTCGAACGCTTTGCCGCCGATTACGCCATGGAAAAAGGCGTCAAGGAGGAAGAGCCTGCTGCGTCAAACGGCAAAAAGGTGGCGGTGATCGGTTCCGGCCCCGCAGGGCTCACCTGCGCGGCGGACCTTCGAAAGCTCGGTTATGACGTGACGATTTTCGAGGCGCTCCATACGCCCGGCGGCGTTCTGGTGTACGGCATTCCGGAGTTCAGGTTGCCCAAAAAACTGGTGCGCGACGAGATTGCGACGCTTGAAAAACTGGGCGTCGAGATTCGCACCGACATGATCGTGGGAAGAAGCATTACGCTTGACGAACTGCTGACTGAAGAAGACTATAAAGCGGTCTTTATCGGTTCCGGCGCGGGTCTTCCGAACTTTCAGAAAATCCCGGGCGAGAACCTGAACGGCGTCTATTCCGCCAACGAGTTTTTGACCCGCATCAACCTCATGCGTGCCTATGATTTCCCGAATGCGGATACGCCCGTCAAGCGGGGCAAGCGCGTGGCGGTGATCGGCGGCGGCAATGTCGCCATGGATGCCGCGCGCAGCGCGCTGCGACTGGGTGCCGACAAGGTTTACATCGTCTACCGAAGGAGTGAAAAGGAGATGCCCGCGCGCTTGGAAGAAGTTCACCACGCGAAGGAAGAGGGCATCGACTTCAAACTGCTCACCAATCCCACGCGGATCATCGGCGACGAGAATGGATCGGTCGTCGCCATGGAGTGCGTGGAGATGGAACTGGGCGAGCCGGATGCTTCCGGGCGCCGCCGTCCCGTGCCCAAAACGGACAGCGCGTTCATGATCGACGTCGATACCGTCATCGTCGCAATCGGCAATTCCCCAAATCCCCTGCTGCGCAACACCACGCCCGGTCTTAAAACCGAGAAGTGGGGCGGCATCGTCGTCAACGAGGCGACCATGGAGACGAGCCGCGAAAACGTGTATGCGGGCGGCGACGCCGTTACGGGCGCCGCGACGGTCATCCTCGCCATGGGTGCGGGAAAGATCGCGGCACAGGCGATTCACGAGAAACTGAGCGAAAAAAAATAGACTGCAACTGCGGCGCGGAGCCTGTGCTCCGCGCCGCGTTGCGTTTTGAGGCCGTTGCGGTGGAAGGCCCGAGACTGCGCCCACCCGCCCCACGAGGAAGCACGGCATGCATTGGGTTTCTTTTCAGGACTTATGGTTTATAATAATTGTAATCTCAGTTCCGTTCTCCGTTTCCCGGACGTGACTGGAAGCATGCGCACCGAGCGTGTTGATCTTTTTCACGGTATCGATGATGGCATTGACGTAGAGCCGATCATCGCGAAAGTAGCGCTTGATTTTTCGCTTGGGCGGCTCTTTGGCAATCGCTTCGATGCGGGCCTCGAGCTGACGCACGGTGAGATGCCTGACGACCGTTTCATCGATGAGCTTTAACTGTGTTCGCGTATCTTCGACCTTCAAAAGCGCGCGGGCATGGCGCTCGGTAAGCGCCTCTTTGACGATCATGTCCTTCACGGGCGGGGGAAGGCGGATCAACCGCAGACGGTTGGCGAGCGCGGACGGACTTTTTCCGAGCGTACGGGCGAGTTCTTCCTGTGTAATGTGGTGGTTTTCGAGGATCGCGCGGCATGCTTCCGCCTCATCGAGAAAGTGAAGCTCCTCGCGCTGGATGTTCTCAACGAGTGCGAGCACGGCGCTGTCTGCGTCGTAAGCGGTGATGATGATGGCGTCCGCGTGCGTCTTTCCGAGGCGCTCAAGCGCACGAAACCGCCGTTCGCCCGCGACGAGCTCGTACCGGCCCACGTCGATGCGCCGAACGATCAGGGGGGAGATGAGGCCGTGCTCGCCGATGGACTGCGCGAGCGAATCAAGCGATTCTTCGGAGAAGAGTCGTCGGGGTTGATGCGGATTGGGCGTAATATCCTGAAGGCGGAGCCGCGAAATCGTTCGCTCCGGCGCACCCAGGAATGCATCCATATCTATCACCTCCCTCGGGGATATATATATTCGAAGATGCAGTGTTTTTTCTTTATTCACTGAAAAAAACCAGAACTTGCAGGAAATCCGAAACCCATATGGAATATACTAAATTAAGGTTAAGGGGAATCCCTTCACCCGATTTACAGAAAAGGAGCGATGATCGATGAAGCTTATTATAACGGGAAAGGGCTTTGAAGTCACCGACGGACTCAAGGAGAGATTAGAAAAAAAACTGTCGAAACTCGATAAGTATTTCCAGGAGGACGCCGAGGCGTATGTCCGTTTTTCCCAGGAGCGTGGCGCGCGCAACATCCTCGAAATTACGATCAGCGTGGGTGGTTTGATTCTGCGCGCGGAGGAAGTCACGGGCGATATGTTCACGTCGATCGATGGTGCTGTGGACAAGCTGAGCCGGCAGATCCGCAAACATCATACCAAGCTCGAAAAGAAGCTGCACGTCAAGATCGACATGGCGCCGGAGGGCGATACGTCCATCGAGGAAGAGGCGGCACAGTACAACATCGTGCGCACGAAAAGATTCCCAGTCAAGCCCATGCACGTGGACGATGCAATTGCGCAGATGGAACTTTTGGATCACGTTTTCTTTCTGTTTCTTAACGAAGAGACGGACACCATGTGTGTGCTCTATCGCAGAAAGGATGGGAATTACGGACTTTTGCAGCCGGAATAACGGCTTGTAAACCGGGGAGGCGATCGCCTCCCCGGTTTTTTGTCGTTTGGGACGTCGATTGGATGGAAACAGCTCGGAATGTGCGGTTTTTACCAAGATGCACTTGCCCCGGGACGGCTTTTCATTTATAATGTAACGAGGATGTATGGGTGGAAGGATGATTTGATGCGCGAAGAGGATCTTGATCGATACATCGACATGTCCTTGCCGGCCGATCGGGACATGATGCTCGTTGCCCGGCTGACCGCTTCGGGTGCGCTTGCGCGGGCGGGATTAACTGTCGATGCACTCGACGATCTGAAAATGGCCGTCGAGGAATCACTCGGACTGATGATGGCACAAGTCGCGTCGCCGGGGCGCGTGGTGCTGAAATTCAAATTGGGAAAATGCCGCATGGAGTTTACATGCGCGTGCGCGGATGATTGTCGCACGGGGATCGCGGTTGACGAGACCGAGCTGGAGGTTGCGCAGTGCATCCTCGCGTCTCTTGTGGACGAAGCCGAGATCGTGGCCGTAGACGGGGTCGTTCATTCGATCCGACTCGTGGCACAACTGCCGCGTTGATGGAGGATACATGTGTGAAACTGCGCGACGTTCCGTAACGGATCCCGAGCCGCTTTTAACGGAATTTGCGGCGACGGGCGACCCCGCCCTGCGGGACAGGATCGTTGAGATGCATCTGAATATTGCCGCCATGGTTGCTGCGCGCTTTTCCGGGCGCGGGGTCGATTATGACGACCTGTATCAAGTCGCATCGCTCGCGCTGTTCAAGGCCGTAGGACGGTATGATCCCGATCGCGGCGTCAAATTTGCGAGCTTTGTGACCCCCACGATGATTGGCGAAGTGAAAAATTACTTCCGCGATCGTTCGCGCGTCATCCGGTTGCCGCGCAATTCGAGCGAGTTGATCAAGTCCATTGAAAAGGCCATCGCGGAGCTCTCACAGGAGCTGTTTCGCCAGCCGACGCCGGACGAACTCGCGGATCATATGGGCGTATCTGTTGAGACGGTGCTCGAGGGCCTTGATCTGCGCGGTGCGACCAGACCTGCTTCCCTGGATTCCACACCCGAGACCGATGAGAGCGAAACGCCGCTTTCCGCGTATCTTGGGTTTGAGGAAAAGGGGTATACCGATTTTGAACGGCAGGATCTCCTCCGGCGGGCGATGGAAAGGTTGACCGATCAGCAAAAAGAGATTATCAGATACAGGTTCTATGATGGGCTTTCCCAGCGCGACATAGCGGGCCGGCTCGGAATTTCCCAAATGTCGGTCTCCCGCGCGGAAAGACGGGCCCTGCAGGCGATGCGCGGCTACATGGAAAGGGCGGAGGAAAACCCGTGAAGTGGATCGCATCAGCGGCGCTTGGACTCGAAGGCATGGTGAGTCGGGATCTCAAATACCTTGGGATGAAGGACGCGCACGTCATGGACGCGGGCGGCGCGGAATTTGAAGGCGACTTTCGGGACGCGTTTACGGCGAATCTTTGGCTCAGGACGGCGGATCGCATTCTGCTCGTGATGGGTCGCTTTCCCGCGAAGAGCTTTGAGGAGCTGTTTCAGGGCATCAAGGCCATCGAATGGGAGAAACTGCTTCCCCGAGACGCTGCGTTTCCCATACGCGCAAAGTGCGTGAAGAGTCAGCTCATGAGTCCGTCGGACGTTCAAAAAATCACGAAGCGTGCGATGGTCGAACGGCTGAAGGGTGCTTATCACGAGGAGTGGTTTGCGGAAACGGGCGCGACGTATCAAATCGACGTCACGATCCGCGCGGACGAGGTGACAATCGCGGTTGATTCCTCGGGCGAAGCGCTCTCGAAGCGAGGCTACCGCACGTGGAACGGCGAAGCGCCCCTGCGGGAAACGCTTGCCGCGGCGCTCGTTCTCCAGAGCGGATGGCATCCCAAGATGCCGTTTTACGATCCCTGCTGCGGCACGGGCACGCTGCTGATCGAGGCCGCGTTCATCGCGCTCGGACGTGCGCCGGGGCTCCTGCGCAAATTTGCCATGGAGAACTGGGCGGCGGTGGATCAGGACGCATGTGAGGAAATTCGGCGCGCGGCAAAGTCGCGCTACGATAAAAATTACGACCGCCCCCTTCTGGTCGCGGGCTCGGACATCGACCCGGAGGCCATCGAACTTGCCGGACGACATGTGCGGCAAGCGGGTTTGAACGGGCGGATTGAGCTTGAAGTCAAGGATCTGCGCGATGTGAACCGCAAAGGCGAACCGGGCGTGTTTGTCGCAAATCCGCCCTATGGCGAGCGGCTCGACAATGTGCGCGCAGCGCATGCCGTTGCGCGTCAGCTTGGTGCGCTGCAAGACAGGCATCCGGGCTGGGCATTGTGCGCGTTTTCTGCCGATATGGGCTTTGAACGTGAATATGGACGGCGGGCGAACCGCCGACGCAGGTACTACAACGGACGAATCGAATGCGAGTACCACATTTTCGACGCGGCAGCGCCGCGCAGACGAGGTGTATAGAATGAAGCCGCTTTTCAACCGCACGCCATTGACGCCCAACACGCTCGCGGAGCTCCCGCTCGGGTCGATCAAGCCCGAAGGCTGGCTCCTGGAGCAGCTGCGCACGCAGGCGGACGGCCTGACCGGGCGGCTTCATGATGTTTGGGAGGACGTGGGCGATCGCTGCGGCTGGCTGGGCGGAGCGGGCGATTCCTGGGAACGTGCGCCGTACTATCTTGACGGCCTGATTCCCCTCGCCTGGGCGCTTGACGATGAGAAACTCAAGGCGCTCGCGATGCGCTATATCGAGTGGATTCTCGCGTCACAGCGCGAGGACGGCTGGTTCGGGCCGGAGGGAAACGACGATTACTGGCCGCTGATGATCGCGCTCAAGGCGCTCAAACAGTATTTTACCGCGACGAGCGATAAGCGCGTTCTGGTGCTCATGGACAAATTTTTCCGCTATCAATATTTCAATCTGACCAAGCATCCGCTGTGTGGTTGGGCGGTGGCGCGCGGCGGCGAGAATATGCACATGGCGCTGTGGTTTTATAACCTCACGGGTCAGAGTTATTTGCTCGAACTGTGCAAGCGTCTGCGCGCACAGACGCTGGATTGGCCGAATTTTTTCCACACCTTTCCGATTACGCAGCCGATGAGCAGGTCCCTGCGCTGGGAGCGGCTTTCGGAGGCGCTGGACGAGGAGAAGGAAGAAAAACTCGAGGGCGAGCAAAGGCCCTACTTCCGCACGCAGTATCACCTGTCGCATGTCGTGAATGTGGCGATGGGCTTAAAGACGCCGGGCATCATCAACATGTTCCGCTCGGGATTCAAGGAGCAGGGCGGCTTCAATTTCGGTTGGCCGAAGTTGATGAAATACCACGGCGTTGGATATGGCATGTTTACCGGCGATGAACACCTGAACGGCTCAAGCCCCACACAGGGGACGGAACTGTGTGCGGTGGTAGAGCTGATGTACACGCTCGAGACGCTGATCGGCGCGGGTAATTTCGGGGATGATCTTCCGGATATATTGGAAAAGCTCGCTTACAACGCGCTTCCTGCCGCGTTTAACGCGGACATGACCGCGCATCAGTATGATCAGCAGGCAAACCAGATCAAGGTTTCGCCTGACAGGCGGAATTGGTACAACAACGGCGAGGATTCGAATCTGTTCGGCTTCTCACCAAACTTTGGCTGTTGCACCGCGAACTATCATCAGGGCTGGCCCAAGTTTGTCAATTCCCTTTGGTACGCGACGAACGACGGCGGACTCTCGGCGGTGAGCTATGCGCCGTGCAGCATCAAGGCGCGCTTGCAGGGGGTTCTTTCAAAGTTGACGGTCTCCGGGAATTATCCGTTCTCGCAGGACGTGGAGATCGAGGTATCCGTCAAGCATCCGGTCGAGTTTCCGCTGTATCTGCGCATTCCCTTCTGGGTTTCGCAGCCGATGATCTTTTTGCCGGACGGCGAAATTATGCAGGTGCGTGCGGGCGAGACGGCGTGCATCCGCAGAAAGTGGAGAACGGGCGATCGGCTCCGGCTCGAATTGCCTACACAGCCGCGCGTGAAGAAACACTGGCACCATCAGTCGGTGACGGTGGAGTATGGGCCGCTTCTCATGGCGTTGCAGCCGGAAGAGTATTGGGAAAAGCTGACGGAGGGTGAATTCCCCGACTGGAAAGTCACGACGGATGACGACTGGGGCTTTGCGATCATGGCGGATGAGCCGAAAAAGGGCGTCATGGAACCGGAGAAGGCACATGCATTCGGGAAGGGAGAACCTGCGGTTCACGTGCTTGCGAAGGCCGCGAAGATTATCTGGCCGATGGACGGTGCCAGCTGTGCCAATGTGCCCATCATGCCCGGTGTGACCGAGGATGATATCCGAACGGTCAAGCTCGTGCCATACGGCGCGACGGCGCTTCGGATTGCCCAGTTCCCCATGGGCGTTGTCAAGCAAAAGGCGGATTAACGAAAGTTTTTTTATGCGAGAGGGCCAGCCCGGTTGTCGGGCTGCGCCTGTTTCGTTTATTGCAGAATGGTTGAATGAATGTAGAAGGTGCTTTCATGGAATGGTATGTGGTGTTATTGCGGATCTCGATCTCGATCGGCGTTGGGCTCGCAATCGGCATCGAACGTGAATACAAAAACCGGCCGGCCGGCATGCGGACACATGTTCTCGTGTGTATGGGTGCCTGTACGGTATCGCTGATGGAATGCATATTCGCGGCGTCCGCCGGGTCATCGGGGGACGGTATGACGGTCACCTACAATTTTGGTCGCCTTGCGGCGCAGGTCATAACAGGCGTCGGTTTCCTGGGCGCCGGAACGATCTTTATGACCAACAAGAAGGTCGAGGGTTTAACGACCGCCGCGTCTTTGTGGAATGCCGCATGTCTGGGGATCGCAGTTGGCTATGGCTATTACTTCATGGCGTTGGTCGGCGGCGCGTTGGTTCTGGGGGTTCTCATGATGATGCAGAAGATTGTACACGTCAACGCGGTCAAAAAGATCGAGATTCAGTTCATCCATCGCGTGGAGACCATCGACTTTATCAACGCGTACTTTGACGAGCGGGGCATTAAGACGCTCGATCTCGATTTTAATGTCGAGGCGCAGGATAATCAGAACGTCTATACGAACACCTACACGCTGCATCTGCCCCATGAGGTGAGCTACACGGACATCGTCAACGACCTCTCCGAGTATGTAAACGTGCTTGGCATCCGCACGACCCATGCATAGCGACGTGATGCTGACGCTGCTGGGCGAACGGAATGCCGCGTGCGCCGTGTATCTCATGGCGGATGGGGCGGGCGCACAGGAGACATACGCCGCCATGCTGCGCAAAGACGTGGCGTTCGTCTCCGTCGGCGGGGATTGGGATTGGAACCGCGATTTGACCCCGTGGAAGGCGCCGCGCTGCGTGAAGGGCGGAGAGGACTTCGGCGGCGGCGCGGACGCATATCTCGCGCGACTGGTGGACCGCATTCCGGCATTTGAAGCGGAAGCGGGGCTGCATATCACGCGGCGTGCGCTTGCCGGGTATTCACTGGCAGGGCTTTTCTCGCTGTATGCGCTGTACCGCACGAACCTGTTCGGCGCTGCGGCGGTGGTTTCCGGCTCCTTGTGGTTCAAGGACTTTGTCGCGTTTATGCAAAAGAACGCGACGCGGGTTGCGCATCCGGACGTCTACTTTTCGGTGGGCGATTTGGAAAAGAGAACGCGCAATCCCTGGTTCTCGACCATCGAGGACAGCATACGCGCTGCGACGGACATCCTGCGTGCGGCAGGCGACGACGTGACGTTCGTTCTCGAGGCGGGGAATCACTTTGCCGAGACGGATGCGCGCTTGGCACGGGGAATCGACTGGATCGTTGGTCAGTTTTCCCAGAAAAGAAATTGACAGAGGGACGCCGGAAAACGCGGCGCCTGCAGGGGTTCATATGAAGGTTATTACAGATGAAAAAAACTATACGGGTGTTGGGACGGTGCTCGCCCTCGGTATGTTCGACGGGGTGCACCTTGGGCATCGCGCGCTGATTCGCCGCGCGGTTTCCCTTGCACACGAGAAAAAGCTGGACGCCATGGTTTGCACGTTCGACCAGCATCCCATGCGCGTGATTCGTCCCGATGCCGCACCGGAAATGCTGATGACGGTTGAAGAGCGGCTCGCGGCATTCTCGGCGCTCGGCGCGGATTGGGCGCTTGTCAAGCCGTTTACGAAAGCGCTCATGAACATCGATGCGGAAGAGTACCTCGAAAATCTCGTTTCCGCGACGCGCGCGCGCGCCGTCGTGGTGGGAGAGAACTACACATTTGGGCGCCTGGGCCTTGGCACCTCGCGGATGATCCGTGAACGCGCGTCGGCGCTTGGCTACGAGCCTGTCGTCGTCAAGAGCGTCAAGCGGGGCGGAGACGTGGTTTCCTCGACGCTCATCCGCCGTTTGCTGACGAGCGGACAGGCGGAACGCGCCGCGCGCCTCTTGGGAAGGACGGGAGAAACCAAATGAATGGCCCGGGATTTCATGCGGGAAGCGACGCCGGACGACATCCCCGTGCTATGTGCGCGCCGAAAAAACCAGCTGGTTCACGAGGGCATCGCGCTTTCTGTAGACATTGACCAGGCTTGGATGGTATTTTTTCGCGCGATTTTTGCCGCGGGTGACATCGATCAGGTCGTGGGCGATCTGGATGGACGGATCGTTGCGACCGGTGCAATGGCTTTTATGCGTATCCGCCCACGTTTACAAACAAGAGCGGAAAAATCGGCTATGTCACCAATATGTTTACTGAGCCGGAATTGCGCGGCAGGGGCCTCGCTACGAGTATCCTTGCTCTTTGGGAGGCGGAGGCGGCGCTGTGGGGCGTTCGGCTGCTGTGGCTGGGTGCGTCAAAGCCGGGGCGGCCTGTCTACGAAAAAACGGATACAGGCAGGACGATATCTGGATGAGCAAGAAGCTCCCTTGCGCCAATCTTTCAGATGAAATTTGTGAAAAGGCATGCGCGCGCGTTTACAAACGGTGCGGCGTATGGTAGAATACAGTTTGTGGCAGAATAGAAAGGCCAACAGGTTGGTTTGCCAATGGCAAACCGGGCCGTATACGACCCCGCCGAGCGAATCGATTTGAATCGGCGCACCTGGAATCCGCATGCTCAGTCGTCCGACGACTCCGACGGCGCACTTGGCACGCGGGAATACAAAATAGGAGGAAATACCCATGATCATCGACAAGCAGGAAATCATCAAGGAATACGCCCGCCACGAGGGCGACACCGGCTCTCCCGAGGTGCAGATTGCGCTTTTGACTGCGCGCATCAACCACCTCAACGACCATCTGCTCATCAACAAGAACGACCACCACAGCCGCCGCGGCCTTCTGCTTATGGTCGGTCAGCGTCGTGGTCTGCTCGATTATTTGAAGAGCACCGATATCGAGAGCTACCGCTCGATCCTCGCGAAGCTCAGCCTGCGCCGGTAAGATTAAGGCGGGGAAGGGCAACATGATGTGATTCAAAGCGCGCCGCCTACTCGGGTGCAGCCCGAGTCGGCGGCGTTTCGCGCATGCGTGCGGACGCTGGAATGCGGACAAGACTGTTCGCGATCGTGCGTCTGCACACAGGGGCGCGGCGCTTTCGAATAAGAAAACGGATCCACAAGGAGGACAACTATGTTCAAGTCTTATTCAATGGAATTGGGCGGCCGCACGCTCACCCTCGAGTTCGGCAAGTACGCCGAACAGGCGACGGGCGCGACGTTCGTATGCTACGGCGATACGCGCGTGCTCGTGACAGCCACGGTCGCGGATACCCCGCGTCCCGGCATCGACTTTTTCCCGCTGAGCGTCGACTTTGAAGAGAAGCTCTACTCCGTCGGCCACATTCCCGGTTCCTGGAACCGCCGCGAAGGCCGTCCGGGGGAGCATGCCATTCTGACGAGCCGCCTCATCGACCGTCCGCTGCGTCCGCTGTTCCCAAAGGGAATGCGTCACGACGTGTCTGTGGTCGCAACCGTCATGTCGGTCGAGCAGGATAATGCCCCCGACATCCCATCCATGATCGGCGCATCCGCTGCAATTGCCATTTCGCTGATCCCATGGGCAGGCCCCATCGGCGCGGTGAACGTCGGCTATATCGACGGAAATTACGTCGTGAATCCGACAGTTGCGCAGCGCGAAAAATCCTCCCTCAGCCTCACCGTCGCCGGCACCGGCGAAGCGGTTCTCATGGTCGAGGCAGGCGCAAATGAGGTCTCTGAAGAGATCATGCTCAACGGAATCCTCTTTGCACACGAGCAGATCAAGAAGATCGTCGCCTTCATCGACGGCATCGTCGCTGAGATTGGCGTCGAGAAGAAAGAGTTCCCGCTGGTTCTCCCCGCTGCGGATGTGAAAGAAGCCGTGCGCGCGTACGCCTATGACAAGGTTGCGTGGATGTTCGAGACTTACGAGCGTTCCGAGCGCCAGGAGCGCGAGGCGCAGGTGAAAAAGGACGTCGCAGAGCACTTTGCGGAGGAATTCGCGGGTCGTGAGGGCGAGGTCGGCGATGCGCTTTATGCCATCCAGAAGGAAATCATGCGCCGCCACATCATCGACGACGGCGTGCGCCCCGACGGCAGAAAGCTCACGGAAGTTCGCCCCATCTGGTGCGAAGCGGGCGTATTGCCTCGCGTACACGGTTCGGGTGTCTTTACGCGCGGACAGACGCAGGTTCTGACGGCAGCGACCATCGCGCCCGTCTCCGAGCGTCAGATCCTCGACACCATTGGCATCGAGGAAACCAAGCGCTATATGCATCACTACAACTTCCCAGGCTATTCCACCGGCGAAGCGAAGCCCACCCGCAGCCCCGGCCGCCGCGAAATCGGCCATGGCGCGCTCGCGGAGCGCGCGCTCGAGCCGATGATCCCCTCGGTGGAGGAATTCCCCTATGCGCTGCGCCTTGTCTCCGAGGTCATGAGCTCCAACGGCTCCACCTCGCAGGCGTCCGTCTGTGGCTCCACCCTCGCGCTCATGGATGCGGGCGTGCCGATCAAGCGGCCGGTTGCGGGCGTTGCGATGGGTCTTATCAAGGACGTGGACAAGACCGGCAAGGTCGCTGTCCTGACGGACATTCAGGGCCTCGAGGATTTCCTGGGCGACATGGACTTCAAGGTCGCGGGCACCTCGCAGGGCATTACGGCCATCCAGATGGACATCAAAATCAAGGGCATCGACGAGCCGATCCTCCGCCAGGCGCTGGCGCAGGCGTTCGACGGCCGCATGCATATCCTCGGCAAGATGCTTGAGACGCTGCCCGAGCCGCGCGCGCATCTCTCCGCGTATGCGCCCAAGATCATCCAGTTCAAAATCAATCCCGAGAAGATCGGCGAGGTCGTCGGCCCGCGCGGTAAGATGATCAACAAGATCATCGAGGATACCGGCGTCAAGATCGACATCGAGGACGACGGCAGCGTCTATATTGCGACCAACGACGAAGCGGCGGCTCAGAAGGCCAAGGGCATCATCGAAGGCATTGCGAAGGTGATGCAGGTGGGCGATGTGTTTATCGGCACGGTTGCGCGCATCATGCCCTTTGGCGCGTTCGTCGAGTATGCGCCGGGCAAGGACGGCATGCTGCACATCTCCAAGCTCAAGAATGAGCGCGTGGAAAAGGTCGAGGACGTCGTGAAAATCGGCGATACGCTCGAGTGCAAAGTGGCGGAGATCGACGCGCAAGGTCGCATCAATCTCGTGCGCAATGACATCAAGTACGACAACGAGGCAATGCCCGTGCGCCGTCCCCCGCAGCGCCGCGATTTCGGCGGACGCGGCGGTGATCGCGGCCCGAGGCGCTAACCCCGTCGCGTAGGAAACTGTGCCGCCGTGAGCGATGTTCGCGGCGGCATCATTCTATGATTCGGTGGGTATGCTAACTCAAAGCGGGGTTTCATGCCCAAACCTCCAAAAAATGAATGATTTCGGAGGACGACGCATGGTTTTTGATCAGGTAACATTGCCAAACGGGCTGAGAATCATTGGAGAGCATATGCCGAGTTTCCGCTCGGTTTCGGTCGGCCTGTGGGTCGGCGCAGGTTCCCAGTACGAAACGCACGCGCAGGCGGGAATGAGCCACTTCATTGAACACATGGTATTCAAGGGTACGTCAACGAGAAGCGCGCGTGACATTGCGGAGGAGATGGACGAGGTAGGCGGACAGATCAACGCCTTTACCTCAAAGGAGTGCACCTGCTTTTACGCGAAGGTCGTAGATGAGCATGTGCGCCTTGCCATCGACATATTGTCCGATCTCGTCGTGCGCCCCATGTTCGATCCCGAAAACCTGGAAAAGGAAAAGGGCGTGGTGCTCGAGGAGATCGACATGTCGGAGGACACGCCGGAGGATTTGGTGCACGACCTGCTGATGCTCGCGCAGTTCGGCGATCAGCCTGTCGCGCGCCCGATTCTCGGCACGCACGCGAGCCTCAAGGCTTTTACGCGCGAGGAACTTTTGGCGTATCGCGCGGTCATGTACCGCCCGGAGAATGCAGTTCTCGCCATCGCGGGCAGTTATGATTGGGATGCGGTGGTCAAAATTGCGAGCGAATATCTCGCCGATTGGGAACGCGGCACGTTTGTGCGGCCCGACTTTTCGACGCATTCGGTTGCGCCGACGTTTCTGCGAAAGGAGAAGGACATCGAGCAGGCGAACATGTGTCTGGGCTTCCCGGGCCTTCCCACGGGCGACGAGCGCGGCTATGAGTTCTCGCTGTTCTCCAGCGTATTCGGCGGCGCAATGTCGTCGCGGCTCTTTCAGCGCATCCGCGAAGAAAGCGGCATGGCCTACTCCGTTTACAGCTATCCGAATTCCTATACCGATTGCGGCATGCTTTCCGTGTACGCGGCGATGAATCCGGAAAACGCGAAGGCGGTCTTCGACATGATCCTTGACGAAACGAAGAAGATGGTCGAGGGCGGTTTGACCCAGGATGAATTCAGCAAAGCGCGCGAACAGCTGCGCGCGGGCTTCATTCTCGGTCAGGAATCCACGTCCGCGCGGATGCATTCTGTGGGCCGGCGGCTTCTGCTCCTCAATAAAACCAGAACGGAAGAAGAGGCGCTCGCCCGGGTGAACAGCATGGAGTTTGGCGCAACGAACGAATTGATGCGCAAGGTGCTCACGCAAAAACCGTCGCTCGCGCTCGTTTCCCGCGGGGCCGGGAAGATGGATCTCCTGTAATCAGGCGAAAGAAGGGGCATCTCGCGCGAGATGCCTTTTCCATGTTGCGCGCATGTGCTATAATCTCTTCAAGGGGAGGGATTTCAATGTGGAAACCGGATTTTGAGGGCAATACGCTCGTCGCGCTCAAAGGCGGCGTGCCCAAGCGCGCGAGCCTCTTTGAGTTGTTCCTGAATGACGACTTCTATTTGCGCCTCGCGGGTTGGGATAAGGTCCCGGAGGATGAGACGGCTCACTTGCGCCTTGTTGTACAGGCGATGGCAAATGCGGGTTACGACTATGCCACGACGCACGCATCCCGATTCCACTTCGATCTCAAAAACCACGACCGCAAAAAGACGATTTCATTAAACGATGTCCCGATGATTACGGATTGGGCATCCTTTGAACGCTATCGGTGGGACGATCCGGCGGATTTCGACTGTGAAAAGATCGAACGTGCGCGTGCGTTTTTACCCGAAGGCATGAAGCTGATGGTAATGGGACCGGGCGGCGTGCTCGAAAATACGATCTCGCTGACCGGGTACGACAATTTATGCGTCATGCTCTACGAGGAGCCGGCGCTTGTCCTGGAGATTACATCGCGGGTCGGCGCGGCGCTTGTGAAATACTACTCTTTGGTGGCGGAAATCGACACCGTGGGGTTCCTGTGTTCCAATGACGACTGGGGCTTTAACACCCAGACGTTCCTTGCGCCAAAAGACATGCGCAAATACATATTTGGCTGGCATCGTAAAATTGTCGAGGCTGCCCACAATGCGGGAAAGCCGTGCATTCTTCACTCCTGCGGGTATTTCGACGAAGTGATCGATGATGTGATTGACGACATGAAATTCGATGGACGTCACTCCTACGAGGACAACATTTGCCCTGTCGAGGAAGCCTATGAACGGCTGAATGGGCGCATTGCGGTGCTCGGCGGGATCGATATGAACTTTATGGTGACCGAAACACCCGAAAAGATCATCACAAGGGCGACAGAAATGTTGGAACGGACGCATGCGCGCGGCGGCTACTTGCTCGGGACGGGGAACAGCGTGCCGGAGTACATCCCGTATGAAAATTACAGGGCGCTTCTGCGGGCGGCTGAATCGTTTCATTGACGCGATCTCCTTGCGCGGTGCCGTGTTCTGGACAAAAATGGCGTTGCGCTGTATAATGGTTGTGGTCAAAATCTGTCGAATGAACGCAGTCGCGGGGTTGCGAAGACTGCAACTTGGGGGGATGACATGGACTCACTTCTTGACAAGGCCAGGAAATTCAACGTCGATTGGAACGACCTTCCGAGAAGGGCGCTCATCGTATTTGCAACCTGTGCCGCGCTCATTATCGCCTTCTGGGCGTTCCCGTTCTTTGCACCCTTTGTGTGCGCGTTGGTGTTTTCATGGATCATTCGGCCGCTGGCGCGGCCGATTAATTGGCTGTTTGCAAAGATCAGAATTCCCAAGAGCGTGGGGACGCTTTTCTCGGTCGTTCTTGTGTTTGGCGTCATCATTACCGGGTTTGTGTTTTTGATGGCCGCGCTCATCGGCGAGGCACGTGACCTGCTTGCCTCCCTGCCGCAGTATCAAAATGCGGCGATTCAGTATATCTCCGACCAGATCGAATATTTCAGCACGAAGATTTCGAACAGCGCCGGCGATCAGACGCTGATGTGGGTCAAAGACATGCTGACCGCCGTGCCGCCCAAACTCGGCGAGATGGCATCGACGCTCGCTGGAAAGCTCGTTACGTTTACGTGGGGTTCCGTGTCGGTGTTGCCGGAAGTCCTCCTGTTTTTAATCTTCATGATTATGGAGAGCTATTACATCGTTGCCGATACGGACGAGAACGACATTTTTGCAAAAAAATGGCTGCCTGAACGCGTCATGAGCGGGTACGGGCGGATCAAGAAGGTCATGCTGCTCGGCGTGCGTGCGCAGGTCGTAACGGCGATCGTCCAGATGTTCATCGCAATGGTCGTACTCCTGATTGGGTTTTTTATTCTGCACATCGAATACGCGGTCATGTTTGCGATTTTGATCTCGGTGCTCGATGCACTGCCCGTCATTGGAGCAGGGCTCATCATGCTGCCGATGACCGGGTATTACCTCGTCGTCGGCGACTATATGCTCGCGTTGGGCGTTATGGCGCTGTATTGCATCATGCTCATCATCAAGCGAATCATGGAACCGAAACTGCTTGGCAGCCAGATGCGGCTTCGGCAGCTCACAACCATGGTTGCGATGTATGCGGGCTTCCGGGTGATGGGATTTATCGGGTTGATTACGGGACCGTTGACGTTGCTGCTTTTTAAGGTGGTGCTCTCGGACGTGACGGATAAAGTTGAACTGCCCGAGCCCTCCATCCCGAGAAAGAAACATAGGAGGAAAGGCTGACATATGGTCTTCTCCAGCAACATATTCTTATTTGCATTACTGCCATGCGTTATTCTGGGCTATTACATCATCAGGCGTTGGCGATTTGCCGCAAACCTGTTTCTGACGCTCTCGAGTCTGCTTTTTTATGCGTGGGGCGAGCCGAAGTTCGTGATCATCATGATCGTTTCCATCCTCTGCAACTGGGTCTTCGGCCTTTGGGTGGATGGCACGCGGGATAAAAAGGGTTTGCAGCATCTGGCGATTGTGTTCATGGTGATCCTGAATCTCGGGCTTCTGGGCGTCTTCAAGTACGCGATGCTCGCCATGAACACCATCAACTGGGCGTTTCGGCTGAACCTGCCGGTCCCGGAGATCGCGCTTCCCATCGGCATTTCCTTTTTTACGTTTCAGGCGATGAGCTATGTCATCGACGTGAAGCGCGGAAACGGAAAGGTGCAAAAGAGCCTTCTCAACGTGGCGCTCTATATCACGTTTTTTCCGCAGCTGATCGCCGGCCCCATCGTGCGTTATCAGACCATTGCGGATGAAATTGAAGGGCGCAAGGAGACATTCGACGATTTTATCGTCGGCGCACGCAGGTTTTTGATTGGGCTGGGTAAAAAGGTGCTGATTGCGAACAATCTCGCCATTGCGGTGGATTTTGCGTTTTCCATGAAGCCGAGCGAGCTCTCGGTCGTCATGGGATGGCTCGCCGCCATCG
This sequence comes from Bacillota bacterium, assembly GCA_023421735.1. Next base: position 212,201 of record JAEZSP010000070.1, on the reverse strand, counting down.
GGTTTCTCACGCAGGTGTATTTTGATTTTTCCGGCTATTCCGACATGGCGATCGGCCTCGGTCGGATGTTCGGATTTCACTTTCTCGAAAACTTTGACCACCCGGTTCTGAGCCGCTCGGTCACGGAGTTCTGGCGCAGGTGGCACATCTCGCTTTCGACCTGGTTCCGTGATTACCTCTACTTTCCCCTCGGCGGCAGCCGCGTGAAGTCGAAGGCGCGGCTCCTGTTTAACATGTGCGTCGTGTGGTCATTGACGGGTCTGTGGCATGGCGCGGACTGGAAGTTTTTGCTTTGGGGATTCGGGTTATTCATAATCCTAGCGATCGAGCGCCTGACCGGCGCGGCGAAGTGGCTTTCGAGGCATAAAATTGGCTGGCTCTATGCGTTCCCGGCGGTTTCTGTTTTGACCGTGCTCGTACGCGCCACCAGCACGCAGGATGCCGGGATCATCTACCGGGCGATGCTTGGACTGTCAGGCGCCGGTTTCTGGAATGATGCGACGACGGTTGTTTTCAAGGAATATGGCATCTTCATGATCGCGGCGTTCATTGGCAGCCTGCCGCTCTACGATATTTTCCGCAATTACCTGCGCGTGCCGGACGGCCTGATTCGCGTCGTGGGCGGCGTCCTTCTGGTTGGTTTGACGCTCGTTGCGGTGACTTTCGTTGCGATGAACAACTATAATCCGTTTATCTATTTCAACTTCTGATTCGGAGGTCATTCATGGAAGAGCTTGCGCGGCTGTTGGAAACGCGATGCGCGGGGCGCGTTTTGAGAAACGAGCCGATGGCGAGCCATACCACGTTCCGCGTGGGTGGCCCGGCCGACTTGTTTTTTATGCCGCAAACCGAGGAAGAGGTTGCGTTTGCGCTCGCAGAGGCGGCGCGGGGCTGTGTTCCGGCGTTTGTGATGGGGAACGGATCAAACCTCATCGTGCGTGACGGAGGGATGCGCGGCTTAGTCGTTCTTTTGGGCGAGCATTTTTCGGCAATCTGCGCAGAGGAAACGCGCGTGACCGCGCAGGCAGGAGCAACGCTCGCACGGATCGCGGCGTTTGCACTCGAACGCGCGCTCACGGGCTTTGAATTCGCATCCGGCATTCCCGGAACTATCGGCGGCGGCGCTGCGATGAACGCGGGGGCGTACGGTGGTCAGATATCCGACGTTTTTGTCTCTGCGCAGATTTTGAAAGACGGAAAAATCGTCACATATGATTCGGAAAAAATGGATATGGGGTACCGTTCAACGCGCGCGCTGCGCGAAGGGGGCATCATCCTGGCTGTGACACTTGCGTTACAGCCGGGGAATGCCGCCGAAATTCGCGCGACGATGAACGATTTAAACGGACGGCGCAGGCAAAAGCAGCCCCTCGAATATCCAAGTGCGGGGTCGACGTTCAAGCGGCCGGAGGGGCACTATGCGGGCGCGCTGATCGAACAGGCAAACCTCAAAGGGACGCGCGTCGGGGGCGCGATGGTGAGCGAGAAACACGCCGGTTTTCTCATCAATGCGGGCGGCGCGACGGCAAAGGACATACTTGGGCTGATCGAGTTGGTGCGCGCGCGCGTTTATGAAACCAGCGGCGTCATGCTCGAACCGGAAGTGCGGATTGTGGGGGATGATGCGTGACATTCGCGGCAGAAACGCGCGCTGAAATTGCGCACGTGCCGTTTGATCAGGTTTGCTGTGCGCGCGCGGAGCTCGCCGCGGCGCTCCTTGCATCCAGCGGAATCTCGATCCACGGAAAGGGCATTTGCCGCCTTTCGCTCTCGTCGTCCGAGGCGACGATCGTGAGGCGGACCTTTATGCTCCTTAAAAAGTTCTTTGGCATCACCTGCGAAATTCGCAGATCGCGCACGGATCGGCTGAACGGTCAGACGCGCTATCAGCTTGCGATCCCGGATGAACACGCGATGATGCTTCTTGGGGAGGCGCGGCTCCTGGATAAGAGCGCGCTCTTTGGCGTTCGCATGTGTCCGGATCCGGCGCTTTTTCAATTTGCCTGCTGTCGCACGGCATATTTGCGTTCAGCTTTTCTTTTTTGTGGAACAATTGCCAATCCGGAAAAGTCATATCATATAGAATTTGATGCGCCAAGTCAGCAATTCGCACAAAGCATTATGGAATCACTGCGATATTTTGAAATTCATGCTAAAAATACTTGCAGAAAAACAAAAGAAGTGGTATACTTAAAGGGAAGTGAAGGGGTTGCGGACTTATTGACGCTTCTGGGGGCGCACGCGAGTGTGCTGGCGTTTGAAAACGTTCGCATTGCAAAGGAGATTCGCGGGAACATCAACCGTCAGGTGAACTGCGACAGCTCCAACATCAACCGTGCGATGATGTCCGCCGAAAAACAGATCGACGACATCCGCTTCATCGATTCGGAGTTAGGCCTAGATCGGCTTCCGGTCACGCTTCGGCGCGTCGCGGAGGCGCGTACGGCCAATCCGGATATTTCGTTGGCAGGGCTAGGGGAACTGATGATTCCGCCTTTAGGAAAGTCGGGCGTGAACGCGCGACTCAGGCGCATCGCAGACATTGCCGAAAAGCTCCGCTCCGGCGAGGAGATTGATTTATAATGCAGTAAGGAGAGTGGAAAGATGGTGAAGCTGGAGGCGACCTTTCGAGCCGCCGACGGCATAACGCCCGACCTTGCAGCGGAAATTATCCAGCGCGCATCCAGGTTTGATTCCGTTACGGAATTGGAGATGGACAACAAGCGGATCGTCCTTGGTTCGCTGATCGGGATTTTGTCGCTGGAATTGCGCGCAGGGACGCGGGTCAGGATCATCGCGGAAGGACGCGATGAATCGCTGGCCGCGGGCAGCATACGCGAGCTGATAGAGGCGTGAGCGCCGAGAAATAGGGCGCGATCCGACGGGGTCGCGCTTTTTCATGTCAAGGAGGAAAAAATGGCAACACTGCATTTGATGATTGGACTGCCGGGCAGCGGCAAAACCACGCGGGCAAAGGAATTGGAACAGGAATGCGGCGCGTTGCGGCTGACGCCCGACGAATGGCAGGTATTTTTGTTTGGGAATGACGTTGATGATCAGGCACACGACGCACGGCATACGAAAATCGAGAAGATCATGTGGTCGGTTGCGGAACGGACGCTTGCCCTCGGCGTGGATGTCATTCTCGATTTCGGCTGTTGGGCGCGTTCGGAGCGGGAGGATTTCCGCGTGCGCGCACATGCGCTGGGTGCGGATTTCAAACTGCACGTTATGGACGTTCCTCTTGATGAATTGCGGCGGCGCCTCGCTGTGCGGAATCGCCAAGTGGGAAGCGCGCCGGTTTTTCATATTTCGGATGAAAACCTGATCAAATGGGCAACTGTATTCCAGCAACCCGGCGCAGATGAACTGTAACGAAGCCCTGAAGTATCGCGTAAGTTGACAAAATCTATAAAAGTTGCATCCGATTCCATTGCGCATTTCGGGCAATGGGGTATAATTGTCCTTGGAGGTGAGGAAATGCGGGAGATCGGAATTGCCGGGGTACTGACCGCCATGCGCAGGGAAAAGGGTGTGACGCAGGAGGAGCTCGCGGCGCATATCGGGGTCTCGAAGGCTTCGGTTTCTAAATGGGAAACGGGTCAGAGCTATCCGGACATCGCGTTGCTTCCCATTCTTGCGGCATACTTTGGCATCACCATCGATGAGCTGATGTGCTACAAACCGCAAATGGAGAAAGGCGACATCATGCGCTTGTATCGGCGGTTTGCGGATTCGTTTGCATCAAGACCGTTTGAGGATGTGCACGCTGAGGTGCGCGAGGCAATTCGCAAGTACTACGCCTGTTGGCAGCTTCTCTATCACATGGCGATTTTGCTTGTCAATCACCACATGCTTGCCCCGAGCACCGCAGAACAGCAGGATACGCTGCGTGAAGCAGTGGATCTGTGCACGCGGGTACGCAGGGAATCCGATGAGCTGGATCTCGCAAAGGAAGCGACGCATCTTGAGGCCATGTGCCACCTCATGCTGGGTACGCCGCGGGAGGCCTTGATGCTTCTCGGAGATGGCAAAAAGCCCATCTTGTCGGAAAGTGCGCTCATTGCGCAGGCGCACCAGATGTTGGGCGAGACCCGCGAGGCCATGGAGATTACGCAGATCTCCATTTATCAGTCGCTGCTCCTGCTCTTAGGCGAGTTTCCTGGCTACCTGGCGATGACAGACGACGCGAAAAAGGCGGACGAGACGATCCGGCGTGCGCTTGTCGTTTCGGAGGCGTTCCATCTGGAAACGCTGCATTCGAACACCATGGCGCTTATCTACCTCGCGGCGGCGCAGTCCTACGCATCGCGCGGGAAAAGCGACGACGCACTGGAAATGCTTGCGCGGTATGCTGCGCTGTGTGCGCACTTCTCGTATGAACTGCGGGGTGACGATTATTTTGACATGCTGGATCCATGGCTCTTTGGGCTCCATCTGGGCGCGCATCCCCCCCGCAGTAAATCGGTCATCCGGGAGAGCATGGTGCAAACCGTGACGGAAAACCCCGCGTTTTCACCGTTGCGGGAAACCGCACGGTATCGGGACATCATTCGGATTTTAAATGAAAACTTGGGAGGTTCACATGGGCATGAATGAATTATCGGGATACTGGCCTTTTCTGGTTCCCTACGTTATCATTGAGTTCGCGCTGATGATCTTTGCACTCGTGCACGTTCTGCGGCACAAGCATTACAGGGTTGGCAACCGCGTCATCTGGGTCATCGTGGTGCTGTTGATCCAGATCATCGGGCCGATCGCCTATATCGCGTTCGGCAGGAGTGACGATTGATGGACGTATTGAAGATCGAGAATCTCACGAAGGCCTTTGGCACGCACACGGTACTGGACGCGCTGACGTTTTCCGTGCCGGAAGGTTCCGTATTCGGCTTTCTCGGGCAAAACGGCGCGGGTAAGACGACCACGATGAAGCTCATACTGGGGCTTTTGCGGGCGGATGCAGGGAACATCGATGTATGCGGAACGCGCGTTCGCTACGGCGAGACGAAGACGAACCGCGTTGTCGGCTACCTGCCGGACGTCCCGGAATTTTATGGCTACATGCGCGCACACGAGTACCTGAAGTTCTGCGGCGAAATTGCGGGAATGGGCGCGGGCGAGATAAAGGCGCGGTCGAACACGTTGATGGAAGCCGTCGGACTCAACGGCGCGACGGGGAAAATCGGCGGGTTTTCCCGGGGAATGAAGCAGCGGCTCGGCATCGCGCAGGCGCTTCTGGGGGAGCCAAAGCTGCTCATCTGCGACGAGCCGACAGCCGCGCTCGATCCTGTGGGGCGCAGGGAGATCCTCGACCTTTTGGGCGATCTGCGCGGGAACACGACGGTGGTTTTTTCGACGCACACGCTCTCCGACGCGGAGCGCATCTGCGATCGGGTCGCGGTGCTTAAAGATGGAAGGCTTGCGCTGAACGGAACGCTGACAGAACTGCGCGCACGCAGGCGGCACGACGGCCTGTCGGTCGAGTTTGCATCCGCCGCAGACCTGGAAAAATGCAAGCCCGCGCTTTTAGATGCAAAAATCGAAGGGTTGACGGCGACGATCCATTCGCCTGCCATCTCGGAAGTGCAAGGCGCACTGATCGCCTGCCTCGCGCGCGAAGAGATCAGACCCATCCGGTTGGAGCTCATGGAGCCGACGCTGGAAAACCTGTTCATGGAGGCGGTACGATGAGGGGATTTCGGGCGTTTTTTAAAAAGGAATTCCTGGAAGCGGTGCGCACGCAAAAGCTTACCGTGCTGGGATTGGTGTTTCTGCTGTTCGGCATTATGAATCCGCTGGTGGCGAAGTTGACGCCGGAGATCGTCGCGCGCTTTTTGCCCGCCGGTGTCACGATGAGCATTCCGACGCCAACAGCACTGGATTCGTGGGCACAGTTTTTCAAAAATGTGCCGCAGATGGGGTTGATCGTATTGGTCGTACTGTTCTCCGGCGCGATGGCGAACGAGTTTTCGCGGGGCACGCTCATCCAGCCACTCACGAAGGGGCTCACGCGCGCTTCTGTGATCGCGGCTAAATTCCTCACGACCGCGCTGATTTGGACGGGTGCCTATCTCCTGTGCGCGTTGGTTACCTGGGGATATACCGCTTACTTCTGGCCGGACGGCGCAATCTCGAACCTGTTCGTGGCGTTGAGCGGGGTATGGGCGTTTGGGGTTCTGCTCCTCTCCGCGCTCATGCTGGGCGGCGTCATTTGGAAAAGCAGCTATGGCTGTCTCCTTTTTGCGGGTTTTGTCGTCGTCTTGCTGGCGATCTTCAATATCGTTCCGGCGGCAAAGGCGGGAAACCCCATATTGCTTGCGAGCGGCGGCATGCGGCTTCTCTCCGGTATCGGCGCGTCTTCCGACTTTATTCTGCCTTTTGCCTCCCTGACGGGGCTTGTCTGCGCGTTTCTTGCGGGCGCTGCGCTGATCTTCAACCGCAAGGCGATTTGAGGATGCAAGTCCATTGCATGATTGACGAAATCTGAAGATTGTGATAGACGTCTGATCAGTTCGTGGCCTAATGAAATGGGCCTGTGAAGGGGCGGAGCTCAGACCCAGCGCGATTACAGGAACTGAACGTCCATTAACAGGAAAGAGACAACACCCGGACGCAAGATTGCGTCCGGGTGTCTTGGCAAGGATGAGGCGTTATGATTTACGCTTGCCGCGTCGCCTTGGATGAATCCTCGAGCCGGCTCAGTTCATCTGAGAGGAACTGGGCAAGGTCGATCAGCGTCTTTTCGTCAAACGGATCGGGGAGCCCGCATTTTTTTGCGAGTGCCGGGAGGGGCAGCGTACCCGCCGCATCCATGAACGTTAAATAACGCGCCCATGCGGCGTCAAAATCCGTCAACGACTCGCGGTAGAGCGCGAGGGCGAGCACCTGCGCCAGCGCGTAGTCGATGTAGTAAAACGGCATCGAATAAATGACCAGCGTATCCTGCCATTGCGAGCCCCAGGATGTGAAGGGGAGGTCGCTCTCGTCGAGATACGGATTGTACGTTTGATAGATGCGCGCGAATGCCTCGTTTCGCTTGCGGGCGCTGAACTCCGGATTGTCGTATATTTCGTGCTGGAACGCGTCGCCCTGGCAGATCGAGGTGACGAAGTAGGGGATATACTCGAGTTGCTTGACCTGATAGCGCTGTGCATCGCGTTCATCAAAGAACATGTCCGCGCAGGCCATTGTGAATAGCTCCATGGCCTTGGAGTGCGTTTCCATGATCTCCTGCGGTGCGTCGAGCTGGGTGAACCGTACGCCCGCATCCTGCGCCCGATGGGACGCATAGGCATGGCCGAATTCGTGGGTCAAAATTTCAAAGTCCGACTGATCGCCCGTAAAGCGCGCGCAGATGTAATTCGTCCTGTAATCCGGCAGCCACAGGCAAAAGCCCGCATATGTGGCCTTTCCATCCCGGTCAAACAGGTCGAGCATGCCATTTTCATCCAATGATTTGAAGTAGCTGCCCATATCGGGGTTGAGCTTTTCAAACATGCGCTGCGCCATATCGACAAACGCCCTGCGCTTGACTTTCAGTTTCGGATTTCCGTCCGGGAAGCGCACGGGGGAATCGTACATGCGAAATGTCTCTAAACCCAGGCGCTTTCTTTGCCGTTCTTTGATCGCGGAGACGAGGGGCACCCATGTTTTTTGGATGTTGGCGCGGAACGTTTCGATCTCTTTTCGTCCGTAACCATAGCGCGTCGCATAGCGAAGGTCGGTGTAGGAATCAAACCCCAGATTCTTCGCCTGCTGTGCGCGATTTTTGACGAGTCGGTCAAAAATATCGTTGAGATCTTCCGCGTGATCTTCGTACCAACCATTGACGGCGCGCATGGCAGATCGCCTGATCGGGCGAGATGGATCGGAGAAGAAGCGCGTCATTTCGGTCAAAGTGTGCGTCTTTTCCTCAAAATGTACGTTGGCGCGCGCGACGATGGCGGTATAGCGCTGCACGAGCACCTGCTCCTCGATTTGCAGGGATTCATTGCGTGCGGATGTCGTCTTCCTGTGTGCGGCAGCCTGGTCGAAGAAGAAAGAGCCCAGCTCCTTTTCGAGGTCGTCGCGATCCGTCGCGTCCAGAAGCGCAGCGGTGATCTTGTTCGTCGCCATATCCAGATGCGGTGCATTTTCGGTCAGGTACGCCATGTCCGCAGCATGCTCTTTGTTGCCGGTGTCAAGGTAATACCGCAGTTGCGTCAGTGCGAGCCTGGTCGTCAGGTGGGAAAGATATGCCTCGTAGACTGAAAGCACGGCAAGCCGCTCATGCGCGGTCATCGCGTCACTCATCTGCCGTGCGATATCTTCGAGGGTTGCGGAAGCCGCCTTCAGATCAGGTCTTCTGTACGGAATGTCTTCATATTTCATTTTTCTACTCCGTTAGGTCGATATTTTCGCGGCCAAATATGTCGTAGGATTGCTCGATGACGCTTTTCGCGGGGGCGGGCGTCGACTTGACCGCTGGCCTTGCCGTGCCCTCGAGTGCCATCGCAATTTTTGTGGGTGTGCCAAACGCCTGCGTGAGTGCGGCGTCGAAGAGATCTGTCTTGCGCTCCAGCATCTTCATGAACATCATGTTCTTTTTGGGGAATTCGACGTGCGCAACGCCATTCTCCATCCCGACGAAAACCATTGCCGCAACGGGATTTTTGACAGACGGGTTCTCACCAATGACGGCTGCAATGGCCTCGAGATACTCCTTTGGCGGCAGGGCGGCGCTTACAGGCGATGGAGCAGGTTTCTCGGCGGGCTTTTTCGTCGGCGCAGGATTGGATTCCGACACGGGCGCTGTCGTCTTTGGTGGTGTGGGGGAAACGGTTATGCCGTTTTTCAGCGCGCCTTCGATCTTTGCCACGCGCTCCTCGAGGCGTGCATCCTCATCCGATTCAGGATGGCAGGCGCGCACGGCGCATAGTTCCAGGATCGTGCGCGGCTGGGTCGCCCACTTCATGTCCGGCTCTGCCTTCATGAAAAGCTCCATCACGCGCATGAGCTTTTCGCGCGGGGTACGCTGTGCAAGCGTGCGAAATCGCGCCGCATCTTCCGCCGTAATTTCCGTGAGCCGTTCAAGGCTGTCGCCTACGATGCCCGCGAGGAGCGCCGTGCGCGCATGGGTGACCACATCCCGGGCGAAGACCTGCGGATCGCGGCCCGTATCCATGGCCTCGGCAATGGCCTCGAGGCAGTATTTTGCGTCGTTGTCAACAAGAGCGTCGAAAAAGGAGAATAAAAACGCGCGCCCCGATGTGCCGAGAATGTCTCGCGCAAGCGACGCGGTCACAACGGAATCCGTATAGGAAAGGCACACATCCAGAAGCGACAGCGCGTCGCGCAGTGCGCCTTCCGCCGCACGTGCGACCTCATAAAGGGCGTCTTCTTCCGCCTCGCGCTCGATGCCGCCTAGAACGATCATGAGCTTTTCGACAATGGTCTCGACGCTGATGCGCCGGAAGTCGAACCGTTGGCAGCGGGAGAGGATGGTCGCGGGCAGGCGTTGGGGTTCGGTTGTCGCGAGGATGAATACCGCGTGCGCGGGCGGTTCCTCAAGCGTCTTGAGAAGCGCGTTGAACGCGCCCGTCGAGAGCATGTGTACCTCGTCGATGATGTATACCTTATATTTCGCGACAGCGGGCGGGTACTTGACCTTTTCGCGCAAATCGCGGATTTCGTCCACGCCGTTGTTGGACGCAGCGTCAATTTCCATCACGTCCATGGAGTTCTCGCGCTGGAGCGCCACGCACGATTCGCAAATGCCGCAGGGTTCAGGTGACGATTCGTCCAGGCAGTTGATCGCGCGGGAAAACACCTTGGCGGCAGACGTCTTTCCTGTGCCGCGCGGACCGCAGAACAGGTACGCATGCGCGATCCTCTTTGCAAGGATCTGGCGCTTAAGCGTCCGGATGATCGCGTCCTGTCCGAAGATCTCCGCGAACGTCTGCGGGCGCCATGCCCTGTAGAGCGTCTGATATGCCATGGTTACACCTCCCATATCCCTCATTACATGATAAAGCAAAACCGTGAAAAACAAAAGAAGTTTTACAGCAAATCAAAAACTTTTTTCCCGCCCACGTGATATAATGGCTTAGGAATCGCACGCGATTCCGGGTCGGCGGGGCGGATACGGGATCGGCACGCCGACAAGCGAGGTAAAATGGCTTAGGAATCGCACGCGATTCCGGGTCGGCGGGGCGAAAAGTCCAAGACAGACTGAAAGATTGGACGCTGAACGGCGAGGTTTTTAAAATGAAGAGAATCGTATTGACGGGTGGCGGGACGGCGGGTCATGTGACGCCGAATCTTGCGCTGATTCCGCGGCTTTTCAGGGACGGTTGGGATGTGCATTATATCGGCGCAGCCAATTCCGTTGAGGAGAAACTCGTCGTGTCTGTCGAGGGCGTTACCTATCACGCCGTTTCCTGCGGAAAACTGCGCAGGTACCTCGATCCGAAAAATTTCTCTGACCCCTTCAAAGTGATGAAAGGCGTCGTCCAGGCGCGTCGCCTCCTCAAACAGCTGAAGCCAAACGTCGTATTTTCAAAGGGCGGCTTTGTGTCCGTGCCCGTGGTCTACGGTGCGCGGCTCAATCACATACCCGTCGTGAGCCACGAATCCGACATGACGCCCGGACTTGCGAACAAGCTCACCGCTCCGTTTGTCGATGTTCTTTGCTGTACCTTTCCGGAGGCTGCAAAACTGGCAGGCGCAAAGGGACTTTATACCGGAACGCCCATCCGTCCCGAAATCCTCAGAGGCGACAGGCGGCGCGGACTGAATCGGTTTGGCTTTAAAGATGGCATTCCGGTGGTCATGGTCACCGGCGGTTCAAGCGGTGCCGTTGCGATCAACGACGCCGTGGTCGAAGCATTGCCCAGACTGACGAATTCCTTTCAGGTTCTACATCTGTGCGGGCCGGGCAACTTTAATGCCTCTCTCGAAGGCACAAAGAACTATGCGCAATGCGAGTACCTTGACGAGGATATGGCGGATGCGTACGCATGCGCGGATTTGCTCGTGTCCCGCGCGGGCGCCAATACGCTGTGCGAAATGGTGGCGCTTCGAAAACCCATGCTCCTCATCCCATACCCAAAGGGCGCCAGCCGGGGCGACCAGATTATCAATGCCCAGTCCTTTGTCGAGCGCGGTCTCGCACACAGGCTCCTGCAGGAAGATTTAAACGCAAATACGCTATACGATGCGATCATCAGGCTCTACTCGGGGCGCGGCGCGCTCTATGAGGCGATGGATCGCGAACCATGCGCGAACGGACTTGAAAACGTGCTGCGCGAGATTTACAAGGCGGCGAAATACTGAGGCAATCCCGCACAATCTGACGTGTATGGACGGCTGCATTTCCAACAATTCGTGCCAGCCGCATTCCGGATGTAGCACTGCTACTCCTGTGAACGCGGAAAGCTCGGTCTGACGAAAGCGCATGAGGCCCGCACACGCATGCTCTGTGCGCCCTTGCCCGACAATCCGAGGTGTCAATGGACGCACAGAGGATCGCGAGGCGCAATTCCATCTTCATGGTGCTAGAAGGCGCGCTCTTTTACGCGGCGCTCTCCTTCATTCCCAATGAAACGGTTGTTGCAGAATTCATCGACTTTACATCAGGCTCCGTTACGCTCGCGGGGCTTGCCGCCACCATGAGCTCGCTCGCGTTTTACGTGGGCGAGTTTGTGTGCGGCCTGTTTGTGCATCGGATCAGACGGCAGGGGCCGTTCATGATCAAAATGGCGTTTTTAAGCCGCTCTCTGCTGCTTCTGTTTGCATTATTGATCCTCGCAGGCATGCACGGCGCTGCCGCCGCGTGGATGTTCATTCTCATGTACTTCGCCGTCTTCATCATCGACGGGTTTGTGGGGCTGTGCTGGACGCAGATGATGGCGCGCACGCTCCCGCTTCAAAGGCGCGGTGAGGTTCTGTCCATCCAGCAATCCATTTGCGGCGGGATCGGCATTTTTGTCGGCTTCGTCCTCCAACGCATACTCACGTCAGCCCTTCCCAAAATGGACCAGTTTTCCATCATCTTCGTACTGAGCGGCGCGGTGTTTGTCCTGTCCGCAACGATGATGCTCTTTTTCAAAGATCTCCCGCATGCAAGTATGCCGGATGAACCGATTAAGAGCCCCGCGCGCTATGTGCGCGAGCTCGCACCGCTGATCATCCATAATCAGGGTGTGCGGCAGACGATCATCGCGCGGCTGCTGTTTACCTTTACGATGATCTCCGCGCCCATCAACTATAAATTCGGCCAGATGAACGGCCTGACGGACTATCAGCTCTCGCTTCTGGTGTATATGCCGGTTGCCGGGCAGATCATGGCGGGCTTTTTCTGGTCGCGGGTCAGTCGTCGCGCCAATTATCCGGTTATGATGATGCTGGCGCAAATGGCGGGCATCGCGTGCGCGCTTTTGAACATAGCGGCGTTCGCCTGTGCCCGTTTGGGCGTGAGCGTGATGATCTGTCTTTCCGCCGCGATGGTGCTCATCAAGTTTACATACGTCGCCAATAACGCGTTTACACAGCATGTCATCGCCATCGTGGACGAAAAGGAGCGTGCGAATCACATCGTTCTGACTTCCATCGTTACAGCCCCCGCCACGCTCGGTACGACCATTGCAGGGGCCATTGCGGATTGGGCGTTTTGGCCGGTGTACGCGATCATGCTCCTTTCCGGAATCGCAGGGGCATTGCAGACACATCGGTATTTTATCTCGAAGAAGAGCCCGCTGCCCGTGTTGCAGCGGCGCGCGTGAGGAACTATGAACTGGCATAACGTCAAGGAAAAATTCCGCGTCATTGACCAAAGAGGCCTTACGCAGGAATCGGTGCGGACAATGCGCCTTCTGATTCTGGCGGTCATGGGGGGTATGGTCTGGGCGAACGTCACAAACGGTATCGCGTTTACAGGATATTGGAAGGAACTGGGCGTCAGCGATACCGTATATGGCGTGATTCTTGCGCTTCCCTCCATTGCGAATGCGTTTCAATTCCTCGCCTCGTATTATATGGAAAAGACGCGCAAACGCAAAAAGATCTTCATCGTATCCGGTCTGATTCAGCGAGTCGCGTGGATTCCGTTCGCGCTGGTGCCGTATATCATCCCGATGGGCGCCGCTCAGCTTCGGATTTGGATTGCGGGAATGCTTGTCTTCGCAAGCGCGGCGATGATGCCGTTTATGAACGTCGCATTTTTTTCAATCTGCGACGACGTGATTCCCATCAAAATAAGGGGAAGCTATTTTGCTGCGCGCAGCCGCGTGTCGACCGTGACCGCACTTGTCGTCGGCATCCTCATCGGCATGCTGCTCGATGCCATGCCGGGCATGCCGGGCTATTCGGTGGCATTTATGATCTCGGGCGTGATGGGCACGTTCGACATCTGTTGCTTTCTGTTCATGAAACTGCCGCCCATGCGCGAAATGCCGAAGCGCAATCCCATGTTCTCGATGGTAAAAACCGTACTCGCGGACAAGCAGTACATGCGCGTCGTGACGCTCTCAACGGTCTGGATTTTCGCGATCATGATATGTGCGCCGTATTTCAATGTGTACATGCAGGGCGTGATGAAGATGTCGAGCCTTCAAATCACGCTGTACACGCAGGTTGCGGGCAATCTGGCGCTGATATTGGTCGTTACGCGCTGGGGGCATGCACTCGACCGGTTCGGGTCGAAGCCGGTCATCATGGTCGGCGGGTTCTTCGTGGCGATCATGCCGCTGTTCTGGCTCGTGATCGGAATTGGAAACTACATACCGGTGATCCTCCTCAACATGCTCTCCGGTGCGACGTGGTGCGCATATGATTTGGGTGCACAAAATCTGTTCATGGGACAGGCACAGGGCGAGAACAAGTCCATGTATTTCGCGGTATATTTCATGTTCACACAGCTTCTCGGGTCCGCATTCGGGAGCTTTGCGGGCGGTTGGTTGCTGGACAACGTGCTGCTGCGGCTCGAACCTCTGGACATGTCGCTCATGGGCTGGACGCTCACGCGCTACAACTATCTGTTCCTGCTTTCGGGTCTTCTCCGCTTGGCGGTTCTGTTCGTCTTCGTGCCACGCGTCATCGAGGCTGGCGCGGCGAGCGCGCGTACGCTTCTGGGTGGCATGTGGGGCAGCGTGGTTCAATCGCATACGCGCTTTTGGAAGCAAATCGTCCGCCGACGGGTGCGCGAGAAGATGAAGCGGAACGATTAACAAACTCTGGCTTTACATAAATGAACAGAGGGGATATAATGACGAATATTGTGTTGGAAGGAGGATGCTTATGGCGGTTACTTTGGTAAAGGACCTTTTCACCACCGTTCCGCACGCGGACGTTAAGGACGTCACCGTCGAGGGATGGGTGCGCACGAGCCGTGAATCGAAGGCGTTTGCGTTTGTCGAGCTGAACGATGGGAGCTATTTCCGCAACCTGCAGGTTGTGCTCGAGGAGGATAAGCTCGAAAATTACCGCGAGATCGTCAAGGGCATCTCCGTCGGCGCCGCGGTCGCGTTCACGGGCACGATCGTGCTCACGCCGGAAATGAAGCAGCCCTTTGAATTAAAGGCCGAGTCGGTCACGCTCGTCGGTGAAAGTCCGAGCGATTATCCGCTTCAGAAAAAGCGCCACACGCTCGAATATCTGCGCACGATTCAGCATCTCAGACCGCGCGCAAACCTGTTTCAGTGCGCCTTCCGCGTGCGTTCCGTCACCGCGCAGGCGATCCACCGTTTTTTCCACGACAAGGGCTATCTCTATGTCCACACGCCCCTCATCACGGGCGCGGACTGCGAGGGAGCAGGCGAAATGTTCCGCATTACCACGCTGGATGCGGGCGATCCACCGCGCACCGAGGAGGGACAGGTGGATTTTGCGAAGGATTTTTTCGGAAAGCCGGTGTATATGACCGTCTCCGGGCAGTTGAACGCCGAAATCTTCGCCATGTCGTTCAGAAACGTCTACACCTTCGGGCCGACGTTCCGCGCGGAGGTCAGCTATACGACGCGGCATGCCGCAGAATTCTGGATGATCGAGCCGGAGATCGCATTTGCCGACCTGGAGGACGACTTGCGCCTCGAAGAAGAGATGATCAAATACATCATCACTGCGGTTTTGGCGGAATGCCCCGAAGAGATGGCGTTTTTGAATAGCTTTGTCGATCAGGGGCTCGTTGATCGGCTGTCGTCGGTGGTCAATGCGCAGTTCGCACGCGTATCGTACACGGAAGCAATCGAGATTCTGAAATCGAGCGGTCAGACGTTCGAGTTCCCGGTCTATTGGGGTTGCGATCTGCAAACCGAGCACGAGAGATACCTGACAGAAAAGCACTTTGGGCGCCCCGTGTTCGTCACGGACTATCCCAAGGAGATCAAGGCCTTCTATATGCGCATGAACGACGACGGGAAGACTGTCGCGGCCGCCGACCTATTGGTGCCGGGCATCGGTGAGCTTTGCGGAGGAAGCCAGCGCGAGGAGCGCTACGACGTGCTCAAGGCACGCATTGAAGAGCTCGGGATGAATCCGGAAGACTACTGGTGGTATCTCGAACTGCGCAAGTACGGCACCGCGCCGCATGCCGGGTTCGGCATGGGCTTTGAGCGCATGGTGATGTACCTGACGGGCATTTCAAATATCCGGGACGTTCTGCCTTTCCCACGGACAACGCAGAACGCGGAGTTCTGATGGTCTCACTCGTCCGCGCGTCCGAAAAGGACGCGCGGCTTTTATATGAAATGCAACTGCGTGCGTTCAGGCGGCTGCTCGTCAAGTATCAGGATTATGCGACGAATCCCGCGAACGAGCCGATGACCCAAACAATTGCCCGCCTCAAGCAGGATCATACCCATTATTATATCGTTGAAGAAGACGGCACGGCTGTCGGCGGACTGCGCATGCGGCTGTATCCAGAGCACATCCTCCTGGGGCCGCTCTTTGTCGTACCGGAGCGGCAGGGGCGTGGAATCATGCAGGCGGCGCTTTGCGAGCTGGAACATCTTCATCCCGACATGCGCGTGTGGATGCTTGAAACCATACGCGAGGAGGCGGGGAATTGCTACCTGTATGAAAAGATGGGGTATCGTTTGACGGGCGAGAGCGCGGTTGTGAACGAGCGAATGACGCTGGTATGGTACCGGAAGGAAAAGGAATGCTGAACGCGCATGGAGTACATCAAACCCGGCTCCCTCTTTGTGCGGTATAGCCTTAGAGCAAGACACAGAAATACCGAGAAGCCGTAGCGCTTCTTTTCGCCCAAAGGCGGGGTTTTTAAAACAAAGTTTGAAAATCCCGGTTGTGAAGCGACTTTGACTGCCATTGGCAATCAAACCTCCGGCGTCGCAGTCGGCTCGACGTAGCAATGCTACGCCCTCGCCTTTGCTCCAAGGCGCGCCGACGGAGTCGGTGGGGTCGCGAAGCGACTTGGTTTGTCGCGGTAAACCGCGGCAAATCAACCTCGTCTTGAACGAAAATCCGTCGCTGCGCTTTCTCTCATACTCCATCCACAACAGAACCGCGTTTTCGGCGACCCCTTTCGTCCTCGGCTTTGTCGCTCTCCGCGTGACGTAGGCGGAAAGTCCGCCCCCTGGCTGTTACGCCTGCGCTCCGGCTTCGTGCCAGGAACAAAGGACTACGCCGAATTCCATCGCTTCTGTCATGGACGGAGGACTAAGGGCCTTGTGGACTGTCAATCGTTTTCGCGCAAATCGACTGCCTCAATGCACTTCGAGGGGAAAAATTCAAACAGGGAAATGCGCGTGATCATGCCCTCGAACGGAGCGAAGATCGAATCGAGATACGCCTTCGCGGGCGCGATGCCGCCCTCCTCGGAGAGGTACATGGTGCAATGCGGCACCCAGTCGCTCCCGTCGTCATAGCGGACGTGCAGTGCCTTGAGGGCCTCCGTTTCCTCCGGGTGAATGAACAGAACCCGGTCGCCGAATGTTCCCGTTTCGGCAAACCGAATGGGGATTGCCAATCCGCTCGACTCGCGCCGAACGAGCGCAGCGAGCGCGCCCCTACCCGCGAGATCAAAGGAGCCGAGCGTGACGTGGTTTCGGATGCCCACGGTCTGCACGCCAACATACCCCGCGCCGATCATCATGTCCCGATAATTCGAGAGTCTCTCCTCGGTGCGCGCGTCGAATTCCGCGATGACGTACAATTTGACTTCGTCGTCCATGCTTCGCCTCTTCCTGTTAATTGGCCCCAGCCAGCAGTTCGTCGAGTATGCGGATCAGCGTGAACTTTGCGCCGCCACCCGCCGCAACGCCCACACAGCTTGGGCATCCATCCGGGCACGGGCACGATTTCAGAACGTCGCGCGCCGTGGCGAGCAGGGCCTTGTCCATCTCATACACCTTATCGGAAAGACCGATGCCGCCGGGTACGCCGTCATAGAGATAAATCGTCGGCTTGTCCGTGAACGGGTCGCGCACGTGATAGACCACCGAGATGTCCTGCGGCGCGCACATCAGGTGCGCCGGGACGATGCCGCGCAGCACGTGCGCAAGCCCGACCATGGCGCCCTTTAGTTCTTCCTTGCCGAAGCGAGTCTCCATCCCCTCGGGAAGCGTCCACCAGCAGGCGGTCGTGTGCATTTCAAGTTCCGGGAGCGTCACGGGCCCCCAACCCAGATTTTCGTGCGTATCGAACTTAATCTTTTTAAACAGCGTCACGATGCTTGAAACGAGCACCTCGCCCCGCGCGCGGGTCAGTGCGCCGGACGGCTCTTCCTCAAACTGGTCGAGCACCTTTAAGGACGTCGTGAGATTTGCGTCCGTATAGTAGCCCACGTCCACTTCGCGTACATAGGCCTTCTTGTCGTCAAAGTCGAGGTTTTCGACCTGAAACTGCCGCCCCTCATGCATGTAAATGGCATATTGGTGAAGGAGCATCGGCACCGTGAATCGGTCCATCTCGCCGATGATTTTATGCTTCTTGGGATTTGTGATGTCCACGATCAGGAAATTCTGATCGGACGCCGAGCGCAGGTTGATTCCGGCCTGTGGGAATTCCTCCGCCATCCAGTAATAGCGCCCGCCAACCTCGCGCAGAATATTTTCCTCCGAGAGATAAGACAGCAGCTCGCCCGTGTCCTCGTTGCCCGCGAATGTCTCGCCCTCGTCAAAGGGAAGCTCGTAGGCGGCACATTTGAGGTGGTTGATGAGAATATAGAGGTTTTCCGGATTGATGAGCGCGGTTTCCGGCGAACGCCCGAAGAAGTAGTCGGGGTGGGAGATCATGTACTGGTCAAGCGGGCTCGAGGTTGCCACGATGATGAGCAGCGACGCCGCGCCGCGTCGGCCCGCGCGTCCGGCCTGCTGCCAGGTCGACGCGATTGTGCCGGGGTATCCGCAGAGCACGCACGCATCCAACTGCCCGATGTCGATGCCCAACTCCAGCGCGTTGGTCGAGATGATGGAGGTGATCTTTCCGGCGCGCAGCTCGCGCTCAATTTCGCGCCGTTGGGTGGGCAGATAGCCGCCGCGATAGCCGCGCACGCGCCCCGCGTTGCCCAATGGATCGCGCACCATGTCCTTGAGATAACGCACCAGAACTTCCACCGTGAGCCGCGCGCGCGCGAAGACGATATGCGAGACGTTGTTGCGCAAAAGAGACGCCGCGATGTCGCGCGTTTCGGGGATCGCGCCCGCGCGGATGCCGAGCTGGGCGTTCACGACGGGTGGGTTGTAGAAAACCACGTGCCGTTCGCCCGCGGGCGCGCCGTTTTCATCGATGAGCCGCATTTCGCGTCCCGTCATGGTCTCTGCAAGCGCCTTGGGGTTTTGGATGGTTGCGGAGCAGCAGATGAACGTCGGGTGTGCGCCGTAGAACGCGCAGATGCGCAGAAGCCGCCGCACGACGTTTGCGAGGTTCGACCCAAAAACGCCCGTGTAGGCGTGGATTTCGTCAATGACGACGTATCTCAGGTTTTCAAAGAGCTTCACCCACTTGGCATGGTGCGGGAGGATGCCCTGATGGAGCATGTCCGGGTTCGTGACCACCACGTGTCCGGCCTGCCGGACGGCGGTGCGCGCGGCTGCGGGCGTATCCCCGTCGTAGGTGTATGCCTTGATGTCCGCGCCCATGGCCTCGATCATGGAATAGAGTTCCGCCACCTGATCGCTTGAGAGCGCCTTGGTGGGGAAAAGGTACAGCGCCCGCGCCGCATCGTCCTTCAAAATCGCGTCGAGCACGGGGACGTTGTAGCACAGCGTCTTTCCGGACGCGGTGGGTGTGACGACCACGAAATCCTGGCCTTCGAGCGCTGCCGAGATGGCGCGCGCCTGGTGAATGTATGGCCTTGTGATGCCGCGCGATGTGAGCACATCGACGATGCGCGCGTCGAGCGACATGGGAAAGTCCGCATACGCCGCCTCCCGCGCGGGCACCACGCGCCAGTTCGTGACGTTGCGCATAAAATCCGGATTGCTTTTCAGTTTTTCAATGTATTCTCGTACGTCCATCGTGTTTTACAAAATGACCTTTTCGGTGTTTGTGACCGCCTCGTCCACCAATGCGTCCACGTCCAATTTCGATTCCGCATGGGGCATGTTTGCGAGCTTGGGGTGGGTGACGGGGTGGCGGGGCGTAAATACGGTGCAGCAGTCCTCGTAGGGAAGGATCGATGTTTCGTATGTGTCGATCGCCTCCGCGATGTGGATGATTTCAATCTTGTCGAGCCCGATGAGCGGGCGGAAGACCGGCATGTCGCAAACCGCGTCGGTACAGCCGATGGCTTCCATGGTCTGGCTTGCCACCTGACCCAGCGATTCGCCCGTAATGAGCGCCTGCGCGCCAAAATCCCGCGCGATTCTGCACGCGATGCGCATCATGAAGCGGCGCGTGATGACCGTGCCCAAATCTTCCGGACAATGCTCCTTGATGGCGAGCTGCACCTTCGTAAACGGAACGAGGTAGATGCGCATGCCCCCTGCATAGGTGGTGAGGATCTTCGCAAGGGACAGAACCTTCTCGCGCGCGAGCTCACCCGTGTATGGCGGGGACATGAAGTGGATGGCGCACAGCCGGACGCCGCGGCGCATGAGCTGATAACCCGCAACGGGGCTGTCGATGCCGCCCGAGAGGAGGAGCGCGGCCTTGCCGCCCGTTCCCATGGGAAGCCCGCCCGCCGCCATCATCTCGCCCGTGTAGACATAAGCCTTGTCGCGCACCTCGACTGAAACCCTGTGCTGCGGCTTGTGAACGTCGACCCTTAGGTTCGAATTTGCATCCAGTATGCGCCCGCCGATTTCCACCGCCATGTCCATGGATGTGACGGGAAACCGCTTGTCCGAGCGGCGCGCGAACACCTTAAACGTGCCCGTCAATTCCCTTGCCATCTCGACGCATGCGTCCGCGATCTGCTCAAAGTCCTTGTCAAGCTCGTAGGCAGGGCTGACCGAATAGATGCCGAACACGCGCTTGACGCGCGCGATGCAGTCATCCATGTCGGCGACGTCCGCCACATAAATGCGGGAGTCCGCGAGCCAAACGGTGCCGCCCACCTGTTTGACGGCCTTTTTCACGTTGTCGGTCAGTATCTTTAAAAAGCTCGAGCGATTGAGGCCCTTTAGATAGACCTCGCCAAATCGCACCAGAAGTACCTTGCGCATTTGCTATCTCCTTTGAAAGCGTTTCAGCTCTTTGTATATTTTTTCCAATTTTTCGGCTGCGTAATCAATCTCTTCGGACGCCGTGTGCGGGGAGATGCTGAACCTGAGCGCAGATTCCGCACGCGGCGTTGGAATACCCATCGCAACCAGTACCCGACTCACTTTTGTCTTTTTGGACGAGCATGCGGAACCCGTCGACACATAGATTTCATCCGCTTCCAGCGCATGCAGAAGCACCTCGCCCCGCACGCCGGGAAAACTCATGTTGACGATGTGCGGTGCGGCATTTATGGGGTCGGGACCGTTGACGAGCGCCTCTGGAACCGCTTTTTGGAATGCCGCGATCATGTGCAGCTTCCGCTCGAAAAGCGCATGTGTATCACATTCCGCCATCAGACGCACGGCTTCGCGCAGACCCGCGATGCCGGGGGTGTTCTCTGTTCCGGAACGCAGGTTGTCCTCCTGTCCGCCGCCCACGGCGCGCGGGTTCAGCCGAACGCTTTTTCGATGGATCAGCGCACCGATTCCCTTTGGACCGTGAATTTTGTGGGCGGAGAGCGTATAAAGCTCACAATCCTTCATGTCGAAGGGCACGCGCAGATAGCCCTGTACGCCGTCAACGTGTAAAAGTGCACGCCCACGGATCAGATCGTGGATGCGCCGGATGTCGTTGATCGCGCCGGTTTCGTTATTGACCTGCATGACGCTTACGAGCCTGGCGCCGTCGTCGAGCGCCCTTTCGAGCGCGGCAAAGTCGAAAAGACCGGACGGATCGACGCCGATCGTGCGCACATCGATACCGCGCGCGGCAAGCGCCTCGTGCGCCGCGCGGACGGAGGGGTGTTCGACCGTGGACAGAGCCGTGACCGCAATGCCGCGCAACCGATCCGCCGATCCCAGGATTGCGAGGTTATTGGCCTCCGTACCGCCGGAGGTGAAGGTGAGTTTGCAGTCCGCGCCGCGCACGGATTTAAGTATTTCTTCCCGGCAATCACGCATCGCGCGCATCGACGCGACGGCAGGAGCGTACACGGAAGAGGGATTGAAGTAGCCGGTGCGCATGCATTCGGCCATTTTTTCGATCACCCGGTCGTCCGGTTTCGTGGTTGCACTGTTATCCAAGTATGCGCTCATCGATTTCTCCATGCATAATATTGATCTTATTATAACACAATCGGAAGCGCTGTCGAGCAAACGCGGGGTAAAATGTCAGCGCAATCGCTGACGGCTTCGCTGTAAGCGATTGCGGAAGAACGAGGAACCGGATTTCTACATTTTCTGCGGGAAATGCCGGGCGAAATCCGGATGGCGGAACCGATTCGTCGTCGGGCGCGCAAGCGCGCCCTTGGGACGAATCCATTTGCGCCGGCAAAGCCGACACGAATGATTGAATATGAAGGGCTACGGCCCTCCAAACCTCCCCGATATGGGGAGTGATGACCCTGGGTAAAATGTTGATCCCTTGCGAAAATCGGTGCGGAAACCGGGCATTTTTGTAAACATGCCCACCAAGGCAGGATTTATACGGGTACGGGTTGAAATAAAATAGGATCACGAAGGAGGGCTTTCAGATTGGTTTGTCCGAATTGCGGTCAGGAGATGGGCCGCGGCAACGCGATTTGTCCGCTGTGCGGCTTTGAAAAAAAGACCCGGGCGTTTCGTCCGCTTCGGGCCTTGATCGTCGTCGTCTCTTGGATTTTGGCGCTCGCAATCATTTGCGTTGGCGTCTATAAGCTTTACTTCTGGATTGATTCCTATCAACTCAATAAGCTCTATACGCGCGGTGCCTACGCGCCCACGATTTCTGAAGTGACCCTCGACGACGGGCGCGCCGGACACGCCGTGACGTACTACGGCAAGGATGGCGACGCGGTGTTTTTTGAGGATCTCGACAAGACGGTTGCCTTTTCGGGCGGTGTTGCCCGCCTTGAGATTCCTGACTGTGACTGGTTCGGCCCGGACATTGAGACCATCGAGAGTGCGCAGGTGAGCGTTGCGGCGATGCTCCTTTATCAAAACGGCGATAAACGGCTTTTGCCCGCATTGTCATTTGAAGTCATCGCGCCTGTATCGCCGATCACGGTCATAAGCCCCGAAGAGGACGACATATCCGTCAATACCTCGATTTATCCGATCAAGGTGCAGGTCGTGCCGGGGAGCACCGTCACCGTCAACGGAAAGAACGTGACGGACATCGTCGATCAGGGCGGGCTTTTGTCGGACAACGAGGACGTTTATCCCGTCGGAGACAATACATATACCATCATCGTCAACACGCCTGGTCACAAGGAGGCGCGGCGTGACATTGTCATCTACCGCGCACAGATGGAGATTGGCGTCGAGATTTCGACGAGCACGCCCACAAGCTCCACCACAAACATCGTGACCATCACAGGAAAATGCGATCCCGGCGCGATCGTGTCTGTGGACACGGACTATGTGGAAGGCAGCGTCACCAACAATACGACGACCGGCGAATACAGCTTCATCGCCAAGCTGGCGACCTACGGGAAGAACACCGTTCGCTTCCGCGCGGCCATGGCGGGCAAGGCCGACAGCGTCATCAGCCTCACCATCGATTACAAACCCACGCTCGACGAGTATTCGCGCAAGGCTTGGAAGATGGACTATCCGACGCTGTGCGAGCTCTTCGAGCAGTGGACGGGGCGCATCTTCCTTTGTGAGGGCGAAGTCATGGACGTCGTGTACGAAGATGAAACGCAGTATGTCATCATGGACGTTGGATCAGACGGCACACAGCATTTGGTCGTGCTCGAAAACGTGTCGAGTCTCGGCTCGCCCACGATTGGCAGGGTCTATACGGCCTATGCGGACGTGAGCGGCAGGCATATGTACAAAGATCACTATTATCCCATGATGATCGCGCGCTTCCTGTATCTGAAGACAGAGTGATCGCACCTGCCCGAACATCCTTTTTTCACCCGGTTTCGGGGAGCAATGGCCCGGAACCGGGCATTTTTGGAAATATGAACGGAAAAGAAGGAATTATACCGCCCCGAGTTGAAATAACATAGGATCACGGGAGGACTTGTATTTTGATCTGCGCAATTTGCGGTCAGGAAATGGGGCAAAGCCCACAAGCGCCTGCACAGATATCGTAACCATCACCGGGAAATGTGATCCCGGCGCGATCGTGTCTGGGGACACGGATTATGTCGAAGGCAGCGTCACCAACAATACGACGATCGGCGAATACAGCTTCATCGCCAAGCTGGCGACCTACGGGAAGAACACCGTTCGCTTCCGCACGACCATGGCGGGCAAGGCCGACAGCGTCATTGGCTTCGACATCGACTATCGACCGTCGCGTGCCAAATATACTTTGGGAAAAGTCTGGGCGATGGATTATCCCATACTGGTGGCACGGTATATCGATCCCAAAACGGAATGACGGCAAAGGAGACACCCATGCAATACCAGATTATAACCGATGCAAACGCGGATATGACGGAGGGCATGCAGCAGGGATTGCCCGCCATCGAGGTTATCCCCATGGACATCGATCTGAGCGGCGAGGCGCGCACTTGCGGCACGGGCGGAAATATTACCACCCGGGAATTTTATGCCGCGCTGCGCGGCGGGAAGTTTGCCACGACCTCGATGATCAATCCCGAGGTCTACCGATCCGCCTTCGAGCCGGTTCTCAAAAGCGGACGGGATGTTCTTTATCTGTCCCTCTCCTCTGCGCTTTCGAGCACCATCGAGATCGCCCGGATGTGCGCCGCCGAGCTTGAAGCTGCGTATCCGGGGCGCCTGGTCGTGGTCGTCGACTCGCTTGCGGCCTCCGCGGGGCAGGGCGTGCTTGCGTGTGAGGCCGCGCGGCGGCAGAAGGAAGGCGCCACGCTTTCCGAGCTTGCTGCCTGGATCACAAAACACAGGCTCGAGGTTTGTCACTGGTTTACCGTCGATACATTCGAGCACTTAAGGCGCGGGGGGCGCGTCTCCGCGGCAACCGCCGCCATGGGCACGCTCCTGCAAATCAAGCCCCTGTTGCATGTCGACAATGAGGGTGCGCTCAAGGCCGTGGAGCGACCGCGTGGCCGGAAAAAAGCCATCGAGGCGCAACTGGCGCGCATGGCGAAGGGCTGGAACCCCAACTTCTCAAAGCGCGTCGTGGTTGGTCACGGGGATGCCATCGAGGATGCCAATAAGCTCGCCGCAGCCATCTCCGCACTGTATCCCGATGCCGAGATCGAAATGGTCGAGATCAATCCCATCATCGGCGCGCATACGGGGCCGGGTATCCTTGCGCTGGTTTTCTGGGGAAGCGAACGGTAGAACGTCATGCTGCGCGGAGATATCTCCGCGCAGTCGTTTTTATGAGTGATCGCTGCGGATTCCTCACATTGCCGAAAGAGCTTCGCGGCATTCTTCCCCAAAACCAAGCATCGCCCGCCTGCGGATCGATCCCCAGGCAGACGACAGGAAAGGTTCTCTGATCTGAACGACATTCGAAAAGACGCCTGGTCAGATTTCGTAGTTTCCACCCTCCGGCAGATTCGTGAGTTCGCGCAGGGTGATGCCCTCGAAGTAATCTTCTGTAATTTTATGGAATTTTTCCCACATGGGAAGTGTTTTGCATTCCGTGGAACGCACGCACTTATTCATACCGCTTCCGAGGCAGGCGATGGGTGCGAGCGATCCCTCTGTGAGTTTGAGAATTCCCCCGACCGTGTAATCCTCCGGAGCGCGGGTAAGTCGATAGCCGCCGCCTTTTCCGCGAAGCCCATCGAGATAGCCCGCCTTCGTGAGAACGGAAATGATGCTTTCCAGGTACTTTTCTGAAATTTCTTGACGTTGTGCGATGTCCCGCAGCGGTATGTAGCCGCCGTTTTCGTGTTCTGCGAGATCGATCAACACTCTGAGGGCATAGCGCCCGCGCGTTGATACCAACATGGCAAATGCCTCCTGTCCCGTAGGTTAGATTTATTATACTCTATTTTCATCGATTCGTAAATGGTGTACATGCGAATCCCCAATTTGGGGAATACGATTGTGCAAATGGGAGGTGCAGTGATGTCCATTCTTGCTGCCTTTGTGGTTCCGCATCCGCCGATCATGCGTCCGGAGATCGGTCGGGGCGCGGAAACGGGGATTCAACAGACGATTGATGCCGAAAAGAGGGCGATGATGCGCGCTGCCGCGCTGCGGCCCGATACTGTCGTCATCACAACGCCGCACAACATACTTTATTCCGATTATTTTCACATCTCGCCCGGCACATCCGCCGTGGGCGACTTCGGTGCTTTTGGTGCGCCGCGCCTGCAGGCCGTTTCGCATTATGACGTAGAGTTTACCCGTGCGCTCGAAAACCTGTGCAAGCAGGAAGAACTCCCGGCGGGCACGCTCGGGGAGAAAGATCCGCGGCTCGACCACGGGACCATGCTGCCCATTCTGGCGCTTGACGAATGCCTGCGTGACTATCGGGTCGTTCGCATCTCCCTGTCGGGCTTATCGCCCATGGAGCACTACCGGCTCGGCACGCTCATTGCGCGCACGGCAAATGCGCTTGGGCGCCGCACGGTCTTGATCGCAAGCGGCGATTTATCGCACAAGCTCAAACCCGACGGCCCTTATGGCTTTTCCCTCGAAGGACCGGAATTTGATCAGTTGACCACCCAGGCGCTCGGAAAGGCTGATTTCCTGTCATTGCTTTGCATGGATCCCGATCTTGCGGAGGCAGCTGGGGAGTGCGGGCTGCGTTCTATTTGGATCATGGCGGGCGCGCTCGATCGATTGGCGGTGCATCCCGTGCTCTTGTCTTATGAGGGGCCGTTTGGCGTTGGCTATGCCGTAGCCTCGTTCGAGGTTACGGGTATCGATCCTGCGCGCGACATCGGCGCGCAGTATGCGGAAGCGTTGAAGGCGGAAATGGATGCGCGGCGCGCACGGGAGGATGCGCATGTCCGCCTTGCGCGGCTTTCGCTCGAAACGTATGTCAAGAAGGGCCAGGTGGTTGATTTGCCGAAAAATCTGCCGTCGGAACTTTTGAACACACGGGCGGGCGCCTTCGTCTCGCTGCACAAGCATGGCGCACTGCGCGGCTGCATTGGCACCATCGAGCCGGTGCAAAAAAACCTTGCGATGGAGATCATACGGAATGCGGTTTCCGCATCGCGCGATCCGCGCTTTGATCCCGTTGCGCCGGAAGAACTGCCCGACATCGTATTCAGCGTGGACGTGCTTGGCGAGCCGGAACCCATCCGTTCGGAGGCGGAACTCGACGTGAAGCGATATGGCGTGATCGTGTCGGACGGTTTGCGGCGCGGATTGCTCCTGCCTGATCTGCCCGGCGTCTCTTCGCCGCACGATCAGGTGGAGATCGCGCGAAAAAAGGCGGGCATTTCTCCGGGCGTGAAGGTCATGCTCAGCCGCTTCGAGGTGGTGCGTCATACGTGAAGGTCGTTTGCGAAACATGCCCCCACGCATGCGCGCTGGAGGTGGGTCAAACCGGACTGTGCGGCGTGCGCGCGCACGTCGAGGGCGCTGTGAAGTGCGTGGGCTACGGGCGGGTTTCGGCGCTCGCGCTTGATCCCATCGAAAAAAAGCCGCTCCGGCGGTTCATGCCCGGCAGCATGATTCTTTCGGTGGGTGGGTTTGGCTGCAACATGCGCTGCGCATTTTGTCAGAATCACGAAATCTCGATGGCAAAACCGGACTTGCACGCGCCGCAGATTTCACCGGAAAAGCTCGTCGCGCGCGCACGTGCAATCCCAAACAATAGCGGGCTCGCATACACGTACAACGAGCCGCTGGTCTGTTGGGAGTATGTGCGCGATTGCGCAAAAGGGATCCGTGAAGCGGGCATGAAAAACGTGCTTGTCACAAACGGCATGGCGAATCTGCCGGTGCTCGAGGAAATTCTCCCGCACATCGACGCCATGAACGTCGATCTCAAGGGGTTTTCAAAGGCGTATTATGAGTGGCTCGGGGGAGATTTTGATGCGGTCAGGCGGTTGATCCGGCGCGCCGCCGAAGCGTGTCATGTGGAGCTGACGACGCTCATCGTGCCGGGCAGAAATGACGCGGAATGTGAGATGGAACAGGAGGCGGATTGGATCGCCTCCATTGATCCGGAAATTCCGCTGCACATCACGCGCTATTTTCCCATGTTCCGGGAAAGCGCGCCGCCCACGCCCGGCAAGACGATCGAACGGCTGGCTGCGGCTGCGCAGCGGAGATTGCGGTACGTCTACGCGGGGAATGTGTGACGCGATTCCCAAAATATGCAAATCCAGACGATGCGAAACCAATAAAAAGCAAGGGCCCGCAGCGCTGCGGGCCCTTCGACTAAGGCCTTTTTTGAAGTCTTCTCTGCACAAACTTCACAATTTCGACCAAGGGGACGATGGACACCGCGAGGCCAAGGGCAATGGCGTATTCCGTGAGGCTGATCTCGGTAAATCCAAACGCGGCCTCCAGGAAGGGCACGTAGATGACCGCCGCCGTGAGCACCAATGCGATCAGGCACGCGCCGACGAGGTACCAGTTGGGCGTGGGAATCTGAAACAGCGAACCGCGCTGGGAGCGCATGTTGAGCGCCTGGAAGGCTTCCGCCATGGACATGGTGAGAAACGCCATGGTCATGCCGTCCGGGCTGTTTGCGATTTCCCAGATGCCGGACTCGACACGGTGGCCGATGAAGTACGCAGCCAGCGTGAGAAGCGCGACAAGGAAACCCTGATAGGCGATGTCGAACCCGACCCCGCCCGAGAAGATGCCCTCCGACGGATCGCGCGGGGGTTTTTTCATAGCGCCCGCTTCGCCCTTTTCGAGCCCGAGCGCGAGTGCGGGAAGTGAGTCCGTGATGAGGTTGATCCACAATATGTGCGCAGGTTTCAGAATCATGAATCCCAGCATCGTCGCCGCAAAGATTGCCACGACCTCGGAAAGATTCGAGGAGAGAAGGAATTGCACGGCCTTTTTGATGTTTGCGTAGATCGTGCGTCCCTCTTCCACGGCCGCGACGATGGTTGCGAAGTTGTCGTCCGCGAGGATCATGTCTGCGACGTTCTTTGTGACGTCGGTTCCGGTGATGCCCATGCCAATTCCAATGTCCGCCGCCTTGATGCTCGGCGCGTCGTTCACGCCGTCTCCCGTCATGGCGGTCACCTTGCCGCGCTTTTTCCAGGCATTCACGATTCGTACCTTGTGCTCGGGCTGCACGCGCGCATAGACGCGGTAATGATCGATGGCCTTTTCCAGATCCGCATCGCTCATTGAATCGAGCGCATGCCCCATGATGGCCTGACGCGCGTCCTTGATGACGCCAAGTTCCTTCGCAATGGCGACTGCCGTGTCGATGTGATCGCCCGTAATCATGACGACCGCAATGCCCGCGGAAAAGCACTTGTCGACCGCGGCCTTGACCTCCGGACGCACCGGGTCGATCATGCCCACGAGTCCAACAAAGACCATGTCGTGCTCCAGTGCATCCGGTCCGGCGTCCGCCGGAAGCGCCTCGTGTTCGCGTTGCGCGGCTGCCAGCACGCGCAGCGCGCGATCCGCCATGGCCTTATTTTGCGCCATGATGTCCCGGCGTTTTTCCTCGGTCATGGGTTTCGCACCCGATTCGGTCAGATACGACGCGCAGCGCGCCAGAATCTCGTCCGGCGCACCCTTTGTATACTGGACAAATCCGTCCCCGTGCGTGTGCACGGTGGACATCATCTTGCGCATGCTGTCAAAGGGGGCCTCCGCCGCGCGCGGATAGGCGGCCTTGAGATCGGGCTTGGGGAGGCTGTTTTTCGCCGCATACTCCACAAGCGCGCACTCCGTTGGCTCGCCGACCGCCCGCCCGTCGTCGCCCAGTTCCGCGTCGGAGGCAAGCGCCATGGCACGGGAAAGGAGCGCGCTGTCGGGCGTCCACTCTTCAACCACGGTCATGCGGTTTTGCGTGAGCGTGCCCGTCTTGTCGGAGCAGATTACCTGCGCGCAGCCGAGCGTCTCGACGGCGGTCAGACGGCGGATCACCGCATTTCGCTTGCTCATGCGGGTAACGCCGATCGACAAAACGATGGTCACCACGGCGGCGAGGCCTTCCGGAATGGCGGCGACGGCGAGGCTGACCGCCATGACGAATGTATCAAGCACCACCGATGCGGAGAACGAACCGGCGCGCAGGATGCCGATGATGAAGATGACGATGCTGATGGCGAGCACGACATAGGTCAGAACGCGGCTGAGCGCCGATAGCTTTTTCTGAAGCGGCGTTTTTTCATCCTCGACCTGCGTGAGTGCGCCCGCAATCTTGCCCATTTCGGTCGCCATGCCCGTGCCCGTGGCGACTGCTTTGCCGCGTCCGTAGACCACGACCGAGCCCATGTACGCCATGTTTGCCCGGTCACCCAGGGAGAGCTCCATGCCCGCCGGGAACGCGTCTGCGGTCTTTTCGACGGGCACGCTCTCGCCCGTGAGCGCGGCCTCCTCGATCTTCATGGACGCCGCTTCGATGATGCGCGCATCTGCGGGCACGGCATCGCCCGCTTCAAGCACAATCACGTCGCCGGGCACGATTTCCTCCGCGCGGATGGTTGAGATCTGGCCGTCGCGCAGAACCTTGGACGTCGCTGCGGTCATGACCTTGAGCGCCGCGATGGCCTCCTCGGCCTTACTCTCCTGTGCGACGCCCATGACGGCGTTGAGGAGAACGACCGAGAGGATGATGAACACGTCCGCGTGCGATTCACCCGAGTAGCTTGCCGTGATGGCGCTCAGCGCCGCGGCCGCGAGCAGCACCCAGATCATGGGGTCTGCGAACTGTCTGATAAAACGCTGCAATAGCGTCGTCTTCTTGCCCTCTGCGAGCTTGTTGGGGCCGCTCTCTGCGAGCCGCCTTTTGGCTTCCGCACCGGAGAGGCCGTCCGGCGTTGATTTCAGCGATTCGAGAACCGCCGCCGCGTCCCTATCGTAGTCGTTCATCCGAAATCCTCCTTGTAAAAAAGACCCATGTACAGCGCCGCTGCATATGAGTCTCGTGCATTCAAACAAATCATTTTAGCAGAACTGACGCGCAAATGACCTTCCTGTAAGAATAGGGTAAGTTTACCATATCCCCTTTCGCTTGTCAATTCACATTGACATCATTCCCCGATCCGGATAGAATGGAAGGGCGTGCAGGGGAGGTATTATATGGCAAAAATCGTGGTACAAGGCGCGATGGAGAGCGAGATAGACCTACTCGTCGAGGCGCATCCGGGTGGGAAGTGGGTCGAGCATGCCGGTTACGCGTTTTACGAAGTGGGGGAGCGCGTCATTTCGCACACGCGCGTCGGCATTATGAATGCGGCGATTTCTACAATGGAGGCGATCCGCATGTACGCGCCGATGTGCATCGTCAATCAGGGTGCGGCGGGCGGCGCGACGCGGGAGATGCGCGTGTGCGATCTCGTCGTCGGGCGCGACAGCGCGTATATCAATAAGCTGCGCACATTGCCGCGGGGCGCAGGCATGGGTAGCGACGCACTCGCCTGGCACTTTGGCAAACGTGAGCCGCAGCTCCCACACGCCGATGCGCGGCTTGTTGCGCTTGCTGTGGAAATGCCATACGACGAGGGCCGCGTCATCTGCGGCACACTCGGCGCGGGCGACGTGTTTTCGCGCGAGGTGGACAGGATCGACCAGCTGGTTGCATGGCATGGGCATTTGTGCGAAGACATGGAATCTGCGGCGGTTTATCGGGCCTGCGCGGCGGGCGGCGTGCCGGTGATCGGCATTCGCGCGATCTCGAACAACGAGTTGACGGGGCAAGCCGACGACGAGGCGCTTTACCGAACGGCAGAGGTTGCGGCGCAGAAGTTCGTTCTCCGTTACATCGAGCGGCTGGGGGAGGGGTTTGTATGAAGGCGATTTTGCTTTGCGAAACGGATGCGTGGGCGCGCGTGTATGGACCTGACCAGCTCGCGCGGCTGAAGGAGATGGTTGGGCTTGAACCGCGCGCGTATGTGCTTGCCGATGCGCCGGATGCCGCGTTGATTTTTTCCACATGGGGCATGCCCGCGCCGGGTGCGGATGAAATTGCGCGCAGGTTTCCGAGCTTGCGGGCGGTCTTTTATGCGGCAGGGTCTGTGCAGGGATTTGCGCGGCCGTTTCTCGAAAGCGGGGTGCGGGTGTTCAGCGCGTGGCATGCGAATGCCGTTCCGGTGGCGGAGTATGCCCTCGCGCAGATTTTGCTTGCCACAAAGGGCATGTTTGGCGCGCAGGCCGCCATGCGCGAGTCGCGCGCGCGTGCCGCCGCAATCGCCGCCGCACACCCCGGCATGTACGACGTAAAAATTGGCCTGCTCGGTTGCGGCGCCATCGGGCGGCTGGTCGCAGATCGTCTGCGCGCGTTCGCGTGCCAGGTGCTGATCTACGATCCGTATGTCGGGGACGATGTTATCACGGGCCTTGGCGCACGGCGGGCAACCATGAAGGAGATTTTTGAAGACTGCGATGTCGTATCGAATCACCTTCCGAATCTGCCGAGCACGCAGGGAATCATCCGGCGCGCGCATTTCTTCTCCATGCGCGATCATGCGACGTTTATCAACACCGGACGCGGCGCGCAACTCGACGAATCCGATCTCGCGGACATGCTGCACGAAAAGCCGGGTGTGACCGCGCTGCTGGACGTCCTGCGCGACGAGGCGCACGCCGATCAAAGTCCGCTCCATTTTTTGCCGAACTGCTTTCTCACTCCGCACATTGCGGGCTCGATGGGGAACGAGGTGCGCAGGATGGCGGAATACATGACGGATGCGTGTGCGCAATTTCTCGCGGGGAAGTATCCCGCCCACGAAGTGACGCTTTCCATGCTCGAGACGATGGCGTAGGAGGTCTGTATGCCGATACCGGGACTGGTTTCGATCACGTTTCGAGACAAAAAACCGCGTGAAATCTGTGCGCTGTGCGTGCGCGCGGGACTGAGGGCGGTCGAATGGGGCGGCGATGTTCACGTGCCGGACGTGAAAAGTGCGTATGAGGTCGCCGGCATGAGCCGCGACGCGGGCCTCGAAATCTGCGCTTACGGGAGTTATTATCGGCTCGGCACGGGAAGCGATGCGTTTTTACGGAATCTCGACGCGGCGTCCGCGCTCGGCGCGCCTGCGATTCGCATTTGGCTCGGGCAAAAAGGTTCGTGCGAGACGACCGAATCCGAACGCGCGGCGCTCGTCGGGGCGCTTTTTGCGATCTGCGCGCAGGCGGAAAAGCGAGGGATCGTGGTCGCGCCGGAATTTCATGGCGGCACACTGACGGACGACATCGCGTCCGTTTTCCGCCTGCTGGATGAGACGCGGGAAATCGAAAATCTTCGGTTTTATTGGCAACCCCGTTGGGATTGGCGCGAGGATGATCGCCTTCGCGCGTTGGATGCCGTTCGCGCGCGCCTGATGCACGTTCACGCGTTTACGTGGCGGCACGGCGCACGTGGCATCGAACGCTTGCCGCTTGCACTGGGCGCGGCAATGTGGAAAAAGGTCATTGCGGGTGTCAATGATGCCTGTGTGCTCATTGAATTCGTCGAGAATGATTCCGACGAATCGTTGTTGCGGGACGCGCACACATTGATGGGCTGGATGAAATGAAAGGGGTTTACAGTTCCCGATTTGCTTCGGTGCAAAGAGAGGAGCGTAGCATGATTGGGAGCCAGGAACCAGGCGGCTCAAAGGAACTCAATTTTATGATGGCACGATGTGTTTTTTGGAAAGGATACAAAGTCATATCAATCGATAAAAAAACCCGCATCCCGTTGCGGGATGCGGACGTTCGTTTTTCTGCTACTCTGTTAGAACGGTGAAACCGTCTGTTCCGAGACGGTCAACCATCTGGTGGTATGTCTTCACCATCTGGGTATATTGGCTGCTGTTCATCCCATCTGGCTTCTTGTCCAGATATTTGGCAGATGAAATCACGGCAAATACGCCATTTTGTTTCCAGACGTAGACCGGCACATAACCGATGTCCTCCACGCGGAAGGTGCCGTCTGTCTGTTCCTGAATCGTAAAGTCGAGGATGATCCCGCAATCGGTGTACTTTGTGGTCATGGAGCTGATGAAATTGCCCATGGAGTAGATGATGAATACCTGCCGATCAATCCCGTTTGCGTCGGTGCCTTCTACGAGTTCCATGGGTTGCACCATATGGGAATGGCTGCCGAGGATGATGTCCGCGCCAGCGCTCGCGAGTTTTTTGGCGTACTGACGCTGTGTCTCGTCGGGGGTATTCACATTTTCTGTGCCCCAATGCGGAAGCGCGATGACCACTTCAGCGCCCGCGTCCCGCAGCTTTTTGATGTCGCCCGCAATATCTGCCTGATAGAGGTAGGGAACGCCGTATTCCACAGCGGCCTCATTGGAATGATTCTCCATGTTGTTTGTCGCGTGCGTATAGGCGACAAAGCCGATCTTGATGCCGTTCACCTCATAGACGACGGGGGTGTTCCGTTCCTTCTTTGTGCGGTATGCGCCCACATGGTCGAACCCGTATTCTTCCACGAGGTCGACATCGTTCACGAGGCCTTCGAACCACCTGTCCAGCATGTGGTTGTTGGCCATGGTAAAAAAGTCGATCCCGCTTTCTTTGAGCGTCTGAAGGACGACCTCCGGCGTGTTGAACTGTGGATATCCTGAATAGGCAACGTTCTTGTGTTTTCCGACCGTTGTCTCAAGGTTTGCGATTGTAAAATCAGCATCGGAAAGAGAGTCCTTGATGTACGCGAATTGGTCGTCAAAATCATACGTCCCGTTGCTCTTTTTGGCAAAATCGAGCTGGGTTTGGTGGAACATGACGTCGCCGACCACGCGGATGTGCGCAGAACGAAGGCCGTTCGTAGAAGACGCATCCGTATTTGTTGCGGGTGTCGGAGACGCCGTGCTCTCGGCCCGCGTAGGTTCCGCCGTGGGCTCAGCTGTCACAATGGGTGATGCGCTCATTGTGGGCACAACCGATGAAAGCGCCGTCGATGTCGCGGCTGGAGCGGGATTTGTATCCCTGCTCTGGAGGGCCATCACGCGCCAGAAGAGGTAAATTGCCAGAAAAACGAGGGCGACGAGCACAATGATGGCAAAGACCGTACCGCCCCGCCGCTTCGTTGGCGCCCGTTTGCGCGATGCCCGCGCCCCCTGATTTTTGCTGCTTTTTGCCAAACCGATGACTCCTTGTCTGGTCTACGAGGGTGTAATTAGTCCTCTTCAATCTCCGGTTCTTCGTCGTCTTCCTCGGCTACCCCTGCCGCCGTTTCAAATTCATGACCGCAGCTTTCGCAAAAGCGCGATTGATCCTTGCGCTCTGTGCCGCAATTGGGGCAGATTTCGATCTCGGGAACCTCTTCGCCGATCTCCTCTTCCTCTACCTCTACCTCAATTTCCAGCTTTGCGCCGCACTGCGGGCAGAACTTCGCAAGGCGCTGCACCTGCGCGCCGCATTCTGTACAACGCTTGACGTCGTTGAGCTTGTCAAGTTCCTTATGGAAGTCCGCAATGCGCGCATTCAGTGCGTCAATGCCTGCATAGAACTCGTCGCCGCCCTCAAAGGGCTTGTCTTCTGCGTGTGCCGCATAGGCCGCCTGTCCGATGGCCGTGTAAAGCCCCTGAATCTCGGATTCCGCGTCCCGAATCTGCGATTCGATGCGCTTGATCGCCATCGTATCGTTTGTCTTTTTCTGGAGTTCCCGAACGGTCTGGGTGACCTTTTTCGAGGCATGATCAAAAATACTCATGGGAACGCTCCTTTCATCGATAGACTAGTACAAGTTAATGATAATACTTTACACCGTTTGATGCAAGTAATATCAACCAATGCGAGAATTTTTTCGCTCGTTTGGGGGGATCATACCTTTATTAGACGTGTAAAGGGGTTCTTTTGATGCTTACGCTGTTCCTGCGGGCGATGATTCTCTATATCGTCATGATCGTCGTGATGCGCGGGTTGGGCAGGCGGCAGTTGGGTCAGTTCCAACCCTACGAGTTTGCAATGACCATCCTCATTGCAGACATCATTGCGACGCCGATGGAGAGTGTATCGACGCCTCTTTTGCAAGGGCTTTTGCCGGTTGCTGCGATGTTTGTCGTCCACTGTGCAATCACGCTCATCGACATGAAGTCGGATAAGGCGCGCGCGATCATATCCGGCAAGCCGGCAATCGTCATATCCAAGGGCGTCATCGACGAAAAGGAGCTTGAACGCCTGTGTATCAGCCTGTCCGATCTCCTTGAAGGCTTGCGTGGCGACGGGCTTTTGGATCCTGCCGAGGTTGGAACCGCCATTGTCGAGGCCAACGGCAGGATTTCCGCCTTTCCGCGTGCGAGCGTGCGACCGCCGACCGCGTCCGAAATGGGGATCGATGCCGGTTACGAGGGTCTCCCGCTCATCCTGGTCATGGATGGCCGCGCGCAGAAGAACAATCTGAATCAGTGCGGAAAGGACAACAATTGGTTGAAAGAACAGCTTGCGCACGTGGGGCTTGACATCGAGAGCACCTACTTTGCGTTTGTCAACACAAAGGGCGCGCTGACGGCGCAGAGAAAAGGCGGCGGCATGGAACATTTGCAGGTCTTCTCGCCCGCGGAGATTATCTGGTAATGCGGGGGACGTTTATCGCGATGTGCACGGTACTCGTCTGCTCGCTTGCGCTGTGCCTGTTTTCGCTGTTTTTCCAGCATCGGTCGCTGGAGACGATGGACAACCTTCGCATGGAGGCG
This sequence comes from Bacillota bacterium, assembly GCA_023421735.1. Next base: position 175,897 of record JAEZSP010000070.1, on the reverse strand, counting down.
ATTGAGCTGGTCGACGCGAAGGACAAGGACGGCGCCATCGAGAAGACGGTCGAACTCGCGAATCTATTTAAGGAAAAGTTGAAGATCATCGAGCTTCTTGCCTCTCATAACGACCTGCACGACGCATATCTGCATATCGTCGCCGCGCAGGTAAGCCTCGAATTGGGAGATTTGGACGATACGTATCAGGAATTGGCGCTTCTTGGAGAGACGCTGGGTCACTTACAGAATCATGAGGCGTTTACGATTGAGAACCTGTATTAATACGCCATCCGTGACAGAAACCGTGTGATCGACGCATCTAACCCGCTCCTGACTGCAGGGCAAAACGGATGCACCGAATTCCACGACTTCTGTCATGGGTGGCGCACTAACGCAGCTTGTAGATCAGTTCCGCCATGTTGTCGCCGAGTGTTTCGAACGTGCGGATGCCCTCCGGATCGTTTTCGATGTCGCCGATGTCGCGCGAAAGCGTCATGTTCCAATAGCTCGATGTGGCAATGGGCATCTGAGAGATGGCGAAGAGGAAATTAATCGCCGCATAGGTGATGTTCCCGCCCGCGCGGCGCACCGAGACGATCGGTGCGCCGATCTTGCCCTTCAGAAGTCCGCCGTTTGCGCCGGAGACATAGCCGCATCGGTCGATGAACGCCTTTGTTTCGGTCGTCAGGTTGCTGTAATAGGTGGGGGAGCCGATCAAAAGACCGTCTGCCGTCCAGACGCGCGCGAGAATCTCGTTCATTCCGTCGTCATCGAACGCGCAGCGCTTCTCCGGGTTTTTGCGGCACCAGCCGCACGCCTGGCAGCCGCGCACGCGCATGCCGCCCAGTTGGATGTGCTCCACCCGGATGCCCTGGGCCGTGAGCCGATCCCCTGTAATTTCGAGTGCGCGGTGGGTGTTCCCGTTTTTGCGTGGACTGCCGTTGATTGCCAATACCAATTTATCCATTTTATCGGCCTCCTTTTCTTCTGATTATATCGAACGATTGCCCGTTTCGCAAGCGCCCGCATTCTATAATGTGGGAGTGATTTTTTATGACGGCAAAGGAACTTTTATATCTTTCGTGGCTTTCCTACATAGATTTACCTGCCTTATATCAGGCGTTGCTCGCCCGGGGCGGCAAGGTCCCGGTCTCGGCATTGGCGGATACCATTTTGCGCATGGATGCGGCGGGTGCGCTCGATTGCATTGAGATGAACGATGCGTCCCGCGCGGCGGCGCGCGAAATGCGAAATTCGACAGCCGTGCTCACCGGTTACGTGAACGACAACACGGACGATGGCTTCGTCGCCTATACATTCGAGGATGGCGACGAGACGATTGTCGCCATGCGCGGCTCGGAATCGCGCGGCAAGTGCGTGCCCACGAACATCGATTGGACGGACAATTTCTGCGAACCGTTTGCGGGCTCGGTGCAATATCCGGACATCCGCAAGATCGCCGAACAGCACCGGACGGGCAACGTGATCTTTACCGGGCACTCGAAGGGTGGGCACAACGCCATGTATGCGCGCGCAGTCTCGGAAAATCCTGATGCGCGCGCCGTGGCCTTCAATTCACAGGGTTTTGCGCGCAGTGCACTGTCGGAAGAGGAGGCCGGCAGGCTCGCCGAATCCGCAGTCAATTACGTGGTCTCCGATGATTTGATCGGTGCGCTTCTCGACCATCCCGAACGGCGCGTGTTTGTCAAACAGGCGTCGGGCACCCAGGCGCATATGCCGGAGGCATTCCTGTTCGATGACTGCGGCGCACCGATTCCCACGTTGCGCGCTCCCAAATCAGTCGTGACCGAACTCACCACCCGCGCGGTTGACCGCGCGCTCAATGGCGGAACGCGCGAAAAGCTCAAAAATTTCTGCAAGATACTTGTCAAGTGATAGGAATTGCCTTTTCTGATGGAAATGACGTCATTTGCTTGTAATCCAAAGGATGGGATGTTAAAATAAACACGCACATAACGAAAGAGGAGGCATGCCGTATGGATTTGTTCATTGTCAGGCAGACGGCAAAGCGGTTTCAACTCGGGCTGTGTGCGCGCAAGGGCGAGCGCATCGCAGCGTGCTTCGGCGGCCTCCGGAACGCAAGGAAAAAGGTGCCGGATGCCGTCGGCCGGGAAATAGATTGAAGCTTCGCGCAGCGGGCCCGATTCCTGCCGAATCGGGCTCTTTCAGCGCAATCATGCGTATGACGCACACGGGTTCGGAGGACATACATGGAAAATCGCGGCATGGTTACATTATCGGCATTTTACACAGTCTACTTCATCGGACTCGGTTTTTCGACCTTCGCATCCAAGTATTTTGCGCAGATTGGCATGAGCGGGTCGCAGATCGCGCTATTGACATCCCTTCCCGCACTGATCGCGATGTGCTTCATGCCCATGTGGGGCGCGCTTTCCGACCGCATGCGGCTCAAAAAGGCCATCGTTTCGGTCATGCTTGCGCTCTCAGCCGTGCTATTGTTCTTCGTTGACGGTGCGTCGGATTTTTCGCACGCCGATCCTGAAACGGGCAGGCTGCTTCCGGAAGCCACGCAGTTCATGCCGCTTCTCATCATCCTGATATTGAACGCCTTTTTTGGGCAGGCGGCGAACCCGACGGCTACCTCCATCGCGCTCGATTACACGAATGAGCGGGGCAAGTCGTTCGGTCCGATCCGCATGATGGGCACCATTGGCTATCAAGTGGGCGTGCTCGCCATTGGCTTTATCTGCATGTATTCGCTCAGGTACCTGTATACCTATTTTGCGATTGCGCTGCTCGCGGCAGCGGCTGTTGCGCTTGCGCTGCCAAACGTCCGGGGACGGCAGTTTGGCGGGGTTCGGATTTCGCCTGTCAAGGCGCTTGCAGACAAACGCATCGTCGCGGTGCTTGCGCTCGTGCTCATCGGAACCTGTTCGACCATGTTTTACATGACGTTTTACGGCGCATACCTCGAAGAGATGGGCGTGAGCAATATTGTGACCTCCGTCATCACCTGGGTTTCCGTCTGTCTCGAAATTCCGATGCTCCTGTTTGCAACGCGGCTCATGCGGCGCTTTACGATTTGGCAGTGGCTGCTCATCGGCTTTGCGGTCAACGGCGTTCGCTGGCTGGGCTTTGTCGTCGCGCATGACATCGGCAGTTGGCAGTTGATCCTCGTCGCGCAGATTCCGGCGGTGACCGCGATGGCGTGTTTCGAGTTTTTTCCCGTACTCTACATCGGCAAGATCATCGCGCCGGAGCTGTCGAGCTCCGCACAAACGCTTTTAACGCTGACCTCGTTCGGCATCGCGAAGGTGCTCGGTTCGCTTCTGGGCGGTTTTATCAGCGACATCGTCGGCATGCGAAACGTCTTTTTCTTCTTCGGAATCCTACTGCTCACAGCGGCCATCGTGTTGATCCCGTTCTGCCGGAAATTGACGCACGCCGAGCGCGCGGCTTCTTGACGGGATCAGATCGTTTTATTCGTAGAGCGGCGCAAACCCGAGGTTTTTCAGGATTGCGTTCATGCCCGCGTTGTACGGCATGGTACGGCAAGTTGCGATGTGTCCGGCAGCGAGGATGCGGTTCAGCACATGCGCGCAGATTGCCCGTCCATAGCCCTTTTCGCGCCACGGCTTTGCGACGCGTACGTCGGAAAGCTCCCATAGCGTGCTGCCAATTTTCTCAATGCACGTGCGAGCGACCGGCTCCCCGTCTGCAAACAGGAGGAAATAATCCGGCAGGCCCTGCGCAAGCGGGCCTTGTTCGCACAGCGCGAGATGGCGGTTGAACAGTGCGAGATCATCCTGTGCAGCCAGGCGGATGTCCCATTGATCCTCCGAAACGGGCGTTTCCGTCCAGAAGAGCGCTTCCTCCTGCTTTTTCAGGTATATGTAGGGCGGTTTATCGTATTTTTCCATGCAGCGCTTGCGCCAGAGCACTTCGTTTTCCCGCGGGGAGACGATCCGTTCCGCGAGCGCGGAAACGGACGTCACGCCCTGTGCAATGCACGCGTCCAGGCTTTCGGCATAGGCAGCCATGTCCCAATCGCCCGCGTCGATCGAGCATGGGATGGTATCCATGCCGCGTTCCAGCGCCACGGCCGCGCGCGTGTGGCCGTCGAGCATCAGAGAACGATTCATGAATTGCCGAACCGGAATGGGGTCGATTTCGCTGCCTCTGTCAAACCATTCGCGGCAAAGCCGAAGCTTTCCTTCGCTCAGATAGAGCTGCGATGGCTGAAGCGCCGAAAGGGGTAGGGGGATGACCTTGCTTGCCGGGACGCGCGTCCGATTGTTCTCGACGTATTCCTGCCGGGTCAGCGCGTAGTGGAGCTGGTATTTGCCGATGCAGTTATGCCATGCCGGCTCTTTTTTGACCAGTTTGTATCCGTTTTTCTGCCACATCCGCTCACTGCGCACGTTGTAATCCTCGCAGAAGCAATGCAGAACGTCCACGTGTTCCCCTGCGAAGGCGTAGTCGATCAACATGCGGATAAACGTCGAGCCGATGCCCTTGTTCCAGTACTCCTTTTCACCGATGCACATGTCGATGCGGCGGATGTCCGTCTCCGGGGGATACATTGCCCGTACGTCCGCGATATTCATGATTTGGAGCCAGCAATCGCCGACTGTGACGCCGTTCGCCTCCACGGCGAAGCACAGCGCAGCCTGCGACACGCCGCCGTAAATTCCGCGGACGGTTTTTTCGTCGTACTTGAGCCCGATTGCGCTTTCGGTGAAATAGGTTACGTCCGGATCTGCATTCCATTTATAAAGGTAGGGCAGGTCTGCGTCCGTCAAGGGGCGCAGAACCACGTCGTAATTGTCGTTGCCGCCGTAAAGTGTTATATCGTGTGATTGAATGACCGGCATGCTTCCTCCCATTCTGCGATCAATTCGTTGATCGTCTTTTGTCTGTCCGTGCGCACAGGGCTCGTGGCCTTGCAAACCGCCGCGTGTGCCGCAGATGAAAGCGGCCAAGCTTCGAGCGACTTGTCTCCCTCTGAAAAGAGTTGGAATGCCATCTGTCCCATTGTAAATACGTTGGAAATTTCGTCGATCATCGCGCCCAATTCAAATTCCTCGGGTGACATGAAGCGCGAGGAACCCCACATGCGCCCCCGATCGTTGATGACCGGCGTCTTTGCATAGACGTCAATGTCGCACAGGATTGTTTTTTGACGCGCGGCGTCGTAGAGCACGCTCCCGTCGTAGAAATCGATCGCGACCCAGTCCTGCGCGGCGACGAACGCGTGGAACGCGAGCACGTCGCGGTAGACGCACAGCTTGTCCGTCAGGGGAAGCGCCAGAAAGCGCGCCCGCGACGCGGGGTATTGCTTGCCCATGCAGTCGCCGTCTGCCCATTCAAACACAGCCGCGTAGCCGCCGCCGACCTCTTCCGCGGCGATCAGCCGCACGAGATTTTTGTGCGCGAGCGCGCTGTAAATGGCTGTCGTCGCCTTGAGGCGCAAGATGGCGTCTTCCGCAGTGCCGTCGTATTGCGCGGTCGGCGCGCCCGCGAACTTGACAAAGAGACGTTTGCCGTCTTTTTCCACGCCGAAGCAGAGATTCCCCGAATCCTGATCGTCAAAGACGGTGAACGCCCTGCCATAGCGGTCGAGAAAGCGCAAATCAAAAGGGGCCTTGAGCCGCAATGGGACGCCGTCGCACCAGCTCAATAAAATATCCGGCTGGTACCAAGTTGGCACCGTGCGCGTCATATCCGCATACCAGTCGAGCACCGTGTGCGCCTGATGCAGCATCGTGTCGACTTCCTTTTCACCAAAGGGAATTGCCCACGGCACGGAGGAGAGCGTGTTTGAGGCGATGTAGAGCGTGAGAAGCTGCCAGAATTGAGCAGGCGGCTTCCCGTCAAAGTAGCCGTCGATCATGCCGGTCGCCATCATGGGGCTTTTCTGCGCGCACCATACGATGCGGTTGAATTCTTCCCACGGGTCGCCGTAATCGTCGCGGTCAAAATCGATGACGACGGGCTTGCCGTCCGCGATCATCAGATTCCCGATGTGAAAATCGCCGTGCTGGTACACCTGCGGACGATTTGCGAGCAGGTGCCTGTTTTCTTGGAGGTAGGTGATGAGGCGTTCCGCTTTGTCAAACCGAATCGGACATGCGCGGTACAGGGCGATCTTGCGATCCATCTTGCGGTTCATCCTGGTTTCCCAACATTCCTGATCGCCTGGCGCGGGGATTTTGTGGATGGTTTTCAGCATTTTCCCGGCGCGCAGCCCAAAAACGTACTGCTCCGTGGCCGAAAGGCGGGGGACAGCATCCTCTGCGTCCGCGCCTTCGACCCAAGTGAGAATCTGGCACGCACCCTCGTCCGAGACGAAAAACGACACCGGCGCGCACATCGGCACGCCCAGCGCCGCGACCTTTTGCATCATTTCAAACTGCGCCTTTTTCCGCGCGGCCTGTTCCGGCGGCGAGATGCGCAGGAGGTATGGCGTACCGGATTCATCGATGATTTTGTACTTTTTGTCTGCCGACCAGCCCTTGTCAATGGGTGTTTTCTCGCGAATCGAAATCATAGCGCACTCCTTGTATCTGATGAATGAAATGTAACATTGATCCGGCTGTGTGTCAACCGGATTTTAACCCTGAAACAGCTTCCAGCAGTAAAATCCGTAGAGTCCCACGAGCAGCACGCCTTGTAGCCGCATGGTCTTTCCGCGGATGAAGGTCGGAAGCGTCAATAGCAGCATGGGAATGAACAGCGCGCGCACGTCTCCCGCAAGCGATGCGACCGGTGCGGGAATGGGTGCAATGGTGGCGGAGAGCCCGAGCACCAAGGCAATGTTAAAGAAGTTCGCGCCGATGATATTCCCGAGGGAGAGGGCCCCATGTCCGCGCACGATGGCGACGACCGCAGTTGCGAGCTCGGGAAGCGACGTGCCCAGCGCGATGAATGTCAGGGCAATGATTCGCTCCGGAACGTGCAGCGCCCGTGCGATCTCCATGCCGTTTGCGATCAAAAGCCGGGAACCGAGAAAGATCAAAAACGCGGCGAGCGCCATGAGCAGGGCGTGCCGGAGTGAAGATCCCTCCTTGCTGCTCACATCCGAATCCGCCTGCGCCTGCGACAGGCGCAGCGCCCGGCGGGATGCGAAGAGCATATCGGTGAGAAAGAGGGCGAGCAGAAGAGCGCCCGCCCAGCGCGAGAGAATCCCAAAGCGCGCGGTGATGACGGCAAATGCCGTTGCCGCCGTGAAGAAGAAGACCGAACCGGTTGCGAGTTCCCCGCGCGCGGGGTGCGTGGGTCTGAGCATGAGTAAAATGCCCGCGATCAGCCCGGTGTTGCAGATCACGGAACCGATGGCGTTGCCGCAGGCGATGTCCGGGATGCCGTTTGCGGATGCGAGCGCGGAGACCGTCACCTCAGGGAGCGTCGTTCCGATGGAGACGATGGTTGCGCCGATCATGATTTCCGAAACGCGGAGTTTGCGGGCGAAAAATACCGCCTGATCGACGAACAGGTCGCCACCCTTGACCAGACAGGCGAGACCGATGAAAAAGAGCAGCACAACGACGACCATGCGGCACCTCCTACGCTTGTTTCTCCATTAGCATATGCCCGGATTTGGGAATGCTATGAAAGCGCGCCTTGCCAACTTTTTCTTGTTGCGGTATACTGATGACAGCAAATGCCACGCAGGAGGGGATCACATGGGAATGGACGAAACAAAGCGGCTGATTGAGGACGGAAAGGCATATCTCGGGATCGAACTGGGATCGACGCGCATCAAGGCGGTTCTGGTGGGACCGGACTGCGCGCCCATCGCGTCGGGCGGTCATGACTGGGAAAATCAACTGATCGACGGCGTGTGGACGTATTCGATGGACGACGTGTGGACGGGCCTGCGCGACTGCTATCAAAAGCTCAAGGCGGATGTGCACGAAAAGACGGGCGCGCGGCTCACGCGCTTTGCTGCCATGGGCGTCTCCGCCATGATGCACGGGTATTTGCCCTTCGACAAGGACGGAAACCAGCTCGCGGCATTTCGCACATGGCGCAACACGATGACCGGCGAGGCGGCGGAAAAACTCACGCGGGCGTTTGGTTTCAATATCCCGCAGCGGTGGAGCGTCGCGCATCTTTATCAGGCGATGCTAAAAAATGAGGCGCATGTGGGGGACATCGCACAATTGACGACGCTTGCGGGCTACGTACATGATCAATTGACGGGCGAGAAAGTCATGGGCGTCGGCGAAGCATCCGGCATGTTCCCCATCGGTGCGGACGGGGACTACGACGCGGCGATGCTGAAAACATTCGATGCGCTTTCAGCGGAAATGGGCTATTCCTGGAGGCTGAAGGACATCCTTCCGCGCGTGCTGTCCGCCGGCGAACAGGCGGGCGTTATGACAAAGGCGGGCGCGCTGCGCCTCGATCCGACGGGCGATTTGGAGCCGGGTTTCCCGCTTTGCCCCCCGGAAGGCGACGCAGGTACGGGCATGGTGGCGACGAACGCGGTTTCCCCGCGCACTGGAAATGTCTCGGCAGGCACTTCGATCTTTGGCATGATCGTGCTCGAAAAGGCGCTTTCGAAAGTTTACCCCGAGATCGATATCGTGACGACGCCGTCCGGCGCGCCGGTCGCAATGGTGCATTGCAACAACTGTACGTCCGACATCGATGCGTGGGTGCGCGTGTTCGGCGAATTTGTCTCGGCCATGGGCATGACGGCGAAAAAGTCCCAACTCTACGATGCGCTTTACAATGCGGCGCTCGCGGGGGACCCGGACTGCGGCGGACTTCTCTCCTACAACTTTTTCTCGGGCGAGCACATCCTGGGCTTCGAAGAGGGTCGCCCGTTGTTTGCCCGCATGCCGGAAAGCAAGTTCGACCTGGCAAATTTCGCGCGCGCATTGGTGTTTGCCGCGCTCGGCACCCTGAAAAGCGGCATGAACATACTCGCGGGCGAGCGCGTTTCCATCGACAAGATTTTCGGGCACGGCGGCTTTTTCAAGACAAAGGAAGTGGGCCAGCGGATGCTCGCGGCGGCGCTCGAAACCCCGGTGTCCGTCATGGAGACGGCGGGCGAGGGCGGCGCATGGGGCATTGCGGTGCTCGCAGCGTATCTGATGGAAAAGAATCCCGGCGAGGCACTGGGCGACTTCCTCGAATCCCGCGTGTTCGCGGGCAGCGCGGGCACGCGTATGGAGCCGGATCCTGCGGACGTCGAAGGGTTCAAGGCATTCCACGCGCGCTTTGAAAAGGGCTGTGGCATCGAACGCGCGGCAATCGAAGCGCTTCGGTAAAAAAAGAACGGCGCGCGGAGGGAAAATCCTCTGCGCGCTTTTTTGATGCGCGTTACTTTTCTGCGACGTATCCCGCCTTTTCGATGAGTGCCATCCCCTGATCGGACGTGACCCAATCGAGAAGGACCTGTACATTCGGATTTGTCTCGCCCTTGCGCGTGACGGCGTAGAGCTGCGTATTAAGGGGATACGCGCCGGAGCGGATGTTCTCGACCGTGGGTGAAACGCCGTCGACGCTGAGCAATGTCACGCTCGAATTCATCAGGTCTGTCACGTAAAAGCGGAAGGAATAGCCGATGGCATTCGTGAGATTGCGGTATTCGACGAGGACGATCATGTCGAACATGTCTTCGCCCACATCTTCCGTGGGCGCCTCCATGAGGGTGTCGCCCTGCATGAGCTTTTCAAGCGCCGTTTGACTGCCGCTGTTTTTCGGTCGTTGAAAGGCAACGATGCTGCCGAGGTTTTCGACGCCGAGTGCTTCCCAATTCGTGGTTCTGCCAGAATAAATGTCCCGAATTTCATCGAGCGTGATTTCGGTCAGTGGATTTTCGCGGTTGACGATAAACACAAACGCCTCCCGTCCGATGGGCGTCATTTCGAATTCCACGCCTTCCTCTGCGGCCATTTCCAGCTGCGCGTCGGACGGCCCTGCGACAAAGATCACGTCCGCGTCGCCGGAAATCAGGTTTTCGTAGGCACCGTCGGTGCGCGAACAGGTGATCCCATCTCCGTAGCGCGTTGTGGCGGGATAGATTGCCTGCACGATCGCAGAATACACGGGAAAGAGCGCCGTTGCGCCGTCGATGCGCGGGAGCGGGGCACCGTCATAGGCCCAATGCGGCGATTGAACCGCCTCGTCGAGCGTTGCCACCTTTGCGCCCTCGTTGGGGTAGTATTCCGTGATGTCAAATGAGGAGGTGATCTCCTGAGCGAGGGTGAATCCGTCAGGCGTGCGTTCATAATATTCTACTATATCATCTTCTGCATGTACCTCATTTTCCGAGACAATTTCGACGTCAAAAGAGAGCGGCAACGTCAAGAGGCGCGCGCCGGTTGTGTCAATCACGTATTGCTCATCGCCGGACCATACATTGGCGAGGCCGTACTCAAATTCGCTTACCCTGTCGTATGTAAACGGGATCACAATATTGCCGCGTGTATCGATGAATCCCCAAAGTCCGTTTTCGCCCTGAACACCGGCGTACCCCTCCTCGAATACATATGGGTCGACGACACGAGTATGCTTTGCGAGGATGGGCTCCAGAAGACGCAAGCCGTTTTTCTTCATCAGGCCGCAGCGATCGTCCTTCGTCCAGTAAAAGTACAGACCCGTTTTGTCATCCCGGTAACAGCCGTCCAAAGTCGGCGGTGTTTCAGCCTGTGCGAGGAAGACAAGAAAAACAAGCACCATTGCGAATGTAAGTATATTTTTCATCGATTTCATCTCCTGCTGTTCAAATGTGGAACGAGTGAGGCATACAAAGGCATGCGAGGGAAAATCCTGCGCGCGCCGTTTTAATGCGCATTACTTTTCTGCGACGTATCCCGCCTTTTCGATGAGCGCCATCCCCTGATCGGACGCGACCCAATCGACAAAAATCGGTACATTCAGATTTGTCTCGTCCTTGCGCGTGACGGCGTAGAACTGCGTGTTGAGGGGATACGCGCCGGAGCGGATGTTCTCAACCGTGGGTGAAACGCCGTCGACGCTGAGCAGTGTCACATCGGATCCCATGAGGTCTGTCACGTAAAACCGGAAGGAATAACCGATGGCATTCGTGAGATTGCGGTATTCGACGAGGACGATCATTGTTCATCACCCAATATGGCGAGGGCAAGGCCGTATTCGAAATCACGCGCCCGATCGTAAACCGCGTCGATTGCGATTTCGCCGTCACGATCTAAATAACCGTACTTTTCATCGATTTTTATTGCAGCCAGAAGGCCTTCCTCAAAGCATTCCCACCCCGGGTATATGAGGACCGGGTCGAGGAGCTTTTCGCCCTCCGCAGTCATGAATCCCCAATATCCGGATTCCGATTCATAGAAAATGAGACCCGTCTCATTGTCCGTGTAGGAATCAATGTAGTCGACAACTTCCTCTGCGCACGCGGAGAAGCCTGAGATCAGAAGAATCAGCGCGAACACCGCGCAGAAGGTACGCAAATTCGTCCTCGTCAGCATATCAACTTTCCTTTCGTTTGTTCTGCCGGGCGGCATGAACGAATGGTTATTCCTATGACGTATGAAATCATGGAAAAGTTTACCATTGAAACATCTTTTCGACATCGCGGGCGACCAAATCGACCAAATTCCCGCCAAAATGCGCGCGTGCTTCGGCATATGACGGGTGCCGGAGGAGTTCGAAAATACCGCTTTTTCCATGCGCAGCGAGCAGGCGGGCGCAAAAGAGCCCCGCGATGGGATAGGAAACCGAATGGGGAAGAGATGAAAAGGACTGCCAGAGGGCGGCGACGTCAATGGCTGAGATGCCGTGGCGTGCCATCGCATTCTTTGCTTCTGCGACGCGATTTTTACCCGTTTGATCGAGCATGACCGCCACGCCCTCTGAAACGAATGCTGATTTTTCCCGCGTGCCGGGGACGGCGTGGGCGAATAAATGCGCCAGTTCGTGCCCCGGCGACTGATCCGGCGCGGCGTGTATGAGGGAATATTGCGGAATTGCGAAGCCAAGCCCGCGTCCGAGTTTCTTGCGTGCTTCGTCTCGCGCGGGCCAGAGAAAGACCAATATATCGTGGTCAAGCGGTTTCCCAAAAAAGTCTGAAAGTGCATGGAAGGCGGCTTTCTGTGCCGCGACAGACGCGGGCAGATTGTCTTGCGGGTAGCGCCACGTCATCTGCGTTGATGTGTGCGTTTTCCAATGCGCATACCAGGGCGCGAGCCCGAAAAGGGCGCGGAATTTCTCCGCAAGCGGGCCATGTGCGTCCGTGAGGGCGCGTGTGACGCCGTCCCGGCGTCCAAGGAACGCGTAGGTGGAAGCGCACCATAACTTTTGCCAGTTTTCGTCAACCCCAAAAGCGGGGATGGCGTCAAGGAGAGCCTCCCCATCCTGCGGCGTGACAAGATCGCGGTTGAAGAGGTACTCAATGGACTGCGTTTCGCCTTGTGCGATCGCCTGTTGTACGAGCATCGCCGTCTCTGCAAAAGATGCGGGATTTTGCATGTGCGTCTCCTTGCATTTGTCAAAATGTGATATAATATTTCTGCAAACACGCGGAAGATTCGTTCATTTCTGCAACAAGGGGAATTAAAATGACATACACGCAAGCCTTTTATCAACTGGTGTTGGTCTTTCTTTTCATTTTCATCCTATCGCGTGCGTTCCGCCGCCAGATTTGGCGCATGTGCAAATGGAGGCCGCCCACGAGAACCGCGCACATTCGGCGCAGGCGTTTTTTCTGGATTTCATGCGGGTATTCGATTCTGGAAGTGTTGGCAATCCATCTCGTGCTGGTGGGCCTTTTTATCTTTGAATGGCTGTCGGGGGAGATGGGTGGGTGGCAGTTTTTGGTCGCGACCGCAATTGTGACGGTTCCTTTGGGCTGTTTGATGTATTTTATATGGCATATTACACCCCAACCTCCCTATGCGCTTTTCGCGCGGCACGGGATTGACATCGAGCGCGCGCTCGCGGATGCGCGCATGGCAAAGTCTGCGGACGGGACATGGCTTTATGTGGATCGGAATTGGTATATCGCCATCCGACCGGGCGTTGCCTGCGTGTTTTATGCGCCGCTCATCGATCATATGCAGCCCATTACGAGTTCCTTTCACAGAATCATTATGCCGCGACCCGCGAACGCAAACTACACGATGCTTTCCTATGTTACGAGGGACGGCACACGGGTCAAAACCCGCTTTGCAGATGTAAACGGCCAGATGACCCGATGGTTTAAAATCTACGGAATGAAATTGCGTTAAGGTGGCACCACACAAAATGAAGTGGAGCGATGACGTGCGGATTTTTGTCAGGGGCATGCAGAAATCGAAGGTTGACGGAATGACAATCGCGATTTTTGCAAGGAGCAGTTGGCGAAAAAGCAGCCGTCCGCGTGCTGCCGTTGTGCGGGGCTGCCTTAAAGCGAAAAGGCCTCTTGAATCTGCCGCGCGGCCTCTTGCGGCGATAAATCCGTATTGTTGATGCGAATAAAATGCGGGAAATCCACCTCGCCGGGCAGTGAGTTCAGGCGATACTTCGCTTCCGTGCGCTTGAAATTGTTCTCCGACCATGCGATGTCGCGCTTGGTGGGTTTGTTGGCAAGCCGGTTTTCGGTGGTATTGCGCGCGAGACGCACGCCGTAGTCCGCTTCGAGTTCCACATAGTCGATCTCCGCGCCGCGTTCTATGAACGGCGCGCACATTTTTTCGAGATAAATCCTGTCCTCCGGCTGATCAAACGCCCAGACATAGGTAAAGATCATCCCGGGGAGGTCGCTTTTTGCGACCGCCTCGAAGATTTCGCGTCGGAACAGGCGCACGAGCCTGCGGCCTTCGTCTGTGCCGTAGCTGAAGAAATTGGCGACCAGATCGATCGTCATGTGGTTGTGAAAAAGCCGAAGTCCCGTCAGCTTCGAAAGCTCCTGACCGACGGTCATTTTGCCGACCGCAAGGGGTCCGAAGATCACGACCAGTCTCATAAGTCCTCCTCATCGAGTGCCCGTTCGAGCGTGTTGAGCGCCTTTTCAATGCTCCAGCGGGGCGAGGCGACGCACATGCGCGTAAATCGTTCCGCGCCGTAATGGCTGCCTGCGTCGAGATGGAAATACGCTTTGTGAAAGAGAAAGTCCAGGAGCGCAGTCTCCGACGCAAACATCCTTCTCCAGTCCATCCACAGAAGGTATGCGCCCTCGCCGCCGTACACCGGCACGTCCGGGAGGCGGCGCGCAAAAAAGGCCTTCAGGAGGGCGATGTTTTCCTGCGTATAGGCGTTTGCGGCGCGCAGCCAATCGAGCCCCTCGGGGGTGTAGGCCGCAACGACCGATTCGTACACAAGGGGATCGATGGAGCCGAAATGGTCGCGCGTGCGGCGGTCGATGAAACGCGCGCGCAGCGCGTCGTCGGCGATGAGTATGTTTGCGTGGTTCACGCCCGTAAAGTGGAACGATTTTCCGAGGGATGTCGCGACGATCGCCTTTGCGCCCGGCACATCGAGAAAACAGGGGCATGTGCGCCCGCCGTATGTGTTGTCTGCAAAGATTTCGTCCGAGAAGATCGCTACGCCGTATTTTTCGGCGAGCGCCGCGATGCGCGACAGCTCGTCCATCGTCCATATCCGCCCGATGGGGTTTTGCGGGTTGCAAATCACGAGCAGCTTGTTGGTCTCGATGCGCAGCGCATCCTCGAGCGCGGCAAAATCGATCTCATACCGTCCCTTTTCGATTTTGAGATCGCATGTGGTCGTCGTGCGCAAAAGCCGCGTCGCCGCCTGACTGAAGCGGTTATAGACGGGGGAAAGCACCACAATCCCCTCGCCTTCCTGCGTGAAAAGACGGATTGCGGTTGCGACCGCGTGGATCACGCCCAGCGTCGGAACGATCCATTCCGGGCTGATCTCTACGTTCCGGCTGTTTTTCATCCACCAGCACACTGCATCCTGATAGACCTTGTCAAGAATGGTGAAACCATAAAGTCCGTTCTTTGCAAGCGCGATCACCGCGCGCTCGATGGCGGGTGCGGTCTTGAAGTCCGGCTCCGCGCCGTCGAAGCTTTCGTTGCCCGCGCGCAGAACCGCCGGATCGGTGAGGGCATATTTCATGTTCGACGGTCTGCGCCGCACGGGGGTTTCGAAGTCGTATATCGTTTCTGTTGACTGCATTCTATGCTCCTTGGTGTGCCTCGTACACGTATTTTGCACTCGCAACATCCTCGATGGCGAGTCCCAGCGCGTCAAACAACGTGATTTCGTCGCGCCCGATGCGCCCCGAAATATTGCCCAGTGCCAGCTGGCCGATGGACCCTACGATATGGTCTTCCGCGATCAAGCCTTCCTGCAGCGGCGCGAGGTACTCGCCGCTTTCCTTTTTCATGGCTTCCACCTGATCGGCGTAGAGACGGGAAGCGACCACCAGGTCGCTCGACACTTCGCGCGTCGTGGGACTGAACGTGCCCACCGCGTTGATGTGCGTCCCCGGCTTGACCATATCCCGGAACAGAACCGGCTCCTTGCCGGGCGATACGGTGCAGATGATCTCCGCGTTCCGCACGGCATCCGCGACGGATGTGCACACCGCGACCGGGATGCCGTAGGTTTTTTCCATTTCGGCCTTGAAGCGCGCCGCCGCTTCGGGGCTGATGTCAAACACGGATGCAGATGTGATCTTTCGCACCGTGCGGATCGCCGCCAGATGAGACCTTGCCTGCGCGCCCGCACCAATCAAGGCGATGGTCTGCGCGTCTTTGCGCGCAAGCAGGTCGGTCGCCAGCGCGCTGACCGCACCGGTTCTGATCTGGGTGATCGTGCCAGCCTCGATCATGCCAGCGAGCGTGGAGTGCGCGGACTCAAAGAGCATTACGTACCCGATGTGGGAGGGATATTTTGTGCCCATGTTGGGCGCATAGGCCGAGATGACCTTGGCGCCAAAGTAGTCGCCCACATAGGCGGGCATGAATCCGAACTTCGCCGTATTGGGCATGGTGGTAATCAGCCGCATGGGCTGCGCATAGCGCCCTTCCTCAAGTCCCGTCAGCGCATCGCGCATGAGGGTAATGCATACTTCGGGCGTGAGGAGCGCGCGCACCTGATCCGCTTCGATGATTGTCATATCCGGCCTCCGGTTGTGTCCTTTTGAATTTTTCCGCCGATGAAAACGAGTTTTACGTTTTTGGAATCCGCGAGCAGTTTAATGTCTGAAATGGGGTCGCCCGCGACCAGCACTACGTCCGCGAGCTTTCCTTTTTCCAGCGTGCCGACTTTATCGGCGCGCTTCATGAGGGTTGCGCCGTTGATGGTCCCCGCCTTGATCGCCTCCATGGGCGTATAGCCGCAGCGCGTCAGGCTATAAAATTCCTTGCCGATTTCGGAAAACGGGGTGTTGGGCGAATTTGAGTAGTCCGTGCCCAGCGCGACCATGATGCCGTATTCGTGGGCGAGTTGGAATGAGCGCATGGAGCAGCCGCGAATGCCGCGCGCCTTTTCCATCATGAATTCCGGCAGCCCCTTCATGTCCGAAAGCCCGAGCGAGACGCTCAGCGTGGTCACGAGCGGTACGCCGTTTTGCCGCATGATTTCGCAGCATTCCTCGTCGAGCATTACACCGTGCTCCACACAGCCGATGCCCGCTTTGAGCGCGGCCTTGGTACCCGCCGTGCCCGTGCAATGGGCGGCGACATATGTGTTGTGGCGCTTTGCTTCGCCGATGATGACGGTTAACTCCTCTTCGGAAAATTCCTGATCATTGTAATCGTCGATGGCGGAGGAAACGCCGCCCGTCGCGCAGATTTTGATGAACTCCGCGCCCGCGCGGAATTGTTCCCGCACGCCGCGCAGACAGGCTTCCGGGCCGTCCATGATGTAAGAAATGATCGATTTTTCGTTTGATTCTTCGATGGAGAGATTCGGTTCGAAATCACAATGCCCCGAGGAAATGCTCAGAACCTTCCCGCCGACCATGATGCGCGGCCCCTTGAGACTGCCTTTGTTGACCGCGTCCCGCAGCGGCCTGCCGAACGCCGACATTTCGCGTGCGCCCGTGAACCCCGCGTCCACGAGATCCGAAAGGTCGCATGCCGCGGTGAGCAGGAGGTCGTAAGGCGTATCGCCGCTTTTGTTTACGCTTTCGCTGCCCGCAAAGTGGGCGTGTGCGTCGATGAAGCCGGGAAGGATCGTGCCGTTTTCGATCTCCCAGATTTCGGCATCCTCCGGGACGGGGAATCCCCCGCGCACGCCTGCGTAGGCGATCGTATCGCCGTCGATGGCCAGCATGCCGCTTTCGATGGGTGCGTCGGAGACGGAATCGATGAGTCTGCCGTACAGAATCTTCATAAAAGCTCACTTTCTCCCGCTTGCGTTTGCTCGTGCGGGAAGGTACAATAATGAAAAAACAATGGGAGACATCCATGACCGAAATCAAGGATTTGCTCACGCTGCCGTCGCTTGCCGACATGCGGTTGGTGGGCGGCGCGCGGGGCCTGACAAACGCCGTTACGTGGCCCTACGTCATTTTGTGCCCGCCAATTTCCGATTGGATCAGCGGCGGCGAGTTTTTGATTTATTACGGCGCGAACCAGTTTGTAGAAAGCGTCGATTTGACCGAACTCATTCGAGAGGGTGCTGCCAACCGCGCTGCGGCGATTCTGCTTCTGGTTGGCGAGCACTTTATCACCGAGACATCCATTGACGACGCGCTCATCCATTGTGCGGATTCGCTTGGGTTTCCGGTGTTCACCATTACGTCGCGCGCCTATGTGAACTCCATCACAAAGGACATCATCCACCTGATTCAAAACGGTCGCATGCCGCGCGACGGCACGGAGTTCTGGTATTCGCTTTTCCTTGAGCAGGCAGACACGGAGGATTATGCCACGCTCAACCGCGCTCTGTATCTCGGGTATCTCCCCAATTGCCAATACCGGGTGTACATTATGCAGTTCATGAATGCGGACGACTATTTCGAGCGCATACTCGGCACGACGGATCATCTGAGCCAGAACCACACCGAGTTTTTCCGCATGCTGGCAATGAAGGTCAACTTCCTTTTGACCAACTACACCGACCGCACGTGGCACTTTGGCATCGGCAGCGAGAACGTATTCGTGTTTCCGGTCGATGCGCCGGAGCAGGAAGCGTCCGTGGAAAACTTTCTGTGCGCGTCACGCGCGGATCTTGAGTCCCAGTACCCCGGCGCACATTTTCTAATTGGCAAGGGCATGAAATATCCCACGCTTTCGGGCATCCGTACTTCGTTTATACAGGCGCGGCGCAGCCTCATGGCGAATACGCTTCGGCCGGGGACCCGCATGATCTCCTATGCGGAATTGGGCTTTTACCAGCTTCTGTTCGAAATTCCGGCCGTGGACGCGGCAAAGGAGTTCGCGGCGCGCTATCTGGACGCGATCCTCGCCTATGACGAAGCGCACGACGGGGAAATTTTTGATACGCTCATCTGCTTTATCGATTGCCGGATGAACAAGCTCAAGACCGCAAAGGAGATGTACCTGCACCGCAATACGCTCCAATCGCGGCTCGCGCGGGCCGAGGCACTCCTGGGTTTTTCGCTGGATGATGCCGCACGGCTTTTTGACCTGCAGATTGCCATTCACATTCGCCGCTTCTATTTGGAAACGAAGTTTTAGCGCTTCATCGCGATTGAACCCACTCCTCGACCGCATTTGGTCCCTGCGTTGCGCCGCATTCCGCAGCATCTCTCATGGACGGCTTTTATCGATTTGCGATCATCTTACGCACATCCGCGAGGAACGCCGCTTTGCCGGCGGGCGAAGAATAGACCCCGTGTCCGCCTTTGTATTCGCGCATGGTCACACGCTCCATGGGAAGGTCTGCATGGCTGACCGCGTGGCGCGTCAGGCCGGCATGGGTACACGCGTCGTAAAGTCCGGAGGCGAACAGCACGCGCATGTCTCGGTTTGATTTCATCGCCGCGCGCAGGCAACCAAGGTGGGTCTTCTTGAACGCGGGATCGACTTCCTCGGTCGTCCAGTTGAACCTAATGTTGATGTTGATGTTTCCCGTGTAATAAAGGCGGGGCATATCGACGTTCAGTTTTTTTGCCAGGAGGGAATTCATCACCTTGATTGGCACATTCCCGTCGTCTAGATCGCCCGTCACATCCGAGATGGGCTTTTTCATGCGCGTATCGTAGAGATCGAGTAGATCACCCGGCACGCAGCGGGTCAAAAATTCGCGCGGGGAACCGATCTTCAGATTGCTCTTGATGAAGTAGTCCGCAGAAACGCCCGTGTAGTACTGAAGGCGTTCAGCCACGTCCCTGCGCTCCGCGTCCGGACAAAAGGCGCCGTCAAACAGCGCGGGCAAAAGGCGCATGCGCGCGAATTCCCATGCGTCGTGTACAAAGTCGTCCTGCTTGCCCTTTCCCTTCTGGTGGTGGTACCAGTTGGTCGCGGCCATCGCGGGCATCATATAGACGATGGGGTCGTCGCTGTCCTCTTCCGTTGCGAGTCCGACGAGGATTACCCCCGCAACCGGGATGCCCAGAACCATCCGGCTCTCGGAATAGGGCGAGCGCCCGAGCTCCGCCAGCACACGGCAGGCGCGCACGGTGCCGTAGCTCTCGCCGCAGACGTAAACCGGGCTGTCCCAGCGGTCGTGCCGCCGGAGCCACTCGGTCATAAAAAACGCCACGCTGCGCGCATCCCCGTCCACGCAGTCGTATTTGCCCGCCTTTGTGGGATCCAAGAGCCGCGAATAGCCCACGCCGACCGGATCGACGAACACAAGATCGCATACGTCGAGAAGGCAGGATGGGTCTTCGACGAGTCCATATTGCTTCGCGCCGTTTTCATCGCGCGCGATCTGCCACGGGCCAAAGCATTCGAGGTGCAGCATCGACGTTGCGGAGCCGGGCCCGCCGTTCCAGATGAACATCACCGGGCGCCGTTCGCCCGTTCCGACGTAGGAGATGGAGAAGATGGATGCCTCGCGCGCGCCGTCCGGCGCCGTGAACACGCAATCCTCCGCAATCGTCCGGAACCGGCATGACCCGGTTTCCAGATTGATCTCATGTGCGGCCTCAAAGCGCGCCGGGGCAAACGCCCCGATGGAAAAGGGCTCGGGCAGGTGAATTTGACTCATTGTAACGTTCCTCCGATGAAAGTCCGGATGTCATTTGCCAGCGCGTGCCGGGAGATATCGTCTGCGTACACCGCATGACCGGATGGATATTCGCGTATGGTGACGTTCTCGAGCGGCACGTCTGTGTGCGCTACGCCGAAGCGCGTGTTTTCGACCGTCGCAACCGTATCGAAGTAGCCTGTCGCAAAAAAGAAGCGGAGTTTGGGGTTTTCCCGGTACGCTGCCGCCGCCGCCTGCGAGACGGTCATATCGATCTTCGAATAGACACCGCCCAGTCCCTGCATGTCGATTTCCGCGTCAAAGGGCCAACCGAAGCTGTCGTCCCGGTCGAAGGAGGCTTCCCGGTACGTGCGTCCCGGATCGAGGCGCAACTCGTTACCAAAGAACGCCTGTGCACACGCGTCCATACACGGGTCAAAACGCGCCAGCATGGCATCGGCCTTTTCGGAAGCCGGGATTGCGAAGCGTGTGTCGAAACTGCCGAGTTTGAGTCCTCTCTCCGCGAGCAGCATCTCCCGGAATTCGCTGCGCACGACCTTGAGTCCGTTTTTCAAGTAGTAGTCGGCGGGTAACCCCGTGTAGACGCTGAGTTTTCGCGCGATGCATGCGCGTTTTTCCCGGTCAAGGAGCTGTCCCCGGTACAGCGCGGGCACATATTCGTTTTCGAGAAATTCCCGCACTTGAGCGATGAGCGGTGCGAGCGGCTGCTTGTCCGGATTTTCGTCATAGTACCACTTGGTCGCGGCGGCGGGCACGAGATCCTTGACCGTGCGCGGAATGAGGTCGTCGCCCGTGTACCCGGGGCCGATGTGGAGAACGCCGCGCAGATCGAGGTCGCGCAGCCGATAGGACAGGAGGCTTGCGCGCGTGGAGCCGAAGCTCTCGCCGCAGAGATAGATCGGACGGTCTGCGCCGCCGTGTTTTGCGAGCCACGCGCGGATGAATGCCGCCGCGACGTCCGCGTCCGCATGGTCGCCGAAGCACTTCTCCGCGAATTTCTCGTTGAAAATGCGGCTGTAGCCCGCACCGGGAGGATCGTACATCACGATGTCGCAGAGATCAATGAGGCAATCCGGGTTGTCGCGCAGGGCATAGGGCGCGTTGGCCGGGGGCATGCCGTTCTCGTCGTATGCGGCGATGCGCGGACCGAAGAGACCAAAATGCAGCCATGCGCTGGGCGATCCGGGTCCGCCGTTGAATGCGAAAAGCACGGGCCTGTTTTTCCCCGCCGCACAGTAAGCGATGGAGAAAATGGCGCACATATCTTCGCCGCCGGAGGTGAGGCGCGTGTCTTCGGCGCAGGTCGTGTAGGAAACGCCATTCCATATTCCCGCAACGGTGCGCCTGTATTCGGTGCCCCACCAGGCTTGTGTATAACAAAGTGCCATGCTGATTACCTCAACGTGAGTTCTGCGGATGCATTGCCAGCCCGCGCGGACGTGACCGATACCCGGAGCGTTTCGCCGGGCTGCGCGTATACCGACCACCGGACGCGCGTTTTCGCATATCCGTCCAAATTTTGAAGTTCCACCGACCGCGCCGTCCGGCAGTCTCCGCCCTCGAGCGCACAGGTGAAGTCGGCGCCGATTCCGAGCACGACCGCCTTCTGCGTGGATGCGGTGGGCAAATAGCCCGCGTTTGCAATGATCGCCTCAATCTCATAGGCGCCGTCCCTTTCGGTTGCTGTCAGGCATTCGATGGACACCTGCGGCATGGCGGAGAGGGACGCCAATATACACGCACAGCCCTTGCGCACCACGCCTTCCATGAGCGTCACGGGCGGGTTGTGCTTGGTGAACTTTTCGCGCCAGCCGCCGATTTCAACCGGACCAAGCTGGGGATGTTCAAACGGCGTCCACATGGCGAACCCGCGCCCGCCGTTTTTCTCCTCGTCCCACGAAAGCGCCATCGTTTCCTCGCGCTCAAATTGCGCCTTCGTCTCCTGGGCGAACATGCTCCATTCGTCGGGGCGCTTCGGATCCGCCTGCCAATGGAAGTTCCACAGTTCCGTCAGCCAGGCCATGATGCCCCGCTCAAAGTACAGCCAGGTTGTAAAGCTGCCCCGCGCGATGTCCTTCGCGCCCTGAGGGAAGATGCCCTCGCTCTTGTATCCGGTGACCTCGGAGAGATTCCGGCCGATCGTGATCATTGCTTCCGCATCCTGCGGCGGCAATTCCAGATGCGGGCAGAAGGTGGCGGGGGAGATGTGCAGCCCGCCGAATGTGTGAAAATCCATCGCAAAACAGATGTTCGGGTGCGCGAGGATGAAATCGTGCAGCGCGCGAACCTCGCTGTCGTGAAGCGGTTCCGGTCCCGACACGGGTTTTTGCCCGTAGCTGGTCTTCTCCGACCACTCGAAGGGGAACTCCCGGTTCGGGTCGAGCGCCATCTGCGGCTGTGCGGTTTTCAGGGAGACCAGATCGTCACCGCGCACACGCCCTTCGGGCACGACCCGATAAAAGGGACCTTCCTGGTCAAACGGACCGCGTTTTTCCATCACGCGGGGATCGCATTTTGATATTTTCCAGTTCCCGGCGGGATCAAGGATGCGCATTTGGAGAATCTCGCCGTCGCCGTCCATGTCCTCCGGCACAAGGCCCTCTTCTTCGCCGTAGAATTTTTCGACCGAGCCGCGCACCGTATCGGGGGTTTTGAGGCAGAGCTCCGCGCCGTCCGCGTTGATGCGCGGGATGGCGTAGACCGTGTAATCGCGCAGGAAGCGCGTGATCGCGGGAATCCTGCCGAACCCGGACAGCAGTAGCTCGACGGTATGAAGAACCGTCATGGACGACGTAAGCTCCACCGCGTGGAGGTTGCCGTTCATGTGAAAGCCCGCTTTGGATTCCGGCGCGCCCGTGTCGGGATCGGTCAAAGTCAGCGCCCAGATGTCGCGTCCCTCATACGTTTTGCCGATGCTGGACAATGCCGTGAGATGGGGATATTCGCGCGTGAGCGCGCGGCACATCTCGGTGACTTCCTCATAATCGAAATAATGATCGTATTTCATGGTGCCTCCGTCAGACGTACTCGTCCAGCCAGTCGAGGGCCGCGTTTTGAATATACGCAAAGTCCTGCACGCTGTCGCGATGGTATGAATGCGAGCAGTTGGGCATCACGACAAGCCGCGCGGGCAGGTCGGGATGCGTGTCGCGCACGGCGACATAGAACTGGTGCGCGTTTTCGATGGGACAAATCTGATCCTTCTCGCCATGGATGATGAGCGTCGGGATGTCGATATCACCCGCCGTGTAGATGGGTGAATGTTTGACCGTGTCCACCAGGAAATCCTGAAAATCGCGGTATTCCTCAAACACCGGCTGTCCGCCCTGCTGGGACTTGAAGTGAATGAATAGCCAGTTGGTGACCGCCTTGATCACCACAGCAGCGCGGAATCGCTTTGTCATTCCGGCCATGCGTGCCGCCATGTAACCGCCATAGCTTCCGCCAGCGATGCCCACGCGCGCTGCGTTGAACCGATCATCGTCCCCGGTTGCCGCATCCATGAGGGTTAATAGATCGACCATTGCGCCGTCTCCATAGGCGGCTTCCTCGTCCTCGTACGTCGGTCCATATCCCGTGCTGCCGCGCGGATTTCCCAAAACCAGTGCATAGCCCCGCCCTGCGGCGACCTGTTTTTCGAGGGAGAATGCGTCCGCATAGAAGCCCGCCGGACCGCCGTGCGGCCAGAGGAGCACCGGTGCGTCCGCGCATGCGGGCACCAGGAGGAAGCCTTCGAGCATGACTTTGCCGTCGATAGAGGGCGTTTCAAATCGTTCGGCGGGGCAAAGCGTCACCGTATCCAGCCATGCGTTGTGTCGGGCGAGGAGGATGCACGCCTTTTTCTCCAAGTCAAGCGCATAAACCTCGGTGGGATGCGTTGTGTCCGTATAAAGGCAGGCGATTTTCCCATCCTTCATGGGGGCGACAGAGAGATATGTCCCACCCGGTGCGGAAATTGGCGTCCACTTGAGCGCCTCGCCCGCTGTGTTCACGCGATAGACGCGCACATGTGCGTGTGCGTAGGCGATGGCGTAATAGGCGTCCTTGTCGCCGGTCGCGCATAGGACGGGGGAATCCCCCGGGGCGTTATCCCAGCAGGACGAACGATGGAAAAGGCCTGTGGGCGCGCCCTCGTCGGATGCGGATACCACGCCGGTTTCGAGGTCGATCCGAAACAGCGAGATCTCCGAACCGCGCTGCTCTTTCAGCGTTCCACCTGCGAGGATGTACGCGGCGTCGGCAGAAACGAGAGGTTGCATGCCGGCCGGCTTGATGTCCTCTGCCAAAACCCGTTCTTCGCCGGTTGCGATGTCGCGCACGGTATACGATTCCCGCGCATAGAGGATATGGTCATTGTCCAGCCAGACGAGGTTTTTGAAATCCTGAGGTCCCTCCTGGACGAGAGTTCCGTCGATGATGAGCCTGTATTCGTATTTCTTGGCAAACCCGTGATCGGCGTCGTTCCGGTAATGAAGTTCCTCCGCGACGAGGGGCATTTCCCAATCGCAGCCCTTTGGCGGGAGGGACTTGATCTCGCGGCGGCTGCGGATTGCGGTGCGGCCGTCCGGGGCGAGGGCAAAGCCAACGACCTCCCAGTCTGCGACGGCATAGAGCTTTGAAAACGCCTTGTTGACGCGGTCGTATGCGTACAGGCATCCATCCGCGAGGAAGGCAAGCGTCTGCCCGTCGGGCAAGAACACAGGGGAATGGTCGTAGGCGCCCATTTTTAAAACGGTCAGCGCACCGTCTTCGAATAATTCGACGCGGCTTTCATATTGTTCGCCGCTCCAACGGTACACCGCCCATGCAAGTGCGCCGTCCGCAGCGCTGCACAGACCGTAAACCTGCTCGAGCCGCGCATAATCACCCGCGACCGGAATTCGCCTATCCATTTTTCAGCGCCTCCTTTGCCAGATGCAAAAGCATCCATTCGGACATTTCCCGCATGTGCGCGATCTGATTGTGCATCAATCCTTCGCGCGACACGTTATGATTCTCACCCGGGAAAATGACAAGCCGTGCCGGTATCTCGGGCCGCAATGCCCGTAAAAGCGTAAATACCTGATCGCCCTGTTCCACACCGCATCGGTAATCGACCTCGCCGTGGAGCATCAGTGTCGCCGCATTGATCTTTTGAACGTCGCGCAAAATGCTGTCGCGCGCGCGATCCAGCATGTATTTCTTAAAATCCGTCTGCTTGCTTCCGGTTATAAAGCCCATGTCGCCCGTGCCGTAGGAGGTAGCAGGATCGACGAATGTGCGTTGCGCGGCGGCGGCGCGGAAGCGGTCGGTCACGATGGTGAGCTTGTTGGTCATGTATCCGCCATAGCTCCCGCCCGTGACGCCGAGGCGGTCGCTGTCGATCGCCGGGTATTTTTCGATGGCGGCATCCATAAATGCCATAAAGTCGTCGACCGCGGCCTGCCCGAACGCGAGTCCCGAGCGCATGTGACCCATGCCATAGCCAAAGCTGCCGCGCGGATCGCAATAGGCAACCGCCATTCCCTTTGCCGCCATGACCTGCGTTTCAAACCAGAAGCCGTCGCGCGCGAAGAAGGATTCCGGGCCGCCGTGAATGTCGAGCACGCACGGGCAGCTTTCCGTCTCCGGCATGACGACCCAACCGCTGACCTGATCGCTTTCGCCGGCCGGAATCGACAGGGGCGCGGGTTTGATGAATGCGTAGTCTTCAACCCAAGCATTTTCATCGGTGAGACGTTTTTCCGCGCCTGTCTCGATGTCAACCAGAAAAAGCTCGCGCGGGCGGTCGTAATTGCTCTTGAGGATCAGCATTCGCCCGTTGATGGGCGCACACATGCCGGTTACGCAGCCCGTGCCCCCCATGATTTGATTAACGCGATCGCCCGCAAGATGGTAGACGTTGGTGTCCCCGTTGTAAACGGCGATAAAGTAAAGTCTCCCATCCTTGGCCTTGCGGAAGCGCGGGCCGGCATCGCCCATATGGTTGTCGCCGGAGATCAGCGCGCCGACGCCTTGGCATTCTGCCCCTTCGGGGAAGAGGCTCTTTTCCGGCGCGTCCTTTTCCGCCGCGACATACGGCTCCGACTGCCAGGATTTGTCGTACATGTGAAACCCGATGAACAGCGCGGTGCCGTCGCCGCCGTCGAGCATCGGCAGTTCCATCATGACGGGCGCCGCGTGTGCGAGCCGGACGATTGCTCCGGTTGCGACTTCAAACCGTTCGATCTCGGCGTTCGTTTCCTCCGCGTGCGTGTACGGGCGGGTGTAATAGAAGATGTATTTCCCGTCATCCGACCACGAAGGGGTATAGCAGGGGAATTCGAGGGGTGAAATGACGCGATGGGTGTGCGTTTCGAGATCCAGTATGCCGATCACCGCGCGGCTTTTTTCAATGAAGCCAAACGAATCGTCGAATTTGTAGATGAGGTTTTCGGCGATGCGCGGGGCGTTCTTTTTTTCGTCGAGAGAACGTGCGTACGCCGCATCGGTCATCTCGGCAAACATGTCCTCGTCCTTCTTTTCGGGGAAGAACTTCGTCACAAATGCGATGGATTTGCCGTCCGGACTCCATGCGTAATCCGAAATGCCATACCGCGCAGCGAGAACGGATGACTCCGTGCCCGTCGCGCGATCCTTCACCCACAGGCGGTTAAAATGCGCGTCGTCTGACAAAAACGCGAGAAAGCGCCCGTCGGGCGAATAAGCGGGTTTTGTCTGCGCCTTCGTTTCCCGGGAAATCGGGGCGGGCGCGGGCGCATCGATTGCGAACTCGCGCACAGTGTGCAGATTCTTTCCCGTTCTTTTGTCGGGAACCGCGCGGACATACGCCGCGTAGGCGCCGTCGGGCGACATCTGCGCGTCGGAGATCCACACGACGTCCCGCAGATTTTCGTAATCCAGCTTTTTCTTCATAGCTTCTCTCCGATCAGATTCCTGATATCCTTTGCGAGCGCCGCCGCACTTTCTTCACCGATGTAGGGCATGTGCCCGGATTCGTATTCGCGCACCAGGACCCGATCCGAAAAACCGAGATGCGCGGCGACATACCGCGCGTTGCCGATGTCGGTTTGCAGGTCGTATACACCGGTTCCAATCAGTACCTTCATGTCCCGATTGCGTCTGAGCGCGAGCTTCAGGCATTCGTCCGGCTTCATGCCAAATTGGGATTCGTATTGCCAGCGGCCGTTGACCGTAAAATCGATCGCACGGTAATCGCGCGCCGTTTCGATGCCGAGCTTTTGCTTCATTTGTGTTTCCCATGCGCCGACGAATGGAACGGTATACTTGCCCATTGCGGGATCATCCGCAACCGGATCGCCCATTTCCGCGTGCGGCATGGTGTAGCGGGCGTCGTATATGCCGACGTCCAGCCCCCTGTCCGCAAGGAGCGCTTTGGAAAAGCGTTCCACTTCTGCGCTCGGCACGCCCGAATAATGCCGGAATTCGCTCTCCAGCCGCGCAGCGTCCCCGTAGAAAAACGCATGCAGGTATTCGCCCGCGAAGGCATAAGCCTGCTCCTTCCATTCACACAACGGCGGCTTCCCCGCCGGATTGTGGTAATGGTTTACGCATGCGTATGCGGGGAGATGTATGGCGGCGGCAGGGAAGGGCGGCGCATTCAGAAACGCAAGCCCAAGCATGAAGAGGCCGTTGACCGAGAAACCCTCGAGCGTGTGTCCCGCCGTCATCGGCCCGCCCATCAGCTCGCGCACGACATAGGGCATGCGATAGGTGCCGTAACTTTCGCCCGCAAGATAGCGCGGGGCATTGACCCGATCGTGCCGGATCAGCCAATCCTTGATAAAGAGCGCGATGGCGCGCGCGTCGCCGTCCACATTGAAATACGTCTCTCCCTTTGCGGGATCGAGAAGCCTGGCATACCCCGTGCCCGGCGGGTCGATGAGCACAATATCGCAGACGTCCAGCGGGCTGTGCGGGTTTTCCTCGATTCCGTAGGGCGGCAGGGGAGAGGGATCGACCGGATCGGTCAGATGGACTCGCCACGGCGCCAGAAAACCGATGTGCTGCCACAGGCTCGACGAGCCGGGGCCGCCGTTGAATGCGAACAGCACGGGGCGGTTTGCCGCGCCGCCATTTTTCAGATAGGAAAACCCGACGACGCTTGCCTCTGGGTGATCCTCGCCGAGCAGGATTTCCTCACAAAGCGCGCGGAAATCGGGCAGGACGGCTTGGGCATGCAGGGTGTCCGCTCCTCCGGGCAAAACGCGCATATGCCTTCCTCCTTACATGGATTCTGCTTTATGGCAGGCCACCTGGTGTCCCGCCTCGAATAGTCGCAGTTCCGGCGCGACGCGTCGGCAGGTATCGTCCGCGTAGGGGCATCGCCCCGCAAAATGACAGCCCTCCGGCAGATTGACCGGGCTCGGCACGTCGCCTGTGAGCGTGATTCGTGCGCGCGCGCGCTCGACGGCTGGGTCGGCGATCGGAATGGCTGATAGGAGCGCGCGGGTATACGGATGTCTGTTTTTGAGGTAGATATCCTCGCTGTCCGCAATTTCGACGATGGAACCCAGATACATCACCGCAATGCGGTTTGAAATCTGTCGTACCATCGAAAGATCGTGCGTGATAAACAAATAGGAAAGCGCCATTTCGCGTTGAAGCCTTTTTAACAGATTCACGACCTGCGCCTGAATCGAAACGTCAAGCGCCGAAATGGGCTCGTCGCACACGATCAGCTTTGGCTTCACCGCCAGCGCGCGCGCGATGCCGATCCTTTGCCGCTGCCCGCCTGAAAATTCATGGGGAAAGCGGTCGACATGGCTCTCGTTGAGGCCAACTTGGTGAAGGAGCCGCATGATTTCCTGTCCGCGCGCCGCCCGGTTCTCATTCATCCTGTGAATGTCCATGCCCTCGGCCACCGTGTCGCCAACGACGGACAGCGGATCGAGGCACGCATAGGGATCCTGAAAGATCATCTGCACATTCTGGGTGTAGTTGCGTCGCTGTTTTCTGCCATACTGCCACACGTTTTCGCCTTCGAAGAGCACCTCGCCCGTTTCCGGGCGATAGAGCCGCAGTATGGTTTTTCCGAGCGTCGATTTTCCGCATCCGGACTCGCCCACGAGGCCGAGCGTTTCGCCGGGCTCAATCGTGAGGCTGACGGAATTGACCGCCTTGAGTGTCCCGCGCGGTACCTTGAAGTGCGTGGAGACGTTTTTGAGTTCCAGCAGGGGTTTAGCCATTCGTCTCAGGCCTCCTTACCGCACCATATTGCGCCACACGCTCCGGGTGGCACAGCCAACAAGCCGCAAAATGACCGGCTTCGTCCAAATCGATTTTCTGCGGCGTGCGTGCGGAGCAGATGTTCATGGCAAATCGGCAGCGCGGCGCGAACGCGCAGCCCGGCGGCGGCGCGATCAGGTCGGGGGGCATGCCGGGAATGGAGTGCAGCTCCGACGCTGTCTTTCGGTCCAGGCGCGGCACGCTGTCGAGCAGCCCCCAGGTATAGGGGTGGCGCGGGTGATGGAAAATGGCGTCCGCGTCGCCGTGCTCGACGATTTGTCCCGCGTACATCACATAGATGCGGTCGGCCATATTGGCGACGACGCCCATATCGTGCGTGATGAGGACGATGGACGTGTCAATTTTGTCCTTGAGCGAGTTCATCAGGTCGACGATTTGGGCCTGTATGGTCACGTCGAGCGCGGTGGTCGGCTCGTCCGCAAAGAGCACCATAGGGCCGCAGATGAGCGCCATGGAGATCATGATGCGCTGGCGCATGCCGCCCGAAAGCTGATGCGGATAGCGCCTGAGGTTTTCTTCCGGATTCGGGAGCGAGATAAGCCGCAGCATGTCAATGGCCCGTGCGCGTGCCTCCGCCTTTGTGGCCCTGTGGTGGCGCAGATAGGCCTCCATGATCTGTTTTCCGACGGTCATGGTGGGATTGAGGTAGGTGAAGGGGTCCTGAAAGATGATGGACATCTTGTTGCCCATGATGTCGCGGATTTCCCGATCGGTTGCGGAAAGGATGTCCTTTCCCTGCAGGAGCACCTGGCCGGATTTAACGCTGCCGTTCCTTTTGGGGTTCAGGCCGAGTGCCGTCTTGATCGTAACCGACTTGCCGCAGCCGGATTCGCCCACGATGCCGATGGTTTCTTTTTTACCCAGGTGCCATGACACGCCGCGCACGGCCTGCACGCTGCCCTGATACATGTCAAAAGTGACCACAAGGTCCTTGACTTCGAGGATTACCTCACGCATGTCGCACCTCACGTCCGCAGCTTCGGGTCAAGCGCATCGCGCAACCCGTCGCCGATGAGATTGAATGACAGCATGGTGATGCCCACCATGAGGCAGGGGATGATGAACTGATACGGATAATAGCGAAAATTTTCGCCCGCCGCCTTGATGAGCTGGCCCCAACTAGGCGTGGGCGGGGTAACGCCAAGCCCGATGTAACTCAAAAATGCCTCGTAGAAAATCGCGCCGGGGATGGACATGGTGATCGAGACCACGCGGATGCCAAGCGTGTTGGGTATGAGCCGCTTCCAGATGACGTGCATCGGTCGCGCGCCCAAAGTTTCCGACGCAACGACAAAATCGAGGTTTTTCAGCTGCAAAACCAACCCGCGCGTCGACCGCGCAGAGCCCATCCAGCCCGTGATCGAAATGGCGATGATGAGCGTCATGAC
Source organism: Bacillota bacterium (assembly GCA_023421735.1). Next base: position 145,223 of record JAEZSP010000070.1, on the reverse strand, counting down.
ACTTCCGCTCCCGAAGACCAGCATCAATAGGATCATATAGATGAGACTCGGGATGCCGACCAGCACGTCGATCGTGCGCATGATGAGCATATCGACCTTTCCGCCGAAATAGCCGGAAATGCCGCCGATCAGCATGCCGATTCCTTCCGGAAACAGCGTTGCGAGCACGGCGATCAAGAGCGAGATGCGCCCGCCCTGCCATACGCGCGTCCAGATGTCGCGCCCCATGGTATCGGTTCCAAACCAATGAACGGCGTTTGGCGTCTCGTTGATGGCCGTATAATCATTTGTCCGATAGTCGAATTTGTTCATCAGCGGCCCGAACAGCACGAAGAAAATGAGGATGGAGACCACAAATAGACTCGCGACGGCCGCCTTGTTCTTTTTGAAGCTGCGCCAGACATCCTTCCAATAGGTGGTCTTTTTCCGGCTCGACGCCGGATCCTGATATGCCGCACGGGTTGCCGGCTCAAACGCATCAGGCGCGAATGTTTCTCGTTGCGTCATTTTCTCACCTTCTTGCTTTCCCGAATGCGCGGGTCGATGAAGCCATAAAGAACGTCTACCAGAAGGTTTAACGTTACCAGGAACGTACCGAAGAAGATGGTCAGTCCCATGATGAGCGGATAATCCAAATTTGTGATCGAATCGACAAAATAGCGGCCAAGGCCGGGGATTAGAAACATGCTCTCCACAACAAACGATCCCATCAGGATCCCCGCGATCTGCATGCCAAGGCCCGTGACGATGGGAATGAGGGAGTTTTTGAATTCGTGCCGAAGAACGACCTGCGCGGACGAAAGCCCTTTTGCGCGTGCGGTCGTCACATAGTCCTGTGTCATCACGCCGAGCATCGACGCACGCATGGCGCGGGTATTGCCCGCGATGGTGCCCAACCCCAGGACGAAGGCAGGCATGATCATTTTTTGCAGCGAACCCCAACCCGTAACGGGCAAAAGGGCGAGCTTGACGCCGAACAGATAGCGCATCAGGGGGCCGAGTACCATGCTTGGCATGGCGATGCCGAGCACAGCCACCAGCATAAAGAAGTAGTCAGGCCACTTGTTTTTGTTTTGCGCACATAGGATGCCGAAGGTGAGCCCGATGATTTCGCTGAAGAACAGCGAAAACAGCCCCAACCGCGCGGAGACGGGAAAGGCTTCCCGGATGATGTCGATAACGGAGCGCCCCGTCTTTTTCAGCGACCAGCCGAGATCGCCCTGTACGAGGTTCTTCATATAGGTCAGATACTGGACGCCCAGCGGTTTATCGAGCCCATAGTATGCACGCTGCCGCTCCTGCACTTCCGCCTTCACCGTGAGGCTCGAAAACGGGTCTCCGGGAATGAGTTGCAGGAGGAAAAACGTCGCCGTGGCGAGCACGAACACCGTGACAAGCGCGATGAGCACTTTTTCGAGAATGTATCTTTGCATATGTTCTCCAAGAAATAAAATGGGCGCCGCCCGTCGTTTTTGGCGGATGGCGCCCGATGGGTCTTATTTTGTGAGGGAGAGGAGGATCAGGGTTCCGGTGTCGGTCGCGTAATATCCGGTATAGCTGCCGGAAATGGCAAGGGAAGCATCCTGCCAGCCGAGGACGATGTTCATGACCTGATCGCAGAAGTAGGCTTCGGTCGCCGCGAAATTTGTCATGCGCTCTTCGATCGTGGGCGCGGATACGGTGGCCAGATACAGCGCGTCGAAGTCCGGATCCTGATAGCCGCGCAGCGGGGAATAGTTGACGGAGTAGAAGCCGTCGAGGTAGCCGTCGCACGCGTCCGGTATGCTGACGCCGTTGCCACCCAGCCACAGGTCGTAGTTTCCGGACATGGCGTCCGAGATCATGACCTGAATGGTTTGGGGATTGATGAGCGTTTCAATGCCGAGATTGGTGCGCAGCATGTCCTGAATGGCGCTCAGAATGTCGATGGATCCCTGGGATTCATAGCACAGAAGCTCGATCACCGGAATCTGATCGGCTGTCATGCCCAGATCGTCCAGTGCCTTTTGCAGGTATTCCTTGGCGGTGGCTGCGTCTGCCGTGGTCGGCCAGGCGACGTAATCCGGGTTGTAGGAATAGGCGAATTCGGACGACGCGGTCAGGCGGTTGGCGGGCGTCACGGACGACATCACGGAGGCATGGAGCGCATCACGGTCGATGGCGAGGGAGAGCGCCTTTCTGAAGTTGGCATTCGAAAGGAATTTGCCGGATTCCTCGGTCTTGCCCGCGGGATTGAGGTTGAGGACGTAATAGCCGTTGGTGAAGGTGAAGATGCTTGCCCCGCTGTCCTGCAACGTCATGATCTGGTTCGCGGTCTTGAGCGGCGCGATGTCGAGTTCGCCCGCGAGCATCATGTCCACTCCAACGTCGCCGTCCGCGCCGGTCACGATGTCGATTTCGTCGATGGAGATGGAAGCGGGATCGCGATAGTAGGGATTGCGCACGAGCGTGAGGCTCGCATCGGACGTCCATTCGGAGACCATCATGGGGCCGTTGCCCAGATAGGTCTCGGCCGATGTGCCGAAGGTCTCGCCCGCCGCTTCGACGAAGGACTGTTCGAGCGGGGCATACATGGAGCTTGTGGTGAAGGAGCTTTCGTAGGCGGGATGAACGAATGTATATTCGATGGTGTAGTCGTCAATGACCTTTACGCCCACATCTTCAAGAGAGGCGGTGCCGGCGTAATAGGCGTCTGCGTTGACCCATTTGAAGGACGCATTGCCGTGGCCCTGTGCGGGGTCGATGAGCCGGGTTGCGGCGTAGTAGTAGTCATCGGCGGTGATGGGCGTCGTTCCGTCGGAATAGGTCAGGCCCTGGCGCAGATGGAATGTCCAGACGGTGGAATCTTCGTTGACATCGTAGGATTCGGCGGCAGCGCATTCATAGGAACCGTCGGCGGTGACCCGCATGAGCGTTTCCGAGGTGTGCGCGAGCACGAAGGAGGCGCTGTCCAGATTGGCCTCCGCGTAATCGAGCGTGGTGGGGTCATAGGACTGGCCGATTCGCACAACGGTCGTGTCGCCGGATTCGGCGATTCCGCTTACGCAGGCGGTGAGCATCATAAGGGTCAGTACGATCGCCGCTAACTTCTTCATGTTCGCCCTCCATATCTTTTTTCCGGTTGATTTGAGACGACACAGCCCAATCGTCCTGCGTTGGAGCTGTGTCAATGATTGAATGATACCACACTTATTATTCCATTTCAATGTGCACTCTGTCTTCAAATGTGCAATTTATGCTGTGCATAATGTCTGACAACCACCGATATTCCGCATCATGCGGACATGTGTGCGCTTGAACGGGATAAAACACGCCTTTTTGGACGAATAACTGCATAGATATACAATCAATCGGGCAAACGCTTTGCAAGCGCATTGCTGTGCGTGCGGATGATTTCGGCGGATTTGTGGAAAGCGTCCATTTCTTCGTCCGTGAGATGGTATTCGACCAGCTCCTTTATCCCGGAACTGCACAGGACAGCGGGTACGCCCGCATAGATGCCCTGCTCGCCGTATTCGCCGGACAACATGGCGGAAACCGGAATGACCTTGTTTTCGTCGTGCAAAATGGCCTTCACGATCTGCACGGTCGTTGCGGCGATGCCGAATGTGGTCGCGCCCTTCGCAAGCATGATGCGGTTTGCCATCATGCGGGTATTTTCGGAGATGGCGTCGATGTCCCCCGCGTTCCACCGATCCGCGTTATCGCGCACGATGTCCAGAAATTTCTTGCCCCCGACGGTGACCTGGCTCCAGGGGATAAACTGCGAGTCGCCATGTTCGCCCATGCAAACGGCGCTCACGCTCAGCGGGTCGACGTGCATGACCTCAGCAAGATAAAACCGGAGGCGCGCGGAGTCGAGCGCGGTACCGGTGCCGAGGACTTTTGCGGCGGGCAGTCCTGAGAGCCGAAGCGCGTGGAAAGTCATGACGTCCACCGGATTCGTAATCACGACGATGATGCCTGAAAAGCCGCTTTTCATGATGTTTGGGACGACGCTCTCGAGAATTTTCGCCGCTTTATCCGCCATGTCGAGCCGCGTTTGTCCCTTCTGATAGGGCGTTGCAGCGGCGATCACCGCGATGTCCGCATCGGCGCAAGCCGTATAATCTCCATCTGAAACGTGCATCCGCACGCCGCTGTAGCCCAACGCATGCTGCAAGTCGGTCGCCTCTGCCCATGCCTTTTCGCGGTTGATGTCGATGAGTACGAGATCGTCGCATACATTGCCCATCACGAGATGAAACGCCACCGATGCGCCAACCGCGCCCGCGCCGACGATGACGACCTTTGTTCTGCTGATTGCCACAAGATCACCCTTTGTGTTTTTTCTCATTGTACCTTGAATCGCGCGATTCGGCAACCGGATTTCTCCTTTTTTCCTGTTGGGGGGGCTTGTAAAATCGAGTCAATGGTCTATAATACAGATATTGACCGATGCGGTCAAAAGGAGGAAGGCATGAATCCCAAGTTTCTGGAACTGCCGGATGAGAAGCGGGAGAAGATCTTCAACGCCGGCTTTGAAGTCTTTGGCAAAAGCGATTACAGGCACGCATCGACCGAGGAAATTGCGCTGCGCGCGGGCATTTCCAAGGGCCTGTTGTTCTATTACTTTGAAAACAAGCGCACTTTTTACAATTACCTCTTCGAGCAGGCGGTCGCGCGCATCAAGGAGCGGGTGTTGGATGAGGAGATCGGCACGATCACAGATTTTTTTGACTATTGCCGCTATGCCGCCATGCGCAAGTACGAGCTGCTCGTTCGCAATCCGCACGTAATGGATTTCATCATGCGTGCATACGGCTCAAAGGATGAGCAGGTTTCGGAGGATATCGGCAGGCGCATGCGGGAAGAGATCGCGGCGATCGCCCAGAACCACTTTCAGAACGTCGACTTTTCGAAATTCCGCGCGGATGTGGATTTCAAGGTCGTCTACCGAATGCTTGTCTGGATGGTGGAAGGATACATGGTGGAGCAGCAGCGGGCGGGGATGTCCGTATCGCTGGACGAAATGATGGGGCAGTATATGGAAATTGCGTCCTATCTCAGGAGAATGTCATATAAGGAGGAGTATCTCAAATGAGCGCTGTCATCGAGACGAAGGATTTGACCAAGTATTACGGCAAGGCGCGCGGGATCATCGACGTGAACCTCAAGGTAGAGGAGGGGGAGATCTTCGGGTTCATCGGCCCCAACGGTGCGGGTAAATCCACCACCATCCGCACGCTTCTGGCCCTCATCTACAAGACGAGCGGCGAGGCGCGCATCTTTGGCCTGGACTGTGAAAAGGACCGGGAGAAAATCCTCATGGAAGTAGGCTATCTCCCCGGTGAGGTATTTTACTACGACAACATGCGGGCAAAGGATCTCCTGAACTATTCCGCGAGTTTTTACAGGAAGGATTGCTCGAAGCGCATCGCGGAGCTCGCGGACATACTCCAGCTCGATTTGAACCGCAAGATTGAGGACATGAGCCTGGGCAATAAGAAAAAGGTCGGCATCGTACAGGGTCTTTTGCACGCGCCGAAGCTCATTATACTCGACGAACCGACGAGCGGACTTGATCCCCTGATGCAAAGGACGTTTTTTGACCTCGTCCGTGCGGAAAACGAGCGCGGGGCGACGGTGTTGTTTTCGTCGCATATTTTGAGCGAGATTCAACGCATCGCAGGGCGGGTCGCCATCATCAAAGAGGGCAAAATCATTGCGCTTCAGCGCATCGACGAGCTCAGGGCAAATCAATACAAGGATGTACGCTTCTCCCTCAAGGAAGGCAGCGTGCCCAGGGATTTCGCCATACCCGGTGCGCAGAGCATCGAGGTGCAAAACGGCGGCGCGCGCTTCCTCTATAAGGGCGACATCAATGAACTGCTCGCTGTTCTGGGAAAGTACCCGCTCATGAACGTCGACATCACCGAGCCGTCACTTGAGGAAATTTTCATGCACTATTATGGGGACGAGGGGGAGGGCAAATGAACATCCTGCGGTTTGAACTGAAATCGCTGCTCCGGTCGTTCTTCGTCTGGACGGCGAGCATTCTCGCACTCTATCTCATTCTCATGCTTGGCTTTTACGACATGTTCATGCAGGGGAAAGACGCCGTGATGAAGGCACTTGAAAGCCTGCCTGCCTACTTCGCGCTGATGTTTGGCGTTCAGGTCGACGCGATTTTCACCTTCGGCGGCTTCTATCAGTTTGTGTTTACCTACATCGGCGTCGTTGGGGCGATCATGGCGGCATCGGTTTCGCTGCATGCGTTCGCCCGGGAAAAGCGGCTCAAGTGTGTGGACTTCATTCTGACAAAGCCCGTCGGCCGCGGAATGATTTTTGCCATGAAGCTCCTTGCCTGCCTGCTGATTCTTGCCGCCTCAAACATCCTGTTCCTCGTTGCCTGTGCGGTTACGTGGCAGGTCAACGGCGTGGAGGGTTCATTCGGCACGATGCTGTTTGCGTCGCTCTCGCTCTTTTTCACGCAGCTTGTGTTCCTCGGGATCGGCGCGCTTCTCTCAATGGTTCTCAAGAAGGTGCGCTCCGTCTCCGGCGTTGCGACCGCGGTCGGACTCGCGGGCTTCCTTTTGATCGCCATCACCTCCCTTTTAAAGGAGGACTCCCTGCGCTATCTTTCGCCGCTTCAATACTTCGCCCCCGGCACGGTGTTCCAAACGGGCGGCTATGAGGCGGGCTACGCGCTCATGGGTGCGGGGGTAGCGGTCGTGTCGACAGCAGTCGCGTATGTCCTGTATGTCCGGCGCGACGCACACGCCGTTTGAAAGCGGTGCTTCAATGAACGTTTTCAAGCGCGAAATGCGCGCAGGGCGCAAGGTATTTCTTTTCTGGATGATCGGCATGCTGTTGCTGTGCTTTGAGGTCATCATGGAGTTCAGCAGTTACGCGACGGGCGGCGCAATGGATGAGCTGCTTGCGACGTTTCCGCGCGTGGTACTCACGGTGATGGGCGTCGCGGGCATGAACATGGCGACGCCTGCGGGCTATACAGCAATTTTGTTTTACTACGTGCTCATCTGCGCGACCGTCTACGCGGTTCTGCTTGGCGCGGGGATCGTCTCACGCGAATGGATCGACAGGACGCACGAATTTCTCTTTACAAGGCCGCGCACCCGCGCGCGCATCCTGTGGGAGAAGTGGATGGCTGCGGTTTCATACCTCGCGCTGTTTTCCCTGTCGTGCGGCCTGTTTGCCTACGCCGCGGTTCGGACGATTGACATTGGTGAAGATGCGACCGGGGTCATTCTCGCGGGCACGTTCGCGGTGTTTCTCATCGGTTTGCTGTTTGCGGCGCTCGCCGCGTTTCTGGCGAGCATCGCGCGAAGACCCGACAAGGGTGGCCTGTACGGCAATCTCGCCTTTCTGGCGGCGTTTGTGCTCGGCACGGTATACAATATGCTCGAGCATCCGGGCGCGCTGCGGCTGTTTTCACCGCTCAATTATTTCACGTCATCCGATCTTGCCGCAGCGCGCATCGCTCCGCTGTATGCGTTACTCGCGCTCACGTTGACCGCGCTCTTCCTGTTCGGCGCGTTCCGCCGATTTGCGCGGCGGGATTTGGTGTGATTCTACACATTTGAAAGGGGTGTTTCGATGAATATCTACCGGCACGAAATGCGCGCGGGGCGCAAGGCCTTCCTCTTCTGGATGATCGGCATGTTCTTTTTGTGCTTCGCAGGCATTGTGAAGTTTGAAAGCTATTCGGCGGGCGGCGGCATGGACGAACTGCTCGCGGCGTTTCCGCGCGTGGTGCTCGCCGTCATGGGTGTCGCGGGCGTGGACATGAATTCGCTCACGGGCTATACGGCGATCCTGTTCTATTACGTGCTCGTCTGCGCCGTCGTGTACGCGGTGATTTTGGGCGCGGCGGTCGTCTCGCGCGAATCCATCGACAAGACGCATGAATTTCTCTTTACAAAACCGCGCGGTCGCGCGCGTATCCTCGCGGCAAAGTTGGCTTCCGCGTTCACATACCTTTTCCTCTTTTGCGGGATGAACGCCGTGTTTGCCTACGGTGCGGTCGCAACGCTCAAGAGCGGTGAAAATGTGGCCGGCGTGATTGCCGCCTGTGCGCTCTCGGTGTTCCTCGTGTCGGTGCTGTTTGCGGCGCTAGCGGCGTTTCTCGCAACCATTGTAAGAAGGCCGGAAAAGGGTGCCCTCTACGGAAATCTCGCGTTCCTCGCGGCGTTCGTGCTGGGCGTTGTGTACAACATGCTCGAACACCCAGGCGCATTGCGGCTTGTTTCGCCGTTTAACTATTTCACGTCTGCCGATCTCGCGACGGCGTACCTCAGCCCGCTCTACGTGCTGTATGCGCTCGTGCTGAGTGCGATTTTGCTGGTCGGTGCGTTCCGGCGGTTCGAGCGGCGGGATTTGGTATAATCGATATAAAAACGCGATCCGCAGCCGCGGGTCGCGTTTTTCGTCTGGGAAAGCAGTTATTTACCCCTTTCGCCATGTGCGCGGGCTAAGGAGAACCAGCACCGGGATGACCTCGAGGCGTCCCATGATCATGCCGACCGTCAGCGCCAGTTTGGTCAGATTGCTCATGTCCGCATAGTTGCCTGCCGGACCGACCACATCGAGCCCCGGGCCAATGTTGTTGATCGTCGCGGCCACCGCGCTGAATGCGGTCACAAACGAGGGGGAGGAGAGCGACGTGACGAGCGTCAGCAGCAAAAAGACTGCGATGTACGTCGTGATGTAGAAGCTTGACTGTCGAATGAGGCTGTCCGAAAGCGGCTTTCCTTCAAACGAAAGGGGCAGCCTGCGGTTTGGGCTGACGTTTCTGCGTATTTCGATGATCGCGGACTTGACATAGATCGCAACGCGGCTTACCTTGAAACCGCCGCCGGTCGAGCCTGCCATGCCGCCCACGAACATGAGAAAGAGCAGTATGACCTTGCTGAAGACGGGCCAGAGATCGAAGTTTGCGGTCGTGTAGCCCGTTGTCGTCATGATGGAAGAAACAGTGAAAAACACGTCTCGCACCAGACGGGGAACCGAGTCATAAAACGGGCGCACATTGATTCCCACAAGCACCATAGCGGCAAGGAGAATTGCGACGTACCAGTGGAGTTCCTCGCTTTTGAAAAAAGCCTTGACATGGTGAAACAGCAGCGCGTAATAGAGGTTAAAATTCACGCCGAAGAGGATCATGGCAACGCCGAGCACATAATCGAAGTAAGCGCTGTTGTACTGGCCGACGGAGGCCGCTTTGATGCTGAATCCACCCGTGCCCGCGGCGCCAAACGCGTGGATGAAGCTGTCGTAGAGCGGCATGCCGCCCGCGAGAAGGAGGATGACCAGAACGCCCGTCATGGCGAGATAGATGATGTACAGAATCCGCGCGGTGCTTCCAAGCTTGGCGCGCACCTTGCCGAAGATGGGACCGGGAACCTCCGCGCGCATGATGAATACGTCGTCAGATTCGATCTTGGGCATGACAGCCATGGTGAAGATGAGAATGCCCATGCCGCCGATCAGATGTGTGAACGAGCGCCACCAGAGAAGCGAATAGGGCAGTGCCTCAATGTCCCGCAGGATGGACGCTCCCGTGGTGGTCAACCCGCTTGCGGTCTCAAAAAAGGCGTCGATGGGGCTTGGTATGTAGCCGCTGAAGAGGAAAGGAAGGCTTCCGAAAAACGACATCGAAAACCATGTCAGCGCAACGATGACAAAGCCTTCGCGCGCGTAATATTCCTTTCGTGTAGGTACTTTGTAACTCAGCAAGGTCCCGGTGCAGCCCGTCAGCGTGATCGCCGCCAGAAACGGCCAGAGGCCGTCCCACCCTTCTTTGTAGATCACGGCGATCATCAGCGACGGCGCCATGAGGACGGCGGCCACCTGCAGATTGCGTCCAACGGAGTAGCGGACCATTTTATGGTTCATCGTCAGGCTACCTTTCGTCGAGTAAGTCGTCCAGATCCTGAAAGCCCTGATGGATGGTTGCGACGATTACGTCGTCCCCCGGCAGGAGTTTGTTGACGCCGCCCGGGAAGATCAGCTGTTCGCCGCGCATGATGCAGACCACCAGCGCACCCGGCTTGATCGAGAGCTTGGACAAAAGCGTTCGCCCCGCGCGGCTCGTTTCGCGCACGGCAAACTGTAAGATTTCCACGCGATCCTCCGCTAACCGGTAAAACGCCGTGACATTTGATCCCTGCGCATTGTCGCGCGAGCGGATGAAGCGCACGATGTGGTCCGCAATGAGTCGCTGCGGCGTTATAATGGCCTGTAATCCCGCCTTATCGAGCACTTTTAAAAGGTCGGTGCGGTTGACCTTCGTAATCGTCTTTTTCACGCCGCACCGGGCCGCGTAAATGGATGTGAGTATGTTTTCCTCATCGATGCCCGTGAGCGTAATGAGCGCGTCGTATTCGGTCAGGTGCTCCTCATTGAGCATGGCCTGCCGCGTGCCGTCGCCCAGCGCGATTTCCGCCTTCGGATATTTGAAGGCGAGCCGATCGGCGTTTTCGGGGTTAATTTCGATGACCTTGACCCGCACGTGCAGCTGCATGAGGCGGGTTAGAAGGTAATCGGTCACGCGCCCGCCGCCCACGATCAATGCGGAGGTGATTTTTTTAACGTTCGGCTGGCTCATGTCACAAAACATGCGCACGTCCTGGGTCGTTCCCGTTACCATGACGAGGTCGTCCGCCATCAACCGCGTTTCGCCGTCCGGAATGATGACTTCCTCGCCGCGCGTGACCACGCAGATGATCACGCGGCCGAATTTATCCCGGAGGCTTTTCAGTTGCATGCCGATCATCGGCGCTTCAGCCGACAGGAGCACTTCGACCAGATTCACCCGTCCGTGTGCGAAGGATTCGACGCTCAGGGCATTGGGGAACAGAAGCATCTGCGCAATCGCCTTGGCGGCCTCATGCTCGGGATTGATCATAAGCGTGATGCCGAGGCTTTCGCGCAAAAAGTCCACCTGCGCGGAGTATTCCGGGTTGCGCACACGCGCAATGACGTTTTTGGCGCCCAGCTTTTTTGCCGTAATGGCGGCAATCATATTCGTTTCATCAGATCCCATGACCGCGATGAACACGTCCGCACGGTCGACCCCTGCCTCCGTGAGGATGTCGTAGGTCGCGCCGTTGCCGACGATTCCCCGAATGTCATAGGCATTGATGCACTGGTCGAGCTTCGATTCGGTCAGCTCGATCAGCAATATGTCGTGATTTTCCTTCGCCAGGTCGCTCGAAAGCGTGCTGCCGACCTTCCCTGCGCCGGCGATGACGATGTTCATGTTTGCCCTCCATGTATCCGCAATGGGTACAGTATATAACACCCTGCCCGAAATTTCAACATTGCACACGGAAGGATAACCTTTATAATTACGGAATTACGTATTGACGGAATTGATCGGCTTGTGTTATGATGGGATAACGAAATGAAACTGAACGGAGGGATGGACGTGGAGCGCAATTTTTGAAAGGAAATTGACGAACTGAGACGGGAAATTGATGCCCTGAAGGGGACGCGCGCAAAAGAGCGGTCGGATGAAATTCCGTCCTCTGAACAGCGCAGCCGAAATGAGGGCATTGTTCCAATCGAAAACGTTCATCCCGATGCACGCTTAGGAGATCTGATGGTGGAACTGCGCGAGAAGGCGGAGACGACGGGAGATACGGGCGCGGTGACCTATCTGGGCGTGTTTGCATCCGGCGGACGGCAGTCGAACTGGGTGCAGCACGAAGTTTCAACGGACGCCCTTTTGGGACTCATCGAGAACGACATGGTGCCCAAGGTACTTGCGTGCATCAGCTCGCCGGATCGGCTTCGGATGCTGCTTGTGCTCCTGCGCTGTCCGCACACGGTTGCGCAGCTTGTGGAAGCGTGCGGCTTTTCCTCGACCGGACAGGCGTACCATCACCTCAAGCCCCTCCTGGCCGCCGATCTTGTGGAGGAGGACGCACATGAGCGCGGCGTCTACAGCGTGAGGTCGCATCGCGTGCCTGGCGTCATGATGGTGCTTGCCGGCGTGCATGACATGCTTGACACGGCGTATTCGAGTGCCACATGCGATACGCGGGATTCGACCTGACAGAATTAAATCGCACGCGACAGGATAACCGACCTTGACGGCGCTACAATGAAAAAAAACGCGCAAGGGGGCAGACCGATGCAAGATTTGCATGGGCCGACGCATGCCGCGACGATTGGGGTTGCGCAGGAAATCATCGACTTCATTGAGGATTGCCTGTTGGAAAAGTTGAGTCCGACAACCGTTGCCGAACATTTTTATATCTCCGTCGCATCCGCCTCAGCGGTTTTTAAAATCGCATTCGACATGACCATCATGGAATATGTACGGCATCGGCGCCTCTCGTGTGCCGGGCAGGAGCTGCTCACCTCGCGTGTGCGCGTGATCGACCTCGCGTACAAATATGGATATGAGACGCCCGAGGCATTTACAAAGGCGTTCACGCGCTTTCACGGGGTTCCGCCGGGCGTGGTACGCAGGCTATATCCGCAGATCCGTTATTTTCATCCGCTGGTTCTTTCGGTTCAGGTAACCGGCGGCTTTGGGGAGCTGACAAAAACGGATTGCGAAAGACGGGACGAATGCGAAGGAATCGGCTATCATGATGTCATCCGGAAAAAAGGAGGGAATGTCATGTTGCCTGAAATAAATCGGTTCAATCTGCGTCTTGCGGATCGGAACGAACAGGAGGATTGGAATCATTTGCTTGCGCTCTCGAGGGAACTCGATGATGCGGGCATCGCGCACAAAGTGGATGGAAAGACGATGATTTTCGCACACGGACTGGAATTCGCGCTTGAGAAAATTTGTTTGACCTTCCAATGGGACGATCAGGAACTGGTGAAAACATACTTTGGATACGCGGGGGAGATCCATTCGACGGCGTATCCCGGATTCCGGTATTTTGATCTGATGCGCGGAGGAAAAATGGTGCGTTGCATGTTCTTTGAGGGTGATTCCCTGTATCGCAATACAGACATCGTGAACGTGGACGGACAAGCGCTGTATGTGCAATCGTTGGAATTCTACCTTGAGAATGCGGAACCGAGGGATGCATTTTACGAAATGGTTGAGCAGCATCTGAACCGGAAAACTTAACGAGGGAATCGCCAACCGACCGAACGCCGCGGCGCACGGCATAAGTCGTGGAGAGTGAAGGAGGCGATATCTATGAAGAAGGCATTGGACGAGGAAACGCGCAAGCTGATGGGGGAAAAGAGCACCGGAGAGATTTTGCTCTCGTACGGGATCGCTCTGATGTATGCTGCGGTGGCGGCATTTGCCGCCGTGGCGGGGCGCGCGCTGATTGATGCAGTGGCGCGGAAAATCGTCTTTCAGATGACGCTTGAGGTCAATCAAGTTTCGGGTTTCCTGCGGCTGGCGACCATCGTCGGCATGGCGCTTATGGTATTGGTATGGATTGTTTCGTTCCTGATCGTGTGGCATCGGGTGGAACATGCGGATTCTGCGCGTGCTAAACTTCTCATCGGTGCGCGCTGGGGCAGCGGCGCGGCGGTATTGCTGATCGCCTTCGCGGTCATCCAGCGCATCGTCGCCGGGTACTGGCCATTCTAGCCAATTGCTTGAAATCCGGAGAGACCAAGGGCATCCGATTCAAAAACAGGGGCGGTCAAAACAGTGTTTTGACCGCCCCCGTTCTTTTCGTGCCATGATTTAAGTAGGATCGTATGCCCAACCGTCGTCGCCGTGATAGATCATGCGCTTTGTCATGCCGCCATCGACGGGCAGCACCTGGCCCGTGATGTAGGAACTTTCATTCGAACAGAGGAACAGGACGGCGTTTGCAATGTCGTTCGGGACACCCACACGCCCAACCGGCTGTTGGCGGGCATCGGCAGCGGAGAAGGTCGAACCTGTGTTGTCGATCCAACCGGGCGCGACTGCGTTTACGCGCACCTTGCCGGAGAGCGTGATTGCCAGGGCGTGGGTGAGCGCGGTGATTCCGCCCTTTGCGGCGGAATAACTTTCGGTGTTCGGCTGGCTCATGAGAGAGCGGGTCGAGGAGATATTCACGACTGCCCCGCCGGGATGAAACGAATCGGCGAACAGTTTTGTGAGGTAAAATGGCGCTGTGACGCCGACCTTCAGCGCGTAATTGAAGTCGTCGAAAGAGCAGCGGTCGAGCCCGCCTTTTGAGAGCATGGCGTTGTTGACAAGGTAGTCGATCGCGCCATGCTCCTTCATGACCTTTTCTGCAAATGCAGCAAGCGTCCGTTCATCTGCGAGGTCGCCGACAAAATAGTCGTTTGGCAAAAGATCAATCGTACATACCTTCGCACCGCGCGCAACGAATGCGTCCGCGATGGCTCTCCCAATTCCGCGCGCGCCGCCGGTCACGACGGCTACTTTATGATGAAAATCCATGTCAATCCTCCTTATGGAATCATGCAGGCGATCTCCCGCGCGAGCGTTTTGCCGACCGCGCGCCAGCGGGTCGCCTGCTCGTCGTCGTACAGGACGGGAAGAAAGCCGAGCTTTAAGTATATTTTGATTGCAGAAATGCGAAATTCATCCGTCGTGAGATAGACGGCATTTGCACCGTGCGCAAGGGCATATTCAACCGCAGCCGCGCACACGTTCAGACCCGCGCCGCGCCTGGAGAAGCCTTCCCGCGTCCCGACCATGTGGAGCGTCGCGGATTTGTCGTAATCCCAGCCCACGTATGGGCAGATGCGACCGAATTGAACCGATGCGGTGGAGGCAAGTACGCCGTCCAGTACGGAAAAGAGAATGCCGTCTTCCCGGATCATAGGGTCGCCGCGCATGTCGCGCTCAAATCGCGTCCGTGGCCAGAGGCTGCCGTTGAGCGATTTACAGCAGGCAATCCAGCCGGTGGCGTACTGTTCTGCCGTAAAATCAGGGCAGGAAATATCCACGATGCTGTGCGTTTGCGCGATGCGCGCATGCGAATCCTCTGTCAATCGCATGAAGAGCTGGTTCACGGTTGCCACCTCGCCTTAATTTTGTCGTAGACCGCATTCGGGATGAACGGATTGCCCTTTGAATCGCTGGGCTGGAGCATGTTCTTTGCCGCGCATGGGTCTGTGCACGCGGTGTCATACCGCGGTCTTTCCGCTTTATCGCGCAAATCCGGAATCTTCATCGGTGCGCCTCCTGCGAGGAGCACAGCCTTTTTTCGCGCAGTACGAAGTGAAGCGCATGCCCTTGCCGGCACCGACGAGCCGATTTTCACCTTTTACATGTTCATGCTCCTGCTGTTAATTATTATAATAGGATTGGAATGAAATGTAAACGAAAAAAGCCGCCTCATGCGAGGCGGCAGGCACTTGATTTTTAGGATTCCTGATTGACAGAATGTACGATGTTGATCGAGTGGCTGGCAATGCGCTCGAGCGAGGCGAGCATATTGGTGAACACGATCCCCGTGTGCGGCATGCAGAGCTCTTCCTGAAGCCTTTGAATGTGATTGTCCGTGTATTCCTTGAGCATGGCTTCGATTTCGTGCTTCATGCTTGCCGTTTTGGGGATGAGCGAGAGATTGCGGGTATTGAAGATTTCGAGGCTGAGGTTGAACAGCGCCACCGTCTTGTCTGATATCAGCTTGAGTTCGTCCAGCGCCTCGGGGGTCATGCGCTCTTTGACGTCAATGAGGCCGATCGCAGCTTCCGCAATATTCTCCGCACGGTCGCCGATTCGTTCAAGATCGATGATGACGTGGTGGAGGCCGCCCAGCGTTTGAAGGTCGTCGTCAGGAAGTTCCGCGCCCCGGAAGACAATCATGTACTTTGTAATGTTGTCGCTCAAGAAGTCGATCGTCTTTTCGAGTTCGACGACTTTGCGCACCTTCACTTCGTCAAGGGTAAAGAAGGCATCGAGCGCGCCGGTGAAGTTTTCCATCGTGATCGCGCCCATACGTCCAAGCTCCTTCATCGTCTGCGTCAGCGCGATGGTCGGGGTCTGGGCGATGCGCTCGTCGAGATAGAGAAGCTTTTTTTCGATCTGCCCGGGCTTTTTCCGGTCCGGAATGATGAGCGAAACGAGTTTTACCATCAAGCCAGCCAGGGGGAAGAAGAGAATGGTGATCGAGACATTGAAGATCGTATGGAAGTTTGCGATCTGGCGGGAAACGTTGTCGGGGGAGAGGGACTGGATGTCCTGGATGATGCTCGGGAAAATCCAGAGAACCGCCAGGTAAATCATCGTGCCGACCACGTTAAAGATCAGGTGGATGCCGGCCGTGCGCTTGGAATTGGTCGAGGTACCGATGGCGGCGAGCACGGCGGTGATGCAGGTGCCGATGTTCTGACCGAGCACGATGTACACAGCGGAATCGAGTTGGACAAGGCCCATCAGCGCGAGCGCCTGCAAAATGCCGATGGAAGCCGATGAACTCTGGATGATTGCGGTGACGCCCGCACCGACCAGAACGCCAATGACCGGAGAGCGGAAGCTGACCATCATTTCTCGGAACGTCTCGTTGTCGCGCAGAGGCGTCATTGCCGTGGACATCAACGCAAGACCGACAAAGAGCATGCCGAACCCAAGGACGATTCCACCGATGCGATTCAGTTTTCTTTGCTTGATAAACAGCGACAGGACCACGCCGAGGAAAAGGATGAAAGGTGCAATGTCCGAAAGTTTGAATGCGATGAGCTGGGCGGTGATCGTGGTGCCGATGTTTGCGCCCATGATGACGCCCGTCGCTTGAAGGAGCGTCATGAGTCCGGCATTGACGAAGCCGACGACCATGACCGTCGTTGCGGAAGAACTCTGGACCAGTGCGGTGACGCCCGCGCCAACCGCGATCGCCTTTAAGCGCTTGTTGGTTAACATCTCGAGGACGCGTCGCATCCGGTCTCCGGCCATCGTTTCGAGGCTGTCGGACATCATCTTCATGCCGTATAGGAACAGCCCGAGGCCGCCGAGCAGCGAGAACATCATCAGTAAACTCATGTGACTCCCCTATGCTTCTCGTGGATTTCCGCCCTTCTAGGCGAATTGTCAAGGAATATTATAATCTATATCAAGGAAATGTACAACAGTGCTGGGGGAAACGGTCTGTTAAATGAACCTTAGTGCGCGTTTTTAAAGAACATGGGCGCGCGAGGTTTTTCGCCCGGACAGGGGGTGAATGCGGCGGGCGCAGCGATCATGTCACCGCCGAAAAAAATGCGGATGCCGCACGGACGCGCGCAGAAAAGGCGCCGCGTCTCATCCTGTTTTGCGGCGCTGGGAAATCGTGATGTCGGGCGCGGTTATCGGCTCATCCGGACGTAGGCAGCTTGCCACCAATCCTCGTGGTCTTTGTACCAGCGCACCGTGCGCGTGAGACCCTGTTCGAACGAGACGGTGGGGGACCAGGCCAGATCGGCCTTTATGTGCGAAGAATCGACGGCGTGACGCCCGCCGTATCCCGGGCGAGCGGGCATGTATTCGATCAGGGCTTCGGGCTTTCCGAGTTCTGAAAGGATCGCACGAACGACGTCGATATTTGTGCACGCATCGTGCCCGCACACGTTGTAGATGCTTCCGGGTACACCCCTGCGCACCACCCGGTCGATGGCTTCGCAATGATCGCGCACGAAGAGCCAGCCGCGCACGTTTTCTCCGTTCCCATAAACGGGAATCCTCTCGTTTGCCAGCGCGCGCAGGATCGTCAGTGGGATCAGCTTTTCCGGGTGCTGAAAGGGGCCATAGTTATTGGACGCGCGTGTGATCGAAACCGGCAGTTGATACGTGCGGTCATATGCCTGCACAAGGAGATCCGCAGAGGCTTTGCTCACTGCATAGGGATTGGAGGCGCGCAGCGGGCTTTCCTCAATGAAGGGATCCGCAGGGTGGTCGAGCGGCAATTCGCCGTACACTTCATCGGTTGAAATAAGATGAAAGCGCTTGACGTCAAGGCGGCGGCACGCGTCCAGCAACACCTGTGTGCCCACCGCGTTTGTATGAAGGAAGATGCCTGGCGCGGCGATGGAGCGGTCGATGTGGGTCTCTGCGGCAAAATGGACGACCGCATCCGGGCGCTCTTCCCGAAAAACGCGGTTGACGCATGCGGCGTCGCAGATGTCACCATGAATGAAGCGGTAGCGTGGATATTCCCGCGCGGCCGCAAGCGATGCGAGATTGCCCGCATACGTCAGTGCATCGAAACAAACGACGTCGTCCTCCGGGTGCGTTTCGAGTTCATGGTAAATAAAATGCGAGCCGATGAAACCTGCGCCTCCGGTAATCAACAGTTTCATAGAGATGCTCTCCCTTCCGGGCTTGTTTATTCGCTGCGCAACAGATGCCTGTGAGAATCAGAGGCTGTCAATGAGTCGCCCGAGGTCCCAAACGTTCTCCGCGATGGGATGCCCCTGAATGTCTTTTTTCCCGTATCCATAGCCGACGCCGATGAAGCGGATGGCATGATCCCGCGCCGCCGTCAGGTCGGATATGCTGTCGCCGATCATGACGCACGCGGATTTGGATGCGCCGGATGTGCCAATCAGCGCCTGAACCATCTGCGATTTCGTCTCTCCATCCCGGCGCGCACAGACAAAATCGAAAAAGGATGCGATCTTGCAACGCACAAGAACGGCGTTTACGTATGCCGCGCCTGCCATGCTGCAAAGCGCGAGCACGCGCCCGCTCATCTTGAACCGGGTGAGCAGATCCGCCACACCGTCGTAAAGCATGCCGCCTTTGCCGATCTCATCGATCACGCGGGCGGTCATGTCGCGTTCAAAGAAAATGCGATCCGCTTTGGGCATGCCGGGGGCGATCCGCTCCAGGAAGGCTGCGACATTCGTGTACATGAGGTACGCTTCGTCGGAAGGTCCTATGACCAGATGATGCGCGGCGCACATGTCTGCCAATACGGGTAGACACGTTTTGTGCGTCTGGTATAATGTGCCGTCCAAATCGAAGATCAGCATGGACATCCCCCTTTGTGGATTTCCGTTCATCAGGAATTGTATCATAAAAAGCGCACAGCCAAAAGAAAAATCGCCACCGGAATGTGCATTCCGGTGGCGAAAATGTAGAAATCGCTCAGCAGCCGCAGTCGCACTGCGCAACCAGCGCGTCGATGGCGTCGCAACAGATCGAATCGCAGGACAGGCAGCCCACGATCTTGTTGCCCGAGATGACGGCTACGCAGGGCGTTTCCGCCACGTTCAGGCGCTGGGCAATGCCGTTTGACTTATAGACATCCGCCTTGATGAGCTTGAGCGTGCAGTGATCCTGGCCATATTTTTCCATTTCACCGAGCACTTCGCGGTCGCCCGCGACGGCGGCGTTATAGACGTAGACCAGGCGCGTATCCTCGCCCATGATCTGGCTTTTAAAGATTTCGCTCTCGGCGATGTACTTCTCAGCGGCGTATCCGGCGATGGCACCGTCGCCCACTGCGGTTGCGACCTGTTTGAGGAACTTGTCGCGCACGTCGCCCGCACAGAAGACGCCGGGGATTTTCGTCTCCATGCGCTCGTTGGTGATCACGTAGCCCCCGCGGTTCATGTCGATCATGCCCTTGAAAAGCTCCGTGTTCGGCAAATAACCGATGAAGACGAAACAGGTATCGACCGGCACGTCCTGAATTTCTCCGGTCTTTGAATTCTTGAGCCCGATTGAGCGCAGATGCTCGTCGTCGCCCCGGAATTCGGCGACCGTGGTGTTCCATAGGAACTCCATCTTCTCGTTCTTGAGCGCCTCTGCCTTGGCGATCTCGTTACAGTCCATGATGCCTTCGTCGTGCAGCACCGAAACGATGACCTTCTTGGCAAATTTCGTGAGAAACATGCCCTCTTCGATCGCCGCGTCGCCGCTTCCGATGACCATGACGGTCTTCCCTGTGTTGGCAGCCGCATCGCAGGTTGCGCAGAAGGAAATGCCCTTGTCGTAAAGGTACTTCGCTTCGTTTTCCGCACCTGTGAGGCGCGGCTTTCCGCCGGAAGCAATGATGACGACCTTCGCGTGGAATTCGTTGCGGAACGTTTCGACCACTTTGTCCTCGCCCTCGAGGGAAACTTTTTTCACGTCAGTCAGTTTAAAGTCGACGCCGAACTTTTTCGCCTGCTTGTGGAAAAGCTCCATCAGGCCCAGACCGGTGTTCCCCTCGGGGAAGCCGGGATAATTTTCAATCTCGTTCGTGTAGGTGGCAAGCCCGCCCACAAGAGCTTTTTCGATGATGAGTGTCTTCAGCCTTGCGCGGCCGCAATAAATGCCTGCGGTGAGCCCCGCAGCGCCGCCGCCGATGATGACGACGTCGTAATTCTCAACCTTTTTCTGCATGAATCTGTGATCCTTCCTGTTACATGAAGAATTTCGCCAGGAGCTTGCTCCCGAAGAATGCGCCGATCAAGAGGAACAGCGCGAAGACCCAGCCCGAAAGGGACAGGGAAGCAATGCCGCTGAACAGCGCGCCGATGTTGCAGCCGCCGGCCAGCCGAGCGCCGTAGCCCATGAGGAGGCCGCCCAATACCGCCGCGACGACCTGCTTGATGGACTTGATTTTCTTGAACTTGAACTGGGACGCGAGAAGCGTCGCCACGAGCGCGCCAAAGATGATGCCGAAGTTCAGCATGCTCCCGGTGTGGTTCAGAATGCCGGCGTCCAGGGTGGCCTGAGCCCCCGAGGAGGAAAAGTAGTACCACTTGTCCACGCTTCCGCCAAACAGCTGATAGATCCACGCGCCCCAATTTGCGAGCGTTCCGGACACGCCCCAGGGGTTGCCGGAATAGGCGAATAAGGCGATTTGCATGAGTGCGAGAAGCACGGCACCGGTGATGTAAGTGAAGGGATTTTTAAAAACCATCTTATAATAACGGTTTTTGCTGATCTTCTCCCAGAACTGCTTCACAGCTAAACTACCTTCCTTTCATGAGGGGTCAGGCCGCGGGGTTTGTCACTTTTCGATGATGACATCCCACTCGCCGTCGTCTACCTCTTCCACTTCGACGTTCCAGCCCTGCTTGCGCGCCCATTCGGGCACGTTCTTCATAGCACAGCTGTGGTCGATGTGCACGACAAGCACGTCGCCGGATTTCAGGGTCGCCATCTTCTTTTCTGCCTTCATCAAAGGAACCGGGCACGCCTCGCCCAAGCAATCGAGTTCAAACTCAGCCATTGTCATATCCTCCTTGAAATGTGTCTATATTGACAGCCGGACGGGTCATTCCTCGTCCGCGGTGCCCATTTTTTTGCGCTCCCAAAGATCGGCCGCGATGTACAGACATGCGATGATCAGAAGCTGGATCACGATCGCCCCGAACCATCCGAACACGTCCGGCAGGAAGATCTTCGGTGCGCCGGCGATGAAGTTGATGTTCCACCACCCCATGTCATGCGCGCCCCACAGGGAGCCGATTACGAAGAAGGAAAGCGCCAGAACCTGCATCCAGAAGCCTTCGCCGACGCGCATCAATGTACCGGATGCGCAGCCGCCCGCGATGACCATGCCGATACCGAACATGATGCCGCCGACCGCCGTCGCGAGGCTGATGGGCATGACATAACTTTGCCCGGGAATGCCCATGCCGTTTGTGAAATAACCATATTTTATGGCAGTCAGTCCGATCGAGGCAATGGCAAAGGCGATCAGAACCGCCTTGGTCAAAGACGTGCTGCCCGTGATGCAGGGATCACGCAGGGAAGCCGTAAAGCAAAAACGTGCTTTTTGCAGGATAAAGCCGAAACACGAGCCAAAGACCCAGAACATGGCAACCGTGCTCGAGGCAAATTTTGCCAATAGCAGGCCGATGGCGACCATCAGCACAATGACCAACAGGCCGATGGGCAGCTGGTTCTTCTTTTTCTTGCGGGGCGTTCTGCTTTTTCTCACGGTGGTTGACGTTTCCGACATATCGGCACCTCCATGGCCGCCGTTTGCGCCTACGCGCCGGGGCGGCTTCAATATTTCCATTATAGCATGTATGCGTCTATATGTAGTATTGAACTTCCTTGTACTGTATTAGACAAATTTATCACGGTTTGCTATTATAATGGTTGATGGCACAATCCCGCGGGCGTATAATGAAACTTAATGGCAAATAACGCGATGCGATGCGCGCGGCGCGGGCGCGAAAGAAAGGGGAACCCTTCATGCAGCTCGAACATCTGGCCTTGTTCTTGAAAATCGCCCAAGAAAAGAGCATTTCCAAGGTCGCCAGCCTGTCATATATCTCCCAACCGGCCCTGAGCCTTCAGATGCAGAAGATAGAGGAGTCGCTTGGATGCCGATTATTTGAACGCAGCAATCGGGGAATTCAATTGACGGATGCCGGCAATATAACGAAACGTTATGCCGAACAGCTGATTGATACGTACGATCGATTTCAGGAGGAACTCCAAAATCTGAGAAACAACAATGAGACCTGCCGCGTTGCTGCCACGCAGGTTGCGGCGAATTACGCCATTCCCTGCGCGCTTGTGAAGGCAAAAAACAAGTTTTCACACTTTACCTTCTCGCTGTCCTCCATGCCCTCGCGGGAAGTGATCCGCCACGTGACAGAGGATCAGGCAGACGTCGGGTTTATCGTGGGTACGGTCAAAAAACAGGAGCTCATCTGTAAAAACGTCTTTTCCGATCAGATCGTGCTGGTTGCGGCGGCGGATTATGCCGTGCCGGACAGCTTGTCGATCGACAAGCTCAAACTCCAGCCCCTTGTCCTGCTCGACGAGAGCTTTAGTTCGTATCGGCTCATGGCCGAGCAGCTCAAGAGCATGGACTATAACATTTCGGAATTCAACGTTCTGTATCACATGGATTCAACCGAATCCGTTAAATCGATGGTGATGAGTGGGCACGGACTGACGTTTTTGCCCTATATGGCGGTCAAAAAAGAGATTTACCTGCAACAGTTGAAAATTGTGGAGACGGAGAATTTTTGCCTGCGCTATGACGTTTCCATCGTTTATAAGCCCAAGACGGAAAACCGTTGCCATCAGATGGCAATGGTCAAGCGGTACTTCGAAAACATGGTGCCAACGACCATTTGCTGATCGGGTCACGCCTCCGGGCGCGGAAAGACGCTCACCTCCCAGATGCCGCTCATGGGTTCCACGATTTGCACGGGGTAGCGCATCTTTCTGCAATAGGAGATGATGGATTGGCAGGTGCAGCTGTGGTCTGTTATGATCATCACACTGTCGCCGTTCTTGAGATCGGACTCGAGTGATCTGAGCTTCATCAGGGGGATCGGGCAGATGTCCCCCAGGCAGTCAATCTTTTTCATAGCGACCTCCTTGGTTTATTTTACCATGCGCGAAGGGCTGGAACAAGCATGATCTCATTTTACCCGATATCACTCGGCGAAAATGTCGCCCGATCGGTCGCGGACGCTGTGCGCCGCGGCCTTTTTCCGGCGGGGCACGACGCACGGCAAGCGGAGGAGCTGATTCGGCGCGAAATGGGTGCGCCCAACGTCATGCTCACGCCGAGCTGCACGTCCGCGCTCCACATGGCGCTTCGGCTTGTTCCCATCGAACGGGGGGATGAGGTCATCCTTCCTTCCTATAATTATCCCGCGGCGGCGAACGCGGTTCTCTTGTGCGGGGGCGTGCCGGTCTTCTGCGATATCGATGCGCGTACCCAGAACATCAGCGTCCGGGATGCGGCGCGCCGGATGACGAAAAAGACAAAGGCGATTGTGTGCGTCGATTACGCCGCGGTCGCCTGTGACATGAACGGCCTTGACGCGCTGTGCCGGGACAGTGGCGCCTCTCTCATCGAGGATGCGGCGCAGGCGGTCGGCGCGACATGGGGCACGCGGTACCTCGGTACGCTCGGACGCTTTGGATGCTACAGCTTTCATGCCACAAAGGTGTTTTCCGCCGGGGAGGGCGGCGCGCTTATCTACACGGACCGGGACGTTGCGCGTGCGGAAGTGTATTGCGACAACGGCACCAACCGCGCCGCATTTTTCCGGGGAGAATGTCCCGCTTATGCGTGGCAAGGGGTGGGCGAGAGTATGCGCATGTCGGAACTCGGCGCTGCGGCGCTCGTGCCGCAGCTTATGCGCCGCGAAGAGATAATCGAGAAGCGGCTTTCCATCCACAGCGCTTATGACGAAGCGCTGCGGGATGCGGCGGAGCGGGAAATCGTCTCGCCCATGTTCCTCCCGGCGGATTGCATGCCGAACGGGCACATCTACTACGTCCGGCTGCGCGACAAAGCCGCGTGCACGCGGGTCGAAAATACATTGCGGGAGAGGCAGATCCCCGTATATACGCATTACGTACCGCTGCACCTTTCGCCCATGGGCGCGTCGCTCGGATATGCGCCGGATAATCTTCCGGAGAGCAGGCGGGCGCACGAGACGCTCTTGCGGCTGCCCATCCACGAGGAGATGACGCGCGAGCAGGCGTTTTTCGTGGCCGAGGCGCTCGTGCGAGCGGCGGACAGATGACGCTTGGGATTGTGATCCCCGTGTACCGTGCGGGGGAGAAACTGCGCGATGTGATCGGTGATTTACATGAATTCGCGCGGGCAAGCGGCGTCCGGTGCCGGGCCGTCCTGGTCGACGACTGCGGCGGGGACGAGGCGTTGGTGCGGGAAATCTGCACGCGTCAATCCGGGGTGACAGGGGTCTTCCTCCAAGAAAACGTCGGTCAACAGATGGCGACATATCTGGGGCTTGCGCACGTTTCGGACTGTGCCTTTGTTGCGACCATGGACGACGACGGACAGCATCCCGTAAAACTCCTGGGCGAGATGCTCCTGCGGCTGCGGGCAGGTGCGGATCTGTGTTATGCCGTGCCTTCGCGCGCGGGCTTGCCGCCCATCCGCAGGGTGGGCGCCGCGATGCGCGATGCGTTGTTTACCCTCTCTACGAGCAAGCCCCGGGGCGTCAGAATTGGCGCTTATCGCATGATGACCGCGGCACTTGTGAAACGGATCAGACCGGAGCCCGACGGATATATCTACCTCTCGGCGGCTGCTTTCAAGCACAAGCCGCGTGCGGAATGTATCTTTTATCCGGCGCGCCAATCGCAGACGACCTCTTATACGCTTGGAAAGCTTTTTCGGCTCTACGTCGGACTTTTCGTTCACGGCACGCCCCTACGGGTATTCTGCCGGAAAAAGAGAGGGGAAGTGTCCCGGATGAGTGTGCTTCCCGGAAAGGGATATTTATGAAGACCGTGATGCTGCTGGGCGGGTCGAACATCCAGATGAGTGCCGCCAGGCGCCTCAAACAATTGGGGCATCGGCTGATCCTTGCGGATTATACGGACAATCCGCCCGCCGCGGTCCTTTCGGATGTCCATGTGAAAGCCAGCACGTTTGACGCGGATGCCTGCATCCGCGCGGCGCGGGCGTACCGCGTTGAAGCGGTCCTGACGATGGGGACAGATCAGCCGGTATACACCGCGGCGCTGGTCGCGCAGGCGCTGGGTTTGCCGTCGCCCATCACGGTTGCGAGCGCCTACCGGGCGACGAACAAGCGCGCCATGAAGGAGGCGTTTGTGCGTGGGGGCGTGCCGTGCGTTCCGTTTGCATTTTTGCATGCGGGACAGGGCCCCGAGGCACTGTCTGCGCTTCAGCCGCCGCTCGTTCTGAAACCTCTCGATTCGCAGGGGCAGCGCGGTATCTTTCGGGTCGATACGCCGGAAGAAGCGATTGCGCACCTTTCTGAGACACTGTCGTTTTCGCGGGCGCAGGAGGCGCTCGTCGAGCGCTACTATCCCTCGGACGAGCTGACTTATTCCTGTTTTGTATGGGATGGCGTCGTGCATCCTTTGACGTTGACCGATCGGCAGCTCGTCGATGATCCCGTCCACATCGGCGTTTGTGCCGCACACCGATTCCCAAGCGTTTATGCGGACAGGGAACCTGAGATGCGCAGCATTGCAGAAGCCGTGGCGCAATCGCTGGGCGTGCGCGCCGGGGCGCTGTACATCCAGTTCCTCCTGGGCGATGAGGGCGTTGTGGTCAACGAGGTCGCATGCCGCATCGGCGGGGCATTCGAGGATTTTTTCATTCCCTATGTCTCGGGATTTGACCTTCTGGATGCGGTGATCCGCCTCGCGCTTGGGGAAGCGCCCGATTTGTCGAAGCTTCATCGGGCGGAAAGCGCGCAGGTTTCTGTGCAGATGCTCTTTTGCCGTCCCGCGAAAATCGCGTGCATGACGCCCATCGAAGTCTTGCGGGGCTTGCCCGGCGTACTGACCGCCGGCTATAACTACAAAATCGGGGACGAATTGCCTCTGCTTCAAAATGCAACAGCGCGGTTTGGCTATTGCGTGCTTGCGACGCGCCGGGGCGACATCGATCGGCTGGTGCGGGAGATGTACGCTACAATACGGGTTGCGGATGCAAACGGAAACAACCTGATCATTCCAAGGACATACGACGGAAGCGAGAAACCGAATGCTTAAAAAATGGGGAATCCTTCTTTGCCTGATCGCCCTTCTTTTATCGACGGGCGGTTGCGCGCGCAAGGACGAAAAAACGCTGAAAATCGCCCAACAGTTTGGCATCGCCTATGCGCCCCTTCAGGTGATGCAAAGCGAGGGGCTGCTTGAAAAAGCGTTGCCCGGCTATCGCATTGAGTGGGTGCAGATGAGCGGCCCGGCTGGGATCCGCGAGGGTATGCTTGCGGGCGACATCGACATCGGATTTATGGGCATCGGCCCGATGCTGATCGGCGTCGATACGGGCATGGACTGGAAGTGCTTCACCGCGCTTTCTGCCAACGAGGTGTCCTTCATCACGAATCGCGCGGACATTCACTCGCTTTCTGATATCGCGGCTTCCGATCGCATTGCGATTTTGAGTCCGGGCTGCACCCAGCACATCCTTTTGTGCATGGCAGCTGAACAGCAGTTGGGCGACCGGAATGCGTTTGACGCGCAGCTCGTCTCGCTTTCACATCCCGACGGCATGAGCGCCATGCTCGCGGGCGGAGAGATCGCTCTGCACGTCACGACGCCTCCCTATGCAGATCTTGAACTCGAGAACGGCATGCGCAAGATTCTCACCGCGCAGGACGTCGTGGGTGGGCCGTTTACGTTCATCTGTGGGGTTGCGGACGTGGATTTGTATGATGAAAGGCGCGAGGCATACGATGCGTTCCGCGCGTGTCTGGAAGAGGCGATCGATTCCATCAATGCGGATTTGCCCGCTGCCGCGGCGTTGCTCGCGCCCGTCTACGGTGTGGACGAACAAATGCTGCTCGCCGAAATGCGCTACGGCGGGTCGATCTACGGAACCGTGCTCTCCGGCGTCGATCCATTCGCCGCGGCGATGGCGGAGCTTGGATTTTTGAAAAAGGCGCCCGTAGCGGAGGACTATCTCTTCCCGGAGGCGGTGGTTGCCCAGTGAAGCTGAAGGATATTTTTTATAAGAAGCGATGGGTGAGCCGCCTGTTTTTTCTGGCGGTCTTCGCGCTGATTTGGGAAAGTGCGGCATGCTTTTCAGGTGTTTCACCGTTGCTGCTCCCGCCGCTCGAAGCCGTCTTTGCCGCGTTGTGGACGAATCTTTCTGCGGGAACGCTTCTTCCGCAAATCCTTTTTTCATTGAGCCTGATCTTTCTTGCGCTTCTCATCAGCTCCGTTCTCGCGCTCGCTCTGGGCGTTTGGGGCGCGGTGTCTCCGTTTTTCCTGCGGTTGACGGACACGCTTTCGGCGATGGCCCATCCGCTGCCGGGAATGGCGCTCTTGCCCCTTGTCGTCATCTGGTTTGGAACGGGTACGCCCGCCGTGCTTGCGGTGATCGTACATGCCTGCCTGTGGCCACTGCTCATCAGCCTTCAGTCCGGTATGCAGGGCGCTTCGCGCGTGTATGTGGACGTCGGGCGCAATCTTTCCATGAGCCGGTTTGCGGTCGCGGTCGAGATCCTGCTTCCGGCTGCCGCAACCCAGATCATTGCGGGGCTGCGCATCGGCTGGGCGCGTGCGTGGCGGGCGCTCATCAGCGCGGAAATGGTTTTCGGCGCGATTGGGCAACTCGGCGGGCTCGGTTGGTTCATCTTTAAGCGGCGGGTCATGATGGACACCGGCGGGCTGTTCGCGGGCATCCTCGTCGTGGCGTTCATCGGCATGGCCATGGAGGAGTTGCTCTTTCAATGGCTCGAAAAGAGGATGGGGGAGAGGGCGGCATGATTCTTTCGTGCAGGGGACTTTCCAAGTCCTTCGGGACGCAAAGCGTGCTCGAAAATGTGAATCTGTCCGTCAAAGACGGAGATTTTCTGGCTGTACTCGGCCGCTCCGGGTGCGGAAAGACGACGCTTCTTCAATTATTGGGTGGATTTGTGAAGCCCGATGCCGGCGAAGTATTGCTGGACGCACGCCCCTTGACCGCGCCGGGGAAGGACGCGTGGATGGTGTTTCAGGATTTTCGCCAGCTGTTTCCGTGGCTGACGCTCTCGCGCAACATCCTCTATGCGCTCAAGAAAGCACGTCCCGGACTCGATCCGAAAGAGGCGCGAGCTCTTGCGCTCCGATGCCTTGATGAGATGGGGCTCAGGGATGCTGCCGATAAATATCCGCGCCAGCTCTCGGGCGGCATGGCGCAGCGCGGCGCGTTCGCGCGGGCGATGGCGATCGCCCCAAAGGTGTTGCTCCTCGACGAGCCGTTTTCGAGCCTCGACGTCTATTCGCGCAAACATGCGCGCGATGCACTCGTCAAATTGCGCGACGCAACCGGAGCGGCGGTCGTCTTCGTGACCCACGACGTTTCCGAGGCCGTTGCGCTCGCACCGCGCATTGCGCTTATGACGCAAAAGAGTCGGGGCATTCGCGCGATGATTGAAAACGAGGGAGGGCACACCGCGGCGACGCTTGCTGATTTGCTCATGGAATCACATGATATACCCTGACCCGATAGGGCTTGCCGATTTCGCTCACGATGCGAACCGCGTAATGCGCGTCCTCAAATGTACCAAGCTCCGTGCAGTTTTCGACAAGGAACGCCTCCACCTCCTCTACATAGCGAGGGTTCCCGTAGATGATGTTCCACGTCGGCCTGCGTTGATAGATGAAGTCCATTTCTTCCGACCAGAGGATGACCTGGATGCCGCGCGATTTGACATATTGCGCAAACGAGAGCCCGTTTTCCTGCAAATAGGAAAGGTTTCTGTAATCGAGCAGTGCGTCGTTCGCAAAGTAGAAACCGGTGTTGAGGTTGGCGAGCGTTTTTTCGCCCGGGGCGACATAGACGGCGATTTTGTCCAGATAGTCGTCATAGGAAGCGTTGAAGGCGGGGGCGAAGGAAAGGACCGAAGAGACCGCGAAGATTGCCGTCAATGCGAGCAGGGCGGTTTTTCGTCCTTTGCACTTTGCAAGAAGCGGTGGCAGAAGCATCAGGAACAGGAACATCCACAGAACGGCGCTCAGCTGGTTGTATCGGCCAATGACAATGGTACCCAAAAGCGCGCCGAGACACATGCCCAGAATGATCAGCAGGCCATCGTCCTTCGTTCTGATCGCGCGAATGCCTGCCCAGACCGCCAAGCAGAGGCAGAGAAGAAGTTGTGGCCTGAGAAGAGGCAGCGTGTATGTACCGCTGACGCCATACCATAGTTTTTGAATATAATAGCCGAACTCCCCGAATTTGTTTGATATGGGAACGATGAGATCAAACTCGGATTCCCCATATGCCATGTAGTGCGCGGGAAACTGATGGTCAAATGAGAAGCTGATCCCCACGAACAGAAAAGCGATCATACCCGTGACGGTGACATAGGCGGCGAGCGGTTTCCACCGAATTTTCCGCCTTGCGAGCATGGGAAAGAGCATCGCAAATCCGCAGCCCATGCAGAGGAGCAGGCTGTTGGGATGGATGCCCACGCAAAGTCCCGTAACCGCGCCGAGCAGCAACGCATGTCGGGTTGTCACATCGCCCTTGCCTTTTAGTAGAATCAGGAGCAAGAGGAGCATTGCGCACAGGAGCACGATCTCCTGCCGCGCGGTGTGCGCCGCCGCCAGAAACGAGCCGTTGACGCAGACGAGCAGCAGAAAGCAGAGCGCGAGGCGGGACGAGGCGTTCTCCCGCGCGCATCGGTACGCGAGGAAAAGACAGCCCGTTGCGAATAAGAGCGACAGGAGCCGCACCGAAAAAGCGGAATAACCGAACAACTGGATGAGCGGCATTTGCAGAACGTGAAACAGCGCCTTGATGGCGTGGGGATAGCGGGGCTTCAGGTCAAAAAACGGTTCCGTTACGCCCAGTGAGCCGGATTCCATCATGTTGCGCGTCAGCCCTGAAAGCCAGCTTTCATCGGAGTGAACGAGCGGGAAGCGCGTGAGCGAGGCGAGGTTCAATGCGAAAAAGAGAGCCAGAAACAGCAGAAGCCACAGTCCCGCGCGCGTCCGTCGATCCATCCGGCACCCCCCTTTTCTTTTCATTATAGCACATTGCCGTTTTTTGTGACGGCATTAAAAAGAGGCATGGTATATAAAATAACGTTATTGCGTGTTCAAACTGGAATCAGGTATAATGGTTGGTAGAGGCCAAACGCGAACGGAGGATTGATGAAATGACCTTCAGGCATGGATGGAAAACGGCACTTGCGCTTGTCATGCTCGTCGCAATGGCAGGCGTACTCACCAGCTGCAGCAGCCACGACTATGCGGAAAGCGGAAAAAAGATCATTCCCGTCTCATCCCTTGCAGACTATATGGGCAAGGATGGCGTCGTGATCGTGGACATGCAGGACGCTGAGTCATATGCGGCCGGACATGTGGAGGGCGCCGTGAACATCACGCAGGAAGATATCGTGATCAGCGTGCCCGTCGCGAACACACTGACATCAAAGAACAAGCTGCAAAATCTGCTGAGCGAAAACGGCATCGGAAACGACACGACGGTCGTCGTTTATGACGCCAACAAGATGAACGCCGCGCGGTTTTTCTGGACGATGCTCATGTACGGCAACGAAAACGTACTGGTCGTCGACGGCGGACTTTCCGCCATACAGGCGGCGGGCATCAAGCTGACCGACGCGGTCCCCACGGTGACGCCGACCGAGTACGTAGCCGGGGACAAGCAGGAACAGTGGCTCGCAACATCAGCGGACGTCCTTTCTCAGGTGAACGAGCCGGACAAAAACGTGGTGCTTCTCGATGTGCGCACCGACGCGGAGTATGCGACTTCTGGTAAAATTCCCTCCTCGATCATGTGGGATTATGCCGATTATTTCTACAAGGACGGTACGTTCAAGAACATCGAAACCACCCGGATCAACTGCATCAACAAGGGGATCATCCCCGAGAAGACCACCATCATTTATTGTCAGACCTCCATGCGCGCCGCGTCCGTGTTTTTAAGGCTCTATGACGCCGGATACAGGAACATCAAGATCTACGACGGCGCTTACCTGGAGTGGTCCGCGAATCCCAATAACCCGATCGACATGCCGTCCGGGGCGGTCGTTCCCAGCGGTAAGGATGCATCCTAATCACAAAAAGGAGAGTATGACCATGAAGAAGTTGTTTGCCCTCGTGCTGTGCCTCGCCCTCGTCGTTTCCCTGACCGCCGTTTCCTTCGCCGAGGAGGTTTCTCCCGTCGTGAAGGAGAAGGCCATGAACTATCTGGCCAACTATGACGGCGCAAAGTATACGATCAAGGTGCCGGATCTTCTCGCCAAAATCGATGCGGGCGAAGACATGCTGATTCTCGACATCCGTCAGCCCGATGCATATGCGGAAAGCCATCTCAAGGGCGCCGTCAACGTGCCCTTTGGCATGGCGATTCCGGAGAGCCTTGCGATGATCCCGGACGACGTGCAGCTGTATGTCTACTGCTACACGGGCCAGACGGCATCCCAGACCACCGCGCTTCTGAATATCGCCGGCAAGTTTGCTGCGAACGTGCAGGGCGGTTTCAACAACGGCATCTCCGCCACCGAGGGCTACGAGGCTTACGTGGATGCGGAAGTTGCGGAACTCCCCGAAGGCACCTACGAGGTTGACCCGGACGTGCAGGCCGCGATCACCGCGTACTATGAGGACATGGTTGCCAAGGCCGGCACCGCCTTCCAGTACAACAACTTCAAGCCCGAAAGCCTGAAAGAGCTCATGGACGCCGAGGCGATGGACGACTACTTCGTCTATTCCGTGCGCCAGGCTGCCGATTTCGAAGCCGGTCACATCCAGGGCGCCATCAACAACCCCTTCGGCGCAGGCATGGAGCAGAACTTCGAAGCGCAGCTCCCG
Organism: Bacillota bacterium; assembly: GCA_023421735.1. The sequence goes on along the minus strand of JAEZSP010000070.1, from coordinate 113,101 downwards.
ACGGACAAGACGATCATCGTCTACTGCTATACCGGTCAGACCGCTTCCCAGACCACGGCTGTTCTGCGCCTCCTCGGCTATGACGCCTATAATCTCAGCGGCGGCATGGGCAAAGAGGGCGGCGCCGGCTGGCTTGGTGCCGGCTATCCCGTCGTGACCGACTAACAGGCATTTCATCCGGCCCCCGCCGCACGCGCGGCGGGGGCTTTTTGCGTGAATGGTTGCTATTTAGGTTAAATTTACGTATAATAACGGCATATCGCTGATGTTGCCGGGGAGGGCGGAGCGCATGGACAGAATCTCGACCGATGGCTTGACATTTGTGGACCAGTTTGGCAGGCAGCGCATCTTTCACGGCGTCAATCTCGTGTTCAAGGGTGCGCGGGACGCAAACGGGCGCATGCGTTACGATTCGACGTATGGGGAAAAGGATCTCGCCCTGCTGGCAGGCAGAGGCTTTAATGTCGTGCGGCTGGGTCTGATCTGGGACGCAGTCGAACCGAAGCCCGGTATGTACGACGATTCGTATCTCGACCGGATTGCTGATTTGCTCGATGGCTGCGCGGTGCGCGGCATCTATGCGTATCTCGACATGCATCAGGATCTCTACAGCGCTCTTTTTTCGGATGGCGCACCCGATTGGGCGACGCTGACCGACGCACCCTTCGTGGAGACTGATTTATGGAGCGATGCATATCTTTCCTCACCGGCGGTTCAGCAGGCGTACGATGCGTTCTGGGAAAACCGTGCTGCGGCGGACGGAGTCGGCCTTCAGGATCACTACGCGGCTATGTGGGCGCACGTCGTCCGGCGGCTTGGCACACATGCGGCGGTCATTGGCTATGATTTTTTAAACGAGCCAAATCCGGGCTCCGGGAGCATTGAGACATTCGGTACCCTCATGTCGGTTGCGGCTGCGCTCCGGTCGCGGGTTGAGGAAAGTGAATACAGCGTGGAAGACATGATCGCGGCGTTTTCCGATCCGGTGGAGAAGCTCAGATTGCTGGCTCTCCTTGAAGACAAGGATTTTTATCGGACGCTCGGCGATCTTTCGAAGGCGCCTGTGGCGAAATTTGACCGCGCGACGCTCGGCCCGTTTTATGACCGGATGACGCGGGCGATCCGCGCCATCTCGGAAGCGGGCATTGTCTTTCGCGAGAACTCTTATTTTTCCAATATGGGCATTCCCTGTGCCGCACCGCCCGTACTGGGCACCCGCGGACGCGAACCGCTGCAGGCGTACAGCCCGCATGGCTATGATCTGGTGGTCGATACGCAGGCACTGGCACTTTCGAGCGATGCGCGCGTGGACGTCATTTTCGAGGCCCACCGCGCCGCGCAGCTTTCGCTGAATGTGCCCGTTCTGGTGGGAGAATGGGGTGCGTTCGGGCATGATTCGGGGACTTTGCGGCATGCGCGCCACATCATGGATTTATTCGACGCATGGCAATGGAGCAGCACGTATTGGTGTTATCATGAAAATTTTGGCTCCGTGCCCGCGCTCCCGATCCTTTCGCGCACCTATTCCCGCGCGGTGGCCGGTGAGATTTTGTCCATGCACACAAAAGAGAACGGCGATTTTGCGCTCGTGTGGCGCGGCAATCAGGCGTGCGGCGCACCGACCGAAATCTATCTGCAAAAGCAGCCGCGCGCGGTCGCACTCGATGGATCATATGAAGTCAATGGAAATATCCTGTCGATTCCGCCCGCTGATGGGGAGCGGTTTGTCGAAATACGCTTCTGAAAGCGCGTGTGGCAGGGCAATTTCGGCAAAAAAGGACCAATGGGATTTGATGTTTTCGGCCCGATGCGTTATACTATATGGTAAGTTGGGCGAGCGAGGAATCAAATGAATTTTACTGTTTTGAGGCCTGAAAATCTGACCATTTCGGAAGACGAATCCACGCGTGTTTTCTTTGGCGGCGATCAGGAATGGTATCAGGACGAATGGCACAGGAAGGCGGGCTGCGGTCCTACCTGCGCCGCGAATGTGACGGCCTATCTGGCGCAGACGCATCCCGCGCTTCGCGCGCTCTATGCCGGAGAGGACATGCATAAATCCACGTTTTCTACGCACATGGAGGCGTTATATCAGTTCGTTACGCCGGGCGCCATGGGCCTCAACCGCGTTGAAATGTATACGCAGGGGGTGGAGGCATTTGCGGCGAGCCGTGGGGTCGCCCTTGAGACGCATGCGTTTGAGGTGCGCAGCTATTTGTGCCGGGACCGTGCGCCCGCAGCCGCACTGGGTGCATTTTTGCGCGCGGGTCTCGAAAGCGACTGTCCTGTGGCGTTTTTAAACCTCACCAAAGGGCGGGTCAAGAACATCCAGAGCTGGCACTGGATCACGATTACGTCCGCTGAAATCGACGAGACTACGGTTGTGGCTACGGCGAGTGACGAAGGGGACGAAATCCGGTTCGACCTCAGGCTGTGGTACCTGTCTACCCGCATGCACGGCGGATTGGTCTACTTTTCGGAACCAAAGGCGTAAAAAAAAGGGGCATACCGCCTCTTTTTTTTGTGACTAAACGCCGTAGTATTCGTGCCCTGCCTCGAACATGCGAATGATGTTTTCTGCAGGTACATCGTCTTGCAGGCAGTGTCCCGGTGCAAGGATGTAACCGCCGTTTTTTCCGAAGGCATCGCAGACCGAACGCACATGGGCGGTCACTTCGTCCGAGGATCCTTCCGGAAGCACGTGCTGCGTATCGATCCCGCCCCAGAAGGCGAGTCGATCGCCGTATGCATCGCGCAGCTTTTCCGGCTCCATGTCGCGCGCGTTGGGTTGAATCGGGTTCAGAATGCGCACGCCTGATTCGATCAGTCGGGGAATGAGCGAAAAGACGCTTCCGCAGCTATGGTGGAAAAAAGATGCGTTCGTGTACTGCGCGGTCAGGGCAATGCGCCTGTCATAAAAAGGAGCTACGAGCTGCGAAAACATGTTCGGAGAAAGAAAGGCTGCATTTTGCGTGCCAAAATCGTCCCCGCTCGTGGTCAGGTGGATGTAGGGCCCGAGCTTGGAATAGTAGAGGTCGATCACATCCGCCTGATAGCGCCAGACATGCGCAAAAAGGCGCTCGACAAATTCCGGTTCGCCCGCGAGCCGATAGAGGAAATCATCAAAACCGCACATCCAGCAGCCAAGTTCCATCACACCGTACACCGGATGTTCACACGCGACGACGTAGTCCGTCTCCTCGTAGAGCCGTTTCGCGACATCGTGCCATGCCGCGATCTGCCTTTGATCGATGTGCGCGGCATCCGGCCACGCAAATGCGTCGAGGTCGGCAATCGTCGCATCCTTGAGCGGATGATGCACGATCTGCCAGTCATTTCCAATCAGCGCGCGCGCAATGCCCCAGTAATCGACGCTGCGTGTGGGCGAAATCTGACGTGTGAGCATGCTCTCGGGCGATGGCATCCCACCGACCGGGCGAAAATCGATGTCCAGTTTTCTGAGTACCCCTTCGCGCCGGTCTTCCCCCGTGACGCCGAGCGCCGCGCACAGCGCATCCCAAAGCCGGGGCGTCATGATCTTCGACATGGGCGTAGCCTCGAGGTCGAAAGGCGCGCGGTCAACGGGCTTCCGATCGACGGCAGCCGCAAACCTTTCCCGATAATTCATCTGAATTCCCCCAATCCGCGCCTATTTTAACAGAAAATCCGGAATCAGACAAGACTTTTCCAGGGCGTGTGGATACAGCCCTGTACGGACGCCTAAAAAAACGCGGCCGTCCTGGGCTAGGCCCTGGACGGTCGACGGTCAGACGCAAATTTTCTCGTCAATGGAATGCATCTCCTGCGCGGGGACCAAGGGATGGTGTGCCGCGACGCTACTTCAGGATAGCAAACGGCTCTCCGGGCATCTCGAGTCCGGCGAGCGCCGCAAGCGTGGGGCATTCGCGCAACATGTCGCCCGAATCGATGCGCAAGCCGGGCTTGACGTCCGGCCCAAAGGCGATGAACGGCGGCTTGAAGCCCTTGGCCGGGTGGTGACCATGGTTCGCCGCGTAGCTGTTATATTCGGAAGATTCGCGCGGGATGACGACCGATCCGGTCAATTCGTTCATGAACTGCGTGCCCGTCGTGCCCTCGACCACGAAGGAGAAATCACCCGCAAGGCCCTCTTCTTCGAGCGCTTCCTGGGCGGTGTACACGTGCTCGATGTAAGCGGGATATTGCGCCTGAATGGCGAGGAGCGCATCGTATACCTGCGTGCGCAGCGTGTCGTCCGCGCCTTCGACGAGGTTGATGTGCGCGGAAAACCCTGCGGAAAAGCTGTACGCACGGTATCCGACGGCGGTGCCGCTTTCGTCCGCGTCGATCAGCCCCTGCGCACGCAGGAGCACGTTCAGGTTGAAAAGCGCCGCAATGTCGATTTGGCCGTGGTCGCCCAGAATGACGAAGTTGGTGTCGTCATAGGTGCCGGCGTCCTTCGTCGCCTGTACGAACCGCCCGGTGATCACGTCGAGCATCCGCAGGCACACCTCCACCTCGCGGCTCGCGTCGCCGTAGACATGGCGGAAGTGATCGAGATGTACCACATGGCACAGGAGCACATCCGGCGTGTGATTGCGTGCGATGTCGATGCCCGCTTCTACAGCGTACTCGACCAGATCCTCGTTGTTTTTCCAATCAAAATGGCGATAAAGCCGGTCGTAATAGAGTTCCATGGCGCGCGGGGAGGCGGTGCGCGTGAACAGGGCGCGTGGGTCTTCGCCCCGGATGGGCCAGATTTCGGGCAGATTGATGCCGCGCATATCCCCGGCGGTTACGGGCCACGAGACGGTCGCCGCCGTGCGCCCCGCGTCCCACGCGGCATCCACGAGCGTTTTCGCCTTCACGTATTTTTTCTCCCAATACCAGTCGGACCCCATGATGTTCCAATCGGGACATTCGGGGTGCACGGATGAGCGCATATTGTGGAAGATGCCGTGTGCGGCGGGCTTGACGCCGGTGATGATCGAAGTGTGAATGGGGTAGGTGAGGGTAGGATAGACCTCCCGGACGGATTGCACGATCGCTGCGTCCCTGAAAAGCGCCGAGCAATAGGGAAGCCTTTCGAGCGTCGCGAGGTCGTTTGACTGAAGGGCGTCGAATGACAGGACAATGAGCTTTCTTTTCATGATTGCCTCCGATCAAACTGGGCAAGCCGACGCGCGACTTGCCCAGCTTGGTTTTCTCTGTTTTTATTCGGCCAGCGCCTTGTCGATCTTCGCAGCCGCCGCCGCGGATTCGGTCCCGACGTCGCCGTCGTTGACCCAGACGGACTCGAGCATGCTCACGATGATCTGCTGCGCCTCGGCATAGCCGGGGTTCATGGGACGGCCGTGGCCGCACTCGTTGAGCTGGTCAAGAGCGGTTTTATACTGGGGCGTGGCTTCGAACGCGGCCTGCATGTCCGGAAGTTCCATGGCGGATTTGCGGGTCACGACGTAGCCGGTCTTCATGGAGGAATAGACGCACTGCTCGGGCTGGGTCATCCATTTGATGAATTCCCAGGCGGCCTTCTTGTGCTCGTCTGAGATTTTGGTGGCCATCACGAGGTTGCAGCCGCCGGTGGGTACGCCGTACTGGACGTTCGCGGGAATGTAGGCGTTGTTAACTTCAAAGCCGTTCTCGCTGGCAACCGAGAGGTTGTAGGTCAAGTCTCCCGTGGAGCCAAACCACATCGCGGTCTGCTGGTTGATGACGTCAGCCGCAACCTTGCTCGAATCGGTGCCCGCCACGATGCGGATGTCTCCCGCGTCAGAAAGATCCTTAAAGAACTGGATCATGCCGGTGCCTTCGGGGCCTGCGATGTTGGTCTTGGTCTCATCCGCGTTGAGGACGCTGGAACCGGACTCGAACATGAACGCCTCAAACGTCCAGATGTAGCAGGGCATGGACAGGCCGTAGATGCCGAGCTTTTCCTTGATGGTCTTGCAGTAGTCCGCGAGTTCCGCATACGTCTTGGGGCCGGCAGGATCGAGGCCCGCCTTCTCAAGAAGCGTGGTGTTGACATAGAGAACGGGGGTGGAGCGCAGGTAGGGGATACCGTACCATGTGCCGTCCACCTGGCAGTTTTCGAGAAGACCCTCGAAGAAGTCCGTCATGTCGACGCCGTCCGCCTCGACATAGGGGGTCAAAGATTCGATGACGCCGTTTTCCGCAAACGTCTTGATGGATGCGATCTCCATGACCGAGACGTCGGGCATGGTGTCCGCGACGTAGGAAGCCTGAAGCTTCTGGTGTGCGTCGTCATAGGTGCCCTGGTACTCGGCGGTCACATAGATGCCGAGTTCTTTTCCGACGGTGTCGTTGAACTTGGCGGTCAGTTCCTCATTGTTTTCCTGAATCTTGTCCGTCCAGCAGTACCAGTACGTCAGCTAGACGACGTCATTGCCCTCCGCGAAGGCCGTGATGCCAGCGGACGTCAGTACGAGTGCCAGCATGATCATCAGGGTGAGGATTTTCTTTGCCATTGTCTGTCCCTCCGTGATTTGTTTTTTTATCTAAACGGGCAGTGCCCCGCTTATTTGTCGCCCATGTAGGTAAACGCCTTGATAATCTGTTTTTGCGCAACGGCGAACACCGCCAGAACCGGCGCGATCAATAGGACGTTTCCCGCCATGAGCACATGGTAGTTGATCCCGTTTTCGGTCTTCGCAAGTGCCGAGATGCCCACCGGCAGCGTGCGCACGGCGTCGTTGGTGGTGAACACCAACGGCCAGAAGTAGTCGTTCCAGCTTCCGATGAAGGTCAGCATTGCGAGCGTCACGAGCGTCGGCTTCGCAATCGGCAACATGACGCGCGTCAGGAGCTTGAATTCTCCCGCCTTGTCGAGCCGCGCCGCCTCGATCAGCTCCTGCGGCACCTGTTTGAAGTTCTGGCGGAGCATGAAGATGCCAAATGCGCTGGTTGCGAAAGGAAGGATGAGCGAGAGATAATTGTTGATAAGGCCGAGTTTGCTCAAAAACAGGAACACCGGTAAAAAGATGAGCTGACCGGGGATCATCATGGTTGCGAGCGTCACCCCGAACAAAACGCCGCTGAACCGGAACCGAAAGCGCGCATAGGCGTAGGATGCCGGAATGACCGTGATCGCCTGGCAGACGAGCGTCGCGCAGGCGACGATCACGCTGTTTTTCAAATAGTGCAGAAACGGGATGGCGCTGTACGCCTTTGTGAAGTTCTGCCACTGGGGATCGGAGATCCAGAAGAGCGGCGGCATTTTGAGCGTCTGTCCAAGCGTCTTGATGGACGTGAGCGCCATCCAGTAAAACGGAACGAAGAACAGGATGAAGAGCAGGATATTGATCAGGATCTTGCCAATCCGAGTCGTGAGCGGTTTCATGCGCGGCCTCCTTAGCGATAGTGGACTTTGCGGCTCAGGCCCCAGAAGTAGAGAAGCGTCAGAACGCCGATGATGACCATGAGCACGACGCCCATCGCCGAGGCGTAGCCGATTTTATAGAACTGGAAGCCGTATTGATAGATGTCGTAGACAAGCGTATTGGTGGAATTGACCGGCCCACCCTGCGTCATGACTGCGACCGTTTCAAACACCTTGAATGCACCGATCATGTTCATGAGCGTGAGGAAGAACAGCGACGGGGAGATCATGGGGAACGTAATCTTGAAAAACACGCCCGCCGGGCGGCCCTTGTCGAGGCTCGCAGCCTCGTAAAGGCTCTTGGGCACCGCCTGCATGGCGGAGAGAAGAATCATGGTGTTATAGCCGAGGGATTTCCAGACTGAGACCAAAATGAGCGAGTACATGGCGACCTTTGGATCGTCCAGCCAGCCGACCTTCGGGATTCCAAACACCCCGAGCACGAAGTTCAGCAGGCCGAAATCCGTGTCCATGAGCCACATCCATACAAACGAGATGGAGACGAGCGATACCACGTAGGGCGCGAACATCACACTCTGCATGACTTTGCTGATAAACGTGTTTTTCTTGAAGTGAAGCGCAACGAGAATGCCTAGAATCACCGAGAGCCCGACGGTGAAAAACGTATATTGAAATGTGTTGCCCATGACGTTCCAGAAGTCTGCGTCTGCCCAGAGCTTCAGAAAATTGCCCAAACCGACGTATTTCATCGGGCCGATCATATTCCACTTATAAAAGCTCAGATAGATCATGTATCCGATGGGATAGAGGATAAACAGCGTGAGGACACTCAAAGATGGGGCGACAAGGAGATAGGGGAACGCCGTGCGCCCCACGCGCTTTCCGATTTTTGCCTGTGCCCGCGTGCGGGCCTGCGCGCCCGCGCGCACAGATGCGTCCATTGTGGCGTCCGTCTTCAGCATGCGAGCCGTCCTTCCTCCGAAACGCGCATCTCGTTCGCATCGAAGAACAGGATGTCCTCATAGCGCGCGAGCACGACCGCGTTTTTTACGTCGAGCGTGCGGGCCGTAAAGTTCTTGACGTTCACGACGCCGTATTTGGTTTCCACCTTATAGAGCACCTGATCGCCCAGCATTTCGCGGGTCAAAACGCGGCCCGGTATGGCGATGTGGCGCTCGGGCGCCTTTGCCGTCTCGCCCGCGAGAATCGCGCGCTCGGGCCGGAAACCGACGGATACCGCGGTGGTCGGAATGTTCATCCCGCATGCGCGCACTGCCTCGACCGGGAGCGCGTTCATGGGCGGCGCGCCGATGAACCGTGCGGTGAACAGATTTTCGGGCTCCTGATAGATGGTCTGCGGGTTGGCCTGCTGCATGATCGCGCCCTTGTCGAGAAGAACGATGTCGGTGCCCATACTCATGGCCTCGACCTGATCGTGTGTGACATAGACAAATGTCGTTTTGATCTTTTGATAGAGCTCGATGAGGTCGGTTCGGATCTGGGTGCGCAGTTTCGCATCCAGGTTTGACAGCGGTTCGTCCATCAGAAACACCGATGGCTTTTTGACCATGGCGCGCGCGAGTGCCACGCGCTGCCGCTGACCGCCCGACAGGTGGGCGGGTTTTCTGCCCAAGTATTCCGAAAGGCCGACCATCTCCGCGATCTCCTCGATGCGCCGTTCGCGCTCGGCTTTTTCGACGCCCATATTTTTCAGTCCGAACTCGATGTTGCCGCGCACGGTCATTGTCGGATAAAGCGCATAATTCTGAAACACCATGGCAATTTTGCGGTCGCCGGGCTCCACGCCCTTCACCGACTGACCATCGATGAAGATTTCGCCGCCTGATTCCTTTTCGAGACCCGCGATCATGCGCAGGATCGTCGATTTTCCACAGCCAGACGGGCCGAGCAGCACGGTAAAACTCCCATCCTTGATTTCGAGATCGAGGTTCTCGATGACGGGAACGTTTTTTTCATATGCTTTCGAAATATTCCTGAGCTCAATTTTGTTCATCCGGCATTCCTCACTTTGGTCATGTCTTTGTGCATCATGATACGCCGGAGCTATCAGGGGCAAGTTCGGTGTTTGTACGGATCAAGTAAAATATGACGGGATTGTGCCTGCATCGCGCTTGACGGGACGTCTGGGATGGCGCTATAATATGGTTGCGCCTTAACGTGCGAAAGCAAAGGAGATGGCATTATGTATATATCGCGCCTGAAAAGTCCCTCAACCGACCTGCTCGCAAAAGCGCTTCTCTCGCTTGAAAGTGAGGAGGAGTGCTACCGCTTCATGGAGGATCTTCTCACGGTGCGCGAGATTCGCGATCTCTCGCAGCGGCTGGAGGTCGCGATGCTTTTAAAGGATAAGGTCACATATAACGACATTGTGGAAAGAACGGGCGTTTCGACCGCAACCATCGGGCGGGTGAACCGTTCGCTCACCTACGGCGCGGGCGGATATATGTCCGTGATCGAAAAAATTGCAAGGGACAAGAAGGATGATTGATTTAGGGCAACTCAACGCACCCCAGCGGGAGGCCGTTCTCCAGACGGAAGGTCCCCTCCTCGTACTCGCGGGGGCGGGCAGCGGAAAGACGCGGGTGCTTACCTACCGGATTGCGCACATCATGGAAAAAGGCGTTCCGCCCTGGCGCATTCTGGCGATTACATTTACCAACAAGGCGGCGCGCGAAATGGCCGAACGCGTCCGGCTGTTAACGGGCGGCGCGTCCGAGGATGCGTGGATTTCCACGTTCCATTCCTCCTGCGCGCGCATTCTCAGGCGAGACATCGAAAAGATGGGCTATAAGCGCGCCTTCGCCATTTACGACGAGGACGACAGGATGACGGTGTTGAAGGCCGTCTGTAAGGAGCTGAATCTCGGGGACAAGGAGTTTCCGCCCAAGCTTCTGCGGTCCGTCATATCGGATGCAAAAAACAAAATGCTCTCGCCGCGCGACTGGCTCAAGGAGGCGGGCGACGACTTCCGCAACCGAAAATTATACGAGGCCTATGAGCTCTATGAAAAGACGGTCAAGGCGAACAATGCGCTCGATTTTGACGACCTGATCATCAAGACGCTCGAGCTGCTTGCCGAAAATCCGCCGGTGCTGGACTACTATCGAGACAAATTTCAGTACATACTGGTAGACGAGTACCAGGATACGAACCTCGCGCAGTACGAGCTGGTCAGGCTGTTGGCGGGAGACAGGCAAAATCTGTGCGTGGTGGGCGACGACGACCAGTCAATTTACGGTTGGCGCGGTGCGGACATCCGCAACATCCTCGAATTTGAGAAGGACTTCCCAGCCGCGAAGGTCATCAAGCTTGAGCAGAACTATCGCTCGACGGGAAATATACTGGATGCCGCGAACCAGGTGATCGCGCACAACGAGGGGCGCAAGGAGAAGGCTCTCTGGACGGAGTCCGACCCGGGCGAGCGGATCGTCGTCTATGACGCGCTGGACGAGCGCGACGAGGCGGCATATGTCGCCGGCATGGTTGGAAGGCTCGAGCGCGAGGGTACGCGGGCGGGGACCATCGCCGTATTATACCGCACAAACGGTCAGTCGCGCGTGCTTGAAGAGGCGTTCGTGCGATCGGGTGTTGCGTACCGGGTTTACGGCGGACTCAAGTTCTACGACCGCAAGGAGGTCAAGGATTTGATTGCCTACATGCGCGTGCTCGTCAATCCCGACGACGACGTATCCACCCGGCGCGTGATCAACGAACCCAAGCGCGGCATCGGCGATACCACCGTCGGCGCGCTTGCCGCGTATGCCGCCGAGAACGAGATGCCCCTTCTATCCGCTGCGCTCGATGCGGAAAATGTGCCGTTGAGTGCGCGCGCGAAGATGTTGGTCGCGCAGTTTGCCGAAATTATGATCGATTTGATTGAGATTTTGTACGAATCGAAACCCTCCGCATTTCTTGAGGCGGTCATTGAAAAGACGGGCTATGTGCGCGTGCTTGAGGCGGTCAAAAATGATGTAAATGAGGCGCGCATCGAGAATATCCGCGAGCTTGAGGGCGCGGTGCGCGAATTTGAAGAACAGAATCCGGACGGCACGGTGACGGACTTTTTGGAAAACGTCGCACTGGTGACCGATCTGGATGCCATGGACGAGCGCGGCGGCGCGGTGACGCTCATGACCCTGCACGCCGCGAAGGGGCTGGAGTTTGACTGCGTGTTTCTCGCGGGCTGCGAGGACGGCGTTTTTCCAATCACGCGCGCGCTGTTTGACGAAGATCAGCTCGAGGAAGAGCGGCGGCTGTGCTATGTGGGCATCACGCGCGCGCGCAAGCGCCTGTGGATGACGCACGCCCGTTCGCGCATGCTCTATAATGCGCGGCAGCAAAATCCCGTTTCGCGCTTCATCGGCGAAATTCCGACGCGGCTTTTAAACGAGGGCCGCCAGCGCGCGGGGACGCGCGTGCCGCCGCCGAGCACCTCCATGCGCATGCGTCCGGGCACAGCCGCATTGGGCATTCCCGGCGTTCAGCGCGGCTTTGCGCAGAGCACGGAACCGTCCGCGCCCCAAACCATTTTTTCCCCGGGCGACCGCGTGCTGCATCGCATGTTTGGGCCGGGTACGGTGGACGAGATCACGGGTTCGGGCACTTCCCAGCGGGTGAAGATCAGTTTCGATTCCGGATCGGTGAAGTTGTTCGCGGCAAACGCCGCACCAATCGTGAAGATGCATAAATAGCGGAGGATTTGATATGGATAATATGCGCGCGCTCGTGGACAAAATCAACGAGGCGTCGTATCGATATTACACGCTTTCACAACCCATCATGGCGGATGCGGAGTGGGATGCGCTCTATGATCAGCTCAAAGAGCTGGAGGAGCAGACGGGAACGGTTCTGCCGGATTCGCCGACACGGCGCGTAGGCGCGGAACCGCTTTCCGCGTTTCCGCAGCATACGCACATTGCGCGGCTGTGGTCGATGGACAAGGCGCAGTCCAAGGAGGCGGTTGCCGAATGGGTGCGCCGGGCGGAAAAGCGGTGGACGGAGGCGGTCGAAGGCGGGGCGAACCTGCCCGGGCTATCCTATGTCGTGGAACACAAGTTTGACGGCCTGACGATCAACCTCACGTATGAAAACGGAATCCTCATAACCGCCGCGACGCGCGGAAACGGCGTGACGGGCGAGATGGTGCTCCGGCAAGCCATGACCATTCGCTCGATTCCGCTTTCCGTTCCCTATCAAGGGAGATTCGAGGTGCATGGCGAGTGTTTCATGAAAATATCGACGCTCAGTCAGCTCAACGAAACGGCAGAGGAGCCGTTGAAGAATCCGCGCAACGCCGCGGCGGGTGCGATTCGCAATCTCAATCCCGCCGTAACAGCAGCGCGCAGGCTCGACATCTTTTTCTATGACGTCGGCTATATCGAGGGAATGTCCTTTTCAGATCAAACGGAAATGATGGGATTTCTCGTTCAAAATCACTTCCCTGTTTCGGGCTATGAGGTGTATGCCAAAACCATCGACGAGATCAACGCGGCGGTCGATGCCATCGAGGAATCGCGCGGCGAACTCGACTACATGATCGACGGCGCGGTGATCGAGGTAACGGACTTTCAGACGCGCAATCTGATGGGCTACACGGATAAATTTCCGCGCTGGGCGGTGGCCTATAAATTCGAGGCGGAAGAGCGCACGACGACTATTGAGGAGGTAATCTGGCAGGTCGGCAGAACCGGCAAGCTCACGCCGCTCGCGTTTGTCACGCCCGTGGAGCTCGCGGGAGCGACCGTTCGGCGCGCGACGCTCAACAATTTCGGCGATATTCAGAAAAAGAGGGTCAAGGTCGGCGCGAAGGTGTGGATCAGGCGGTCGAACGAAGTGATTCCGGAAATCATGGGGCGCGTGGATGCCTTTGATGAATCCGAAAGGGAGATACAAAAGCCAATCATCTGCCCGGCATGTGACGCTCCGGTCATCGAGCGCGGTGCGAACCTGTTTTGCCCGAATCGTGACGGCTGTAAGCCGCAGATCGTCGCACGGCTTGATCACTTTGCGGGGCGCAATGCCATGGACATCGATACGTTTTCCGAAAAAACGGCGGAACAGCTCGTCGATGCTCACTTGGTCAAAGAGGCGAGCGACCTATACAAACTTACGGCGGAACTGCTCGTTCCGCTCGAGCGGTTTGCGGAGAAAAAAGCCGAAAATCTGATCGCCGCCATCGAAAAGAGCAAAAAGTGCAGGCTCGATTCCTTCATCTATGCCATTGGAATTCCGAACGTGGGCATCAAGACCGCGCGCGATTTGGCTGCGCGCTTCGGCACTGTGGATGCGCTGCGGAGCGCGACGCGGGAAGAACTGGTTTCGATTGAGGAAGTCGGCGAGATCGTTGCGGACTCGATCTGTTCCTTCTTTGAAGACCCGGCCAACGGCGCGCTCATCGACGCTTTGCGCGCCGCGGGCGTCGAACCGACGTGGAAAGAGCGGCCTGCGTCCGGTATTTTCACCGGCATGACGGTCGTTTTGACCGGCTCGCTTTCTGCCATCACGCGCGCGGACGCGGAGCGCGCCGTTTCTGAGCGGGGCGGAAAAGCCGCGGGGAGCGTTTCGAAGAAGACGAGCCTCGTGGTTGCGGGCGAGAACGCCGGCAGTAAACTTGCGCGCGCGCGGGAACTGGGAATAACGGTCATTGGCGAGGAAGAATTTCTGAAGCTGTTGGAACCGCACACATAGTCGGCGCATCCCTATGCGTGTCCAATGCGGTTCGGTCGCGTGAGGCGGATGACCTCTTTGGGCTGGCAAGGGCCAGAATGCAATGGGCGCACAGGCTGCGGTGAATGCCGGTCTTGTGTTAGCCCCGATTAAATTTGCGTCAATGCGTGCGGGAATCATAAAAATATGATATAATTTGATATTGGAATGTTGAGCGGGGGTGAGGATATGCGGAGCATGACGGGCTATGGGCGCGCCACGCGCGAGCTGGACGGACGTGAGTTGTCGGTTGAGTTAAAATCCGTCAACCATCGCTTCCTCGACCTCAGCTTCCGCATGCCGCGCTCTTTTTCATTTCTCGAAGACGATGCGCGCAAGCTCATTTCGGGCGCGATCGCGCGCGGTCATGTGGAGATCTATATCACATATAAAAATCGCCGCGCGGATGCGAAGGCGGTCGAGTTGGACGAGGCCCTCCTCGCTGCGTACATGCGCGCACTCGATGGGATCGAGGGATTGCCGGACGACCGCACGCGCATGAGCATGGCGCGGTTTCCGGATGTCCTCGCCATCAAGGAGACCGAGGAGGATCAGGACGCTTTGCGCGCGCTCATGGCGGAGACGCTCGAAGCCGCTCTTTTTGCGCTTGCTGCCATGCGCGCGCGCGAAGGCGAGGAATTGCGCCGCGACATCGCAAAACAGGTTGATGCGCTCGAGCGAATCACCTGCTCGATCGAAACGCGGTATCCCGCGACGGTCGGCGAATATGCGAACCGGCTGCGCATCTCCATCGAGGAACTGATCGGTCAAAACGTCGAGGAGGCGCGGCTTCTTACCGAGGTCGCCATCATGGCGGACAAGAGCGCCATCGACGAGGAAACGGTTCGCCTCAAGAGTCACATCGGGCTTTTGCGCGAGTGTCTCGAAACGGATGAACCCGTGGGGCGCAGGATCGATTTTATCGTGCAGGAATTGAACCGGGAGGTCAACACGATCTCCTCAAAGTCGCAGGACATTCCGATCACAAACCTCGTGGTCGAGGGAAAGACCGTGATTGAGAAACTGCGCGAACAGGTGCAGAACATCGAGTGATGTACCGAAACGTATAGACGGAGGGAATACCATTGTCCAGCGGATCTCTGTTCGTGATTTCCGGCCCTGCGGGCGCAGGGAAGTCGATGATTGTCAAAAAAGTTCTCGAAGCGCACGCGGATGTGGGCATCTCGGTGAGCTGTACCACCCGAAAACCGCGTCCCAACGAAGTGGACGGCGTCGATTACCATTTCCTGTCGAATGAGGAATTCGATCGGTTCGTTGCAGAAGGTGCGTTTTTTGAGTGGGCGTACGTGCATCAGCGGGATCGCTATGGAACGCTCAAATCGGTCGTGGTCGAGGAGCTCTCAAAGGGGCGCGATCTCATCCTTGAGATTGATGTGCAGGGATGTGGACAGGCGAAAAAGCAGTACCCCGATTTGGTGAAGGGCATCTTTGTCAGCCCACCGAGCTGCGAAAACATTGAAAAGCGGTTGCGCGACCGCCATACAGAGACCGAGGAGGTCATTCGCGTGCGCCTGGGAACCGCGTCAAGCGAGATCAAACAGGCATACGATTACGACTACTTAATCATTCATCAGGACTGGAGCGTCGTCGAAAACGCGCTTGAAATCGCCGCCGACGAGGTGTACACGATCATACAGGCGAGCCGCCTCGAGGTCGGGCGGAACCGGGCGTTTCTGGATGAATTGACTTCGGAATTGACAAAGGGAGGGAATAGACATGATGATTGATCCGCCGATTGGCGAGCTTTTGCAGAAGGTAGATTGCAGGTATACGCTGTCCGTCGAGGCATCAAAGCGCGCGCGCGAACTGATCGGAGGCGCGATGCCGCTGATTGATACCAAGGAGGTTAAGCCTCTTTCCATCGCCATCGAGGAGATTCGGCGCGGGCTGATCGCCTTTTCAAGGCCGGAGGAGGACGACAATCCCCTGCTCAGGTGAGCGGCGGGAAGGAATGCTGCGACGAGCGAAAATCAGATGGTTTTCGCTTGTTTGCGGTACCATTGAGGGAGACACGAATGCTTGAGGGAAAGAAGATCGCCGTCGCCGTGACCGGCGGGATTGCCGCATACAAGGCTGCGGAGCTTACAAGCCGCCTGAAAAAGCGCGGCTGCGCGGTGCGCATCGTCATGTCCGAAAACGCGACAAAGTTCATCTCCCCGCTCACGCTTGAGACGCTGAGCGGCAACCGGGCATACGTCGATCAGTTTGCGCGCGAATACGAGATGGATCACATCGCCATCGCGCGCTGGGCGGATGTCTTTGTCGTCGCGCCCGCGACGTTTGACTTCATCGGGAAGATGGCCGCGGGCATTGCCGACGATCTGATCACGACGACCGCCGCCGCCGTCACCTGTCCGGTGCTGCTCGCGCCGGCGATGAACGCGCGGATGTGGAAAAATGCAGCGTGCCGGGCAAATATGGACGTGCTGCGTGCGCGCGGCGCATGGACCATCGGTCCGGACAGCGGGCTTCTCGCCTGCGGGGACGACGACGTGGGCAGAATGTCCGAGCCGGCTGCAATCGTCGAGGCGATCGAGGCCATTTTTGATCGCAAAGCGGATTTCGCGGGGAAAGCGGTGCTCGTGACCGCGGGGCCAACCGTCGAGCGGATCGACCCGGTCAGATACATCACCAATCGCTCCTCCGGCAAAATGGGCTACGCCATCGCGGAGGCCGCGCGGGATCGGGGGGCGACAGTCACGCTCGTGACCGGGCCGGTTGCGATCGACCCGCCTGTTGGTGTGGAAGTTGTCCGGATCGAATCGTCTGCGCAACTTTGCGAGGCGGTTCTCGCGCGCGACGCCGATGCGGACGTGGTGATTCAGGCCGCTGCGCCCGCAGACTTCACGCCCGAGACGGTCGCGGAGAAAAAGATCAAGAAAAGCGGGGCAGATGCCCTGACGCTGCGGTTTGTTCAGACAACGGATATTGCGGCGGCACTTGGACGGCGCAAGAAGCCCGGGCAGGTGTTGGTCGCGTTCGCGGCGGAAACCAACGACTTGATTGAAAACGCGCGCGGGAAGATGATCCGCAAAAACGCGGACATGATCGTGGCGAACGACGTAACGCAGCCCGGCGCGGGTTTTGGCGTCGATACGAATCAGATCACGATCATCACCGCCTCTACTACGGAAGCGCTGCCGCTCATGACAAAGCGCGCGGCCGCGGACGCAATTCTTGACGCGGTTTTGCGCCTTCCTTGATGCGCTACGCAAACGTCATCGTCGATCTCTCCGCCAGCGAGGTCGATCGGCTGTTCACTTACTCCGTGCCGGATGGAATGAACCTTATGCCGGGGCATCAGGTTGCGGTGCCGTTCGGACCGCGCGTGATCGACGGCTTCGTGGTGTCGCTCTCCGACAGGACGAGCCTTCCGCCCGAGAAGGTGAAGCTTGTCAAGCGGCTTGCGCAGCCGTATCCCGTGATCCTTCCCGAACAAATGGCATTGGCACTTTGGATGAAGGAACGATACCTCTGCAACCTCGTGGACGCGCTGCGGCTCATGATCCCGGCTGAGATGCGCGGTTCCCGCGTGCGGGAAAAGACCGCGCGCCGGGTGACGCTCGCGGCAACGGGCGAGGCGCTTTCCGCGTTCAAGGAACAGTCGCGCGCGAAACGGCAGCTCGAGTTGGTGGCGCTTCTTGAAAAGGGCGAGGTCGAGTCCGCAAAGGTTCCGAAGTACGCGCAGGCAATCCATGCACTGTGTGAAAAGGGCATCGTGCGGGTGTACGACGCGGAGGTCAGGCGGACGCCGTCGGCGCTTCAGATTCCGGACGGCGCGGTCGATCCGCTCCTGATGCCCGAACAGGCGCGGGCCGTAGACGAACTGTGCGGCGCGCTTGCGGTGGGCGGCGGGCGGTTTTTGCTCCATGGCATCACGGGCAGCGGCAAGACCGAGGTCTACATCCGCGTCGTTCGGCGCGCGCTCGAAATGGGCAAGGCCGCGATCGTGCTCGTGCCTGAGATCGCGCTGACGCCGCAAATGGTCAGGTGGTTCCACGCGCGCTTCGGCGCGGATGCCGCCGTTTTGCATTCAGGGCTTTCCAAGGGCGAGCGATTTGACGAATGGCGGCGCATTCGGGCCGGGACGGCGCGGGTGGTGATCGGCGCGCGTTCGGCGGTCTTCGCGCCCGCGCGGGACATCGGCGTCATCGTGGTGGACGAGGAGCATGAGCATACATATCAGTCGGATAAACGACCGCGCTACGACGCGCGTGAGGTAGCTGCACAGCGGGCACAGGTATCCGGCGCGGTGTTGGTTCTCGGCTCCGCGACGCCATCCATCGCCACGTACATGCGCGCACTCCCGGGCGTAAAGCCGGAAAATCGGCTGACGCTCATCGAGCTGACGGGCCGCGTGATGGACCGTCCCCTTCCCGCGGTCGAAGTCGTGGATATGCGCAGTGAACTCGAGCGCGGCAATCACGGGATTTTCAGCGCGCAGCTTCGATCCGCGCTGCGCCGCTGCCTCGACGAAGGGCATCAGGCAATGCTGTTCATCAACCGGCGCGGGTATTCGACATTTGTCTCCTGCCGTGCGTGCGGAAAGGCGGTTAAGTGCCCAAACTGCGACGTGACGATGACCTACCATCAGTCGGAGAATCTCCTGAAATGCCACTACTGCGGCGAGGTCACGCGCCCGCCGCACATCTGCCCGAGTTGCGGCAGCAAGTACATCAAGTACTTCGGAAGCGGCACGCAAAAGGTGGAGGAGGTTGTGCACGACCTTTTCCCGGATGCGCACGTCGGGCGGCTTGATTTCGACACCACTGCGCGTAAGGATTCGCACGAGACGATTCTCGAGGCATTTCGCAGCGGTGAAACGAACGTCCTGGTCGGCACGCAGATGATCACGAAGGGGCTGGACTTTCCCAATGTAACGCTCGTGGGCGTCGTCGCTGCGGATATGTCGCTCAACCTCCCGGATTACAGGAGTACCGAGCGCACGTTTCAGCTCATCACGCAGGTTGCCGGGCGCGCAGGGCGCGCGGATGCGCCGGGGCGGGTGATCGTGCAGACGTATGATCCGGATCACTATGCGATTCAGCTTGCGGCGAAGCAGGATTACCGGGCGTTTTTCAACCGGGAAAGCAAGTATCGGCGCATGGGGCTTTATCCGCCGTTCACGGTGATCGCGCGCATCGTTTTCACCGCGAAGGATCTCGGGGTTGCGGTGCAAGCAGCCGAGGATGTGGAAAAAAGGCTCAATGCGTTCATTGATGAAATCGGCGAACGTAAAAACATCGTCCAGATGCGCGCGGTGGACGCGCCGATTGCGCTTTTGCGCGGAGAGGCGCGGCATCAGGTCTTTCTGAAGATGTATTTTAAGGGAGATGTCCGGCGCATCACGCAGAAGATGCGCGACCTCGCGGACGAACCGCGCGCGCTTGTTCGCGCGGAGCTCGAGGTAAACCCCACTAATATGATATGATTTTGCCGGTTTGCGGTATATAGAAGGTGCGCGGGCGCAACCCTGCGTGGGTGAATATGCGCCGTCGGCGTGGGAGGGATTTTTGTGGCGATTCGGAAAATTGTGAAGGTTGGCGAGGACGACGTGCTCCGCAAGCACGCGCGTCGGGTTGAAAAATTTGACAAGCGGCTTTGGACGCTTTTGGATGACATGGCAGAAACGATGTACGATGCGGACGGAGCGGGGCTTGCCGCGCCGCAGGTCGGCGTCTTAAAGCGCGCCGTCGTGATCGATGTGGGCGAGGGACTTATCGAGCTGGTTAATCCCGAAATCACATGGCAGGAAGGCGCCGCGATCCATGCGGAAGGTTGCCTGTCCGTGCCGGGACGGCGCGGAACCGTCGAACGCCCCGCGAAGGTGCGCGTACGCGCGCAGGATCGGAAGGGAAACGAGATCGAGCTGGAGGGGGACGACGAGTTCCTCGCAATGGCGATTTGTCATGAGCTGGATCATCTCGATGGAATCATCTATACGGATAAGATGATCGAGGATGTGACCGATAAGATGCACGGCGAGGATGACGAAGAAGAAGGGGAAGAGATATGACCCGGGTGGTTTTCATGGGGACCCCTGACTTCGCGGTGCCGTCTTTTGACGCGCTGATCGACGCGGGTTATGACGTCGTCGGCGTGTTCACGCAGCCCGATCGGCCCGTTGGGCGCGGGCACAGGATCAGCTGTTGCGCCGTGAAATCGCGCGCGCAAAGCCAAGGTGTGCCGATCTATCAGTTTGAACGCGTGCGCAAACAGGAAGGGTTAGACCAACTGCGCGCCCTCAAACCGGATGTGGTCGTAACGGCGGCCTTTGGACAGATCCTGTCAAAAAAACTCCTCGAAGTGCCCAGATATGGCACCATCAATGTCCATGCCTCGCTGCTCCCGCGCCATCGCGGCGCGGCGCCCATCAACTGGGCGATCCTATCGGGCGATCAGACGACGGGCGTGACGACGATGCTCACAGATGTCGGGCTCGATACGGGCGATATGCTGCTTTCGCGCGCGACCGAAATCGGGAAAGACGAAACCGCAGGGGAACTGAGTGAACGGCTTTCCCAAATCGGCGCGGCGCTTCTCATAGAGACGTTGGAAAAATATCGCAAGGGCGAAATCGTACCCACCAAACAGGATGACGCGCTTGCGACCTACGAGCCCATGCTTGACCGTGCCATGGGCCAGATCGACTGGTCGAAATCCGCAGATGAAATTGAGCGCCTCGTGCGAGGGCTGAATCCTTGGCCCTGTGCCTATACGGAGTATACCTGCGGGGTATTAAAGGTCTTTCAGGCAAAGGCGGTTGAATCTGCGGAAGCTGTGCCGGGGACGATCCTCGAATCGACGCCCAAGAAAGGACTCGTGATCGCATGCGGCGAAGGTGCGCTTGAGATCATCGAGATGCAGGCACCGAATGCGAAGCGCATGCCCGCGAAACAATATTTGATGGGAAAATGTATGGAGTGCGGCGACTTGCTCGGCGCGCAGGGAAAGAATGTCAGCGAGCTCGGGGTATGCCCGGCGGATGGAGAAAGATGAAAAAGACAACGGAGTCCGGCGCGCAGGGGTCGCGCAAATCCGGCGCAACCGGCTCGGGTGCGGGAAAGACGCGCACCTACGCAAAGCCCGCAATGAACGGCGGAAGCAAGCCGCGCACCTATGCAAAGCCTGCGCCGGATGGCGGGAGCAAGCCGCGTTCGTTCGGGAAGCCCGCAGGGGACGGCGCGGGAAAGCCACGCACCTATGCAAAGCCTGCGCCGGATGGCGGGAGCAAGCCGCGTTCGTTCGGGAAGCCCGTCGGAGACGGCGCGGGAAAGCCACGCACCTACGCAAAGCCCGTGACGGATGGCGGGAGCAAGCCGCGTTCGTTCGGGAAGCCCGCAGGGGACGGCGCGGGAAAGCCGCGCACCTACGCAAAGCCTGCGCCGGATGGCGGGAGCAAGCCGCGTTCGTTCGGGAAGCCCGTCGGAGACGGCGCGGGCAAGCCGCGTACCTACGCAAAGCCCGCAGGGGACGGCGCGGGAAAGCCGAAGACATACGGGAAGGCTGTTGTTGATGGCGACCGGAAGCCGCTTACAAACGGGAAGCCTGTTATAGATGGCGATCAGAAGCCCGGCACATACGAAAAGCCCACTCTCAACAGTGATCGGAAGCCCCGACCATTTGAAAGACCGACGGCGGATACCGGCGAGAAAAGGCGATATGCGTCAAACAAGCCCGGCGCTGACTTCCGCGGGCGAAAAGTCTACGGGACGCCTAAGTCTGCACCCGGCGCGGAGGGCGGCAAAAAGCCGTATGCGCCGCGCGAGCGGTCGACCGCGCGGGATGTTGCGCTTCGGGCGCTTCAGGATGTGACGGCAAACGGCGCATTCGCCGCGCAGGCGCTCGATCGGCAGCTTGAATCGGTGCGCCTGTTGCCCGACGATCGGCGGCTTGCAACGAGTATCTTTTATGCCGCCGTTGAAAATCGCATCCGCATCGCGCATATATTGCGCGCCTTCGTTCGCAACGCGGATCCGGAGATTACGGATGTGTTCCACATCGCGTGCGCGCAACTTCTCTATCTCGACAAGGTGCCGGATCACGCCATCGTCGACGAGGCGGTGAAGCAGGCGCGCGCGCTTAAGGGCCATCATATCATGGGATTTGTCAACGGCGTTTTGCGCAACGTGATTCGCGCGCGCGACGCGGGCGATCTGCTCGCGCCCAAAGAGGGCGAAGAGAGCGTCGCCGCAAATGTCGAATTTTCCATTGCGCCGGAGCTGATGGACAAGTTGATCGAGGCATTCGGCGAGGAACTTGCGTCGGAAATCGCCGCGTATCAGCCGGAGCGCAGGCTTCAGACCGTCAGACCTAATCTCATGACCACGACGGACGAGCAGCTCGGGAACGATCTGACCGAAAAGGGCATTAAGTGGGAAATGGGCATCGT
The DNA here is from genome assembly GCA_023421735.1 of Bacillota bacterium. Next base: position 90,623 of record JAEZSP010000070.1, on the reverse strand, counting down.
GCCGCATGCGTTTTTGTGTGAGAACGCCGGTGCGCTCGCGAATCTCGACGGCTATCGGACGGGTAAATTCTCCATTCAGGGAGAAGGCTCGATGCTCGCCGCACGGGCGGTCGAGGCAAAGCCGGGTATGAACGTGCTGGATGCCTGTGCGGCGCCCGGCGGCAAGAGCGCCCTCCTGTGTGAGATGATGAGCGGGACGGGCCGCGTGTATGCCTGGGACGTCTACGAGCACCGCGTGGAGTTGATCCGTGCGGCGGGCAGGCGGCTGAAGCTCTATAACCTGCGCCCGACCGTGCGCGACGCGCGCACGCCCTACGAGCCGTTTGACGCGTTTTTGGACGCCGTGCTCGTGGACGCACCCTGCTCCGGACTCGGTGTCATGGCCGATAAGCCGGATCTGCGACTCAAGTTTGATGAAGCGGATCTCAAAGATCTCGTGCAGATGCAGCGGGAAATTCTCGATCACTGCGCAAAACTCGTGAAGGTCGATGGACTTCTCATCTATTCCACCTGTACCATATTGCCGGAGGAGAACGAAAAACAGGTACGCCATTTCCTCGCGCACAATCCGCAGTTTGCGCTTGAACAGGATGTTTCCTATCTGCCGGAAAGCCTGCGCCCGCGCGCGAAGGACGGCATGATCCAGCTTTTCCAGCACAAAGACGGCATCGAGGGATTCTTCATCGCGCGCATGCGCCGCAAGTGCCTATGACCAAGGTGCAGCTCTTGTCCATGGACGGCGGGGAGCTATCCGCTTTTCTGAAGGGGATGGGGGAAAGCGCCTTTCGGGCCAAACAACTGCGCAGCTGGCTCAATCGCGGGGTCGCGTTTTCGGAGATGACGAACCTCTCAGCAGCGCTGCGGGAGAAGCTTGCAGCCACATCGACCGCAAATCCCGTAAAGATCGTCGAAACGCGGCTTTCGGAGATCGACGAGACGGCGAAGTTTTTGTATCTTCTCGAGGACGGGAATCTCGTCGAAGGCGTGCTGATGCGTTATCACCACGGCGACACCCTTTGCCTGTCCACGCAGGTGGGCTGCAAGATGGGCTGCAAGTTCTGCGCATCCACGCTCGACGGCTGTGTACGCTCCCTCACGCCGGGGGAGATGCTCGGTCAGGTGATCGCGGCAAACGGCTATGCGAAAGAGCGGGACGCGGCAAGGCGCGTACACAACGTGGTTCTCATGGGAAGCGGCGAGCCGTTTGACAACTACGAAAACGTCGTCAAGTTTCTGCGGCTTTTGAACGACCCGGAAGGACTCAACATATCGCTTCGAAACGTATCCCTTTCCACCTGCGGACTCGTGCCGCAAATGGAGAGGTTTGCGGATGAGGGACTGCCGGTCACGCTGTCTGTCTCGCTGCATGCCCCAAACGACGACATTCGTAAAACCATGATGCCCGTCGCGCAGGTCTATCCCATCGACGATGTCATCACTGCGTGCCGTCATTACGTCGAAAAGACGGGCCGGCGGGTGATCTTTGAATATGCGCTGGTCGAAGGCGTGAATTGTAATGTGCGGCATGCGGACGAGCTTGCGCGGCGACTGCGCGCGCTTCAGTGCCATGTCAACCTGATTCCACTCAACAGCGTCAGGGAACGCGCGCTCGAACCGCCGAACCGCGCGATTGCCGAGGCGTTTTTGCAGCGGCTTGAAAAAAACCATATTTCCGCGACAATTCGCCGGGAGATGGGCGCCGACATCGAAGGCGCATGCGGGCAGCTTAGGCGGCGGGTGATCGAGGAAGGTGGCATTTCCGAACCGACATAAAGGCGTGCGAGGGCGCGCACCGGAGGGTTTACCTATGAGGGTCTATGCGCTGACAGACATTGGCAGCGTCCGCGCTGTCAACCAGGACTCCTACTTTGTTCCCGCATCCGGGGAGCCGTATTGCTGTATTGCGGACGGCATGGGCGGCGCGCAGGCGGGCGAGGTCGCGAGCGCCATGGCGGTCGAGGTCTTCGAAGCGTACATGAAAGACATCCTGCCACCGCCGCATGAGCGGCTTCGGCGCGCTGTTGCGGCCGCGAATAAGGCGATTTACGAGCGTTCCCTTGCCGAGCCCTCGACGGCGGGCATGGGCACGACGATCACGGCTCTGCTCATCGACGGGGAAGAGGCGCATATCGCGCATGTCGGAGACAGCCGCGCTTATCTTTTGCGCAACCGTGCACTCATGCGGGTGACGACTGATCACACGCTCGTCGAGGAGATGGTTTTGAAGGGCGTCATCACCGTGCGGGAGGCGAAGACCCATCCCCGGCGCAACATCATCACGCGCGCGCTTGGCACATCTCCCTCGGTCGAGATTGACCTGTTGCGCATTCACGTGGAGCCGACAGACGTGTTTTTGCTATGCTCGGATGGACTTTCGAGCTACGTCGGGGAGCACGAAATACTGGAGATTCTCAATTCCCGGATGAAGCGGGAAAATAAACCCGCCGCACTCGTGGATAAGTCGCTTGACGCGGGCGGGCACGACAATGTAACTGTTCTGCTCGTGACGCTCGAGGAGGCGGGTCAATGATGATTGGCACCGTCCTGTCCGCGCGTTACGTCGTCGAGGAGATCGTCGGAACCGGTGGCATGGCGGTGGTCTACCGTGCATGGGATAAGCGGAAAAAGCGCGTGGTCGCCATTAAAGTTCTGCGCCCGGAGTATGAGGGCGATTCCGAATTCGTGCGCCGCTTCAGCCGGGAGGCCGAGGCCGCGTCGAAGGTATCCCACGAGAACATTGTGGGCATGTACGACGTGGGCATCGACGGCGAAACGCGCTATATCGTGATGGAGTATGTCGACGGCGAGACGCTCAAGGACATGATCCGCGAGATGGGTCATCTAAGTCCCGATGCGGTCGTTCGCATGGGCATTCGCATTCTCGCGGCGGTCGACCACGCCCACCGAAACGGCATTGTTCACCGCGACATCAAGCCCCAAAACATACTCGTCGATCGTGAGGGGAAGGTCAAAGTCGCGGATTTCGGCATCGCGCGGCTCAAGGCCCAGCAGACCACCCGCGTGGTGGATGCAAGTGCGTCTGCGTTGGGGAGCGTTCACTACCTGTCCCCCGAACAGGCGACCGGTGAAGTGGCCGACGAAAAAAGCGATCTCTATTCCGTGGGCGTCGTACTCTATGAGATGCTGACGGGTTCGGTTCCGTTCGACGGCGAGACAGCGGTCTCGGTCGCGCTCAAGCATGTGAGCGAGGAGCCCAAAAGCGTGCGCACACATGATCCCTCGATTTCGAAGGCGCTCGATGAGGTCGTGCTCCGTGCGCTGCGCAAAAATTCTGCCGAACGGTATCAGACCGCCGCTGAGATGGCGATGGATCTGCGCCGCGCGATCACGAGCCCGGGCGGCGGATTCGTCCGGAACCCGAAGGCGCGGGACGAGAAAAAAAACCCGGAGTCGAATGAGTCCAAGGTCGTCGATATCCGGCTCCGGCGCGCAAGGCGCTTGCGGCGCATCAGATATGCGCTCCTGGGCTTCCTCATTGCATGCGTGATGGCGTTGGGCGTGGCTGGCGTATGGATGTTGACGCACAGCCGCATGCCGGACGTACGCGGCCTGACGGAGGCGATCGCGGTCGCAAAGCTGCACGACTATGCAAATGTCCGGGTGACATACGAGCTGTCGGACGACGTGGCACAGGGCTGCGTCATCACACAAATGCCCACGGCAGGCAGGTATGTCCAGCGCGAAACGGCGGTTCTTCTGACTGTAAGCGAGGGCAGCCGTTATGTGACCATCGGCGACTACGCGGGTTATGAATACGCGGAGGCGATGCGGCTTCTGGCGGAGGCGGGCGTCTCGGACGTGCAAATCGATTATGTCAAAAGTAACGAAGCGGTCGGCACGGTCGTCGGGCAATCACCCGGCGCGGGCGATGTGGAGCGCAAATCGACCGTTACCCTGTCGGTCAGTGGCGAGACCGTCCTCGCTCCCTCGGTCACGGGATATACGCTTGACAACGCGCGCACATTCATTGAGTCGGAAGGGCTGCGAATCGGGAACGTTTCCGAGGCGTATTCCGCGGATGCCGCTGCCGGCACGGTGATTGCGCAGTCGGTTGCGCCGAATTCGGAAGTTCTGCTCGGCGCGGCGATCGACCTCACCATTGCGCAGTCGCAGGAAATCATGTACTATCCGGAATCAAATTTCCGGGTGGTCGTGCCGCTGGGAAATACGCAGGTCGTCGTGCGGGTCGTTACGCCCTCCGGCATTTCCTTCGACGCTTATGACGGCACACTCGGCAAGGGCACGCACTCGATTCCGCTTTCAAGCGCGGAAATGGGGGAGCACACGGTCGAAGTTTACCTCGATGGGACGCTGCTTGAAACCATGCAACTGACGTTTGATTAGGATGGGGGATCATTATTTGCGGGGAACGATCTTAAAGGGAATCGGCGGTTTCTATTATGCACGCGCTGAGGACGGCGAAATATATACGCTGCGCGCACAGGGAAAGATTCGGCGCGAGCGGATGAAGCCCATGGTGGGCGACGAGGTGGAGATGACGCCCGGCGAAGGGGAGGACGATGGATGGATTTTATCCATCGACACGCGAAAAAACGCGCTCGTCCGGCCGCCGGTTGCGAACATCGACGCGATTTTGATCGTGATGGCGGCGGCGGCGCCTGATCCCGACCTCGCTATGATCGATCGGTTGATCCTGAATGCCCGCCTTGCAGACATTGAGCCCCGGCTGGCGATCAACAAAACGGACCTTGACCCGGAGGGCACCAAGGGCCTTCTCACGCAGTATGCGCGCGCGGGCGTATATCCCGTCGCCGTATGTGCGCGGACGGGGGAAGGGGTTGCAGAACTGCGCTCGTCGCTGGCGGGGAAAAAGCACGCTCTTGCGGGCCAGTCCGGCGCGGGCAAATCCTCGCTTATCAACGCGATGTATGGATTCAAGCTTGAGACGGGCGCAATTTCCCAAAAAATCGAGCGCGGAAAAAACACCACGCGCCATTGCGAGCTGATTCCCGTTCCGGGCGGCGGGATGGTCCTGGACACGCCTGGCTTCAGCCTGCTCGAAACCCCGCTTGTCGAGCCGGAGACGATTAAGGAGCACTATCCGGAATTTGCGGAGTACGAGGGGCAGTGTTTTTTCCAGCCCTGCATGCATGCCTCGGAGCCGAAGTGCGCGGCACTCCAGGCCGTGAAAGACGGTGCGATCGACGCCCGGCGGCATGCGCGTTATGTGGAGTTGCTCGGCGAGATGAAAATACGGTGGAGGGACAGATATGATTAAAGTTGCGGCGTCGCTTCTCGCGGCGGATTATCTGAAGTTTGGCGAAGAGATCGAGCGCATGGCGGATGCGGGCGCGGATTATCTGCACTTCGACGTCATGGATGGGCGGTTTGTCCCGAATATTACGTTCGGGCCGGGGATACTAAAAGCGGCTTCGCGCTGCTCGCTTCCGCTGGATGCGCATCTGATGATCGTGGAGCCCGAAAAATACATCGGCGATTTCGCCGACGCGGGCGCCGAAATCATCACCGTGCATGCGGAAGCGACGCATCATCTGCACCGTGCGATCCAGCAGATTCATGCGGCCGGTTGCAAGGCGGGCGTGTCCCTGAATCCCGCGACGGATCCGTCGTGCCTCAAATACGTCATCGGGGATGTCGATCTTGTGCTTGTGATGACCGTCAATCCCGGTTTCGGCGGGCAGAAGCTCATCCCGGCGGCGGTTGACAAGATCACTGTCATCAAAAAAATGATCGATGCTGCGGGCAGCCCGGCCATCATCGAGGTGGACGGTGGGGTCAACACCGAAACGGCGGTTGAGATCGTCAACAACGGCGCGAAGCTTCTCGTCGCCGGCAGCGCGCTTTATGGAGCGAAGGATGCAAAAGCGTTTGTCAATGCGCTGCACGCGCTCTAGTACTCCGTCCATCGCTTCTGTCGTGGACGGAGTCTGGAGCACTTCACAAAAATATCAGCATGGCAAATAAGGCAGGGGAAGCAAGAGCCATGCTGTGTCAAGAACAAAGGGAAACCATCATCGCGGCGCGGGGTTCCGTACAAGAACGCAGAACTGGTACACATGGCGTTTTCAACGGTGAAAGAATGCCTCTTTAATCCGGATGTTCCTTATCAGTGGGGCAGCGAGTTCGACGATGGTCTGATCGACGAACGGCTCGACAGCTTCCAGATCAGCCGTTCGCTGAGCATGAAGGGGTGCCCATAGGCAGCGTGGTAGCGGAATCAACGTTCAAGATGTTTAAGGCGGGGTTCGTTTCCTCCCGGCACTTTGGCACGATCGAGCAGTTGCTGCTGGAACTGGCGGGCTATATGCAATGGTTCAACAACGTCCGACTGCACGGTACGTCGGGATACATGTCCCTGGCCGAGCTTAAAAGACCTGTCCCTTGTCATTTCTGTCCGATTTGGTGTTGACAATCCAAAATTCACATCTGCAATGAACGTAGGCACAGAAGGTTTGATTGCCTCGCGCCTATGCCGTATCGTCTGTTTCATGAATATATCGCATAAAGTTGGACCCCGCTTGCGCGAGGTCCGATCACCTGTCTTTTTTTATCTGTCTACTTGACGGGGCGGTTGAGGACGCCGGAGTGATTTTCCGTGCGGTACAGCCCTACTTAAATTGCGTCAGCCATTCCTTGTTCTGTTCGAACATTTCGTCGACCATGGAACGGATTTCGTTCAGGCTCAGTACGGCCGCTGTGAGCGGATCATAACAGATCGCCTGATAGATCATTTCCTTGTCGCCCGCGAGGGAGCCTTCGACGACCAGCTCCTCGATCTGCGCGGATGTACCGGACAGAAGCGCGCATTGCGGCGGCATCTTGCCCACGTGGATGGGTTCGAGTCCGCGCTTGGATGCCAGTACCGGCACCTCGACGCAGCAGCCTTCGGGTAGATTGTCGATCAGGCCCCAGTTGCGCACGTTGCCGTTGAACTTGAAAAGCGTGCCGTCGCCGAAGATGGCGTTGAAGATGTATGCCGCGTACTCATGCCCACGCGTGAGATCAAACGGCTCGGTGAGCCACTTTTCAATGTCGCTCTTCCAGCTCGTCTCGCGGTTTTTATATTCATTGAGGATGTATGCGTACGCGCCCGGGTTCCAGCCTGTGCCCGGCAGGCAGTACTTCTCGATGAGATCGGGTCGCTTTCTGAACCACCAGTTGTACTCGCTGTTATGTCCGGAGGACTCCGTGACGTAATAGCCCAGCGCGAGGAACATCTCGTTGCGAACGATTTCCTTCTTATAAATCTCCTCGTTCTCGGTAATCGCCTTCCTGATCGCCGGATATGCGTCCTTGCCGTTCACGAGAAACTCGGTGTAAAACGCCTGATGGTTGATGCCTGCGCACGTATATTCGTACTCGCCTTCCTTGGCGCCGGCCCACTCTGCCAGCATGGCGGCGGTGCCCTGCACGGAGTGGCACAGGCCGGAAGTCAGCATCTTCGGATAAGCGCCCTGAATGGTTCTGCAAAGCATCGCCATGGGGTTTGTATAATTGAGGAAAACCGCATCGGGGCAGTAACGGTCGATGTCGGCGGCAATTTCGAGCATGGGGTTGATGGTGCGCAGGTAGCGGAAGATGCCGCTCGGGCCGCGCGTATCGCCCACGTTTGTATCCACGCCGTATTTCTTTGGGATGAGGATGTCGTGCTGCCAGACGTTCAGTTCGCCCGCAAGGATGGTGCACAAAACGCCGTCCGCGCCCGTGAGCGCCTCTTTGCGGCTTGTCGTCGCAACGACGGTTGCGGGATACTGTCCCTCCGCAACGATCCGCTCAACCGCGCGCTTGATGTAGGCAAGCCTCTCGGGGTTTACGTCCATGAGCGCGATCGTGGCGTCTGAAAACGCCGGAAATGTCAGAATGTCGCGCACGAGCCCACGGGTGAATCCGAAGCTCCCCGCGCCAATGAATGCGATCTTTCTTGGCATGACTGAAACCTCCCATATGTTCGTAATCGAACCCATTATACCAGCTTTGCGGGACAATTCAATAGACAATCGGTGGATAGACAGGATAATGGGGGCATATATTTTCTTGCCGGGAGGTGGACGATGCTCGACTTGGGGTTTCTGAAACCGGATGTGCGCGCGGAAGCGGAGCGGATGGGACAAAGGCTCTGCGAGGTGCGGCTCAGGGCAAATGGACCCGTACAGCTTGTGGCGATCGACGGGACGGATCGGCTGTGCGGACGCCTCGATGCGCGGGCATTCCGGGAGACGGTTCAATTTCTCATGGGCTACAGCTTGTACGCGTGCGAGGACGAGTTGGCAAATGGCTTTTTCACGCTGCCCGATGGAAGCCGCGCGGGTGTCTGCGGCATGGTGTCGAGCCTGGACGGAAGGGTGAAATCCGTCTCGGACATCGGCTCGATCGCCATCCGCGTTGCGCGGGAAATGAAGGGCTGCGCGGACGGAATTCTCCCGCAGGTGGAAGCATCCGAAGGCACTCTCATCGTCTCGCCGCCCGGCCTTGGCAAGACGACAATGCTCCGGGACCTCGCGCGGCTCCTTTCGGAGCGCGGAAAGCGCGTGTGCCTGGTCGACGAACGGGGGGAGATCGCCGCCTGCAAAGACGGCGTTCCCACCCTCGATGTCGGCCCCCGGACCGACGTATTTTCGATGTGTAAAAAACAGACGGCACTCATGATGGCGGTGCGGGCGCTTTCTCCGGATGTCGTGGTAACGGACGAGCTGGGCGCGCCGGGAGACGCCGACGCGGTTCTCGAGGCGGCACGCTGCGGGATCGTGATCGTCGCATCCGCACACGGCGCTTCGCTCGATCCCACACGCCTCATGACAAGCGTCGCGCGGATTATCGGAGAAGGTGCATTTTCGCTGGGCATACTGCTCGGTCCGAAACCGGGGATGGTCGCCCAAACAAAACATTGGGAGGCGATATCTTGAGCCTGAAGCTCGCTTTCAGCGCGATTTCGATCGTATGCTGCGCGCTGATCGGTCGCGCCTTCGCAAAGGGGAACGTCCGGCGTGCGCGATTGCTCGCAGAAATGATGGATGGCCTTCAGATGTTGAAGGTGCATATGCTGGACAGGCTTCTGCCGCTCAATGCCGCGCTGGAAAAATCGCAGGCATATGCGCTGCGGGAAACGGGACTTCTCATGCGCGGCTGCGGCGCGCGGGAGGCTTGGCAAAAGCTGCGAGAGCGGGAGATGAAGCGTGGTGGCCATCTCGACAGTCTTCAAACGGACGATTTTGAAACGCTTGACGCCTTTTTTGACGCCCTCGGCTCCGCAGGGCGCAGTGAGCACAAGGCGATTTTCGACGCCGCGATCAAGTCGCTCGGACGCTTGGAAGACGGTGTACGCAAGGACAGCGCGGATCGTCTCAGACTTTACACGACCCTCGGCGCGCTCGCCGGCGTCGCAGTCGTCATCGGGTTTATCTGAAAAAGGAGGCGCACATGGATATCGATTTCGTATTCAAGATTGCGGCCATCGGGGTATTGACGTCTGTGGTCTCGCAAGTGCTCAAACGCGCCGAGCGAGAGGACATTGCAATGCTTGCGACGCTTGCGGGTCTTGTCATCGTGCTCCTCATGGTCGTCAACATGCTGAGCGATTTCTTCGGCCAAGTGCGCGAAGTTTTTCAGCTCTACTGATGCCGCGTGAATGCGATATACGCAGCGCTCCTCTGCGTCGCGGGCGCGTTGATCTGCGCGGTTCTCAAACAGCAGCATCCGGAGCTCTCGCTCGGGGTTGCGATTGCGACGGGGATCGCGGCGGTTGGGATCATGCTGCCGGATTTCAAAACGGCGATTTCAACGCTATCAACCCTCGCAGATGCGGCGGGCGTCGCACAGACGAGCGTAAAAATCATGCTGCGCGCCTGTGGTATCTCGATCATCGCGGAGTTTGCGGCACAGGTCTGTCAGGATGCCGGGGAGTCCGCGCTCGCCGGGCGGATTCAGCTCGGTGCGCGACTGGCGCTTCTCGCCATGGCGGTACCGCTCATTACGGAAATTCTCTCGCGCGTATCCTCGCTTGTGTTGTAATGGCAATGCTCCTTCTTTCGTACGCCGCCTGCGCCGAGGATGTCAATGGCATCGTAAACGCCGTCGATCTGTCCGAATTTCAAACTGCCGCGGATGCGGCGAACAGCGGTATCTCCGTAAAGGAGACCATCCTGAAACTCGCCTCCGGAGAGACGTTCTTTGATGCGGACACCATCCCCGATCTGCTCGCGGGATTGCGGGATCAGGCGCTTGCCCGGCTCGCCTCGGTTTTTTCGGCGTTTCTCATGCCGCTCATCATCGCGGCGGTGATTCGGCAGGCGGCGGGGAAGACCGCGCGGGTAGCGATCTTCCTTTGCGCGATGGTGTGTGCGCTTACGTTTACGTCCATCATGACGGATGCGCTTGCCATATCACGCGCTCTCCTTTCCCAGATTTCAGCCGTCACAAACGCCGTGCTTCCCGTTTTGACCGCACTGACCGCGCTCGCAGGAGCGACGTCGACCGCTGCGCTCATTTCGCCGATGACCGCGCTGGCCGGGAAGATCATCGTGGATGTGCTGGGCGATTGGGGCATTTTTCTCGCCTCTGCCGCGTGCGCACTTGCGTGCGCTGCCGCGTTTTCCTCGGCGCTGCGCCTCGACGGCATCTTCGCACTGCTGAAGTCCGTCACCATGTGGGGCGCGGGAATACTGCTTGCGCTGTTCGTCGGTCTTTTGACCGTGCAGGGAATGCTCGGCGCGAGCTATGATTCGGCGGCTGTGCGCACGGCGCGCTACGCGGTCGACAACCTGATTCCGGTCATTGGGGGCGACATCGCGGATTCGCTGGATGCCGCGCTCTCAAGTGTGCTTCTGGTGAAATCCGCCTCCGGACTGACCGGCATGCTGATCGTCGTTGCGGCATGCGGCGCGCCGATCATCAAACTTGCGGCAACGCTTTTTGCCATCCGCCTTGCAAACGCGGTTGCGATGCCGGTCTCGGATGCGGCCATCTCCGGCGTCGTATCCCGCTTTGCGGACGTGATTTCGATGCTTCTCACGATTACGATGGTCGCGGTCATGCTTGCGCTTGTGATGACGGGCGCCGCGATCAACGCGGGAAGGGGCATACTGCGATGACCACCGGGGATGTCGGCGGGCTCATTTATACCATTGTCGCGGTGGCGGCGTTCGCTTCCGCAGCGGAACTGGCCGCCCCGGACTCCGACGCCGGTCAGGGCGCGCGCCTCGTGGCCGGTCTGTGCGCCGTCGCAAGCGTTCTTGCGATGTTGGCCGCGATTCTGAAACTTACGGGGTGAAGTATGCTTTCAAAATTCATGGACAGCCTGCGCGGCGCGCGCAAAGTAGAATATCTGGCGCTCATCCTGCTGATTGCGCTTGCCATTCTCTTCTGGACGCAAAATCAGGGAAAGAACGCGGAGAACGGCGCCGTTTCGACCGCGCTTGAACGGCGCATGGAATCGACGCTATCGCAGGTTGCGGGCGCGGGCGACGTGCGCGTCATGATCGCGCAGACGGAGGCTGGGAACGTGACGGGCGTCCTGATCGTTGCGGAAGGCGCGGACGATATGCGCGTCTACCTCGCGCTTGCGGACGCCGCGAAGACGCTCCTGGGGGTAGATGCGAAGGACATTGAGATTGCGCGAATGCGGGGGGATTAGTCATGAAGCGGTATCTATTGCGGATTACTTACGCCGTGATCGTGGTCGGGCTTGCAGTGTGCTGTGTTGCTGCGGTGCGCCCCGATTTGTTTGGCATGGATAACAGCAATCAGATTGCGAATTCGGATGCGGCGGAATCGGTCGATGCGCTGTCGTCCTTTGTTCTCGAGCGCGAACAGCTCAGGAGCATGCAGCTCACGCAGCTCGACGACATCATTTACGCGCCGGCAAGCTCGGAAGAACTCGTCGCAGAGGCGCAGGCGCGCAAGCTCGACATCGTCAATCGCATGGAGATCGAACAGACCATTTCGGGCGTCCTCAAGGCACGCGGCTATGAGGACGCGGCAGTCGCGGTGTCTGAAGACGTTGTGAGCGTCATGATCCGAAAAAAAGATATGACGGATGCGGATATGACGGTTATCCTGGAGCTGGTCCTGTCAGAAACCGATGTCCAGGCGTCCGATGTCCGCATCATCCCCATAAATTAAAAAGCAAGACATTGCCTGCGCGCCGATTTTCTGATATAATGAACTTGATATGACGAACCAACAGGGAGGTGGCATGGATATGGCCGACAATAATTCGCCTGAGGTCAAACTCAATGATAACCCGGAGGGTACCGTCTCGTTCGCGACTGAGGTCGTTGCGACGATTGCGGGGCTTGCCGCCAATGAGGTGGAGGGCGTGGCCAGCATGACGTCGTCGAACTCCGCGCTTGCGGACATCCTGACGCGCAAATCCAGCCGGAATTATACAAAGGGAATCAAGGTAGACATCGAGGACAATCGCGTCGCGGTTGATGTGACGATCGTTGTTGAGTACGGCTCGCCCGTGCCCGACGTCGCCAAGAGCATACAGGAGAACGTCAAAAAGGCGATCGAGACGATGAGCGGGCTTGACGTGCGCAATGTCGATGTTCACGTGCAGGGTGTCAGCTTTGAACGCGAGAACAAGGCGGCTGCCGAACTCGACGAGCAGCAGAAGAAGTTTTTGAAGAACGCAAGCGAGGTGCAACCGACGGAGGAGAAGGCCGATGTGCCTGAAGAAGATGACCTCGCATTTCACGACGACCTGCCCGAGGTACAAGAGGAGCCCGAGGAAGACCCCGGCATCTGACCTCGTGCAAAGGGAGGTATCACATATGAAAAACGGTTTTTGGGATCGGGTGCTCATCTTTCTCTACGTGCTCATCACCGTCGCGCTCGTCGCACTCATGTGCCTGCAGGTGTTCGGCACCGATCTGTTCACACCGTTCTATGACGGACTCGCCGCACAGGCACCCGGCATATTGTGGAAGCTGATCGTTTGCGGCATCGGAGCGATCATCGCCTTGCTCGGCCTCTTCGTGCTCATTGCGATCATGCCTCCGAAAAAGGCGCAGCGTGAATTCATCACGCTTACCAACGATGAGAACGGTCAGGTCAAAATCGCCCTTCCGGCTCTGCGCGAAATGGCTGCGCAGGCGGTCGGCGACGCGGCCGGCATCAAGGACATGGCGGTCGACATTACGGACGCAGGCGACGCGATCACAATCGCCATCGCGCTTGACATCAAGAGCGGCACGCACGTACCGACCGTTACCATGAATATGCAGCGCGCGGTGCGCTCCTACATTCAAGTCAACTGCGGCATCGCCGTGAAGGACGTCTCGGTCGTCATCAACTCCATGATCCCCGCGACAGAGGAAGAGAAGGCGCAGATCATCGAAGAAGAGGCGTTCGTGGCCGAAACCCCCGTTTCGGAACCGGCGCCCATCGAGGAGATTGAGCCCGCCCCTCTGTTTGAGCCGGAGTCCCAGGCGGAGCCGCTTGAGAGGGAAGTCGTCTTCGAACCGACCGTCCTGCCCGGCGAGGAACCCGCCGAAGCCGAGACTGTGGATGAAGCGGAACCGGCAGACGATGCGGCAGAGGAAGAATCGGACGAAGAGACAAGGGAAAAGACGGAGTAATCACATAGAATTCATTGATTGCGGCGGCGCTTTGCGCGTCACCGCAATCCTCATGTGGGTGTGAAAGTCCATTTCCTGCACATCCCACCGCCGTGCGGCAGGATCGTGGGAATGGACTTTTGACATCAGAATGAACATCTGTACCTGATAAAGGAGAAAGAGGATACGCATGAACAGATCGACGGCGCGCGCGCATGCCATGAAGCTCGTATATGAGTGGGAGATGGGCGGCGAAGGCGGCGAGGCCACACGGTTGAACCTTCTGGAGGTCAAGCCGGACGAAACCGAATACGCCTTTATGAACGCGCTGGTCGACGGCGTCGTTTTGGAGCACGAGTCGCTGGACGCCCTGATCGCCGCGTATTCGCGCGGTTGGACGCTGGACAGGCTATCCCGCGTGGATCTTGCGATTCTGCGCATCGGCGCGTATGAACTTTCGCATAAGGAGAACCCGCCCGCAATCGTCATCAATGAGGCGGTCGAGCTTGCGAACACGTATTCCGGCGATAAGGCGGGCCCGTTTGTCAACGGCGTGCTCGGCTCCATCGCGCGCAGCGGAAAAATATAGGCACGGAGGGCACCATGGCAACTATCATCGATGGAAAGGCGATCGCGCAGGAACTCAACGAGGATGCGCGGTTGCGCGCGGAAGCGCTCAGGGCAAAGGGCGTCGAACCCTGTCTCGCGGTCGTCATCGCGGGCGATGATCCCGGAAGCGCAATCTATGTGCGCAATAAGCGCCGCGCGTGCAAAAAGATTGGCATTAAATCACTCTATATCAAATATGAGGCGGACGTGACGGAGGCAGAAATCCTCGCGAAGATCGACGAGCTGAATCACGATGCGTCGGTGCACGCCATTTTGGTGCAGCTCCCGCTCCCCAAACAGGTTGACGAATTAAAAGTGCTCGATCAAATATTGCCCGAAAAGGATGCGGACGGTTTTCACGTCGTAAACGCGGGAAAACTTCTTTCGGGCCGCCCCTGCACGCTGCCCTGTACGCCTGCCGGTTGCATGGTGATGCTCAAGCGTGCGAATGTGCCGCTTTCCGGCGCGGAGGCGGTCGTCGTGGGTCGCTCAAACATCGTCGGGAAGCCCATTTCTCTTCTTCTCCAGCGTGAAAACTGCACCGTCACGATGTGCCATTCCCGCACCAACAACCTCGCGGAACATGTGCGCCGCGCGGATGTCGTCATTTGCGCGGCGGGCCGCAGGAACCTCATCACGGCGGACATGCTGAAGCCCGGCGCTGCGGTCGTCGATGTCGGGATCAACCGCGACGAGGAGGGCAAGGTGGTGGGCGACGTGGATTTCGAGGCCTGCGAAAAGGTCGCGGGGTATATCACCCCGGTGCCCGGCGGCGTCGGTCCCATGACGGTCGCAATGCTCATGCAGAATGCGATCGCCGCTGCGGAACGGGTCTGATGGAAGGTCGAAATCCCATTACCGTCTCCGAGCTGAACGAGTATGTGCGCCTCAAGCTTGCAGGCGACGCGCTTCTGCGCGCCGTCGACGTGACGGGTGAAATTTCCGGATATAAGCAGCATGTCAGCGGGCACCGCTATTTCTCGCTCAAGGATCAGGGTGCGCGTGTGCAGTGCGTCATGTTTCGCCAACAGGCGTATACGCTCGATTTCCGTCCGGAAGACGGCATGCGCGTCACCGTGCGCGCGAGCGCGTCGCTGTTCGTGCGCGATGGAAGCTATCAGCTTTACGTCGAGTCCATGAAGCGCGAAGGCGCGGGCGATCTCTTTCTGAAGTTCGAGGCACTGAAGCGCAAACTCATGGCGGAAGGCCTTTTCGATCCGGCGCGCAAGCGGGAAATCCCGTTCAGTCCGCGCGTGATCGGCATCGTGACGTCGAAAACGGGCGCCGCCATCCGCGACATGATCCGCGTCTCCCGCAGGCGCAATCCCGGCATCTCCATCGTCGTCGCCCCCTGCGCCGTGCAGGGAGAGGCTGCTGCGGACGAAATCGTCCGGGCGATTGGGCGGTTGAATGATCAGGGCGAAGCAGAGGTGCTTCTCGTCGGGCGCGGCGGCGGTTCGATGGAGGATCTCTGGCCCTTCAACGAGGAAAAGGTCGCGCGTGCCATCGCGGCATCGCGGATCCCGGTGATCTCCTGCGTGGGGCACGAAACGGACTTTACCATTGCGGATTTCGTTGCGGATGTGCGCGCCGCGACGCCCTCCGTGGCAGCCGAGCTCGCGGTGCCCGTGTGGGCGGAGCTGATTGCGGCACAGCGGGAAATGGCCGCGCGGCTCGTGCGCGCGCTCGAAAACGGACAGGCGTTGCGTTGGTCGCGGCTCGATCGGCTCACAGCCGCCCCGGTGCTCACGCGCCCGGCAGATGCATTGATCGCACCGCGCTGTGAGCGGCTCAACGCCTTGACCGAGCGGATGACCGCGGCTGCCACGGGAACGACGCGGCTCCAGGAAGCAAAGCTTGCGGAACTGGCCCGCACGCTGAACGCCGTCGGCCCCGCGCATGTGCTTGCGCGCGGCTATGCGGCGATTCGCAAGGGCACCCAATACGTCACGCGCACATCTCAGCTATCTGCGGGCGACGAGGTTGTCCTCGTCATGGCGGATGGAACACGTGCGGCGCAAATTGCGCAGGAGAATGATCATGGCGAAATCAATCACATTTGAAGCGGGAATGACGGAACTCGAGGCGATCGTCAGGTCGCTCGAAAAGGGCGATTTTCCCCTCGAGGAGTCGTTTCAGGCGTTTGAGCGGGGCATGAAGCTTTCGGAACAGCTTAAGAAAATTCTTGCAAACGGCGATGCGCGCATTCGTGTGCTGACCGCGCGCGGAGAAGAGGAGATGGATGCCGATGAATAAGCGAAATGCATACGCGATGCGCGTCAACCAGCATCTTGCTGATCTCCTTCCGGAGGAAGCGGACGGCGCATTGTCGGATGGCAAACGCCCGTGGATCGTCAATAACGCCATGCGCTATAGCTTGATGGCAGGCGGCAAACGGCTTCGGTCCTCCATGCTCCTTGCGGCTGTGGAAATGCTGGGCGGCGACATGGAGATTGCGCTTAACTACGGATGCGCGGTCGAAATGATCCACACCTACTCGCTCATCCATGACGATCTGCCCGGCATGGACAACGATGTGCTCAGGCGCGGACGCCCGACGAACCACGTCGTCTTCGGCGTCGGTCAGGCGATCCTCGCGGGCGACGGACTCCTTAATATGGCGTTCGAGGTCATGCTCACAGCTGCGGAACGCGCAAACGGCAACCACAGGGCGCTTCTATCGGCCGTCCGGGAAATTGCGGAGGGCGCGGGGGCGCGCGGCATGATCGGCGGGCAGTCGATGGACTTCCATTTCGAGCATGCGGGCGGAGCGGGGGAGGACGCGCTTCTCTATATCCATAAAAACAAAACTGCGCGGATGTTTATACATCCGTTGCGCGCGGCTGCGCTGATTTCCGGCGCGGATGAGGAGACGATCGACGCGTTCACACGGTTCGGCGCGTCGTTTGGCCTGCTTTTTCAGGCGTCGGACGACCTTCTCGACGTCGTGGGCGACGAGAAGACGCTTGGGAAATCCATCGGCAAGGACGCCGCGGCGGAAAAGCTTACTTATGTGAAGCTCTACGGCCTCGATGGTACGCGCACGATGATCGATCGGCTTGCGGATGAGGCGGTATCCGCGCTCGCATGCTTCGGTGACGATGCGGCGTTTTTTGTGGAACTGACGCGCGAGATGGTCGGGCGCACAATGTGACGGAGCGTAACCAATGCTGAAAGAGATCAAAAACCCCGGGGATCTGAAAAAACTGAACATCAATGAGCTGGATGGACTCGCACAGGAGATTCGCACGGAAATCATTCAGACTGTGTCCGAGTGTGGCGGTCATCTGTCGAGCAATTTGGGCATGGTGGAATTGACCCTTGCGCTCGATTACGTGTTCCATTATCCCGAAGACAAGCTGATTTTTGACGTGGGTCATCAGGCATACACGCACAAGCTCCTGACGGGACGCCAGGCGCGCTTTCATACATTGCGCACAGCGGGCGGAATGTCCGGCTTCCCGACGCTGAGCGAGGATCCGAACGATGCGTTTACCGCCGGTCACGCATCAACGTCCATTTCGGCGGCGTTGGGCCTTTGCCGTGCGCGCGACTTGAAGGGCGAAAAAAATGCCGTGGTCGCGGTGATTGGCGATGGTTCTCTCACCGGCGGCATGAGCTATGAGGCGCTCAACGACGCGGGGCAGTGCCCCACGCGGCTGATCGTCATTCTCAATCACAATGAAATGTCCATCTCCCGAAATGTCGGCGCAGTTTCGGCTCATCTGACGAACATACGGCAGTCGTTCTTTTATCGGCATCTGAAATCCGGTACGCGCAATGTGCTTTCAAAGATTCCCCTCATCGGGCGTCCGCTCACGAACGTGATGGAACGCATGCGCGACATGATGAAGGCCTTTCTGCTCGGCAATAACATATTTGAGACGATGGGCTTTCAATACATCGGCCCCGTGGACGGACACAACATCCGGCGGCTCGTGCGCGTCCTGAAAAGTGCCAAGGCAATCTCCGGCCCCGTCGTCATCCACGTGGTCACAAAAAAGGGAAAGGGCTATCCTCCTGCCGAGGAATCGCCCGATAAGTACCATGGCGCATCGCCGTTTGACATCGAAACAGGTCGGTTTCGATCGGTAGAGGCCAAAAGCTGCGGTTTCATTGCTGCGGAGTTCCTCGCGGATCTGGCGGAGCGTATACCGGAAATCTGTGCCGTGACCGCTGCCATGCCCACCGGAACCGGCCTTTCCGCCTTCTGTACGCGCCATCCAAAGCGCTGTTTCGACGTCGGAATTGCCGAGGAGCACGCCGTGACCATGGCGGCAGGACTCGCGGCCGCGGGCATGAAGCCCTATGTCGCACTCTATTCGACATTTCTTCAGCGCGCGTATGACCAGCTTTCAAACGATGTATGCCTCAATGCGCTGCCGGTGACGCTGCTCGTGGATCGGGCGGGTCTTGTCGGCTCTGACGGCGCGACGCATAACGGGGTTTTTGATCTGAGCTTTCTGCGCTCGCTGCCTAATATGACGGTCGCTGCGCCCAGGGATGTGCACGCGCTTTTGCGCGTTTTGAAATGGAGCACCACGTTTCATGGCCCGCTTGCCATTCGTTATCCCAAGGATACGTCCGATCTCGGCAAGGCGATGGCGCGCGAGGCAGATATCGTACGAGGCAAGGCGGAATCCCTTCTGGAGGGTGACATTCAGATCATCGCGGTGGGCCGCATGGTCGGCATGGCGCTCGCCGCCGCCGTGGTGCTCGAATCACGCGGCGTTTCGGCGGGCGTGATCGACGCGATGTTTGTCAAACCACTCGACGTGGACATGATTCTGGGCGCAGCACGCTCGACAAGGTTTCTGGTCACGATCGAGGAAAATACGCGCCAGGGTGGCTTTGGCGAGTCCGTTCTAACCGTACTTGCCGATGCGAACGTGCATGTCGATACGCTGCTTCTGGGCGTTCCCGACAACTATGTGCGGCATGGAAAGGTCTCCGAACAGCTCAAGGAATGCGGCCTCGACGCGGAGGGCATTGCGGCTGCCATTTTGGAAAAGTTGGGGAAGTGACGTCCGATCTGTTTCCCGCCGTCCGAGATCATAGGCGGATTGCGGAACGCGGCGATGCGAGAACTTTGGATCTTTGAAAGGAAGTTGGGTATGGCGCCGAAGCGGCGAAGGGCGGACGAATTGCTCCTGGAAAAGCTGAATTTGGAATCCATCGAACTCGCGCGCGCGCTCATATTGGAAGGGCGCGCGCTTTCCGACGACCATCCGATTTCGAGTGCGGCGGCACTTTTGAAGGTCGATGCGGTGCTGCGCGTAAAGGGCGAATTGGATGCGTATGTCAGCCGCGGCGCGCACAAACTGAAGCGTGCGCTCGCCGTTTTTCAGCAGGATTTATCAGGCAAAATCTGCGTCGACGTCGGCGCGTCGACAGGTGGGTTTACAGATGTGATGCTCCGCGCAGGCGCACAGCGGGTCTATGCGGTGGATGTCGGCTATAATCTCCTCGATTATAAGCTTCGTTCCAATCCTCGGGTCGTTCCGCTGGAGCGCGTAAACGCCCGGTTTCTGACCCGCGAGATTCTGCCCGAGGCGCCTGCCTTTGGCGCGACGGATGTTTCCTTCATCTCCCTTAAGGCAATTCTCCCTGCGATTCTTCCGCTCATGGCGGAACATGCGCGCTTCGTCGCGCTCATCAAGCCGCAGTTTGAAGCGCCCAAGGAGCTGGTCGGAGCGCGCGGCGTGGTGCGAGATCCCGCTGTGCATAAAATGGTCGTTTCAGACATCGTATCGTGGCTCGCACAGACAGGCTGGTCTGCGGTCGGGCTCGATTTTTCACCCATCACCGGGGCAGAGGGCAATATTGAATTCCTGCTGCTGATGGCGCCTGCAGAAGATTCGGCTGGTTGCGTGGAAGATTCGACAATGAATGCCACAATTCGAGCTGCTTATGACAAATTCTTTAAATCCGTGGATTTGGGCTTGTAAGTTCCGCATAATATGGTATAAATATAAAAGAGAGGTGATTCGGTTGAACATCCTTCGGGCGGGTGTCCTGTGGAATCCCACGAAGGGGGATGGCCTTCCGGTCGCGATCAAACTGATGTCCCTTCTCGCGCACCATGGGTGTCGCGTTTGTGCGGACGCCAAACTGGCTCGAATTTTACACTGTGAATCGCTGCCCGAGGATGGGAATCCCGGGTGCGATGTTCTCTTTGTGCTCGGAGGCGATGGCACATTGCTTTCGGCGCTCGATTACGCCGTGCCGTATCAGATTCCCATGCTCGGCGTCAATCTCGGGCGGATGGGTTTTCTGACGGAGGTGCAGCCTGCCGATCTCGAAGGGGATGTGGATCGCCTGTTTTCGGGCGATTTCCGCTTTGAGGACCGCATGCTCATGGAGATGGAAAACGGCCCGCAGGGCGCATTTTCTCTCAATGACATCGTCTTTTCCCGCAAGAGCGTGGGAACCGGTATTTTATCCATCGAAACGGAGGTCGAAGGGCGGCTTGTCGATCGACTTTCCGGCGACGGCCTGATTGTCGCAAGCGCCACCGGCTCGACGGCCTATTCGCTTTCCGCAGGCGGCCCCATCGTCACACCGGGCATGGAATGCTTCCTGCTCACGCCAATCTGTGCGCATACGATGAACGCGCGACCCGTGATCGCCCCCGCCGACGTGGCAATTACCGTACGCGTGCTCGATAAGCCGGGCGAGGCGTGCGCCGTTTTTGACGGCCGCTATAAGTTCGACCTTTCTCCCCGGACACCGGGCATTACAATCAGAAGATCACAACGCGTCGCGCGCTTCATCCGTCTGCGTGACCGCAATTACTTTGAGCTTCTCCGGAATAAGCTTTCCGAATGGACACACTAGAAATAACGCCAGCGCGGCTTAATATATAGGAGGCCTATCGATGAAGAGCGTACGACACAATTTGATTCTTGAGATCATTGAGAGTAAAGACATCGAGACCCAGGAAGAGCTCGCGGAAGAGTTGAAACGACGAAACGTGAAGGTCACACAGGCAACGGTCTCGCGCGACATCAAGGAGTTGCGGCTCCTGAAAGTGCTTGCAGAGGGCGGAAGATATAAATATGCGACGGTTGAACGCGCCGAAAAAGGCATGAGCGACCGCTTTATTCGCATTCTTTCGGAATCCGTGATGTCCATTGAGACGTCCGGAAATCTGATCGTCATTAAAACCATCTCGGCGTCCGCTCCCGCGGCTGCCGAAGCGATCGATTCCATGAAGTGGCCGGAGATCCTCGGAACCATCTCCGGAGACAACACGCTCCTTCTCATCGTGCGCTCGGAATCCTCCGTCGAAGGTCTTTTGCAGCGGTTCGACGCGCTCATCAAAAAATAATGCTGTTGGAACTGTCCATTCGAAACATCGCGCTGATCGAGTCACTCACGCTCGAGTTCGATCAGGGCTTTAATGTGTTGACGGGCGAGACAGGCGCAGGCAAGTCCATCGTCGTTGACAGCCTGAACATGGCGCTTGGCGGGCGCGCCGAGCGCGACCTGATTCGCACCGGCTGCGAAAAGGGGAGCGTGCAGGCGGTATTTGACATCTCGCAAAATCCGCGCGCGCTTGAGATCGCGCGCGCGCTTGGAGCGGAAGCCGAAGAAAATGTCGTTGCGGTCTCGCGTGAACTCAGTCGCTCCGGGCGCAACATCTGCCGCATCTCCGGCGTGGTTGTCCCGCTCTCGACGCTGCGCCAGCTCACCTCGACGCTTGTCGACATCCATGGTCAGCACGAGCATCAGGCGCTCATCAATCCCGCGCGCCATATCGACTTTCTGGATTCGTTTGGCGGCGATGCGCACCGCACGCTCCTCCACGATGTCGCAGCTCTCTACCAGGAGCGCACGCGCGCGGCGTCTGCGTATCGGCGCGTCACGTCCGAAGCCGCGGAGCGTGCCCGCAGAATCGATATGCTGCGCTTTCAACTCTCTGAGATTGAGGCACTCAAGCTCAAGCGCGGCGAGGAAGAAAAGCTCGAAAAGCGCGCCCGATTCTATGAGAATGCGGAGCGCATCCGCGAATCCGTGTCCGAGGCGTATCGGTTGACCTACGGCGGCGATACCCGCGCACCCGGTGCGCAGGAGCAGCTCGACATGGCGCACCGTGCGCTTGAGTCTGTGGCGCGTGTGGACGAGCGCATCGACGCGCTTGCGACGAAGATCAAGGATGCGTTTTATGCCGCGCAGGACGCGGGATACGAGCTGCAATCCCTGCTCGAAAATCTCAACTATGATCCCGGTATGGCCGACAAGGTTGCCGACCGGCTCGATAAAATTCGTCGCCTCGAGCGTAAATATGGTTCCACGCTTGATGAGGTGATCGATTTCGGCGATACGGCCGCCGCGGAGCTCGACGAGCTCAAGCGTGCGGATGCGTCGACAGATGGACTCAAGGAAGCGCTCAATGCGCTCACCGCACGGCTTCACGAGGCCTGTCAGGCCCTTACTGCGTCGCGGGAAGTGATCGCCGGCCCGCTCACGGAGCGGATTCACGAGCAGTTGCAGGATCTCGGCATGGCAAAGACCCGGTTCGAGGTGCGGATCGAGAGGATTAAGCCGACATCAAACGGCGCGGATGCGGTGGAGTTTCTCATTTCCGCCAATCCCGGCGAACCGCTCAAGCCGCTCGCATCGGTCGCGTCCGGCGGCGAACTCTCGCGCATTATGCTTGCGCTCAAGGCCATTTCCGTGGACGCGGAGGGCGTGGACGCCATGGTGTTCGATGAGATTGATACGGGTGTATCGGGGCGCATGGCGCAGGTCGTGGGGGAGAAGATGAAGGCGATCGCGCGCGCACATCAGGTGCTGTGCGTGACCCACCTTCCGCAAATCGCCGCGCTCGCCGATGCACACTTCGTGGTCGAAAAGACCTTCGACGATGAGCGCACGGATTCTGTCGTCCGGCGCCTGGATGACGAAGGCCGCGTCCGCGAAATTTCGCGCCTCGTCGGCGGCGGCGAGGATTCGGAAACGAGTATCAGTCATGCAAGGCACTTATTGGGATACGAATAGGCATGAAGGAGACTGCCGGGGGCGCTGCCTCCGGCATCCCTGCCGAAGGGACATTGTCCCTCAGGAATCCCATACCGACATCCATTCAATATCATGCTTCGTCCTCCCAGGGTCCAATCCTCGGGAGGGCGAGTTTGTGTAGTGAAAGATAATCAAAGACGCGCTGCCCCGGCCCCTACCGAAGGGACAATGTCCCTTCGGAATCCCATACCGACATCCATTCAATATCATGCTTCGTCCTCCCGTGGGGCCAATCCCCGGGACGGCGATTTCGTACACGACGATGACAAAACCTAATGCCTATCAACGGCACCCAAAACAACCTCGTCGCTCCGGGGCTGGGCCCACGGAGCGACGATAGAATAGATCTGAAACGAACGATCTGGTTAGGATTCTTAAGGGACAGCGTCCCTTAAGCGGGGGTCTCGGGGGCAGCGCCCCCGAGCGGTTCCCGTCTCGAATCGATGTAGAGCATCAGCATGTCCACGAAGCGCGGGTTTCTTCCGCCGTTTGCGAGGATGATGTCCGCGTAAGAGGCATAATTGCGGATGTAGCGCTCGTACATGGGCTTGACGGTCTCGACGTACTGACGCGCTACGCTCTCCACGTCGCGCCCACGCTCGTTGATGTCGCGCCGCACGCGCCGCAACAGGCAGATATCCGGATCAACCTGAATAAAAATACGCATTTCCATCAATCCCCGCACACGCTCGTCGTAAAAGGCGTGAATGCCCTCGAGGATGACCACCTCGGCCGGCTGAATCGGATCGCCGGGGTCGGCGCGTTTGTGCGCGGCATAGTCGTATCCTTTGCGTGCGATGGAACGTTCCCGCTTGAGGGCCACGAGGTCAGCATATAAAACGTCGTGCTCGAAGACCTCCGGTTCGTCGTAATTGACCCGGCAACGTTCCTCAAAAGGCAGGTACGCGTGATCGCGATAATAAGCGTCCTGCTTGAGATAGACGCACCTGTCACCCAGTCTCCGCGCAAGTTCTTCGGCGAGTGTCGTTTTTCCGCTGCCGCTTGCGCCGCAGATTCCGATGATCAGCATGTCATTCCTCCGTGTTTCGATATTCTGTCCGCCCGGCATCGACGATTTCGAGGATCAGCTTCCCGCCGGTATAGACCCTGATCGGGAGCGCCGCTCCGCAATGCGCTTCGAATGCCGCCGCGACGAGCTTTCCGCCCTTGAATTCCGCTGCCACTTCGACATCGCCCATCGCCTTGAGGCCCCGGAAATGTCCATCCTCCCAGGTGCCCGGAAGGGCCGGCAAAAGATAGATCTCGCCGGGGCGCGATCGCAGAACCATCTCGCAGATTCCCGCACAGGCGCCGAAGTTCCCGTCGATCTGGAAGGGCGGATGTGCATCGAAGAGATTGGGGTACGTTCCGCCGCCGGATGCGTACACCGTTTCACTTTGCCGCACGAGTCGCAGTTGGTTTTTCAGAAGCTTCAGCGCGTGATCTCCGTCATTCAGCCGCGCCCAGAAACAAATCTTCCATGCGAGGCTCCAGCCCGTGCCATCGTCGCCGCGCAGTTCGAGCGTTCGCCTGCACGCATCACCGAGCGCGGTGTCGGGATCGATTTCCCGCCCGGGATAGAGGCCGTAGAGGTGCGATGTGTGTCTGTGGTGCGGCTCCGCTTCTTCGTACTCCTGATCCCATTCCAGCAGTTGCCCCTTCGATCCGACTTCATAAGGCCAGATTTGTGGGATTGCCCCTTCCGCTTCCTCGCGCATCGGCTCATCCAGCTTTAAGATGTCCAATGCGGTGATGTAGTGTGTCAAAAGCTCCCGCGCAATGACGTTTGACATCGTCGCGGCTTTCGCCACCGCCTGCTTTTCTCCGTTGACAAGAAAGGCGTTTTCCGGCGAAGTGGCAGGGAAGACGCGCAGGTATCCCCGCGCATCCGTAACCATGACGTCCAAAAGGAACCGTGCGGCCTCCCGCATTGCGGGCAGCGCACGCTCCCGTAAGAATGCCTCGTCGCATGTATAGAGGTAGTGATCGAACAGGTGCGCGCACATCCAGGCAATCGACATTGGCCAGAACGAATAGACGGCGCATCCTTCGCGCTTCTCGCCCACGGGATTCGTTCGCGCCCACAGATCGGTGTTGTGATGGCATACGCTGCCCCGCAGCCCGTAAAAATTCCGCGCGGTGCGTGCACCGCTTGCAACCATCCGCTCAATGAGATCGAAAAGCGGCTCGTGCATTTCGGAAAGATTTGCCACTTCGGTTGGGTAATAGTTCATTTCGGTGTTAATATTGACCGTATAATTCGAACTCCACGGCGGCGTTGGACTCTCGTTCCAGATACCCTGCAAATTCGTTGCCTGCGTCCCAGGGCGGGAGGAAGAGACCATTAAATAACGTGCGTATTGGAATAAAAGCTCGTAGAGCCCGCGATCGCTTCCGTCAAAACGGATGAGTCGCTCGATGGTTGGCAGGTTCGAAGGCACGCTGCCGAGCGAGAAATCAACGCGGTTCATCAGGCTCGAAAATTCCGCGACGTGGGCGCTGAAAAGGGCGTCGGGATTCGCATCTGCCAACGCATCGGCTTCCGCTTCGCACAGCGCCATATGATCGCGTCCGTTTGTGTACGGGTGCTTGTCCCAGCCCGCAAAGCTCGTGCGCGCACAAAGCTTGAGCGTGACCCGATCCGCACAGGAAATGGAAAGCCCGCCCTCGTCCAATGAGACGGAGCCGCCCTTCGCATCGCAGGATAGGAGCACTGCGGCGCGGATACCCCGTTCTTCCGGCGCGTCCGCATAGGCGAGCGGATTCTCCATGTTGAGATAGGAAGGATGCGCGTTGCCGGGGCATTCCACCTCAAGCGCCAGCATGTCCCCGTGGGTAAACACCTGATTTTTCAGCTTGCAGTCAAATGCCGCCCTGAGACTCACGCATCCCGGTCGGTCTGCCTTATAGTCGATGACGACCGCTTCGCGCGCGCCATGGACGACATACGAGGTCACGGTATGCCGGATGTCGTCTGCTGTGAATTGCACGCAATGAACGCCCGTCTCGATGTCGAGCACGCGCGCGTAGTCTCCGATGGGCGACCGGAAGGACCTGGTGACTAGCAGATCGCCCATCGGCATATAGGCCTGTGTGTAGTGTCCCGTGAATCCCTGTTCGAGAATCTGTTGTGCCGCTGCGTAGTCATCCGCAAGGAGCGCTGCGCGCGCCTTTTCAAGCGCCTCCGGCGCGCCCTCGGGCGCATCTATGCGCGGATAACCCGACCAGAGCGTATCCTCGTTGAGTGCGAACCGATCCTGCGCGGGTGCTCCAAAAACCATGGCGCCAAGCCGGCCGTTCCCCAGCGGTAGCGCTTCCGTCCATGTAGATGCGGGCGTCGAATACCATAAGCGGTGCTCGGACATCATTTTCCATCCCCCACACGCCGTATTTTTTCAATATCATAGCACATATGGGTATGGAAAACAATGGAGCGCGTTGACTTTCAGCCTGGAAGGTATTATATTGAACTTGTTGATTCGTTCATTTGATCAGTTAGCATTTGAATAAACTCTCGGTTCGTCGGTCTTGAGCCGTTGATCTGTAGATTATTATGGCGATATGCGTGAAAAATGGCAGATCGAATGTTTCGCTCCACCCGCGCGGGTGTTGACTTGTTCATGCGCGCGATTTCAGGATAAAGAAGCTTCGTTAGTGCGGACAGGATTGACGGATTCTTGCCGACAATGGCGGCTGCGTCGCAGAGGTACCGGTAACCGGAGGATTGCTTAGGAATTCCACTGGATGCAAGGAAGTTGCTGATCATCTCGTCCGTGCTTTTCGTGACTTCTGCGATTGTTGGTACTTCGTTCGTCAGATCAAGTCCCATGGCATTCACGCTGTCGACGATGGCATCATAAAGAACATGTCGTGCGACTGGTTTACATAGAAAATAGCATGCACCGTATTGGCTTGCCCGATGTATGCAAACTTCATTGGTAAACTCAGTGCATACGATAAATGCCGGTGCGCGGGCTTTGCCCTTGAACCATTTCAGGATCGAAAGTCCATCGAGTCCATCGAGTACCAAGCCCAAGAGGACTGCGTCGGGTGCCTTCTCGGAAATGAATTTGACGGTCTGATCCCCATTTCTATAATACCCGACAACGTCTATTCCGGGCATTCTACCCAAAAAGGACTTGACGTCATTGACGAATTTTTCGCTATGATCCGCGATCAGCAATCGAATGTTTCGCATTCATTCACCACCCATAGAATTCGAGAAATCGTACCACCGGAATTATTATAACATAACGTAAGTATAATGCAACGGTGAAACGTGTTTTTCATTTTGTTGCCAATCTGTTGACGTATTATCGCTTTATTGGAGGAACGTATGTGCGGGAGATATACAATCGGCGATGAAAATGTAAGTGAAAATCTGCAAAAAATAATTGAGTCGGCACAAAATGAATCAAAAGGCGGCGCAGACTTGACACTGCGCGCGGGAGGCGATGTCTATCCCACGGATGTCGTACCTGCGATTTGCGGTGCGGGGGGAAATCCGCATGCGGTCAAAATGCGCTGGGGATTTCGCACGGAGCGCGGTTTGGTGATCAACGCGCGTGCCGAAACGGCCCTTGAATGGCTCCTGTTCCGGGAAAGTGCGCAGGAGAGACGCTGCCTTTTGCCGTCCACAGGTTACTATGAATGGAATGGGAACAAGGAACGCTTCCTGTTTCATCGCCCGGATCGCAGCGTCCTTTATATGGCGGGTTTATACCGGATCGGAGCGGATGGAATGGACGAATTCGTCATTCTCACGCGCGAAGCGGACGAAAAAGCGCGCGTGATCCACGCGCGCATGCCGCTCATCGTCTCTTCTGTATACGACTGGTTGTTTGATCGCAGAGCTGCGGAACAAATCCTCGGTGCGGATGGGCAGGTGCATCTCGAGATTGAACGCCAGTCCCCGCAACAGCTCTCCCTGTTCGACGAATGAACGGGTCATTGTCAATGTGCGTCAGTTTTCGTTGCTCACGGTGATGATTTGATCCGCATCTTCGGGGAGCATTACATGTGTGATCGCGTCGGCCAACGCAGGCATGCTTGCGAGAGCCTGTTCGAGCGTATTGCGGTTGTTGCCCACCTCGACCAGTATCGCATTGACGCCGATGTGCTGGTTGTAACGCCCTGTCTTGACCATCACGTCGCGGCAAAGTCCCGGACAGACGCCGTTTACTGCCTCCGTTAATTTTTGTGCAAATGCAAAATTCTGCTTATAGAAGGGTTTGACGTTGAAATTTTCGCCGCTCCCGATCAGAACCATCAGCTTCGCGGCACTCTCGCCCCCATAGGAACAGGTTTGCGCCTGTCCCTCGGTGTATGCGTCGCGGTGCATGTCGATATATAAATCAAACGACTCCCCCGCATATGCGTCGAGCGTCACGAGTGAACGCTCATAGGCGGTTGACAGATCGTTCTGTTCGTTGTCCGTTTCGTCGTGAACGACCTCGAAGCCGCGCGCTTCGAGAAGTGTCGTCAATTCGGCGCCCACGCGCACGATGTTGTGTTCGTCGTCATCCGTGCGCCAGCGTTCGAGCTCGACGTATTCGTCGGGATAATCCATTTCGTAGGCTTCGTGCGTATGCGTGTGATAAATGAGCACGCGCTTGCCGTTTGAAACGGGCGTCTCATCCCGCATGATTTCCGACTGAATCGACACGACGTCGTCCGTATGTTCATTTTCAGCGGGCGCAGTGGAAGGATTCAATAGGAGCGCAGTTTCGACCGGGGCGAGAGCCATGACGGCCCCCGCTCCGGTCGATGTGCTGGTCGTCGTGTCGCGCCCGGCGTACCAGGAGAGCGCGATGATGACGATAACTGCTACCAGAATCACAAGTGCGACGCCGACAAGCAGCGTTCCTCCCTTAACCACCTTGAATCTCGCCATATAGAAAACCACCCCCGCAATGAAGCTTATTCACCGGAGGGCAGTTTGATGCACTTTTATACGCGCTTGAGCGCCTCGATCATGTCGTCCATCACGACCATCACAAACGCCTGACCACGCCCGGCCTTCGTCTCGATCTGAACGGCCTCCGTCTCAAATCGCGTCGATGTGCCGCTTTTCTGAATGGCGTCGAACGAATAGGGCTGCGTGACCAGCAGCGCGCCTGCGATGCACGTTCCGTTTGTGCCGCTCTTGAGGAAGCCAAACGCCTTAACGCCCTTGCCGCCGCGTGCCTGGCGGTCGAAGTCGATAATGAGACATCGCTTGAAGTAACCCATGTCGCTCGCAAGAATGACCTCGCCCTCCGCATTCTGCGCAAACGCGAACGCAACGCGATCCCCCGGCGAGAGCGCCATGCCCTTGACGCCCGCAGCGGTTCTTCCCATCAGAGAAACCTCGTCGATGGCAAAGTGGATCGCCATGCCCTTTTCGGAGAAAAGGAGCAAGCCTTCGTATCCCTCCGTTGCCGTCACGGCGATGAGTCTGTCCTTTCCCTTCAGGTTGATTGCCGAGAACCGCGCTTTGCGGACATTCACTTCCGCTTTTGCGGTGCGCTTGACCATGCCGCCCGCCGTAGCGAACAGGAGCGTGCCCTCATATTGCGCGGCGGGAATGAGCGCAACGAGTTTTTCTTCCTTCTCGAGCCCTGCGAGCAGTCCGCCGAGCGCCAGCCCGCGATCCTTCGGCCTGCACTCGGGAATCTGCGAGACCAAAACGGGATAGCAGTTGCCCAGATCTGTGAAAAACAGGAGCTTTTCGTCGGTCATCGTGAGAATGGTTTCTTCGGTGGCGTCCGCCTGTTCCGCCTTCTCAACGACGCGCGGCGCCATCCGCTTGACAAAGCCTGCGCGCTTCAGAATCACCGCCGCCTCGTCGGCTGCGGGCGCCTCCGCTTCGATCACGATGGCGTCAAAGGACGGCGCGATTTCGGTGCGCCTGGCATCCGCGTATTTGTCGCGTATTTCGAGCATTTCGTCCTTTATGACCTGCATGAGCTTTTTTTCGCTCTTGAGAATGGCATGATACCGTGCAATCAGCTTTTCGATCTTGTCATATTCCTCGCGCAGGGAGATGATCTCAAGATTGGTGAGCCGCTGCAGCCGCATGTCCAGGATCGCCTGCGCCTGAATTTCCGTCAGCTTGAAGCGCGCAACCAATCGTTCGCGCGCCTCGCGCGGGTTTTTACTCGCGCGGATGAGCGCGATCACCTCGTCAAGGTTGTCGACCGCGATGATGAGTCCCTCCAGGATGTGCGCACGCGCCTCCGCCTGCTCAAGTTCGTACTTCGTTCTGCGCGTCACGACGTCTTTTTGATGCGCAATGAAGTGGACGAGCATCTGTTTGATCCCAAGCTGCACCGGCTTTCCGCCCGCGATGGCGACCATGTTCACGCCGAATGTCACCTGTAAATCAGAATACTTGTAGAGCGCGTTGAGCACCTTGTCCGGATCGACGTCGCGCTTTAGCTCGATCACAGCGCGCATTCCCGTGCGGTCGGACTCGTCGCGGATGTCGTAGATGCCGGAGAACAGCCCCTTCTTTTCCTCACTCACGCGCAGAATTTTTTCAAGCATTGCGGCCTTGTTGACCTGATAGGGTACTTCTGTAATGACCAGGAGTTTTCGCCCGCTCAGTCCGTCCTCCACGTGTACCTTTGCGCGTACCTGCAGCCGGCCACGCCCCGTTTCGTATGCCTGCAAAAGCTCCCCGTCGGCGGCAAGGATTCCGCCGGTTGGAAAATCGGGTGCCTTCAGGTGCTTCATGATGCCCGCGACCGTGATCGCCGGGTTGTCGATGAGCGCCGTCGCCGCGTCGATCGCTTCGCCCAGATTGTGCGGCGGGATGTTTGTGGCGAGGCCGACGGCAATGCCGCTTGCACCGTTCACAATGAGGTTGGGGAACCGCCCGGGCAGTACGTCCGGTTCTTTTTGCGTATCGTCGAAGTTCAGGTGAAAAGGCACCGTGTCCTTGTCGATGTCGCGCAAAAGCTGCGCGGTCAGTTCAGTCATGCGCGCCTCGGTGTATCGCATCGCGGCAGGACTGTCCCCGTCGATGGAGCCGAAGTTTCCGTGACCGTCGACCAGCGGCGCGCGCATCACAAACGGCTGCGCCATGCGCGCCAATGCGTCGTACACGCTCGTATCGCCGTGCGGATGATATTTTCCAAGGCAGTCGCCCACGATGCGCGCGCACTTTCTGTGCGGCTTGTCCGCGGTGGTGCCCAATTCGTGCATGGTAAAGAGGATGCGCCGCTGCACCGGTTTCAGGCCGTCCTCCACGCGCGGCAACGCGCGCTCGAGGATGACATACTCGGAGTAGGGGAGCATGGAATCGTGCATCACGTCTTCCATTGTCTTTTGGACGATCTGCTCGCTGAATACAATGTCGTCGTTCTTTTTCTTTGGCATATCACATCTCCTGCCCGGTCACGGGGACAAAGTTATCTTCCTTGTTGAAGTTCGCAAACTCGCTGATGTATTCGCGCCGGGGTTCCACCTTGTCGCCCATGAGCACGGTGATCCGCCGATCGGCCTCGGCCAGATCCTCAATGCTCACCTGGGTAAGCATGCGCCCGTTGGGATTCATGGTGGTATCCCACAATTGCTCCGGATTCATTTCGCCAAGGCCCTTGTAGCGTTGGAGCGTGTATCCGCGTCCCGCCTTTTTGATCGCGGCGGGCAAATCGCGGTCGTCATAGCAATACTGGGTCGCCGATCCCTTTGCAACCTTGTAAAGAGGCGGCATGCCGATGTAGACGTGCCCCTCTGTTACCAGCTCGCGCATGTAGCGGAAAAAGAATGTCAAAAGGATCGCGCGGATGTGCGCGCCGTCCTGATCCGCGTCCGAGAGAATGATGACTTTGTTGTATTTGAGCTTTGACAGGTCAAAGTCCTCGCCGATGCCCGTTCCGAGTGCGGTGATGATCGAGCGGAATTCCTCGTTCGCCAACACCTGATCGAGCCTTTTTTTCTCGGCGTTCAAGGGCTTTCCACGCAGCGGCAAAATCGCCTGAAACCGTCTGTCGCGTCCCTGTTTCGCAGAACCGCCTGCCGAATCACCCTCGACGATGAACAGCTCGTTTTCCTTCGCGTTTCTGCCTGTGCAGCTCGACAGCTTGCCCACCAGCGGCGCGGCCTCCAGTTGGTTTTTCTGCCGGGCAACGTCGCGCGCCTTGCGCGCAGCTTCGCGCACTTTCGCCGCCTTAACCGCTTTTTCGACGATCAGCTGCGCGGTCTCCTGATGCTTGAGATCGTCAAGATACAATGAAAGCTGTTCCACACAGAGCGCCTCGACGATCGGTTTGATCTCGGTGTTTCCGAGCCGCCCCTTCGTCTGCCCTTCAAACTGCGGCTTTCGAACGCCGGCAAAGACGACCGCCGTCATGCCTTCGCGGAAGTCGTCGCCCGAAAGGTTGTTTTCCTTTTCCTTGAGGATGTTTGTGCGCCGCGCGTAGTCGTTAAACGCCTTTGTGACGGCGGATTTAAAGCCCGTTTCATGGGTTCCGCCCTCGCCGGTGGGCACATTGTTGACAAATGAATAGATCGACTCGGTGTACGAATCCGTGTACTGGATCGCCACGCGCACAAGCGTATCGTCCTTCTTTGCCTCAAACGTAATCGGATCGGTGATCGGATTTTTATCGGTGTTCAGGTATTTCACAAAGTCCGCGAGTCCGCCGTCAAACTGGTATTCCCACCGGCGCGCGTCCTTGTCTTGAATGCGCTCGTCGGTAAAGACAAACCGCGTCCCGCCGTTTAGGTATGCAAGTTCCCGGATGCGTCGCCTGACGACGTCCGTTTGAAAGTTCACGTCCTCAAAAACCCGC
Organism: Bacillota bacterium; assembly: GCA_023421735.1. The sequence continues at coordinate 57,652 of JAEZSP010000070.1, read as the reverse complement.
GCATCCGGTTTAAAGCAGACTACGGTGCCGCGTTTCGTCGTCCCGCCGAGCCGCTCGAGGTGCCCGGTGGGCCGTCCGGAGACGATTTTTCCCGTCTCTTTGTCGAGCACGGATTCAAACCGAATCCGGTAGTGGCTGTAGTTTTGATAGACGTCAACGGTCATCCACTCGGAGAGCGCGTTGACAACCGACGCACCCACGCCGTGCAGGCCACCCGAATACTGATAGGATTTGTTGTCGAACTTGCCGCCCGCATGGAGCTGCGTATAGACAACCTCCACGGCCGATATGCCCAGCTGCGGGTGGATGTCCGTCGGCACGCCGCGCCCGTTGTCCGTCACCTCGCAGGACCCGTCCTTTTTGAGCGTGACTGTTATTTCGTTCGCAAATCCGTTTGAGACCTCGTCAATCGCATTGTCGACGATTTCCCAGATGAGGTGATGAAGACCCCGCGCACCCGTCGAGCCAATGTACATGCCCGGACGCATGCGCACCGCGTCCAATCCCTCCAAAATTTTGATGTCCTTTGCGGTGTAGGATGCCATTTTGTCCTCCGCCATTCAAATAATACAATTCATTATACGCCTTTTTTGTAAATTTACAATTATATGGTATCCTCTTGCGTGGAGGTGGGAATATGGCGGATTTGTTGGGCGCGGTTCTGGAGGCGGTTGACGCGGGAGACGATGTCATTGATCTCGAATTTGAGGGCGGCGTGCTCGAGGGCGTAACCGCGCGGAGCCTTTCGTTTTCGCGGTGCGCGTTTCACAACGTTTCATTTGGCGAAAACGATGTCAAGCACCTGTCGTTCGTCGGATGCGTTTTCACACACTGCGATCTTTCGGGTATGCGGCTCACGGACGGTTCCTTGCATGATTCACAGTTGCGGGATTGCCGGGGCGTCGGCGCGCAGTTTGACGATTCGGTTCTCAAAAACGTCATTTTCGACGGTTGCCGCCTCAACTATATGACGATTTCCTCTTGCAAGCTCACAAACCTGACTTTCCGGGATTGTTCGCTGGAGAAGTTGATGCTCCATACCAGCCAGCAAAAGGGTTTAAAGTTGGAGCGCTGTCAGCTCGCGGGGACGGAAGTCGTTGAAACACCGCTTTCGGGCGTCGATCTCTCCACGAGCGAGTTTGGCGGCATTCGCATCGATCCGCGCGCGCTGGCCGGTTCTAAAATCGCGCTGATGCAGGCGCCGCTCATCTGCGCGCTCCTCGGCGTCGAGATTGTATAAACGCCTCCCATTTGCAGAGAAAATGATATGAGATTGCATATTTTGTCTCGATATGGTATAATCTTTATTGGAATGCAACAACGGAGAAACCGATGAACGATCAAAATACCAATGTTCTGGCGCTCAAACGCGCGATCATCGATCTATGCCGCCGCAAGAATTGGGGCGACGACGGGATTCAGCATCCGCAGCATATCGCGATGGCGATGATGGTCGAAGCGCTGGAGGTGCTCGAGCATTTTATCGATATGACACCCGATTTTGAACGCGCGCTGATGGCGGGCGGCGAGCGCGAAGAGCTGGTTGAGATCGCCGAAGAGATCGCGGATGTCCTGATGTACGGACTCCAGATCATGTATACGCTCGGTGTTGACGTATCAGCAGCTTTCGGGGACGGTTTTTCAGACGATACGACACCCATCGCCGCCTTGCGCGCACATGTCGGCGCGGGGGACATGCCCCCCGTTCGGCGCGCCATGCGCATCGCGTTTACAGCCAGCAAGGTGCTCGAATGGTTTCAATATATGCCTGAGGCGGATGTGCAGGCGCTCATTCGGCGCGCAAACGCCGACGCGATTCGCCGGATCGGCATGTGCTTTGTCGGTTTGTTCAGAGAAATCCTGATCCTCTCAAACCTCGTTGATTTTGATATAACCAAGTCAGTCGTACGCAAAATTGGGATCGTGGACAAACGGGTCTACGCGGAAGACGAGCCGAAAAGATAAGGGGATACCCGGGGAGGGGAATTGTATGCCGGGCGATATGATACTGGTGGTTGACTACGGTGGCACGCAGGTGCAGTCCACCGCGCGGAAGCTGCGCGGAGATCGGGTATACTGCGAAATTCTTCCGCCGGATGCCGCGACCGGCAAGCTCACTGATCCAGATGTGAAGGGCGTATTGCTCGCGGGCACGCCCGCAGACGATGTCGAAGTCGACGAAGCGCTGTTTACCGCCGACGTTCCTGTGCTCGCGCTGGGCGCCTGCGCGCGTAGACTCTGCGTGTCGATGGGCGGAAAGGCGCTCGCCGCGCAGATCGAGGCGCGCACCGCACAGATCACATTTGCGGATTCGCCCCTCTTTGACGGCCTCATTGAGTCAGATCGCTACTTCGAGCGGGTGGACATGCTTGAGCTGCCGGAAGGCGCGGAGGCCATCGCGTTTTCACCGGGTGGCGTCGTTCCCGCGTTTGCCGATGAAGAAAAAAAGATTTTCGGCCTGCAATTCTATGCCGAATCCAACGATCCGGATGGCCTTCGCATCCTCTCAAACTTTGCATGCGGCGTGTGCGGCTGCGAAACATGGTGGTCCATGGAGGCCTTTGCAGCGGACTTCGAGAACCAAATGAAGGAGGCGTTTACCGAGGGCACGGCTCTTCTCGCCATTTCCGGCGGCGTCGACTCGTCCGTCTGCGCGGCGATTATGCACCGCGCGATCGGGGAGCGGCTCAAATGCGTGTTCGTCGATACGGGTCTGATGCGTTTGGGCGAGCGCGAGATCGTCAAAAAGGTATTTCTGGACGATCTCGGACTTGATTTTCTCATCGTCGACGCGGCGGATCGCTTCCTTGCGCGCCTTGAAGGGGTCGTTGACCCGAACGAAAAGCGCAATGCGATTGCGGACGAAATGATGCACGTCATCGCCGACGAGGCACGCGGATTCGGAAAGATCGACTGCCTCGTACAGGCGACCATTTATCCGGACATCCTCACGGCCCGGTGCTCCGACAACGGCTCGCCAAAGGATCAAACCGCGCTGATGGATCACATCGCGTTCGACACGATGATTGAGCCGCTTCGCATGCTGTTTAAGGATGAAGTGCGCGAGTTGGGCGAGGTGCTGGGGCTCCCCAAGGAGATCATCAGCCGTCAGCCGTTCCCGGAGGCGGGGCTCGCGGTGCGTTGCATCGGCGAGGTGACACGCGAACGCCTTGCCATCCTCGGTCGCGCCGACGCCATCTTCCGTGAGGAAATTGCCGATGCGGGGCTTGATCGCCGCATCTGGCAGTATTTCGCCGTACTCACGAGCTGTCAAAGCTTTGGCATGCGCGACGGAAAGCCCTGCTACGAATATGCCGTGGCGCTGCGCGCCGTCAGTTCGCAGGATGCGATTTCAGCGTATGCATATCGCCTGCCCTATGATCTTCTCGAGCGCGTGGTTTCGAGAATCACGACGGAGGTGCGCGGCGTGAACCGCGTGCTTTACGACGCGACGGGAAAACCGCCTGCCATGATCGAGTGGGAGTGACCGCAGAAAGCTTGGACAAATCCGTCTACAAAAGGGAAACGCATGAAAAAGCCGGACATGATTCTATTTGATTACGGTCATACCCTGTTGTATGAACCGGATTTTAACGCGCTGCGCGGCGAAGAGGCGCTCTTTTCGTATGTCACAGAAAATAAACACAATCGAACGCCGGAAGAAATCGATGCATTTTCCGGCAGGCTGTTTGCCGAAATCTCGGCCGTCAGGAGAGCCGGATGCGAGCTTCATGAGCGGCAGTTTCAACGCATGCTGTACGAGTACCTGGGGATCAAGTTGTCAATCAGTTATGACGAAGCAGAAATCATTCTGTGGCGCAGTATGTCGATGGGGGCCTGTATGCCGGGTGCCGAACAAATCATCGGTGCTGTCAACGCAATGGGGATCCGCAGCGGTGTCATCAGCAACATTGGTTGGTCGGGGCATGCCTTAAAGGAACGGCTGGATCGCTTGTTGCCGACGAACCGCTTTCAGTTTGTCATTGCCTCCAGCGATTACGGGCTTCGAAAACCGCATCCGTTTCTGTTTGAGCTTGCGCTGCGCAAGGCGGATTTACCGCCCGAAAATGTATGGTTTTGCGGCGATAACCCAAGGGCGGATGTCGAGGGAGCGGCGCAGGTCGGTATTTTCCCGGTCTGGTATGACAATGCCCACGTGCGGGATCAAAAAGATCCATCGGAAGTGGCGCCGCCCCAATGCGCGCATCTGCGCATCGGGGACTGGACGGAATTGATCGATGTGCTTCAAAAACTTTGAGCGTTTCGCGCACGGTTTGCGCGCGGGGGAGAGCTTGCACGCACCGCAGACGCGTGATATACTGATGAAAACGGCTCGTTCATCATGGAACGTTTCGCTGTCATTTGTGGGAGAAGAACGAAATGATGCTGAGAAATCCGCGCGATGGCGCATATGGAGAGCCGCCGGAGAATGTATTTCAGGCGGTGGATGAGCGGACCGGCACGGTCTACGGCTCCTGTGTCATCACCGACGAAATGAAACCCAACCTCTATCCGAACAGGCCGCATCAGGTGCGTCTGGATTTTGAGGGCGGAGACGGCGCGCTCGATCCGCTTTTGGGTGCGGCGCTGGCGCGTGCGCGGGAGATGTGCATCGCGCAACAGATTCCCGCGCGCATTTACGTGCGCTGCGCGCCCGACAATGAGGCGCTTTTGCGGCTCCTTCGCCCCTACGGCTTTCGGGACAACGACGGGATCGTGCGCATGCGCAAGGATTTGCCCGTCAGAAACCCCTTTCATACGCCCACGGGTTGCGTGGTCGTCAAAGACACGCTCGATGACCCGCAAGAGCGCAAATATTTCCTCGAACGGTATAACGAACTGTTCGGCACCGAATATGATGGTCAATGGCTCCGGACGTTCACCGAGGCGCCGCATTTCACCCGCCTATTGACCGTGGCTCCGACGGGAATGGCAGGGGAAGTGGTCGTCTGGCGTACGAAGGATTACGGAGAAATCGGCTTTCTCCAGACGGCGCGGCGCTGGCGACGCATGGGGGTCGCAAAGTATATGCTTGGGCTTGCCTGCGATGCCATTTCAGAGATGGGGCTGCGGGTTGCCCGCGCGGACGTTCGCGCAAAGATTCCATACATACTCGATACCATGGAAGCCTCCGGCTTTTTTCAGGAGTCGCTCATCACGCGCTATCCCGGCATCGACGTATAAGGACGAGCTCCTCGAGAATAAGATTCTCGGGGAGTTTTTCTATCGGGAGGTGCCATGTGAATGCCGGACGCTCTGTTTTATGGCAGCGGAACGGCGCTCATCACGCCGTTCGCGGGAGACGATATCGACTATGGCGCGTGGGAGCGGCTGATCGAATACCAGATCGAGGCGGGCACGGACGCGCTCGTGGTCTTAGGATCGACGGGTGAGGCGCCGACGGTTGCTTTTGAAGAGAGAAAGGCGCTCGTCGCCATCGCCGTGTCCATCGCGAAGGGGCGCGTGCCCGTGATCGTCGGCACGAGTTCGAACTGTACCAAAATGGCGGTCTCGCTTTCCCAAAGCGCGCGCACGCTTGGCGCGGATGCCGTACTCGTCGCGGCGCCCTACTACAATCGCCCGACGCCCGCGGGGCTAAAGGCGCACTTTGACAAGATCGCAAACGAGGCGGGCGTTCCGGTCATCGCCTACAATGTGCCATCGCGTACGGCGATCAACATCACGCCGACCGTCATGGCGGAACTTGCCCGGCATCCACAGGTGCGCGGCCTCAAGGAAGCATCCACCGATGCCTCCCAGATTGCGGAGGTCATGGCGACGCTCTCGGAGGGGATCGCCATCTATGCGGGCAACGACAGCCAGACCATTTCCATCATGGCGCAGGGCGGACGCGGCGTCATATCGGTCGCGGGGAACATCGCACCCTATGAGATGGGCGCGCTTGCGCACGCCATGCTGCGCGAGGACTACGAGACGGCGCGCAGCATTTACGCGCGCCTGGCGCCGCTGATCAAGGCGCTGTCCGCCGAAACGAATCCCGGCCCCATCAAGTACGCCCTGAGCCGGCGCGGCATGTGCGAAGCCGCCATGCGTCTCCCGCTTTGCGATGTGTCCGAGAAGACAAAAATCGAGGTCGAGGCGGCACTCGAGCTTCCGGGAATCGGATAAACAGACACTGCATGGAAGTTGCCGTTGACGGGAAACAGAAGATGAGCGTATAATACACACAGAATTGACAAACGGAGGATACTATCATGATGAAATCGTTGATCGGCTATCAGGTGTACTCCGCGCGCGAGGACGCGGCGAAGGATCTTCTCGGCACGCTCAAGGCCATCAAGGCGCTTGGCTACGACGGCGTCGAGTTTGCGGGCTTTTACGGGCATGAAGCGAAGGAAGTCAAGGCGATGTTGGAGGAAGTGGGTCTTGTTGCGATATCGCACCATGTGCCCTTCGCCGCGATGCGCGAAGACATCTTCAAGGTGATTTCGGATAACAAGCTCATCGGCTGCAAATACATCGCGATTCCCTTCCTTGACGCGGAAACGCGCCCCGGCAGCGCGGGATTTGCCGAAACCATTAAGGACATCTACAAGTACGGTCAACTCATGAAGGCTGCTGGCATCCAGCTGCTCTATCATAACCATGACTTTGAGTTCTGCACCGTCTCCGGGCAATACGGTCTCGATTTTCTGTATGCCGCCGTGCCGCCTTGCACGCTTGCAACGGAGATCGATTGCTGCTGGGTGAAATACGCCGGCCTCGATCCTGCGGATTACGTGAAAAAGTATGCGGGTCGCTGTGACATCGTACATCTGAAGGACTTTGTGGGCCGTAAGGACGGCGAGAAGTCCCCCTACGCGCTCATCGGCGTCGATCAGGACACTGCGCAGGCAGACGAGGGCGTTGCCTTCGAGTTCCGCCCCGTGGGCTATGGCTGCCAGGATATTCCCTCTATCCTCACATCCGCGCAGGAATCCGGCGCGAAGTGGTTCATCGTCGAACAGGATCTTTCCATCGGCCGCACGCCCCTCGAAGCTGCCAAAATGAGCATCGATTATCTGAAGGGTCTGGGTCTGTAAGGGTCCACAGGCGTGATCGATTCAAATCGTTCCAATGATGGATGTTGCCCCGGGCTGTATCCCCGGGGCAACAAATCCGTATGTGCGCTGTCATTCCTCGGATTGGATGCCGGCGTCCTTTTCGGCGCCCAGTTCGAGCGATTGCGCCGCATGCATGAGCGCGATCTCGTCCGGCTCGTGGGTAACGAGGATCTTGATGGCGCCGGGGCACTTTTGCAGGATCAGGCGCGCGGCGCGATTGCGCGCCACGAGGTCGAGACCCTTGAAAGGCTCGTCCAGAGCGAGCACATCCGGCTTCGCCAGCACGGCGCGCGCGATGGCCACGCGCCTTCTCATGCCGCCGCTGTACATCGATACATGCGTGTCGTCGCGCGGGTCGAGTCCCAGGGTGGCCAGTATGTCCGCGCTGTCGATGGGCGTCACGGATTTTCCGGCGGTCAGCAGCACATTTTGATAGGCGCTCATGTGCTCGATCAACCTGTCTTCCTGAAACACGCATGCGTAGCGCAGTCCCTTCGGCGCGACAACCTCGCCCGCGTCCGGCTTCACCAATCCCACAACCACATTGATCAGCGTCGTCTTTCCCTGTCCGGATGGTCCCGTAACCGCCGTAACCGTTTTTTCCGGGAACACGCACGACACGTCATCCAGCACCTTTTTCCCGTCAAACGCCTTTGAGACATGCAAAAGTCTAATCATAAAGCCTCCGCGAAAGTCGGTTGATGACCGCCACGGCAGCCTTTTCGAATAAAACGCTGATGAAGATGATTGCGATCGTCCAAGCAAACAAATCCGGCGTCGCAAAGAACACCTTCGCGCGCTGGAGCGCGGTGCCGATGGAATTCTGCGGCTGCGCGATCACCTCCGCGGCGATGCCCGCCTTCCAGCACATGCCGAGCGACAGCTTGGCTGCGGTCAAGAGATAGGGGAATGCCGCAGGCGCATAGATCGCCCGCACGCGCCCGGAAAAGGAAAGCCCGAATACCTCCGCCATTTCGATGAGCTTTTTGTCCGCCCGGTCGAGTCCGTCGAGCACATTTTGATAGACCGCCGGAAGCACGATCAAAAGCGACATGAAGATCGACAGGTTTGTCGACGAGATCCAGATGAGCGCAAGGATGACAAACGACGCGACGGGCGTCGCCTTTACAGTCGCCATCAACGGCTCCAGCAGAACGCGCACCGGTCGCGCAATCTTCGCAAGCGCGGCAAACAGGATCGCGAGAAAAAAACCCAGTAGAAACCCGATCAGGATTCGAAAGAGCGATCCGCCCGTTGCGGCATAAAACGAGCGCTCACCGAGAAGTTCGATGAGCGTTCGAAACGCGTTCAACGGCGAAACCAAGAGGATTTCCTGGTGCACCGCCATGCTCCCCAGCTGCCAGACCGCGAGCCAGAAGAGCAATGCGGCGGTTCGCCAAAGCCACTTAGTTGACCGTAAGGTAGAAATCTTCACCGGGCAGCGTCCCTCCCACGGATTCCGGATTCTGATCGTAAAGCGCGCTCAGATAGCCGGATAATTTCGTTTGCATCTCATCCCCGGTGATGCAGACGATGTTGCATGCCGGGATCGCCTTCTCAGCCAACGCTGCCTTTGCAACGATGCCGAGTTCTTCAATCCAAACACTTGCTTCGGCGGGATTCTCGTTGACATAGGCAGTGGACGCGGCATATTCGGTCAAAAACGCAGCAACCGCCTCGGGATGCTCGTCGTAAAACGCTTTTCGGATCACCGCGACGCCCGTCACCATCGCACTCCCACCGCCAACGGCGTCCCATTCATTCGACAGGCTCAAGGCCACACGCACATTTTCGTTTTGCATGATGACGCTCGTGACATATGGCTCGGGCAGGACGGCGACGGCTGCCGCGTCCGCAAGCAACGCGGAAGCGACCTCCGCGGCCTCGGATTTGTATTCAATTGTCACGTCCTTCGCGGGGTCCAGTCCGTTTTTCGAAAGGATGTAGTTAAGCGCAAATTCCGGCGTCGTGCCCTGTCCGGTGGAGTAAATCGTCTTGCCCGCAAGGTCAGCGACCGCGTGAATCGTGTCCCCGTTTTCGAGCACATATAAAACGCCCAGCGTGTTGATCGCCGCAACTTCCAGCGCACCGTCCGTCTTGTTGTAGAGGATCGCTGCGAGGTTTGCGGGCAGGAGCGCGATGTCAAGATCGCCCCGGATGAGCGCGGGGGTGATGGCATCTGGCGTCGCTTCGACCGTAAATGCATAGGCGTTTGCGGTGTCCTCATTGTGCATGAGTTCGACAAGGCCCATCGATGTCGGCCCCTTCAGGGAGCCGATGCGCACGGTCGTCTTGTCGGGGGTCTCGGCGCACGCCGTGACGCTCAGGGCGAGCAGGGCGGCAAAAATCAGGCTAAGCAGTCTCTTCATAAAGAACAATCACCTCTTGTTTTTCTATCATATACCGCAAATGTAAATTGTTAAACCGCTTGCCACATTCCGGCGATTGATTTATAATTGGATCAGTACAATGACGGAGGTATGGGGTTTCATGAAAAAATACGGTCTCATCACCGCTACAAGCATGGGCGTGCGGATCACACCGCCGGATCGTCAACCCGTCGGAAACGGGAATTTGTATGCCATGCAGTCGACGAGCGCCGAGAGCAATGTATTAAACGTCTCCGCATCGCTCGGCCTTTCGACGAAGGTTCTGACTGCCTTTGTGGCGGAAAGCCCAATCGCCGCGTTCATCAAGGCGGAACTGCGCAGGCGCAACATCGCGTTTGAAGGCCCGGAGGTCGCGCAGGGCGGCCCTTGGGGTTATCGCCATCAATTCAACATCGCCGACTCCGGCTTCGGCATGCGCGGTCCGCGCGTCCACAACGACCGGGCGGGCGAAGTGGGTAGGACGCTTAAGGCCGAGGATTTTGACCTCGACCGCATCTTTGGTGAGGAAGGCGCCGAGATCCTGCATCTTTCGGGCCTCTTCGCCGCACTTTCCCCGGAAACGGGCGCACTGTGCCTCAAGCTTTCGGAGGTCGCCAAGGCACACGGCACCAAAATCAGCTTCGACCTCAATCATCGCGCTTCGTTCTGGAAGGGCAGGGAGGCGGAGCTACACGACATCTTCACCCAAATCGCTTCGCGCGCGGATATCCTCATCGGCAACGAGGAGGACTTCCAGTTGGCGCTGGGCATCGAGGGTCCCGAGGCAGGCGGCAAGGAACTCTCCGATAAAATCGATGCATTTAAGGGCATGATTCTCAATGCAGCAAAGGCATTCCCGAACGCGAAGGTGTTTGCGACCACGCTCCGGCAGGTGGTTTCAGCAAATGCGCACATCTGGGGTGCGATCATGTTTGCAAACGGCGAATGGTATGTCGAAGAGCCGCGCGAAATCCCGATCCTCGATCGCATCGGCGGCGGCGACGCGTTTGTCGGCGGCATGCTGTATGCGTATCTCAAGGGCTGGGAGGCCGATAAGTGGATTCGATTCGGCTGGGCGACGGGCGCGCTTGCGACCACCATGCTCGAGGACTACGCGTCCCCGGCTGACGAGGATCAGGTTTGGAGCATCTGGAAGGGCAACGCCCGGGTGAAGAGGTAATGGAAATGAAAAAAGCGGATATCGGCCTCATCGGTCTCGCCGTCATGGGCGAAAACCTGGTCATGAATATGGAGTCCAAGGGATTTACCGTCGCGGTTTATAACCGCACGACATCAAAGGTAACGGACTTTATCGAGGGCCGCGCCAAGGGGAAAAATATCGTCGGCGCGTACTCCATCGAGGAACTCGTGGACAAGCTCGAAAAGCCCCGCAAGGTCATGCTGATGGTCAAGGCGGGCGCACCGGTCGATGCGTTCATCGATCAGCTCATCCCGCACCTCGATGCGGGCGACATCATCATCGACGGCGGCAACTCCCACTTCCCGGATACTATCCGCCGCTGCAAATACGTGGAGGAGAAGGGCCTTCTCTACATCGGCACGGGCGTTTCCGGCGGCGAAGAGGGTGCGCTCAAGGGCCCGAGCATGATGCCCGGCGGCTCGCCCGCCGCATGGCAGCACGTCAAGCCCATCTTCCAGTCGATCTGCGCGAAGGTCGGCGACGAGCCCTGCTGCGATTGGGTGGGTGAGGGCGGTGCGGGCCACTTCGTCAAGATGGTTCATAACGGCATTGAGTACGGCGATATGCAGCTCATCTGCGAGGCGTACCAGCTCATGCGCGACTACCTTGGCATGACCGCCGACGATATGGCGGACGTGTTCGCCGATTGGAACGAGGGCGAGCTCGACAGCTACCTGATCGAGATTACGCGCGACATCCTCGGTCACAAGGACGTGGATGGAACCCCGCTGGTCGATCAGATTCTCGACACCGCTGGGCAGAAGGGCACGGGTAAGTGGACGGGCATCGCGGCGCTCGACGAGGGCGTTCCGCTCACGCTCATCGGCGAGGCAGTGTTCGCGCGCTGCCTCTCCGCCGCCAAGGATGCGCGCGTCGCGGCATCCAAGGTGCTCTCCGGCCCGCCCGTCGTGTTCGAGGGCGATCAGGTGCAGTTCATCGAGAACATCAGAAAGGCGCTCTATGCCGCCAAGATCGTCTCCTACGCGCAGGGCTACCAGCTCATGCGTTCCGCCGCCCAGACATACGGCTGGAATCTCAATTACGGCGGCATCGCCATGATGTGGCGCGGCGGCTGCATCATCAGGAGCGTGTTCCTCGGAAAGATCCGCGAGGCGTTCGAGAAAAACCAGGCGCTTGAAAACCTGATCCTCGACGATTACTTTGCCGAGGCAATGGAAGACGCGCAGGCGGGCTGGCGCGACGTGGTTTCGCAGGCGATCCGCAACGGCATCCCCGTGCCCGCGATGGCCTCCGCGCTCACGTATTTCGACGGCATGCGCACCGAGCGGCTGTCCGCAAATCTCCTGCAAGCGCAGCGCGATTATTTCGGCGCGCACACCTACGAACGGCTCGACGCGCCGCGCGGCCAGTTTTTCCACACCGACTGGACGGGCGAAGGCGGTACGACCTCCGCGTCCACCTATACCGTGTAATATGAAGATCACCTGTTCCGCCAACTATGCGCAGACAGAGCGCGGCCTTTCAGATGCCGAAATCCGCAGCATTCTGGAAGACGCGCTCGCGCCCGCGCGCGGAAAACTCAAAAAGATATTGCTTTTGCCGCCTGATTTCACGCGCTATCATTCCAACGCGGGACGCATCACCTGGCATCTTTATGACATGTTGAAAAACGAATGCCGGGTGGACATCATGCCCGCGCTCGGCACACACGTGCCCGTTTCGCGGGAGGAAGCGGAAAAGATGTTCGGGGATATTCCCTACGAGCGATTTCTTGTCCATCGCTGGCGCGACGACGTGGTAAAGATCGGCGCCGTGCCGGGCGCGTTCGTCGCGTCAATTTCGGAGAACCTCGTTACCGATCCGATCGACGTCGAGGTCAACCGCAAAATCGTCGATCCGTCCTATGATCTCGTGCTTTCCATCGGTCAGGTGGTGCCGCACGAGGTGGTCGGCATGGCGAACCGCAATAAGAACGTATTCGTCGGCTGCGGCGGGTCGAACATGATCAATTCGTCCCACATGCTTGGCGCTTTCTACGGCATGGAGCGCATCATGGGCCGCGATCATACCCCCGTGCGCGACGTATTCGACTATGCGGAATCCCACTTTCTCGTGGACGTGCCGCTCTCTTATATCCTGACGGTCACCACCGCGCCCGGCGGCGAAATTGCCACCCACGGTCTGTTTATCGGTCGGGACCGCACATACTTTGAGAAGGCCGTCGCGCTCGCGCAGCAGAAGAACCTGATCCTCGTGGAGAAGCCCTTTCGAAAGTGCGTGGTGCTGCTTGACGAACACGAGTTCAAGAGTACATGGTTGGGCAACAAGGCGATATACCGCACGCGCATGGCCATGGCGGATGGGGGAGAGCTCATCGTGCTCGCGCCGGGCGTAGACCGCTTCGGAGAGGATGCGGCAATCGGCGCGCTCATCCGCAAGTACGGCTACTGCGGTCGGGAAAAGACCATCCAAAACGTCCGCGAGAACGAAGATTTGCGTCAAAACCTCTCGGCGGCCGCGCACATGATCCATTCGTCCCCCGACGGACGGTTCACCATTACCTATTGCACGCGCCACCTCACGCGGGAAGATGTCGAAGCCGTGGATTTCGGCTACGCGCCCTATGATGAGATGACAAAAAAATACGACCCCGCAAAACTCAGGGACGGCTGGAATACGGTAGATGCCGAAGAGATTTTTTACATCTCCAACCCCGCGCTTGGGCTGTGGGCGGACAGGAAGCGATTCTGATGAAATGAGCCCCTCGCGCGAGGGGCTCCATTTGTTTGGAGGATCATGATGAGAACAGCTATCCTGACAAGTGCGTTTGACAGCGGCTTTCCGGACGCTTTCATTCTGGAATTGAAAAAGTATCTTGCACCCACGAATCGCTTTGCGTTTGTCGCGTCGGACTTTTCGGTTCACGCGGTAACCCAAAGGTATGCAGATCAATTCGTCGCATGGTTCGCGGCGCGCGGCATTGTTTTTGAATCGAGCACAGTTGTCGACGATGCGCTTTCGCTCGAGGCAGCGGACAATGCAATCCGCGCGGCTGGTATTGTATGGCTGTCCGGCGGCCCGACGCTCAAACAAATTGCGGACATCCGGCTCTGTCATCTCCTACCGGCGCTTCGGGAGCGCGACGGTGTGACCATCGGCATGAGCGCGGGTTCGATCAACATGGCGCGGCGCGTCGTCGTTGCGCGCGATCCGGACGACGACATACCGGAACTCTCGATCTACGAGGGAATCGGGCTGACCGGCCTCAACATCGAGCCGCACATCAATGCGGCGAACAACGCGCACCTTGCGGATGTCGCGGCGGCGGGAAAAGTATCCCCGATCATCGGCCTTCCCGACGGTTCCTTCATCGTCGATCGGGGCGGCGAATACCGGATCTTTGGCCCGCACCGCGTCTTCCGTTAATCCTTTTTGATCGGATGCCGGATCACCGTTTTCCAACTTTCGGGCTTCACCTTCGTGATGTCCGAAAGATAAATCTCATGATGCATCCGCGTATCCGTAAAATCAATTTTGTACCCGTCGGCGACCGCGTATTCTTCCATGGCGGCGACCGTCGCGGGTTCCGCGTCAAACGGCCCCACGTGCATGCATTGCACGCATAGCCCCTCGTCATAGGTGAAGAATGTAGACGCCGAGAAATCGGCCTTTTTCTTTCGGGTGGCTTCGGCAACCGCCCAGTCGAAGTCCGCCTCCGTGACGAAATCCGGAAGCCGGATCATCGATATCCAGTTGTATTCGTTCTTTTTCGAGATATCTCCCCCCGGCACATCTGTCCACCAAAGCCCCTCGAGCGGCGGGACGACATACTCGAAGAAGCCCTCGATCCGGTGATCGCCTTTATAACTCATCCTGATCGTGTAGGCGATCCCGTAGACCGTCCCGACCGCATGCTTGTACGCGCCGTCCGCGTCGTTCGGGTTTCCGTGTCCGCGTACCGCGACAAAGTTCATCTTCGGAATGCGGATGATCTCCGGCTTTCCCTTCGGAACGTAGAATGCGCGGTATTCTTTCTTATAATCAAACGCCATGCTTCGCCTTCAGTTCTTTGCAGAAGTTGTCGATTGCTGCGCTGCTCTTTTCCCGCTCCTTCGCAGATGGATTTACGAGGCTCAGTTCCGCAACGACGTTCTTTGCGTGTGCCTTCATTGCGCCCAATGTGGCTTCGGTCGGTCCGCCCGCGCAGCTGGCGATCAGCCCGATCGGTACGCCTCCCAACGGATGCTCCTTCAAAAAGCGCCGCATCGGGGGCGTGATTTTACCGGCCCACACGGGGGTCGCCAATACGACCAGATCGTACTTGCTCTTGCCGAATCGATACGGCTTCAAGCGCCGGGAAAGACCGACGCTCGCGCCGAATCCGCCGACGACCATCTGCAATGCGCGCGCCTTGGGATACGCCTTTTTCGGTTCGAGCGCCATTATCTCGGCGCCCAGCTTTGCCGCAACAGCTTCCGCGACATACTTCGTGTGCCCGTTCAGGGAAAAATAAACGACGACTGCCTTCATCTCACGACACTCCTTATGATCGATCCGCCCGGGATCAGATTTCAAATGATTTTAACAAATTATACCATGCCGGTGAGATGAGTTCAACAATCATTTTACAATCATTCGAAAAACCGGTGCAAATTCACGCGACCGGAATCATGATTTCCACCGCACATTGATCGGCGGATTCCTCCCATCGGATGTACCGTTCAATGGTCGGAAGATCGATCTGACTGTACCGCGCCTGGGGCATGAACGTACCGTAGATGCGCTTCCACGCGCGTGCAAGCGTCCCTTCCGAGATCTTTCCTTCCGCGGAAAACACCAGGAATTTCGTCGCTGGGTATTCGTATGTGTCAAATCCCGCCGGATCGCCCGCATATTCTACGCCGCACATGTAGTCATTGTTCCCAGCCGCATCAAAACCGAAACACAGTCCCAGCGTGTTTGCGCCTGCCATTTTGGAAAGCCGCTCCAGCGATCCGTCCTGCTTCACGATCGTCCATGTCCCGCCGCCTTCCGGCGTCGTTTTGCGCACGCCCACCACCGTGAACGAATCCTTCTCAATCACCCTGTAATCCATCTTCGTTCCTCCCGTAATCGTCATGGAAAATGTCATGCGTGGATAGAACGTCAGTGGGGCGTCGGTCGTGCGCGCTTCGTGCGGCGATATGCCATGCATCCGTCTGAACGCTGCGGAGAATGCGTCGGCGGATTCATAGCCGTACTTGAGCGCCAACTCGATTATGCGCTCCTTCCCCGTACCAAGCTCGTTCGCCGCTATCGACAGCCGCCGCCTGCGGATGTATTCCGAGAGCGCAATGCCCGTCAACGGTCCGAACATCCGCTGAAAGACCGGATAGGGCATCAGCAGGATGCGGCTCAGCGCATTGGGGTCGATCTCTCCGTCCAAATGATCTTCGATGTACCCGATCGCGTTGTTCATTCGCTCGACCCAATCCATTTTCGTTCCCTCCCTCGCATACCAAGCATACCATGCGATCAAACGCCGTGCCCGCGAATGGGCGCACAAAAAAGAACGGGTGCGCGGTCAATCGCCGCGCACCCGCATCAGCTCATACATCATTATGCCCGCCGCAACAGCGGCATTGAGCGATTCTGCGCCGCCGCGCATGGGCAGCCTGACGAGATGCGTCGCCGCAGAACGCACCGCGTCCGAAATCCCGTGTGCCTCGCTCCCGATGACCAGGACAAACTTCTGCCCCGGGTCAAACGCCCGGTAGAAATCCACCCCGTCGAGTGCGGATGCGAGAATTTGATATCCGCCTTCGCGCAGGGATCGGAGCATACCCGCCAAATCATCCGCCTTGGCAAATGGCAGCCGGAATCCGGAACCCATCGCGGATCGAAGTACCTTCGGCGATGTGGCATCTGCGCAGAGCGCGCCAAATAAAATAGCTTGAAAGCCCGCCGCGTCTGCCGTGCGCCAGATCGTGCCGACGTTTCCCGGATCCTGCACGCCGTCGAGCGCGACCACGCGATCGGGCAGGGCCGAGAGCGGCAGGGGAGAGGGCGTGTCAAACGCCGCGCATACCCCTTGCGGGGACTTCGTATCGCAGACTGTCTGCAAAACCCCCTCCGGCACGACATGCGCGCGGCAGGGTAGCGTTTCAAGAAACGCCTCCTTTTCCCGCAGGCCAATCGCCTCGCGCGCGATCATCCCGCAGGCAAGCGCCTCACGAATCATGACTTCGCCTTCGACCAAAATGCGCCCCGCTTCCGCCCGCACCCCGCGCCCCGAGAGCGCCTTTAATGCTTTGACAAGTGGGTTTTTTGCACTGGTTATCTCGTCCATGCCGCCCCTCCCGCTGTGATTTTTTTTCATTATACAGCGACCGCCCGCAACGCGCAAGGATCGCATTTGTCGAATGATGTGCGCATTCCTTTAATAAACGTACGGAAATATAAAAAGGGTGTGCGCCTGCGGCGATTATTTGTCTTTGCAACACAAACGTATCAATAAGTTAAAGAAAACGGATTGTCATTTCAGGCCATCTTTTATATAATCAACATAACCAGTTGTGGAGGTGTATTTATGCAGCGCGTCTATAATTTCGCGGCCGGACCATCCACCATGCCCGAATCGGTACTCAAACGGGCGGCAGACGAACTTTTGTGCTATGGCTCGACGGGGATGTCCGTCATGGAGATGAGTCACCGCGCGAAGATGTATGTCGAAATCTTCGATGAAACGGTGGCGCTCGTGCGCGCGCTGATGGGCGTGCCAAGCGACTATGAAGTGCTGTTTTTGCAGGGCGGTGCAATGGGTCAGTTTGCTGCTGTTCCCATGAACCTCATGGGTCGATCCGGCAAGGCCGATTACATCGATTCCGGAAATTTCGCGGCCAGCGCCCTGAAAGAAGCAAAGAAGTACGGCGCCGCGCGCTGCGTGGCATCCTCTGCCGATGTGGGATATTCCCGCATCCCCGCGATTGACCCCGGTGCGCTCGATTCCGACGCGGATTATCTCCACATCACAACCAACAACACCATCTTTGGCACGCGCTATGACGAAATCCCGGACGCGAAAGACGTTCCGCTCGTCGCCGATATGTCATCCAATATCCTCAGCGAAGGATACGATGTATCAAAGTTTGGCGTCATCTATGCGGGTGCGCAGAAAAACATCGGTCCCGCTGGATTCGCGCTTGTGATCGTCAAAAAATCGCTCTTTGGGCGCGCGCTTCCCATCACACCCGCCATTCTCAATTGGGAGAAGGAGGCGGATAAGGGATCGATGCTCAACACGCCGCCCACGTTTGCCATCTACATGGCGGGGCTCTCGCTTAAATGGCTCAAGGAGCAGGGCGGTGTTTCCGCCATCGAAAAGGTCAACATCGAAAAGGCGAACATTCTTTATGATGCGCTCGACGAATCGACGTTTTATCGACCCGTCGTCACCGAGAAAAAATTCCGTTCGCGCATGAATGTCACGTTCAATACGCCCACAAAGGAGCTTGACGAGCTCTTTGCCAAGGAGTCTGCCAAGGCTGGGCTTGCGAACCTCAAGGGGCATCGTCTCGTGGGCGGCGTCCGCGCCAGCATCTATAACGCCATGCCCGTCGATGGCGTACAGGCGCTTGTCGCCTTCATGAAAAAATTCGAAACGGAGCATAGATAAATGTATCAAATCAAAACGCTCAATTCGATCTCCCCGGTATACACGGACGTGCTCGATCAAAATTACGACGTATGCGCGCAGTGCGAACAGCCGGATGCCGTCATCGTCCGTTCCGCAGACATGCATGCCTATGCGCTCGGCGAAAACACGCTGTGCGTGGCGCGTGCGGGCGCGGGGTATAACAACATCCCCGTCGACGAATTTGCCGTGCGCGGCGTGGTCGCGTTCAATACGCCCGGCGCAAACGCCAATGCGGTTAAGGAACTCGTGCTCGCGGGCATGCTCCTCTCCTCGCGCAAGATCGTGGAGTCCGTCAATTGGTGCCATACCATCGCCGATCAGGGGGCCGAGGTGGAAAAGCTCGTTGAAAAGGGCAAAAATCAGTTCCTCGGCCCGGAACTCGCCGGGAAAACGCTCGGCGTGATCGGCCTCGGCGCGGTCGGACGGCTCGTCGCCAATACGTCCGTCGCGCTCGATATGAGCGTGCTTGGCCACGATCCCTTCATCTCGGTCGATAACGCATGGCAGCTTTCCCGCGCCGTCAAGCATGCAACGGACATGGATCAGGTACTCGCCGCGAGCGATTATGTGTCCATTCACGTGCCCCTTTCGGAAAAGACGAAATGCATGTTCAATGCGGAAAAAATTGCGAAGATGAAACAGGGCGCCGTTCTCATGAACTTCTCGCGCGGCGGTCTCGTCGATAACGGGGCGATTTTGGCTGCGCTCAGCGCGGGAAAACTGCGCGCCTATGTCACCGATTTCCCGTCCGCCGACCTCATCGGCGCGCCGGGCGTCCTGTGCATCCCGCATCTGGGTGCCTCTACGCCTGAAAGCGAGGATAATTGCGTGGTCATGGCCTCGCGCCAGATCAAGTATTATCTGGAACGCGGCTCCATCGTCAATTCCGTCAATTATCCGGATTGTCCGCTCGGATCCATCATTAAGCCGCGCCTCCAGATCCTCCACAAAAACGTTCCGAACGTCATTCAGGCCGTCCTGAAGCTCGTAACCGAGTCCGAGGAAAACCTGAACATCGACGACATGGTCAATAAATCGCGTGGCGCGTATGCCGTCACGGTGTTTGATTTTGACAAGGCGCCCTCAAACGCACTGGTTTCCCGCATCGCAGCGCTTCTCACCACATATCGGGTCAGATTGCTGGCCCCGGAGGCGTAATGGCGGGGCAGTATCGCGCGCCGGGCTTCTCGTCGGGTGAAATTCTCCTGCCCGCCCCGGGTCTCGCGCTTGAAAAGTGGGCGGTGATTGCCTGCGACCAGTTTACGTCAAATCCGTCCTATTGGCGCGCGGTGGAAGAAGCGGTGGGGGATGCTCCTTCGGCGCTTCGGCTCACGCTTCCGGAAATTTACCTCGGGGAGAGCGAAGCCCGCGCGCAGTCAATCCGCGCCGCCATGCGCGATGTTCTCAATCAAAATCTGCTCGTTCCCGCCGTGTCGGACGGTTTCGTCCTCGTCGATCGGATGTCGTCCGGCGGGCATCGTCTTGGGCTCGTCGGTTGCATCGATCTGGATGAATATGATTATACCCCCGGCGCAAAGGCGCTTGTGCGCCCGACAGAGGGGACCATCCCGCAGCGCGTTCCGCCGCGCGCAAAGATTCGCGCGGGCGCGCCGATTGAGCTGCCGCATGTCATGATGCTGATCGACGATCCGAAGGGCACGCTTATTGAAATCATTGCGCAGAATCGGCAAAGTCTGCGTCCGCTGTACGACTTTGATCTCATGATGGGCGGAGGTAAGATTGCGGGTTACGCCGTCGAGGGAAAACAGGCGAAGGCGGCGGTAGACGCGCTCGATGCGCTCTATCAAAAGTCCGGCGGGCTACTCTACGCGGTCGGCGATGGAAATCACTCCCTCGCGGCGGCAAAGAGCTGTTGGATTGAAATCAAAAGGGCGCTCCCGCCCGCGGATGCCGCCGATCATCCTGCCCGGTACGCGCTCGTGGAGCTTGTGAACATTCATTCGCCCGCGCTCGCGTTCGAACCGATCCACCGCGTCGTCACGGGCGCAAGCGCTGCCAGCGTGCGCGCGGCCTATGAGGATTACCTCGCGGCGCGCAAAATCCCCGTGCTCTCCGGCGAAGACGTGCGCCTGATCGCAGGAGATGCGCAGATCGGTTACGGCTTTGACAGGCATCCGCTGGCGGATTTACAGGAGTTCCTGCTTGATTTTGCCGCGCATGCACCCGGCGTAGAGATTGATTACATCCACGGAGAAGAGGAACTGCGCACCCTTGCGGCAAAGGGCGGCGTTGGCTTCCTCGTGCGCGGCATCGATAAATCCGAACTGTTCCCCACGATCCGTGAAAAGGGCGTTTTGCCCCGCAAGGCATTCTCCATGGGCGAGGCGCACGATAAGCGCTATTACCTCGAGGCACGCGCGCTCTCAAATTGACGCCGAATTTACCCATTCGACACACATAGATAGGCGGCATATTGTATAATACCTAACAGTTAGACGGCGAACAAGCGGCTGCGCAGCGGTCGCTTGTTTGATCGCTGAAGGGGTGAACGTATGGGCGCAATCGGAACCGATCTCACAAAAGGGCATGTGACCAAACAACTCGTCGCATTTGCCATTCCGTTCATGTTGTCAAATGCATTGCAGGCGGTATATTCCACGGTTGATATGTTGATCGTCGGAAATGTGGTGGGGGAAGGCGGCATCTCGGCCGTCACCAACGCGAGTATGCTCGTCATGCTCATGACGACATTGTGCATGGGCTTTTCAAACAGCGGGCAGGTCTACATTGCCCAACTCGTCGGTGCTCAGAAAAAAGAGGCTCTCAACGACGCGATCGGGACTCTGTTTTCGACGATGTTTTTACTCGCCGCCCTGATGACGTCTGTTTCCCTCCTGCTGTGCGATCCGCTGCTTGGCCTTCTGAACGTCCAGCCCGGCGCGTACGCGGGCGCGCGCAGCTATATGCTGATCTGCGGCGGCTGCATTGCGTTTACATATGGCTATAACATGATCTCCGCGGTTTTGCGCGGCATGGGTGAATCAAAGCGCCCGCTCCTTTTCATTGCCATTGCCTCGGTCGTCAACCTGATTCTCGATTTGTTGTTTGTGGTGCTGTTTGGGTGGGGCGTCGCTGGCGCGGCATGGGCGACGATCATCGGTCAGGGCGTGAGCTTTTTTGTCTCCATTGTTTATCTCTATCGTCGCCGCGCATCCTTTGGCTTTGATTTCAGGCGCGCGAGCTTTAAAATCAAAAAGTCCATCTTCCGCATTCTCATGCGGCTTGGCATCCCCTTCGCCATTCAGATGAGCGCGATCAGTATCTCTATGCTGTTTGTCAACACCCTCATCAATACATACGGCGGACTCTCCTGTTCGGCTGCGTTCGGCGTGTCGTCCAAGGTGCAGCAGATTCCGGACATCGTCTCCCGCTCCATCGGCATGGCTTCCTCCTCTATGATCGGGCAGAACATCGCAGCGGGTGCAGTCGATCGCGCGAAAAAAGTCGTGCATGCGGGTCTTTGGATGTGCGTATCCATTTACGTCGTCTTCGTGTCCGTTTTGCTCCTGTTTCCGCGTGAGATCTTCTCGTTGTTTACGCCTGATGAAAACGTGTTGCAGTACGCGCGCTTGTGCGTCATCGCGTTTGCGGTTTCCAGTCCCGCATTCATGATGATGCCATCCTTTACTTCCTTTATTCAGGGAATCGGGAACGCCACGTTCTCCCTGATCGTGGCGTTGACAGACGGTGTCGTAGCGCGCGTGACGCTCAGTTGGCTTCTGGGCGTGGTGCTTGGCAATTCCTTTTTCGGAGATGTACTCGGTTTGGGCGATCTTGGTCCCGCGCTCGGCTTCTTTCTTGGTTTCAACCTCGCGGCTTACGTGACCGCCATCCCCAGCGCGGTTTATGTCATTTCCGAGCGTTGGCGCAAGCGCGCGCTTCTGGTCTAAAATCGAATCTGACGCCCGCCTCCGGCATACACATGTAATAATGTTTGCCGGAGGTATTTTCATATGAGGCGATTTCTCGCACTGATGTGCGCGCTCCTGATGATCCCAACTCTCGCGTTTTCCGAGGAAATCGAAAAGATGGAGGCGGGTGAGGAAGAATTTGTCGTCGAGGCCAGGGGCGCAATCCTCATCGAGGCGCTCAGCGGCCGCGTGCTCTATGAGCAGAACGCGGACGTGATGCTGCCCATGGCATCCACGACAAAAATCATGACCTGCCTTCTCGCGCTCGAGCATTCATCCCTCAGCGATGTCGTGACCGCGAGCGCCAACGCTTATGGCACAACCGGAACGTCCATCTATCTTTCGGAGGGCGAATCGCTCACCATGGAGCAGATGCTCTACGGCCTGATGCTCAGAAGCGGAAACGACGCCGCAGTCGCCGTCGCCGAGCATGTTGCGGGCAGCGTGGATGCGTTCGCGGCGATGATGAACGCGCGCGCCGCGCAGTTGGGCGTCGACGCGCACTTCGTTAACCCCCATGGCCTCGATACCCCCGGTCATGCGGCTTCTGCGCGTGCCATGGCGCTGATCATGCGCGAGGCGCTGAAGAACGAAGAATTCGTCCGCATTGCTTCCACGAAGAAAAAGATCATCCCGTGGCCGGGTAACGAGTACAGCCGCGTTCTGCAAAATAAAAACCGCCTTCTGACCTCCTATGAGGGCGCGTTGGCGGGCAAAACGGGCTATACGGACAATGCGGGACGCTGTTTGGTCTTTTCGGCGGAGCGCAACGGCATGGTACTCATCGGCGCGGTTCTCAATTGTCCCACATGGTTTGATACCGCGGAAAAGCTCCTCGATTATGGCTATGAATCCTATCGCATGGAGCATTTTTACGATGCGGGCCAGATCGTGCATACGCTGGATCTCTCGGGCGGACAAAAGCGCACGGTCGATCTCGTCGCCGCATCGCAGCTTGCCTTCCCGCTTCGCATCGGCGAGACGTACGAAATTGGCCTCCTGATCCCGGACGAAGCGCCCGCGCCCGTACGCAAGGGCGATGTCGCTGGCCGCGCGGTCGCCTACATCGACGGCCTCGAGATCGCATCCGTTGACCTTCTCTATCAAAAAGACGTTTACCAAAGCAGCTTCGAAGCGGCAATCAGAAGGCTGATCGCCTTGTGGCTAATCGCTTAAATCGCCGATCGTATTTCCAGCGCGGTCGATTAACTGCGCACCATCCAGCGTGACCGCGCAAAAGAGCCCGGGCGCCACGCGCGCAAGTTCAATATACTTGGGTTCCGACACGATCGATCCATCCCCGCGCAGCATTCCAAACATCATGTCGCCGGTTTTATCTGCCATGATTCCGTAGGCGTACACCGCGGATTCGCCCTCCCCATCCAGGAGCCGAATGGTGTTGTATTTCGCAGTCAGCGGTATGCCGTCTGCATCCGTGAGATAGGTGCTCTCTGCCGTCCATTCTCCGTCTCGCACCACGTAACGCCCGCCCGCCTCATTGATGGAGGCGGTGGGGGAGGCCGAAAAGAGCGTCTGCCCGGTCGCGCCCAATGCGGTCACGCCGTCGTCTGCATATAAAATGACGCTCGATCCTGAGAGATGGGGTGAGGCGTCGCCGATTTCGGATTCAAACAGGAGGGAGAGGACACCCGATTCTACCTCATAGAGCGCGACGGTTCCGCTTTTCAATGTCATGATGGAATTCCCGTCCCGTTCGGCGAAATCCTGGCTCGCGTCAACGACCGCTTCTCCGGACGAATCGATGACGCCATATCCCGCGCGCGTGGAGACGAGCGCATAGCCGTCTCCAAAATCCGCGGCATATTCGTATTGCGCCGGGATTTGCCACATGCCGTTTCTGCCGATGTATCCGAACAGCACGCTCTCGCCGTCACAAAGGGGCATGAGGTCGTCTGAAAACGATCCCAACCCATAGAGCGCGCTGATTCCCAACTGCCATTTCAGTCCGTTTGCGTCCAGAAGGGTGAGCGGGTCCGCGATCTCGTCGTAGATGTTGCCGGAAAGCGTCAAATACGCGCCGTTGCCCGCGTAGGCGATTGCGCTGTATGAATCCGTGCCTTCGTTGCCCGCCTCCGAAACAATCCGGTATGCGCCGCCGATGCCGCAGAGAAATGAATCGCCCGCAGCTTCAATGGACTCATATCGAAAATCGGTGATCCGTTTCCCGTCAGGCAAAAGGATTGCATAGCGCGACGTGCCGTCTACATCCTTCGCAACGGCATACCCGGAAACGGACCCGTCGTCGCGGGTAAGCACTTGAACGCGTTCATACGCGCCCGGCGCGATGATCACGGTTCCGTTTTCGTCTACCACTGTTGCGCCGCCCGCAAAGCGGAACGCATAGCTTTCGGCGAACGCAGCCGAGACCAGAAAAAAGAGTGCAAAAAGCGCCGCAATGGCACGCCGCATAGGTACCTCCCCTATATAGTACAATACATTCCCGTGTAGCGAACCGGTTCGTCTCTGTCCACGGCAGAACCGCGTTTTAGACGATCCGTTTCGTCTCCTGCTTTGTCGCTCCCCGCTTGGCGTAGCCCTGCTACGCCTGTGCGCCGAATTCCATCGCTTCTGTCATGGACGGAGTCCTTGCGTTTCGTCGCTTCATCCATTTTACCATGGTTCGATTAAATTAACGAGCTTTTTTTCGTGGGAAGTATGGACATTTCTGCCGTAAGGTGATATAATACTGACTTGTCGGCGGGTTCATTTCTCCCTTCCGCGTCAGTTGCGCCCGTAGCTCAGTCGGATAGAGCAACGGCCTTCTAAGCCGTGGGTCAGGGGTTCGAATCCCTTCGGGCGCGCCAGTTATGGTGGGTATAGCTCAGTTGGTTAGAGTGCCAGGTTGTGGCCCTGGAGGTCATGGGTTCAAATCCCATTACCCACCCCATATAACGCAAGTGCCGGTCGCCATCGGCGCTTCTTTATTATGAAAGCCCGCTCCGGTTCGAATCATTGCTCCATTGGGGCGTAGCCAAGCGGTAAGGCACGAGACTTTGACTCTTGCATCGCAGGTTCGACCCCTGCCGCCCCAGCCATAGGACCCATTAGCTCAGTTGGCAGAGCACCTGACTTTTAATCAGGGTGTCCGGAGTTCGAGTCTCCGATGGGTCACCACTCCACGTTGAATCTCGATCCTTCATCGGTTCGGGATTTTTTTGTTTTTTTATCCAAATACCCGTTCCATGCGCAAATATGAGAGGGCAGTGTTGCCAAAGGATTTTACATGCAAAAACGGATTGCACTTTGCGTCTCCTGCACCACACGCCCCCTGAGGAATTTCCTTACGGCACCACCGCACAATTCAGCAGCGCGCTGACGGCTGCTTTTTTTACCATCTACTCCTTGCATAAATCTCGATTGACATCCAGTCAACCTTCGATTTCTTCAATTGCACCTGACAAAAAAATACGCTCGTCATCGCACCACTTTATTTGTGCGGTGTCACTTTAAGGGTATTTGTCTGCGAACGCCTCGAAATCACGGAAATCATTAAGACGTTCTTTGATGGTTTCGTACTCCCAATCCCACCAAGCGGCGCGCTGGATTCGCTCGATCAAGTCCTCCGAAAAGCGCATCTTGATCTTTTGGGCGGGAACGCCGACGACGATGGAATAAGGCTCCACATCCTTCGTGACGACCGCACCGGTGCCGATCACCGCGCCGTTCCCGATTGTCACGCCGGGCATGATGGTTGCCCCGTGTCCAATCCACACGTCATTGCCGATCTTTACGTGATCATCCCGCCGCCAGTCAAAAAACGCGGCGTCGTCCTCGCCGAAGCCGAACATGCTGCTCCGATACGTAAAATGGTGTTGCGCAACGCGCGTATAGGTGGGGTGATTCCCCGGGTTGATGCGCACGAAACTCGCAATGGAACAGAATTTTCCGATCTGCGCATAAGCGATTTGATTGTAACCGGCGCAATATGTAAAGTCTCCGATGTTTGTCTCCATCAGTACGCTGTGCGCGCGTATTTGCGTATAAGCGCCAAGCGTCGTTTCCCTCAGTCTGACGTCTTCTTCAACGGTGGGCGTGATTGCCAGCATATTCATTCCTCCGCTTTGCGATGTACCGCTTGTCGCGTGTCCCGTGCATCCATTTTCTGATACGATCATAGGCCATGCGTATAAAATCCATGTATTGTTCTATAAAAGATGTTACACTTGCGATGCGAAATAATTCGGCAATTTGCCGCGAGTGCAGCATGTTAATCATGGCATAGCGTTCATTCAATCAAAACAAAACAACGAACTTATATAATAAATGTGAATACCTGCTCCGCCTGTTTCAGGCGCTTCATCGGCGTTTCGTGCATTCGAGGCTCGCACGGGATGAATTCTGATCGGAGGAAAAAATGGACAAGCTCTCTTTTATCTGCGGCATGGTTACCGCATTTTCCGAATGCGTCGCTGCGGGTGCAAAGCCCATTGCGCTTTCACCGCCCATGACGCGCCCCGATTTTCAGATGGCAAAGGATGTGTGCGCGCGCATCATCGAGGCGCACGGCCTCAAATGGTATCACGAGGAAAACGGCGATCTCCCGCCGGAAATGCGCCGCGATTGGATGATCCTCTATGCGCGAGATGGCGCGATCACCGAATATCTTGCGCTGCGTGCGGCGGGGCATAACCCCATGCGCGACATCGCGCCGTTCTCCAACGTGCTCGGCTATGCGGACGAGCGCATCGTAACCGGCGTCGATACCTACCGCGAACTGTTTGATTGACGGAGGATATGACATGAAGATACTTGTCAGCGCATGTCTATTGGGCATTCGGTGCCGCTATAACGGTGAGACAAAGACAAATGAGGCGGTTATGCGCCTCGCGCAGGAGCACGCGCTCATCCCATTCTGCCCGGAAATTTACGGCGGACTGCCCACGCCGCGCGAGCCGTCCGAAATCCGCGCAGGCGGCGTCTACACGCGCACCGGTGAGGACGTGACCCTGCAGTACCATATTGGTGCCAAGGAGGCGCTCAAGGCCGCGCGCATAGCGGGCTGCATGGCTGCGATTTTACAGGACAGGAGCCCTTCCTGCGGTGTCGGCTTGATCCACAATGGCTTTTTTGACGGCGGTCTCGTGCCCGGCGATGGCATTGCGGCAGCTCTTTTGCGGGAAAACGGCATCCGCGTCATCCGGGCTTCCGAAGTGCCCGCCGCGCTGGATACTTTGCTGAAGGAATCAGGAAAGTCTTGAACGCGCACCGCGTACGCAGACGAAAGCTTTTACCGTATGAATGCGTGCCCTCCCTTTTCCAGCGCTGCAATCGCCGCGTTCCAGTTTTGTTCCTTTACGAGCACATAGTCCGTGTCGAATGTCGAGACACAAAAAACGCTGATCCCCGCGTCCGCAAGGATGCCTGCGATTTGTGCGAGGATGCCGATCAACCCGAAGTCGAGTTGACCGGCCACCCGAAAGGCGCGCCAGCCGTCTTCGCGCGCAATGCAATGCGCGGGCACAAAACGCGTTTCGCAGACGAGCGAGTTCTCGCCGCCTGTGCACGCGGCGAACATCGTTCCACGCACAAAAAGTGCGGCCCGATCTACGACCTTTACGACGCTGAATGTCTCTGACAATGCCTCTAACTGCATTATGAATCCTCCCTTTCAAACGGCGCCTCGTAGATTGGAAGATAGCAAAGCCTGCCCGCCACGCGGCAACTGTGAAAGAGTGTGAACCGGCCGGCCGCAAAGGGGATGGGTTCAACTGCCACACCGAGGAGTTCTTTTGATGCGCGAACGCGCCGTGCGAGCGTGATGTGCGCCTTGAACGGCTTCCGGTCATAGGGCAAGCGGTACGCGTCCAGCATCCGCCTGAGTTTGTCCGCAATCGGGTGCAGGCTCTGTGCGCCGTGTACGTCCGCGTAAAGGATCGCATTGTCCGGTCGTCCAAAATATCCCGCGCGGGAAAGCGTCAACATAACCGGCTGTACATCCGCGGCTGCCGCAGCCATCGCAGACTGAATCTCACGCAAACGCCCTTCGTCCAGTTCGCCTAAAAATGCGAGTGTGATGTGATATAAATCCCCGTCCACATAGCGCCCGTCCGCCGTTTGTCGCATGCGCCCGGTCGCACGCAGGAGCGCCGCGCGCGCCGCGTCGCCGATTGGGATGCCAATAAAGAGCCGCATTTTGTTGCCTCCATAAAAGATGAACGGTTTCATCAAACGATAATGTAACAGTGCTATAATAAAGAAAAGATTCATTGAATCACGCGCAGGCGCGTGAAACGGGTGGTGTTTTCTTGCGCGGGTTGTTCGCCGCCGTCAAGGCCATGTTTCGAAAAAAGCCCAAACCGCTCCTCTTTCTCGTCGTCGCGGATGTCCTGATTGCCGCGTTCAGTTTGTTGCTTTTTTCACTCAACCAGTTTCTCATTCCCCGCACATATGCCGGACTCGGGGAAGTATCCACGCGCCCCGGCTTGGCGGCGGGTGCCGCAGAGCAAACCCCTGCGCCGACCATGTCTGCCTCCGTGACGTCCAATGCCGCGACCATTTCTCCTACTGCCCCCACAGTGGCTGAGATGGCGACGGCCGAGCCCATCTCGACTGCCGATCCCGTGGGCTATTTTGGAACCAAATTTGCCGATCAATTCATTTCCGGCGACCCGCAGAAGACGACGGTTGACGGAACCACAACTTACATCAGTCAAAATGTACATATTACGGCAACTGCCGCCACGGATAACGACGCCAACGTTTACATTTGCGATATTTATATCCGGGATATCGCAAATCTCGCATGCGGCCTTGCAGACGGCAAGTACGGCAAGGGATTGCGCGACTGGACGGCGAACATCGCCAAGGAGAACGGCGCCCTGATTGCCATCAACGGCGATTATTATGGCGCGCGCTCAACGGGCGTGGTCATCCGAAACGGCGTCCTTTATCGGGATGATGTCTCTGACAGCGATGTCTGCGTGCTTTACTGGGATGGCACGCTCGAAGCATACGCGCCGGGTGATTTCGATGCCGATGAGGCGATGGCGCGCGGCGCGTACCAGGCGTGGAGTTTTGGCCCAATGCTGCTCGATGGTGCGGGAACGCCGCTTAACAGTTTCAATACCTCGGTCGGCGTCCATAATCCGCGCACGGCGATCGGCTATTTTGAACCAGGTCATTACTGCTTTGTGGTCGTGGACGGTCGTTCGAAAGCATCCGCAGGCATGACCGCAGCAGAACTCGCTGATTTTATGAGCAGACTGGGCTGCCAACAGGCGTATAACCTCGATGGCGGGCAAACCTCCGTCATGGTCTGGGGCAGCAAGGTTGTGAACGATCCTTATAAAGGCGGTCGCAAAACCAGCGACATCATCTACATCGCGGATTGAGCGGGGGAGAGAATCTATGAAGACGCTTGCCGGACACGGAACGATCGTGTTGACGTTGATGTACGTCACGCTCATGATTGTCGATCACTATAATCCCGCCATGGATTTTATCAATAACTCCGTGACGAAGACGCTTCTTCTCATCCTTTGCCTGTTCGCGGTTTACAACGCCGTGCTCGTTTTGTCCCGTGAACGCGCACGCGTACGCCAAAGGGAAAATGCGCGGCGCGCATCGCTCCGGTCGAGAAGACCGGGGCAGACGCGCCAGCGTCCCTGATATGCATCAATCGAGCCGTTCCGTATCTCGGGACGGCTTTTGTTTAAGGCAATCCCGCATAAATGGAGTGGCGCGATAACGCGCTGATTTTTCCTCATATGCAATTGCGAATATCGAAGGTTTACTGGCGGTAAATCAAGATATTTGCAAGCGGCGTATGGCGGGAAAGTAGCGCCAGCGTGCCGCTGAATTGTGCGCGGTTGCCTTAATCGATTTGCTCAAAGATCGGCATCTCGCCGCGCCGGATGAGCGCATCGGTTTTTGCGCGATCGCGGATCGTCCATTGTGCCATCGGCGTTTTGAAAACCTCCCGGCAGAGCCAGAGCGACGGATTATGGTGCATTTTGTATGAATGCGCCACAAAATCCGGACGCGTGAGGACGTTGGTCATCAAAAGCGATACGATAAACGAAGCGAAAACGCCTTGCGTCTTTCGATATTCGCGGTAGGGCATGACGAGAAACCCCCGAACGACCTCCGGCGCGTTTTTTTTCAGCCAGAAAAGAGACAGGGGGTCGAAGGATTCGATCAGATAGCGCCCGGTATAGCCCTTGAGATGTTTGACCGTCAGTTCCGTAATTGCGCCGACGTTCGGCGCCGACTTGATCTCGATCAGCATTGGAACACGACCGGACGTGCAATGCAGTACCTCGGAGAATGTCGGAATGCGCTCGTCCGTACCGGAAAGCCGCAGCGCACGCACCTCGGAAAGTGTCATGTCGCGGATGAGCCCGGCATGTCCCGTCATGCGCGCCGCGTCGTCGTCATGAAACACGACCAGATGCCCGTCCTTCGTCATTTGAATGTCGAGCTCGAAGCCGTATCCCGCGATACATGCCTGTGTGAATGCAGCAATCGAGTTTTCCGGGCAGTCCGGACCATGCAAACCCCGGTGGGCGAACGCCGTTTTGCGCCAGGAACGGGCGCGCAGGCGCGTCCACGCGGGCGCACATAAAACAATCCAGACCGCTATGATGATTCCAATGGCGCCGAGCGCGTAAAGCATGCTTTATTCCTCCGTATCATTGTCCGCAATGGTGTCCGCTTTTTTCGGGCTCGAGTCCCCATGCCGCACAAAGAGCATGGTGAAAAATGAAATCAATACCATGGCGGCCGCATAGGGGAATAGCGTCGAATAGCCCACGTGCTGAAGCAACAGGCCGGAAACAAACGGCGTGACGATCTGCGCAGCCATCGAGAATGTATAGTAATAACCCGTGAATCGACCGACATTGCCCGCGCGGCTGATTTCGACCACCATGGGGTAGGAATTCACGTTGATGGCTGCCCAGGCGAAACCCACCAAAACGAACAGGCCATAGATGACAAACGAAAAAGTCTTGATCAACGATGTTACGCCAAAGCATGCAGCAAGCAATAGCACGCCCGCGAGAACCATCTTTTTTCGCCCATATTTTGCGGACAGATATCCGATGGGGATAAATGCGATGGTCGCGCCCGCAGTCGCAATCATCATGCATAACGATGCGCCCTGTACATCGCCCCAAATGCGTACGAAATAGCGCGAGTACGCCGTCGTGACGGCGTTATAGCCCATAAACCAGAAAAACACAGATCCAAGGATGAAAAAGAGGCTTCTGCGCATCGGCGCGGGCAGCGTCTTGGCCACAAGTTCCTTTTCCACCTCTTCCGGGAGCCGCATTTTGTTTTCCCGAATCGTGAAGAGCAAAACCAGCACCGCCAGAACCATGACGCCCGCAACAATATAGAAAATGGGCAGAAAATCCGTGAGGGAGATTTCGGTCATGCCTTCAAATGAAAACTGCGGTTGTACCTGAATTACCCGCGTTTTCACAAACAGGCTGATCGAAAGCAGCGTGATGATGCCGCCAACCGCTCCCATGAGATTGATGATGGCGTTCGCCCGCGACCGAAGCGGCTTGGGGGTCAGATCGGGCATCAGCGCGACCGCCGGTGCGCGATAGGTGCCCATCGCGACCAGCACGACCCCAAGAAGCACCAAAAAGATCGTGAGCATTCGACTCAGATCCGCGTCAAACGTTGTCCGCGCAATCTCGCCCGTGAAGACCTGCTCCAAAAGCCGCTCGCCCGCCCGATTGACGAAGGGCAGTACGCACATGACGGCAACCGCAGCGATGGTGCCGCCAAGTATGTACGGCATCCTTTTGCCGATGCGCGTGCGACTCTTGTCCGACAACTGCCCAAAGAAGGGCAACATGAAAAGTGCCAGCACGTTATCGATTAGCATGACGTTGTTTGTCATGTCGTCGCCAAGTAAAAACGTGTTTTTCAGGATCAGGGGAATCACGAAGTCATACATTTGCCAGAACGCGCTGATCGAAAGGAATGCAAGTCCCACCAATGCCGTGCGCCGCGCATCGAACTTCATCTTAGTTTCCTCCGGTATCGTCGTCGCTGGTCTCGTCGATTGTCTCATCGGTCAACGCGTCGTTCAGTTCATCGTCGTATCCCGCGGCCACCGGGTCAAATGGCTCCTGATTTTCGTCGATTTGGAGTACATACTTGCTCATCACGTAGCCCGTCTTCTGATCGAGTTCGATTTGGCTCCAGACGCCGTCGTCGTTTACGACCTTGACGACCGTGCCGTTCTCGAGCGTGCGCGCAACCGCCGCCTCCTCGGTCCCGTCTGTGCGCATGTTGAGCCGCGCGTCCGAGCCCGTGCTCACCACCCCGTATACGGCGCGCGAGGCCGCGAGTTCCGTCAGATATTCGTCGATTCCATCGTTTGTTCCAATAAATACGTCCTCGTTTGATACATAGCCCGTCTTCTCCCCGACGCGCACCTGCGTCCACGATGTGCTTGCGAAGATGACCTCCGCGCGCTCCCCGGCGCCGATTTCATCCACGACGTCTCCTGATGCCGATGCCTGCCGATAAAGGGTCGTGCCTTCTTCATTCGTCACGTAGGCGTATTCCACGTTATCTGCATCGTCGCCGTCCGGTGCCTCAACCTCTTTTGTTTCAGGGGATAGCTCGGTGACGGTTCCCGTTTGCAGTTGCGAGAGCTTGGCATAACCGTGTTTTCCGCCGTATGTAATGAACGCCCAGGAGTTGCTTGCTGAAATGACCCGCACGACCGTCTTCGGGGAGAGGTTGAAATTGAGTTTTGATCCTGTTGAAGACGATTCCCAAACCGAGAGAATCGTTCCTGACTTGACCGCCGCGTATTTTACATCCTTTGTCGCAATGACGTTTAAGCCCGAACGCACCTCTTCCAGCGCGGGATGCGTGGCATCTGCCTTTCCATAGACGGGCATGAGGGTATCGGTCGCGTTGATGTCAAGATATTCCGTCATGACGTATCCCATAATGTCGTTATAGGATATTCCCGTCCATTTATCGCCGCTTTTCAGAACCGTGACGACCGCGCCGGGTTCAATCTTTGCCAGACTTTTGCTGCTGGTCGATTTCTTCTCACGCACATTCAGAACGCTTTTGCACGTGATCGTGGCATACGTCGCGTTGTCTTCCTCAAATGTAACCGCGTATTGGCCCTCGCCGTACTTGGTATTTAAAAGGGTGATTTTCCGTTTCATTTCATTGATCAATTCCGGCGTCACAATGCCCGTTTCCTCCTGGTCGGTCAGGCGCTGGAACAGGATGACTCCTTCGCGCGTGGTCGATTCGAAATTGCCGTCGATTTCTCCGTCGTACAGACCGAGGCTCTTGAGCAGTGCCTGCAGCACCTTGACAGACGGCCAACTCATCCCTTCCCGCAGGGTTGCAAGCGTGGAGACGGGCGGATCGTCGCCGGAAATGATCGCCAAAAACGTCTCATCCGCGATGCCCGTTACGGGGAGATCAAGCGCCGTCTGAATTGCCGCCACCGTTTTCAGGAGATCTTCTCCATAATATCCGTCCCGTTCGCCGGAATAGAGCCCAAGTGTAATGAGCTTGGATTGGAGCAGCGACACCTCGTCGCCCTTGCTGTTGTAGCCCAGTTCCGTATCGTTTGCAGCGGTTTTCGCAAACTCCGCATAGGATATGCCGTTGTCAATGGAGAAGGACTGCTGATAGAGCAGCTCCTTCAAATACCCGTATTGCACGCCGGACTCGTAAATTTTGACCTTTGTGCCCGGAAAGCAGTTTTTTGCAATCCACTTCGCGTCGTCGATGTAGAGGCGAATGCAGCCATGGGACGCATCGGTTCCCATCGCCGCGTAGGATGGCCAGTAGACCGCGTCATCGTCTTCTCGTACGAACAGATATGAATGGAACAGGTAATTGCCCGTAATCCGGCTTCCCCATTTGCCGTATCCGTCCGCAAACACATACCATTCCTTGCGTTCGACCTTTCGCTTCTGCTTGATCATCGTGAACGTACCCTGAATGGTCGGATCCTGAGGCGTACCGCTTGAACAAATCATCTGCCGGACGATGGAATCGTCGGCAGTTGAAAAAATGGTCACAATATTGTTGGTCAAATCGACCGTGATCCGGTATGGAGGGGTCTCTGCCATGGCCGGGAGGTTGATCGTCATCAGCGCCATAATGAGAAATATCGCCGTCAGTCGTCTTATCAGCATTCCGCGTCCTCCAGGTGGCGCGTATGTGCGCCATGTACTTATAAATAAGATACCATAATTTGCGAATTATTTCAATCTTATGAAGGGATATGGGTGAAAAAATGACAAGCGATGCGTGAAAATTTACAGGTGATGCTTGATTTCTCGCGCCTACGGGGCTATAATGACGGGCGGAATTCAGATGCTCCATGAGGGAGAATTGGTTTATGCAAAAACTGGTCAAGGATTACATGATGCTCACGTTCGGGACGCTCCTCTTGTCCGTCGGCGTTTATTTCTTCAAATTTCCGAACCATTTTACAACCGGCGGCGTGAGCGGCATCTCGATCATCCTCGGTAATCTTCTGCCGCGCCTCTCTCCCGGCACGCTCATGATGATTATCAACTATTCGCTGCTTGTGGTGGGACTGTTCGTTCTCGGGCGGGGGTTTACACTGCGCACGGTGTATTGTACGGTCGTGTATTCCTTTGTGATTTGGCTGCTTGAGAAGGTCTATCCCATGACCGCGCCGTTTACGACCCAACCCCTCCTCGAGCTCGCGTTCGCAATCCTTTTGCCGGCGGTCGGATCGGCAATCATGTTCAACCTTGACGCGTCATCCGGCGGAACGGATGTCGTCGCCATGATCCTCAAAAAATATACGAACATCAATATCGGCAAGGCGCTGCTCATCAGCGACTCCTTCATCGCGCTCTCGTCGGTGTTTGTGTTTGGCATCGAAACGTGCCTGTTCTCGGTACTCGGTCTTCTGATGAAAGCTTTTCTTATCGATTCCGTCATCGAGTCGATCAACCTGTGCAAGTACTTCACCATCGTCACAACCGCGCCGCATGAGGTCTGCGAATATATCATCAAGACGCTCAATCACTCGGCCACCGTGGTCGATGGGCGCGGCGCGTTCACCGGAGAGGATCGCAAGCTCGTCTTCACGGCGTGCAGGCGCGGCGAGGCGCTCGCGCTCAAAAACGAGGTGCGCAAAATCGACCGCCACGCATTCATCTTCATTTCCAATACCAGCGAGGTCATCGGCAAGGGCTTTCGGTCTGTGTAACCCGGTCATACTGGACGACCGATGTCATCACAAAGCCACAGGCCAGGTAGGTAGAGGGGGAGTGCGTTCACGTTTTCAGGATCATCCGACGGAGCCAATCGGCAAAGGGGAAGGAGGCGGTTAACCGCCTCCTTCATCAAATGCGTTGCGGTCAGTACTGTATGTTATAGACGATTGCTTCCACGGTCGCAGGTACGATTTCGTTCTCTTCCAGGTAGGTCATCAGGTCGGAACTCATCTGTTCCCGGAATTCGACGGACGAACCCGGCAGAACGCCGACGTTGTATCCGCTCCAACTCGACGACATCACGAAGAGAAGTGCGCCTGCTTCGTCCTTTACGGCAAAGACGATTTCGAAGGATGTCAGCGGTTGATCGAACGTGTTCTGAATGTCTGCGACGAGGTAGTGATATGTATCGTAGTATTCTTCGACTTCCTCAATGCGCGCCTCGGCCGTGAGCCGCAGCACGGTCTGTGAAATGGTGCCCTGTCCGGTGACCGACAGCATGTAGTCGTCGATCATATCAGGGCCATCAACCTCGAGGTAGCTGTAACCGTACACGTACCCCGTCTCCCCGGGTTGCAGAACGGGTGGATAACAATAGTAGAGATCGGTGGAGGAGAGGCTGTTCCCGTCTGGATCGAACAGTTCCATCAGCCCGCTTGAGAATTCAACGGGCTTGTCGCCGCTGTTTGTCAGTTCTGCGAACACATATCCGTTATAGTAGTTGTCGTAGTAAGGAATGACGATCAGGCTTTCCTGCGTCGAGACCAGTTTGCCCATCGCGAAGGCGCCGTTGAACGAAACCGCGATCAGCAGAAAGGACAGGATGAGGATCAGTGATTTTCGCTTCATGTGAAATCCCTCCTTTTCAGTTCTCCCTTCTATATCAACACTTACACTTCGATATTAGCGCAAAAAAGCCACAAAGTCAACAAAAAAACCGACGCCCTCTTGCGAGAGCGCCGGGGTGCCGTGTTAACCCTGAAGCTGCTGCTTCGTCTGCTGCACTTCGTCGTCCTTTGCCATAATGGCGGGCTTATAGTATCCCTTGGTCTCCGCAAGCTTGTAAAGTTCGTACTGCGAGGCTTCGCATTTGTTGCGAATCTGCTGGATGGTGCTGCGCAGCTGCGGGTTTGCGCATTCGGAGATGGTGTTCGCGTATGCGGTTAGGCTGCTCTTGACGGAGCCAAGTGCATCGTTGACCATTGCCTTTTCCTGAAACATGGGGATTCCTCCTTACTGCAAAAACGTCATGAGCTGCTGCTTCGTGCTCTGGGCATCCTGTGCCGATTTCTGGAAGAAGGCCTTCACCTGCGGATCCTGGGACTGTTCGGCGTAGGTCTGCATCTTCTGAAATGCCGTGTCATGCTCTCCGATTATGTGGCGGAGGTTCTGAAGTTCAATTTGGTTCAACTGAGACATGTGATTACTCCTTTCCGTGTCCAAACTCCGGCACTAGTATTGCTTTTTTCCGTCGGGCCAATTCCCAAATCTCCCCGGAATAATCTGGAAACACGGACCAAGCCAGCCCGCCCTATGCGATTACGAAGCGCGATTTGTACCCTTCCGGTGGTTTTCAGTGCTGTGTACATGTGTTATAATGGCATGTGTGAAAGGTGGTATGCATGTGATTCGAGGCGTTTATCTCACGTCAAAGGATGATTCAACAAGCGTGATCGCCATCCGGCGCGCTGTTTTTGTCGACGAACAGGGTTTTTCATCCGGCAGCGAACCCGATGCGTATGACGCAATGGCCATGTACGCCCTCGTTTATGATGACGATACGCCGGTCGGCACAGGCAGATTGATCGTCAAGGGCGATCGGCTGACCATCGGGCGCGTGTGCGTTCTCAAAGATTGGCGGGGGAAGGGCATCGGCGATTTCATCATGCGCATGCTGCTCAATCGCGCGCAGGAACTGAACGCAGGCTCGGTTGTGCTCTCTGCCCAGGTGGAGCGCGTCGGCTTTTATACGCGCTATGGCTTTGTGCCTTATGGCGATGTCATCGATGATGAGGGTTGCCCGCATCGCATGATGGGGGTATCGGGCGGCCAAATCAATCTCGAAGGCAGCTGCGGCGGTCATAAGGCCTGCGCGAACTGCGAGGGGGACTGCGAGGCGTGCGAGAATGGTTGATCTGAAGGAACTGCAGAAAAAGGTCTATGAAAACAAGCTCGCGCACGGATTCAACGTCACAAATATGGAAATGGAATTCTGCCTGATTCTGACGGAACTCGGCGAGGCATACCACGCCTTTGCGCTCGAAACAAAAGAGGCGTTTGCCGAGGAGCTTGCGGATGTCGCCATCTATCTGTTGGGCCTTTCCGAGATCGCGGGCGTCGATCTGGAAAGCGAGATTCTGAAGAAGATGGAAACAAACAGGAACCGTAAATATCGCCCGCTCGGAAATGGGCATATGCGCAAGGAAGAATCATAGCCCAAACCGTGAAAAAACCGGCCTCTACAGGGGAGACCGGTTTTCTTATATGGAATTAGTTTGCTTCGATTTTCGTCGTATCGGTCAGTATCGTTCCGATGTTATCCCAGATTTCCCGCATCCGTGCATAATCCGTATCCGACATGCCTTCCGGCTGTTCCTCGAGCCATTCGCCGCAGGCGAGTACGTGATAGTCGGTTTTGTCGCCGTCCGTCATGCGCCATACATAGGTGGGAATGCTCACGGGGCTCTCAACCGCGAAGCTTCCGTCGTCCCCCTCCTGAATCGTGAATTCGAAGATCGTACCGAAATCCTGATATTTATCGGAGGAATCGGAGAGGAAGGTTCCAAGCGACGTCGCACACAGCGTTCTGTGGGTCACGTTCCCGTCGCTGTCCTTCTCCTCAAGCCAGTAGACGGGCTGAATCACGCGCGGGCCGTATCCGATGATCACATCGACTCCGGCGCCCGTGAGCACTTTCGCAACTTTCTTCTGCACGTCTGTCGTCTTGGTGGAGCCGTCTTCGCCCCAGCTCACAATCGCAACGATGACATCCGCGCCCGCGGCGCGCGCCGCCTCGACGTCCGCCGACGCATTCGACTTGGATGCGAGGTTTACGCCGTATATGATCGCATCCTCGCTTGTCGACTTCTCCTTGGAGTTCAGCGTGGTCGTATAATTCAGGAAGCAGACCTGAATGCCGTTGATCTCAACGATGTTCGGCGTGTCGTGCTCTTCCTGGGTTGAGGCCGCGCCCGCGTAAGCCATCCCGGCCTCGGTGCAATTCTTGAGCGTGTCGAGAAGTCCCTCGAAGAATGCGTCGAGCGCGTGATCGTTTGCAAGCGCAAGCATGTCGACGCCTGCGTCCTTAAGATTTGGGATGATCGATTCCGGCGTGTTATAGTCCTTTTTGCCCGAGTATCCCTCACCGATGCCGCCCATTGAGCCTTCGACATCGCCAACCGTGTAGTCGGCGTCGCTCACCGCACCCGCAATCATGCTGAACATGGAGGAAAAATCATAGCTCCCGTCCTCTTGCTGCGCTGCCGTGAGCACATTCGTGTCCGCGGAGATTTCGCCGATGAAGCGAATGCGCGCGGAAGCGGGCGTAGGTTCCGGTTCCGGGGTCGGCTCAGCCGTCGTTTGCAGGGTTGGCATCGGCGTCGGCGTAAAGGCGGTAATCACCGTCTGGCCCTCTTTTTGTGCGTCGCCTGTCTGATCGGTACCCGCAATCGTTATCGTGGGATCAGCCGACATGTGATTCAAGACAATAATGACGGCGATGATGGCGAGCGCAAGTAGGGTCGCACCAAAAACCGTAACCCCAAGCGGCGTTACGCGATATCGCCCGATATGAATTCCGCCTTTGCCCAGTTTCATGGAATGCACCTCCGGTAAAAACCGTATATGTATAGGGGGATTATATCATAAATCTAGCCTGAAAGGCAATGAAGAAATGATACCTTTTTTCAAACATTTGAAACAAAGTTCAAAGTTTAGTAGTAAACGGGGGATTGAATATGACGATAATATGACATAAATGCGTGATTCTTCTCAATTCAGGCACATTTTTTCGCATCCGAGCGATTGACGCCGGGGTGTTTATGATGTAAACTTAATATGTGTATCGCATGTTATGGATGGCGGTATAGAGCGCACAACGCGTCTCCGATGAGGTGGAAATCGAATGGCAACGCATAAAATAGGAAAACTGAAGTTCAACCTTTCCAAGCATGGCTTCGCCTATCGCTGGGGTGAAGGTGAGATCAAACGCATCTCGTTTGAAAAGGAAACTTCGCAGGACGATGGGAACGACGCTTACGCCCAGTACCCCTATGACGAACGGCCGTATGACGAACAGCCATATGACGATGCACGCGCGGATGATTCCGATTACCGCGCAGACGACTATGCGGCAAACGACGGCTATGTCGATGCGCCGGACGGGTATTATGATGGTGAAGACGGCTATGATCATGGCGATGAGCCGCGCGTACCCGCCGGCCCTGTCATGGAATACATAGAAAACAATCAATGGATCGTGCTTGCGCTTTTGGTCGTGCTTCCGCCGCTGGGCATCTACCTACTATGGCAGCAGAATCGCTACGATTTCAAAATTCGCACGGGACTTTCGGCTGTGTCAGCGGTCTGGTTCATCGTTCTATTGATTCTGATTTTTTCAAAGATATTCGGCGGCAGCAACGATACGTCCGTACAGCCGCAAATGTCGCTTGTTACGACTGCGCCTACGGTAGCGATCACGGTTGAACCGTCCGCAGAACCCACGAGTGACCTGAGCAGCCTTGGCGGCGACACGTCGACCGACCTCGACCTTACGCCCACGGCAACGCCGCTTGCGGATTCGGGTTCGACAACGACGGGGGATGCCGTTACAGACACGACGCTCGTGTACAGCCCGCAAACGGGGCTTTACTACCACAGCGACCCGAACTGTTCAAACATCGAAGCCGGCGTATCAGTCACCGCGATGACCGTCGCGGCTGCGCGCAACCGCAATCAGACGGCCTGCCCGCTGTGTATCGGCGCGACGGATGATACGGTCTATTACGCCACGGCAGACGGCCAGTATTACCATACGGATAAGTTCTGCTCCGGCATGAAAAACGCGGTCGTCTATACAAAGGAAAAGGCCGTGGCGGAAGGGAAGACCGCCTGTCCCGTCTGTGCGGGCGGCACACAGACGTCCTCGACTTCCAATTCCTCGAGTACCAGCAAAACGGCAAGCCAGAAGTATCTTTCGAGCATTCGAAACGACAAGAGCGGCGTCTACGTCTACATGACGACGAACGGCCAATATTACCATACAAAGAGCGACTGTTCCGGCATGACCGGTGCGAAAAAGGTCACGCTGCTTGCGGCGCTGCAGAGTGGTAAATCCGGCTGTCCCGTCTGTGCGGCGGGCGCCAATAAGCAGGTCTATGCCACGGAAAGCGGCACGTATTATCATACGGACCCAACCTGTTCGGGCATGAAAAATGCGAAGAGCATTACGCTCGCTGCGGCGCTCGTGCTCGGAAAGAAAAAGTGTCCCGTCTGTGTGACGGATGACTTCTATTCCACCAGCAGCGAGACGACAACGACGACAGAGAACACCGTTTACGTGTATGCGACAGACGGCGGCAAGTATTATCATACGAACGCCACGTGTTCGGGCATGAAGGATGCAAAGAAGGTCACGCTTCTGTCCATGATTAAGGAGGGGCGTGAAGCCTGTCCGATCTGTGCGGCTTCTGCCGACAAGAAGGTCTATGCGACCGTGGGCGGAAAGTACTACCACTCGTATGCCACATGCTCCGGGATGACGGACGCCAAGGAAACGACGCTCGCCCAGGCGCTGGCCTATGGCTTCACGGCGTGCCCGAAGTGCTGGAGCGCGTCAAACGCCGACACGTCCGATACCGACACGTCCAATACCGACGGCACGGATGACGCCAACAGCGGCTATTCGGGCGTGTACGTCTACGCGACCGAAAACGGAAAATACTATCATACGAAACAGGACTGTTCCAAGATAGAGGATGGCGCAACCAAGGTGCTCCTTGAACAGGCGATCGACGACGGCAAAGAGCCGTGCCCGGTGTGCGCATCGAGTGCAAACGACACCGTGTACGCGCAGAAGGGGAATGCCTACTACCATAAAATTTCCACATGCTCCGGCATGACAAACCCCGTCAAGGGAACGCTTGCGCAGGCGCTCGTCCATGGACTCAAGAAATGCCCGATTTGCTACGCCACGAGTTCGGACGACACATCTTCCTCGGGCAAGTACGTCTCCGGAACGTCTGGGATCAATGTGTACGCGACCGCAGCGGGCAAGTATTACCATACGAACGCCAACTGCTCAAACATCACGGGCACGCCGATCAAAATCACGCTTGAGACCGCGCTTAATTACGGCAAGAGCGCCTGTCCCGTGTGCGCGGCTGCCGGCAATAAGACGGTTTACGCCACCAAGGGCGGCAAGTATTACCACTATTCGTCCAGCGATGCGGGCAGTTCCGCCTACAAGGGCACGCTTGATCAGGCGCTGGCCTATGGGTTCAAGCCATGCCCAAATTGCGTGACGAATACGGACTCGAGTGAGGAGCGGACCAACTCCCATAAGTTCACCTCCGGCACGTCCGGCATCGACGTTTACGTGACCGCAACCGGAAAGTACTTCCACACGAAGTCGAATTGCACCAACATATCGGGCACGACCGGAACGGTCACGCTCGAAACGGCGCTCAATTACGGGCTGAAGGCTTGCCCGGATTGCGCGGCGTCGGCTGCGAAAAAAGTGTACGCGGTTCCTGGCTCGGGCACGTATCACTTTGACGCTGCGCACGCCGGTACGGGAGCGGTTTCCGGAACGCTTGCCGAGGCGCTTGCCTATGGCATGAAGGCCTGCCCTGTCTGCGTGACGGGTGAAAGCACCGGGGATCCGGGCAGCGGGGGAGAGGATTCATCCGCGCCTGCGGACACCAAGGTCTATATCGATCTGTCGGGCGATTCCAGCTCGTATCTATATCATACGTCGGCCACATGCGACGAAGCGGGCATGAAAAACGGAACTGCCGTGACGCTTCAGTACGCCCTCGCGCACGGATATAGCGACTGCGGCTATTGTAATCCTCCGACATCGGTTTCTGATTAATTCAAATTCTGGAGGGGGAATGGGAATGGCCAGGATTGCATTCATCGGCGTTGGCGACATCAGCGGAATATACCTGAAAAACATCACAGAGACATTTGACAATCTTGAGATCGCAGGCATCTGCGATCTCATCCCTGCGCGGGCGCAGGCGGCCAAGGAGAAATATCCCGAGATACCGAAAATCTATGCGGATATGTACGAAGTGTTTGCGGATCCGGACGTCGACATCGTCCTCAATATCACGCGTGCGTATCAGCACTACGAGGTTACAAAGGCGGCGCTCCTGGCAGGTAAGAACGTCTACTCGGAAAAGCCTCTTGCGAAGACCATTGATGAGGGAATCGAACTGATCAAACTTGCGCGCGCAAAGAACCTCATGCTCGGCGGCGCACCGGATACGTTCCTTGGCGCGGGCATTCAGACATGCAAACGCATCATCGATGCTGGCTTCATTGGTCGCCCGCTGGCGGCGACTGCGTTCATGATGAGTCACGGCGTCGAGACGTGGCATCCCGATCCGGAGTTTTTCTATAAGCCCGGCGCGGGCCCGATGCTCGACATGGGTCCCTATTATACAACCGCGCTCATCCACCTGCTCGGCCCGGTACACAGTCTCTGCGCCATGACGCAGATGTCGTTTGATACGCGTGTCGCAAGCTGCAAGGAGAAAAAAGGCCTCGTCATACAGGTTGAAACGCCGACCCACGTGGCGGGCACGCTGCGCTTCCGGTCGGGTGCGACTGCAAGTATGATTATGTCCTTTGAGACGTTGAAGGCGTCGCTGCCCTGCATCGAAATCTATGGCGAGAAGGGCACGCTCACCGTTCCCGACCCGAATACGTTCGGCGGACCCGTGAAGCTGTATCTGCCGGAAGACGGAACCGTCCGCGAGATGCCTCTTATGTTCCCTTATAAGGAGAACAGCCGCGCGCTCGGGCTTTCGAAGATGGCGGAAGCGGTGGATTGCGGCAAGGGCGATTTTGTCACAAGTTGGAAATTGACCGGTCACGCGCTCGATGTTATGACCGGCATGCTCAGAAGCGGCGAAACCGGGCGTACGGTCGAGATGCTCGATCTCACGGCCGCGACGCAGCCGGAGGTTTAGAAGGAGAGACGCCCGTTTATAATACAAGCGGAGCGTGAGAAAAATGAAGCAGACGGCAATCGTTGTGAGACACGAAGGAAAGCTCAAAGCGGAGGTTCGGCGCCAGGAGGCGTGCGGAAGCTGCCGCGCGTGCGATTATGGCAGGCAGGAAAGCGTTTATGTCGATCTGCCCAGGGGGGATTACGAGGT
This sequence comes from Bacillota bacterium, assembly GCA_023421735.1. The sequence continues at coordinate 13,846 of JAEZSP010000070.1, read as the reverse complement.
TGGTCAGGTGGTCGAGCTCGAACTCGACGATGCGAATTTTTCGCGCGCGTCGCTGATCGCCTATGGATTCCCGATCGCCGCGTTTTTTGCGGGTCTGTTCGTCACGCGTGCGTTTACGGATGTCGACTACATTCAGGCGATTGCGGCCATCGGCGCGCTTGCGGTTGCGCTTATCATCATCAAAATTTTTGACAAGCATATGAAAGCAAGCGGCAGGTTTGCGCCCAAGGCGCATGCATGCCGGGAAAGCGGAGGAGATTATGGCGGAGATCAAGACACTTAAATCTGCGGATCTGACAAAGGAGAGTCTGCAGGCACAGGGAACAATGCTGGTGGACTTTTGGGCAAGCTGGTGCGGCCCGTGCCGCATGATGAGTCCGGTTGTTGACCGGATCGCAGAAGAATACGACGGGAAACTGACGGTCGGCAAGCTCAATATCGACGATGAGACGGACACCGCGGTTTCCATGGGCGTCTCATCCATTCCCACCATCGTCATTTTCAAAGACGGCGTCGAAAAGGACCGCTTGATCGGCGCAGTGCCACAGCAGACGCTGAAGGCGTTTGTGGACAAAAATATCTGATGGGCGGCAGGAACGCGGACGCAATGCGTCCGCGTTTTCATGTGCACAAAAAGCGCATTGATTGCGTTGCAGGGGGAGAAATTCGGCAAATATTGTCCAAAAAACAAACAGGCGCGGTGTAAAACGTAACCCGCATGTGGTATACTATGGGCAACTTGACCGGACGGGTGCGGCCCGAACGGCAGTCAATAATCAAAAGATGCTCGGGATGCGCGACGCCATTCGGTCTGCCGCGGACGCGGGGACTTCGTTGAAAGGGAAGCGCGTTGGGGAAAGGGCAGCGAAGGAGGATGAAGTGTCAGGAAACAATCGCAAAAACAAGCCAAAGCTTAGAATCATACCGCTGGGCGGCTTGGGCGAAATCGGCAAAAACATTACGGTATTTGAGTATGCAAACGACATCATCTGCGTGGACATCGGTTCCATTTTTCCGCGGGAGGACATGCCGGGCGTAGACCTTGTCATTCCCGATACCACGTATTTGGAGAAAAACCGCGAAAAGATTCGCGGCTTTGTCATTACCCATGGACATGAGGATCACATTGGAGCATCGCCGTACATTCTCAGGGAGCTGCAAAAGCCCGTCTATGGCTCCCGCATCGCGCTTGCGCTCATCGAGAACAAGCTCAAGGAGCATCGGCTCGCGGGCAAAATTGAACTGTATGTGATAAAGCCGGGCGACACAGTGAAGCTCGGCGTATTTCAGGTCGAATTCATTAAGGTCAACCACTCGATCGCGGGCGCCTGCGCCCTCGCGATTCATACGCCCGTGGGTACCATCGTGCATACGGGGGATTTCAAGGTCGATTACACGCCCATCGACGGCGCGCCCATCGATCTAGGCCGCTTTGCCGAACTCGGCAATGAGGGCGTGACCCTTCTGATGGCGGACTCCACCAACGTCGAGCGCCCGGGGTATACCATGTCCGAGCGCAACGTCGGCGAGACGTTTATGAACCTTTTTTCGAAGGCCTCCGGGCGCATCATCGTCGCCATGTTTGCGAGCAACATACATAGAATCCAGCTCGTGGTCGATGCGGCGACAAAATATGGCAGGAAGGTCTGTCTCATCGGCCGCAGCATGATCAATATTTCAAAGGTTGCGATGCAACTGGGCGATTTGAAGATTCCGGAAGGCAATCTTCTCTCCCCGGATGAAATCGACCGCTATGAAGACTCGAAAGTCACCATCGTCACGACCGGATCGCAGGGCGAGCCCATGTCGGGGCTTTCGCGCATGGCGTTCGCGGAACACAGAAAGCTCATCGTCCGCACAAGCGACATGATTATCATTTCCGCAACGCCCATTCCCGGGAACGAAAAGTCTGTCTCGCGCGTCATAAATCAGTTGGTGCGTACCGGCGCGAACGTGATCTATGAATCCCTTGCAGAGGTGCATGTCTCCGGACACGCCCGACGTGAGGAGTTGAAGCTCATTCACGCCCTGACCAAGCCGAAGTTCTTTATTCCTGTGCACGGCGAGTATCGTCATTTGCATTATCACGCGCAGCTCGCCATGTCCATGGGCATGCCGGAAGAGAACGTGCTTGTTCCGGATATCGGCGATGTGGTCGAATTGGACGGCAGGTCGATGGTCGCGGCGGGCGAGGTGCCTTCTGGCTCGGTGCTCGTGGATGGCCTCGGTATCGGTGACGTGGGAACGGTAGTTCTGCGCGATCGCAAACTCCTCGCAGAGGACGGCATGCTCATCGTTGTCATGGGCATCGACCACGAACTGGGCGAGGTCGTGACCGGCCCCGACATCATTAGCCGCGGTTTCGTGTACATGCGCGAGTCCGATGATCTGCTCGACGGTGCGCGTGAAGCAGCCAAAAAGGCAATCGTCCATTATGGCCAGATCGAAAACTCCGATTGGAGCCACATCAAGGGCGATGTGCGCGACGCGGTGCAAAAGTACGTCTATGAAAAACTCAAGAGAAAGCCTATGATCCTGCCGATTATCGTGGAGATATAGCATGAACGTATACGACCAGGCAAACGCCCTCGCCCGGAGTCTCCGGGAATCGGAACCATATCGGGAATACATGCGGCTTCGGGAGCTCGCTTACGCGGACGCGACCAATGCGGCGCTCTTGGACGAATACAAAAAGCTGCAATTTAAGCTGCAGGCGAAGATGGCCTCCGGAGAAAACCTCCCCGATGACGATATGACGCGGCTCAACCAGATCGCGTCGCTTCTGCAGCTCAACAAGGATGCGGGCGCGTATTTGCTCGCCGAGTTCAACTATCAGAAACTGCTTGCGGATGTGTTCAGGATTCTCGCGGACGTCGCGGGAATCAGCCCTGACATGTTCGCCCGCTGAGGCCCGGAGGGGAACCATGCCGAAGAAGAGAAAGCGCCCGAGCGCGTATAGACCGGATCGATATAATGTCAAGACGCTGCACGAGGAACGGGAATACGGTTTTTTCTGGTACGAGTGGCTCTGGAAGATTCTCCGGCCCACTTTGATCTTTCTGTGCAGCCTTTTGATCGTGATTGGGCTCGTAACCGTCGTGTGGAACCACGTCGACGAGGACTTTTTCCAGCCCGTCGATCCGGGCAGCGTCGAAACCGTGGCGTTTGACGTCACAAACGGTCAGACGATCACATCCATCGGAAAGGAACTCGAAAAGGCGCAGCTTCTCAAAAACGGCAGCGTCTTCAAGTACATCGTGCAATTCAGGGGGCTTCAGAATACCATCAGCTATGGCACCTATGATCTCTCAAAGGGCATGAACGTATTCGAGATCATCGACCAACTCTCCTCCGGCAGCCAGACCAACGAGCGCACGATTACCATCGTTCCCGGCTGGACGGTGGAAGATGTCGCGGACTATCTCGTCAAGCAGGGCGCGATTTCTTCGCGCGATGAGTTCCTCCAACTGTGCAATCAGCCGGAGAAGTTCATCAGCTATTCGTATTCGCTCTCCGCAGCTGATCAGGCGGGCGCACTTGAAGGCCGCAAGTATGCGCTGGAAGGCTACCTTGCGCCGGACACGTACCGCATCTTTAAGTCGGCAGACGCAGAGAGCATCCTGAAGACGCTCCTCTCTCAGGGCAACAAGGTCATCGATAACGTGTTCTACGCGGATCATACCGAGTACGCGGTTGACAGTGAGGGCGTGTACACGCAGATCCCGCAGTATCAGTCGCAGCTGAGCATGGATCAGGTGATTGTGCTCGCCTCCATGATCGAGAAGGAAGCGGGCAAGACAGACGACTACGCGAAGGTCTCGGCGGTCTTCTATAACCGCCTGAGCGCCGGATGGAAGCTTGAAAGCGACGCGACCGTCAACTATCTGACGGGTCAGAAGCGATTTGTGCTGACCAGCGACGAACTTGCAATCGCGAGTCCGTACAATACCTACTCCGTGGACGGCCTCCCCGTAGGCCCGATCTGCAATCCTTCCGAGAAGGCGATGCTCGCCGCGCTGTACCCCGACATGGACTTCATCGACGGCGGCTACATGTACTTCTGCGCCAAGGAGCCCGATTCCGGTGAACTGGCATTCGCGCGCACCCAGGAAGAACAACAGGCGAACGTCGCGCAGTACAGGCCGAGTTGGGAAGCCTATGACGCGCTGCACGGCGCGGGTCAATAATCCACCGGACGAATAGCGGACAACTTTTGTCGAATAGGGTATAGGGCAGACTTCCCCAAAGGGGGTTCGCCCTATGCTTTTTTTAGGCTGGCTTCTCTCGCTCGCGGAGGATGCGTGGCTCATCGCCATGCACCTTTCGGGCAAATCCTCATTCCCCAAGCCCCTCGCGGCGCAGGAGGAGGCGGATCTCGTCCGCCGACAGGCGCAGGGGGATTGTACCGCGCGCGACAAGCTGATCGTCCACAATCTCAGGCTCGTGGCGCACATCGCGAAGAAGTACGCATCAAGCGGCGTCGATTCGGATGACCTCGTTTCCATCGGTGCGATCGGCCTGATCAAGGCGGTGAATACGTTCCGTCCGGAGGCGGGCAGGCTCACCGCATACGCATCCCGGTGCATCGAAAACGAGATTCTCATGCACCTGCGCGCGGGTCGGAAGACGCGCGGCACGGTTTCCCTGAACGATCCCATTGGATCGGATAGCGACGGCAACGAGATTCGACTCATCGACCTCATCGGTACCGATGCGGACGTCGTGCCCGCGCAGGTGGAGATCGCGATCGAGTCAACCCGGGCGGTTGAAATGCTGGAGGATGCGCTTGATGAGCGGGAGCGGCAGGTGATCGTTCTGCGCTACGGACTCGTCGACGGCGAACCGCTCCCACAGCACGAAGTTGCGCGGCTTCTGGGCATTTCGCGCAGTTACGTTTCGCGCATTGAAAAGCGCGCGCTCGAGAAGCTCCGCATCGCAATGTCAGAAGGCTGATTTTGACAACGGGCATGCGAATGTGGTAAAATAACACCGGATTGTGAAACAATCAAGAGAAACGTTGTGGGTGCCGAAGGTCCATTTTCGTCCTGCCTTTGCAGCATGGATGCATTGATCCTCCTGGGAATGGGCTTTTGACATCCAAACCGGCAATACGGAGGAAACGGAATGTCCGTTGAAGCGGCAAAGAAGCACCTCGAGAAGTTTGGATTGGCAAATCGGGTTATGGAGTTTGACGTTTCGTCGGCGACGGTCGAACTCGCGGCACAGGCCGTTGGGTGCGCGCCTGCGATGATCGCAAAAACGCTCTCATTCGATGTGGACGGTACGCCGACGCTCATCGTCGCGGCAGGCGACGCGAAGATCGATAATCCCAAATACAAGGCGCAGTTTCACACGAAGGCCCGGATGCTGTCGCATGACGAGGTCGCGCAGAAAATCGGTCACGCGGTTGGCGGCGTGTGTCCGTTTGGGGTTCAGGACGGCGTCGCGGTCTATCTCGACGAATCGCTCAAGCGATTTGAAACCGTGTATCCCGCTTGTGGCAGCGCCAATAGCGCCGTGCCCCTCTCGATCGAGGAGCTGGAATCGAGCGCAGGTTCTCTCGCATGGATTGATGTGTGTAAAAACTGGTAGGCGCCAAGCGGCGTAGTGGGCAAGGCGATGGAAAACGGCAGAAAAATGGCCGATCGGGGAAAACAGCATATTTCAGGCGCAGTGCACTATGTTGCGCTGAGCCTGTTTCTCCTCATGCAGGCGGCGTTTATGGTCGCCTCGTTTCTCCTGTTCAAACGCTATTTCGCTCATTTTTATGCGATCCTCGAGATCCTCTCGCTCCTTGTCGTTTTGTACATCGTGCGTGAGGACTCAAATCCTTCCTATAAAATTCCATGGATCATATTGAGTCTCGCCTTTCCGATACTGGGCGGGTTTTCCTACCTGATGTTCGGTCGCGTGCGCTTCACCCGCGCGGAAAAGCGACGCTCCGCCGAGATTCAGGAAAAGTACAACCGTGCCATGTTCCACCATCGCGATAAAATGAGCGAGCTCATGAAGGAATCCGAGGATATGGCGCTGCAGGCGCAGTATATTCGCAACAACGCGGGTGCGCCGGTCTTCAAAAATACAGATGTGACCTATTTCCCGCTTGGGGAACGCATGTTCGATGAAATGCTTCCCGCGCTCGAAAAGGCGGAGCACTTCATTTTCATCGAATACTTTATCATCCATCTCGGCGCGATGTGGACGGCAGTCGAAGATGTGCTCGTGCGCAAGGCGCAGGCAGGGGTCGACGTGCGCGTGATCTACGATCAGGTTGGTTCGTTTGGTCACGTTCCTGCGGATTTTGCGCGCCAGCTCGAGGATAAGGGCATTCACGCACTGATGTTCAATCCGATTAAGAGCATCCTCTCCTCGCGCTTTAATAACCGCGACCACCGCAAAATCTGCGTTATCGACGGGGATTTGGGCTTTACGGGCGGATGCAACATCGCGGACGAGTATATCAACGCGCATGCGCGCTTCGGTCATTGGAAGGATGCGAACGTGATGCTGCGCGGCGAGGCCGTCTGGAGCCTGACCGCGATGTTTTTGACGCTGTGGGATTTTGAACGGCGCGAATATGATCGGTTTCCGCGCTATCTTCCCTCGGTGGAGGTACATGCGAAGGGCTATGTTCAGCCCTTCAATGACACGCCCTATGACACGGAACTCGTCGGCGAGTCCGCATATATCAACATGCTCGGGCGTGCGAAAAATTACGTCTATATCACCACGCCCTACCTCATCATCGATTCCGAGATGACGACCGCGCTCACCATCGCCGCCAAGAGTGGCGTGGACGTTCGGATCATCACCCCCGGTGTCCCAGACAAAAAGCTGGCCTATGCGCTCACGCGCTCGTATTATGAGGTGCTTTTGCGCGGCGGCGTGCGCATCTACGAGTACACGCCCGGCTTTATGCATGCAAAGGTATTCGTGTCGGATGATCGCTGCGCTATCGTTGGCACCATCAATCTCGACTATCGCAGCCTCTGCCACCACTATGAGTGCGGCGTTTGGATGTGCGATACGCCCGTGATTCCCGAGATCAAGGGGGATATCGTGGACGCCATGTCGGTCTCGCGCGAGGTAACGCTGGAAGACGCGCGCAGACGGCCGATTTTTTCCCGGCTCATCATGTCGCTTCTACGGCTGTTTGCGCCGCTATTCTGATGAAATGAGGACATGCAAATGATGTGCAAACCCGTTGAATGGGATGCAATCTCTTATGAAGTTTCCGCCTTTATCGAGGAAATCGGACACAAAAACGATGGCTTCTGGGATGACGGCATCTATGAGGCGCGCCCGTACCGGATGGAGAACGGCGGATTTTATGCGGTGGGGGAATGGGACGGCGCACCGATGCTGCGCGCATTCTGGATGCCGAAAAAGGAGCGTGCCGACGCACAGGCGTGTTTTGCGCAGGTCTGCGCGGCGCACGACATCGCGCGCGCGATGGTTGCCTCGAACGACGAACTCCTCCTGTGCCTCGCCTTCGAGCGGATGCACGCGACGGGCGGCGCATTCGAGATGCAGGCATACAACCTGACCTTTGGCGTGCCCAAACGTCCCACTGAATTTGGGAAGGAACGTTTTTCGCGCGTTGCGGAAAGCGCGTATGCGGACATGCACGCGCAGACGGAAAACCAGTGGGCGGGCGCGGTTCCGGCGGGCGCGGCCTTTTACCGATTGGAATCGGACGGCGAAACGCGCGGCTTCGGCGCGGTTTATCCGCGCATGCTGGACAAGAACTGCTTGGACGTTGGAAATTACACGCTTGCTGCACACCGGAGAAAGGGCGTCGGCAGAAGCATCCTCATTAACCTTGCCTATGCGGTCATCGCCTCCGGTGGAAAGCCGACGGCGGGCTGCTGGTATTATAATCTGAACAGCATCAAAACGCTCGTGAGCGCGGGCTTCATCCCGGATACGCGGTTGTTCAACGTCGCATTCGGTTCAAATACATAGCGGGAGGGAACGGGATGCAAAGGCCGGAGTGGGTTTTGTTTGACTACGGAGAAACGCTGATCCACGAGGAAGAGCGCGGCATTGAAGCGGGCTATGAGGCCGTTTTGCAGCGTGCAACCTCAAACCCGCGCGGGGTGACGACCGCGGATGTGCTTGGGTTTTCCGCGGAATTCTATCAGGAGATTCTGCACAGCGCGCGCGAGCACAGTGTTGAGGTCTATCGGCCGCATACGGAGCGGCTCATCTTCGAAACGCTCGGGGTCGGGTTCGACATGCCGTATGAGGCGCTCGACGATGTTTTCTGGGATGCCGCGCATCCCGGCGAACCTACGCCGGACATGCCCGCATTTCTCGCGTTTTTGAAGGCCGAGAATATCCGAACGGGTGTCATCAGTAACCTCGGTTTCTCAGGCGAATCGCTTCGGCGCAGGCTCGATCGGCTCCTGCCCGACAACGACTTCCGCTTCGTGATCGCGACCAGCGACTATGGCATCCGAAAGCCCGCGCCCGCCATCTTCCGACTCGCGCTGACCAAGACCGGCGCGGCTGCTTCGAACGTCTGGTACGTGGGAGATAACGCCCGCGCGGACGTCTTCGGCGCGTCCTCCGTCGGCATGGTGCCCGTCTGGTATCGCTCCGGGTTGAAATGCTCCTACCGCGACGCCCGCGCAAACGCGGTCCCGGATGTAGCACACATCTGTGTGACCGACATTTTGGAATTGCGGGACCAGATCATCGCAGGCGCGTAAGGCGTTCCCGCATTCGATGAACGCAACTGTATCTTTACGGCAGGATGATTACCTCGTCGCCGATGCGCGCAAGGGTATAGAGCATTTCCATGTGCGGATCGGGAAGCGCAACGCAGCCCGCCGTCCAATCGCCATACCGCGCACCCTCGTTCGGCTGACCGTGAATCATGACGAAGCCGCCGAGTTTCGTATCCCAGGGGGGACGCCCGGGCGAAGCGATGATCCGGTCAAATGCTGTAAGGTCGATCACCTCCGCGCGCAGGCCGCGCACGGCGTCCTCCGCGTTGGGATAGGAAAGACCCAGCGCGAGGTGGAACTTCGACCTTGGATTTTTCGACGACACCAGATAAGCGCCCTCCGGCGTTCGCCCGTCGCCCTCGCGCTTTTTCGCGCCGTCGTCGGCTCCGAAGCCAAGTTGAATCCGCGCGGTGAATACGGTGTGTCCCTGCGCGAGGCACCTGATGGTTCTTGTTTTTTTTCGAATCTCAATTCTCATCATCATTCTGTATGGAGGTTGTCGTGTGAAGTTGAAACTGACTGCCGAGGAAAGATCGTCCCTTCTGCAATATCTCGAGGCGTCGCCCGATTGCGAGAAACTGTCGGAGGGGGAGTGGGTTGCCGATCTGTACGATGTCGAGGCGCCTGTCTCACTCGATCTGGTGTTCAAAAAGGACAGCATATTCGCGGACGGCGCGGAGTATCTGGCCTATGATGAAGCGTCAAGAGGGTACTACCTGTCGGGTCCCGTGCCCTCTGCGGAGCAGGTTGTGGAGATCCTCCGTGCGGCCGGGGCGCTCGGGCTTTGAGCGGCGATCCCCGTGAGCGGATCGGTCGCGCTTCACGGGCGCTCCGCGATGTCGTTTCGTTTCTCGAACCGCGCGTAGACGCAGACAAGCTCGCAACGGATATGCTGCGCCATTTCGGCTCGCCAGGCGCGGCAATCGAGGCTGGGCGGCATCGCATTGCCGCATGCGGAGTCTCCGAGCGCAGCGCACTGGTCATCGGCATGATCCCGGACATCGTTCGGCACATGGAGCGACAAAGGTTCGGCCCGCATCCCTCTGTGGGTTCGCTGAACGAGGCGACGCGCTACATGGCAATGCGCTATGTGGGCCTGAGCATTGAGCGGTTCTATCTGCTGGCGCTTGATCAGACGGGGCGGCTCATCGAGTGCGTGGAATTGCAGTCCGGTACGGAGGACAGCGCGCCTTTTTATCTGAAACACGTGCTGTCTGAAGCTGTGCGCACGGGCGCTTCCGCTATCATCATTTCACACAATCACCCAAATGCCACACCGCGGCCCTCGCAGGCGGACATCGATTGCACGGCCGCGCTCATGGATGCGCTGTATCCAATCAATGCGCCGCTGCTCGACCACATCATCATGGTTGGCAGGCGCGCGATGAGCGTGCGCGGCTTTGGATTTGTGCCGGAAGCCGCATGGCTTGCGCAGGCGACGGATAATCCGCTCCTTTCCCGCTGGCTCGATAACTGGACGCCGGACAACTTTACGGACAAGAGTGCACGCGAATAAGAACGCGTGTTCGATAGGCTTATCATAGCACATTTTCCGGCGTTTGGAAATCGAACGCCGGATTAAATCATACCCGGCGCAAACGGCGATTTTTAAGCAATTTGGAACTAAGTGGATTCGGGCACGTCTAAAACGCAGAAACCATTAAGGAGGAATCGGTTATGAGGAGATACATCGTAGCCGCCCTGTTCGTGGCGCTGATATGCATCTCGTTTGCCGCACATGCGGACGTCGCAGTGCAGAACGACATCATATCTGCGTATCTGGATTCGAGCGGCGGCATATTGCTCACCGGGTTTGATGATCGCATCAATGCGACCGATGCATACGATCTTGTGTCGATCGACGCGAGTCGCGTCGTGTTTTTGACCGAAACGGATACCCAGAACGTCTATGACGTGAAGACCGTGAACATCGTCTCCCATGCGGAAGCGACGCTCGTGGAGAACGTTTTGATGGCCAGCGGCTTTGGCGGCGCGGGCGTCTATTATGTTCCCGCCGCTGATCCCACCGCGGTCGATTTCACGACGTTTTCCGGCGTGACGAGCGAGATTTATTCTTCCGAGGAAGCGGTCTCGTATTTGCAGGGATCCAGCTACGGCTTTCTGATCGGCTTCGCATCCGATGCGGGCGCGATGCTCGATGACCCGGATGATCAGACGGTCGAACCGTTCACCAATATCCTGGGCGTAGAGCGCCTGATTTTCGGCAATGCCGACCTCGTCCTAACGGCTGACGGCGCGCTCTATCTCGACGATCCCGCGCAGCGCGTCCAGCAGCTCATTGCCACGCAGGTCGACAGCATCGCCGGCATCAATGGGTATATCTATTACATCAGAGAAGTGAATGGCGTGCGCCAGCTCATGCAGTATGCGCCCAGCACGCTATCCTGGCAAAACATCGTTCTTCCGGGCGCATACCCCGTCAGCGTAACGGCAAGCTACGCAACCGCGCTTGTCATGGACGACGCGGGCCTTGTGTACGCCATCGACAACGAAACCGGGGCGATTTCCCCGTTTGCGCAGATTACCATTCCCGACACATATCAGATGACGGATCTCTTCCTGCGCGCGGTGAGCGGCCAGCTCAACGTCTATGCACGCACACAGGAACAGGCGCAGGATATTCTCGTATTTGACTTTTCCTCTGACAACGAAGATGAAGATGCGACGGCAGAAAAGAGCTCCTTGACGCTGCTTGCGAGCGCTAAGCTCGAGACAGAGCAGACGACAAAGGACATCCTTTCGCCCGCCGCCGAGTATTCGACACTCGGTTACGGAAGCCGCGGCGACGCCGTCAAGGCGCTCCAGCAGGCGCTGACCGACCTCGGCTATCTCAATGACCGCGTCGACGGCATCTTCGGACCCAAGACGCGCTATGCCGTGAAGCTCTTTCAGGACTTTAACGGCCTGACCGTCGACGGCATCGCCGATCGGGAAGTACAGGAATTCCTGCTCGACGGCAACCCGCCGCAGTTTGACCCTTACCGCGCAATCTCCTATTGGGGACGCGGCCTGCGCGTGCAGGAAATGCAGCTGCGTCTGCGCGCACTCGGCTATATGGCCGACCCCGCGGACAGCATTTACGGCCCCTATACGCGCGACGGAATCAGCCTCTTCCAGTCCGAAAACGGACTGCAGGAGACCGGCCTTGCGGATTCCGAAACGCTGCGCAAGCTCTATAGCAGCAGCGCCAGGACCTGCTCCTCCTACTTCCTCATGAACTATGGAGACAGCGGTTGGCGCGTCCTGCAACTGAACAAACGGCTCAACGAGCTTTATTATCTCGAAGGTCAGCCCGGTTCCTTCTATAACGCCGCGACCAAGAAGGCTGTGAAGCTGTTCCAGAAGGAAATCGGCGCCGTGCAGTCCGGCGAGGCGAGCGCGCTTCTTCAACAGAAGCTGTTTTCAAAGAATGCACCCGAATACAGCGGCTATATCACGCTGCGCCGCGGCGATGAAAACGGCCGTGTGCTCGAACTGCAAAAACGGCTGAAAGAACTCGGTTACTATAATGGAAACACGACCGGATACTTTGGAAAATACACCAAGAATACGGTCAAGGAATTCCAGAAAGTCGCCGGTCTCGAAGTGACGGGCGTCGCAACGGTTGAAATGCAGGAACTCCTGTTCTCGGACAATGCACCTGAGAAGCCGGTTCCCGCAGAAATCACCGCGCCTGAAATTTCCGTCTCCAACGTCATGACCCATCCCGCTCCCGACGTGTATTACGTCGAGGATACCATGATTAACATCTCGTGGGCGGTCACGGGCGACGTGAAAGAGTACTATGTCGAGATCAAGGATGAAAACGGCATGAACCTCCAGGCGGGTACGCTCAACGCGACGAGCCTGCAGTTGGACGTGACCGCGCTCGACTCCGATTCATGGTATGAAATCAATGTGTACGCCGTGCCCGTAAACGGCACGATGGACGACGCGAAGTGGTCCTCGGTTTATATCGTGACGCCTGTGCGCGTCGAGCCGACGCCCACACCCACGCCGACCCCGGAACCGCCGGTGATTCTGCCGACGCTCCCGCCGACGCCTGCGCCCTCCGTGACGCCCGGCCCGACGGTCATCGCGCCGATCATCAATGTTTCGGGTGACATCATCATCAACGGCAACGTCTATATCGTCGGCACCGGCGGTGCAAGCGTGAACTGGGAAGCCGCGTTCGGCACCAGCTACACCGTCTATATTCTCAATGGCAGCGGTCAGGTCATCCAAACCATGCCGGATGTTGCGACCAGCAGCCTCGCAATCCTGCCCGATTCGCTTCCGACCGAACAGACCACCTACCTGCAAATCGTCGCCTATCCGCAGGGCGGTGCGGAAGCAGACGGGAAAGCCTCCAGCATCGCGCTGATGCCGGAAGAAGAGCCCGATCCCACGGAGCCGCCGACCGATGAAGGCAATGCCCAGGCGACGCTGACCGTCAGCGTGGAAAACGCAAACCGCATCGACGATGTGTGGTACATCGGTGAAACCCCCGCAGTCATTCAATGGGTTGCAACCGGGGACGTCACCGGATATACCCTCGCCCTCATGGACGCGGACGGCAACGTCATTCATCAGACCGACAGCTATTCCGATACCACGCTTTCCATCAATGCGTCCGATTTGGAAGCGGGCAAGACATTCGGCCTCATGATCCAGGCGCACGCCTCGACAGGCGATGTCGATCAGGTCATCTATCTCGCCGTCGCGGCGCCCGAAGCGACCCCCGAACCCACGCCTGCGCCGACGCTTGAACCCACAGCGGAACCAACCGCAGAACCGACTGCGGAACCGACAGTAGAACCCACGGTAGAACCGACTGCTGAGGTGACCACAAAGCCCGTGGAACCCGCGAGCATCCAGATCACAGTCGAGAACGCGACGCTTGACAGCGACGTGTACTGGATCGGCGTCGATCCGGCGCTGATCTCCTGGACATCGACGGGCGGCACGGCGACCTATGATCTGTACTTGCTCGACCAGGGCGGCAACGTGCTCAAGTCGATCGAAGGTACGGATAAGACATCGATGAACCTCTCCGCAAGCGGCTTCGAATCCGGCGTCGTGTACGGTCTGAAGATCGTCGCGCACACGGAGGC
>JAEZSP010000027.1 GCA_023421735.1 Bacillota bacterium | reverse complement strand
CCCCCCCCCGGTCTCCCCCAGCGGTCTCCCCCAGATCCCCCGGCGTTTCCGTTTCCCCTATGCCCCTAGGTAAGCCTTCCGCACCTTGGCGTCGTTGAGCAGGTCGCGGGCAATGCCGGACATGGTGATGCGCCCATTTTCGAGCACATAGGCCCGGTCAGCGATGGAAAGCGCCATCTTTGCGTTCTGCTCGACGAGCAGGATCGTGATGCCGTCCGCGTGCATGGAACGGATGATCGAGAACACCTCGCGCACGAGAAGCGGCGAGAGACCCATCGACGGCTCATCCATGACGACGAGTTTGGGCGCAGACATCATGGATCGACCCATGGCGAGCATTTGCTGCTCGCCGCCGGAAAGCGTACCGGCAAGCTGCTTCGCGCGCTCCTTGAGGCGCGGAAAGTGTTCATACACGCGCTCCAGGTCAGCGGCGACCTTGGCGTGATCCTTGCGGAAGTAGGCACCCATCATCATGTTCTCGGCAACGGTCATGCGCGTGAACACCTGTCGGCCTTCCGGCACGTGTGCAAGGCCCATGGTGACGATATTGCTCGGCGGCGTCCTGCGCAGATCGGCCCCATTGTACTCGACGCGCCCCTCCTTGATGGGGATGAGTCCGGTTACGGCGTGCAGCGTCGTCGTCTTTCCGGCGCCGTTCGCGCCGATCAGGGAGACGATTTCCCCGTCGTTTACCTCAATATTGATGCCGCGCAACGCCTGCACCGCGCCATAGGAGACCACGAGATTTTCAATTTTCAGCATCTTCGTCCGCCTCCTCGCCCAGATACGCCTCGATCACGACCGGATCGTTGGCGATCTCGTCCGGATATCCGTGCGCGATGGTCACGCCGAAGTTGATCACCTGTATGCGCTCGCAAATTTTCATGACCAAACTCATGTCATGCTCGATCAGCAGTATCGCGATCTTGTATTTTTTTCGGATCTCGTTGATGCAAGAGAGAAGCTCCGCCGTTTCGGTGGGGTTCATACCCGCGGCAGGCTCGTCAAGAAGCAAAAGCTTCATATCCGTTGCCAGCGCGCGCGCGATTTCGAGTTTGCGCTGCTCGCCATAGGGCAGGCTTGCCGCGGCAAACTCCGCCTTGTCCTCAAGGTGGACGATCCTGAGGCAGTCAAGCGCCTTTTCGGTGAGTTCCTCCTCTGTCTTCCAGAAGCGTGGCGTCCGAAGCACCGTATCGAGGAAGTTATACTTCACGTCCTTCGTAAACGCGATTTTCACATTGTCGAGAACCGACATGGCCTTGAACAGACGAATATTCTGGAACGTGCGCGCAATCCCCGCTGCCACCGTCTGATGGATATTCTTGCTGTTGATGTTTTTGCCCATGAGCGTGATATTCCCTGCCGTGGGGACATACACACCCGTCAGCAGGTTGAAAACGGTCGTCTTCCCAGCACCGTTCGGGCCGATCAGTCCGACCAATTCGCCCTCACGAATCTCGATGTTGAAATCGTCGACTGCCTTGAGGCCCCCGAAGGAGATGCCCAATTTTTCCGTCTTTAAAATAATCGGCATTTTGTTCATTCCGACGCGCCCCCCTTCAATGTCCGCTTGCGTTTGACGAACAGGAGGTTTGACAGCGAGAATTCGTATGTTCCCAAGAGACCGCGCGGCCGGAACAGGATGACGACCATCAGAACCAGTGCATAGATGAGCATTGGAAAGTTAAACAGGTTCTGAACGAACATGGGCATGTGACCGACCCAGGCGCCGTTTTTGATCTCATAGTTGAGCATGTACATGGCGACTGCGGAAAGGATCGAGCCCGTGATCGAGCCCATGCCGCCCAGAACCACCAGAACCACGATGAATGTCGAATTCCAGATGGAGGACGAGGCAAATGTGAAGCTCGAGGTAGAAAGCGCGGAGAAGCACGTTGCGTACAATCCACCCGCGAGTCCCGCAAAGAACGCTGAAATCGCGAATGTGAGGATCTTATAATATGTCGTGTGAACCCCCGACGCGCCGGCGGCGATTTCATCCTCGCGGATCGCCTTGATGGCCCGGCCGTACTTGGAGTTGATAAACATGGTCATGATGGCGATACAGACGATCGTGATGGCGATCACGAGATACACATATTGCGCCTGCAGCGCGGAGGAAAGCCCGAGTCCGTTTTTATAGAGCGAAGAACTCGCCATCCCTTCCGAGAGACCGTTGCCGCCCGCGAAGGGAAGGTTTTCAATCACGTTGACGACGATCAGTCCGAAACCGAGCGTCACGATCGCAAGGTAGTCGCCGCGCAGACGCAACGCAGGAATGCCAACCACGAGTCCGATGAGGCCTGCAAGGAGCGCGCCCAGAAGGCAGCAGCCCAAAACCACAAGAATCAATTGCACCGGCGAGGCTGTCTTTGCAGTAAACAGATCCGCGCGCTGGAGGGCGAGGGACGTGAGCGCAGCCGTGTATGCACCGATGCCCGCAAATCCCATGTGTCCAAGAGTCAACTGGCCCAGATAGCCAAGTGTGAGGTTGAGACTGGTTCCCAAAAGCACGAATATGCTCATCTGCCAGATAATCGGAACGAGTGTGCGCCGATAGGCATTGTCGTCCATGGTCTTGCTGAGAACGAACACCAGCAAAAACAGCAGAAGGATGATCACGAGATTGATTACGGAACCGACGGTTTTTCTTTTGCGCAGCCCGGTCATACTTTTTCACCCACATTCTTGCCCAATATGCCTGCGGGCTTTGCGAGAAGCACCACGATCAAGATGAGGAACACGATGGCGTTTGCGAGAGACGAGCTCACATATGCCGTCACCAGCGCCTCCACAAGCCCAATCACAATCCCGCCGAGCATCGCGCCCGGAATGAGTCCGATCCCGCCCAGAACAGCCGCGACAAAGGCCTTGAGGCCAAGCATCGCGCCCATTGTGGTCATGACCTTATTGTACTGCGCGCAGTACATGAGCGCCGCAACGCCCGCAAGGGCGGAACCGATGGCGAAGGTGATGACGATGGTGCGGTTGACGTTGATGCCCATGAGCGTCGAAGCAGCCTTATTCTCGGAAACCGCGCGCATTGCGCGCCCGAGTCGCGTCTTCTGGATGAAGAGTTGAAGCCCCGCCATGACGATTGCCGCGATAACGATCGTGAAGATCGCCGTCTGGTTCGTCGAGACACCCATGATCGTAATTGTGGTCTTGTTAAAGATGGAGTCCGAAATCACGCGCGGATTCGGCCCCATTGCAGGAATCGCCTGGGCAAGGTTTTCGAGCAGTAGACTCATCGCTATGGCGGTGATGAGCGCCGACATGCCGGTTCCCTTTCGGCGCACGGGCCGATACGCCACGAGTTCGACCGTGATGCCGACGGCAACGCACGCCGCGATCGCGGCCAAAACACCGATCCACGCGGGCAGACCCATGTTGTGGATCAGAATCGGAACCGTAAAATACAGCGTATAACCGCCCACCATGATGAAATCGCCGTGCGCGAAGTTGATGAGGCGGATGATGCCATATACCATCGTATACCCCAGAGCGACGAGCGCATAAATGCTCCCGATCCGAAGCCCGATGATGACCTGCTGGATAAAATCCGTCATCCTTGACCAAGCCCTTCTTGACGCCGGAGGGGCGAACGTCGTTCGCACCCCCCGATCAGATTTTTGCGCGCGGAAGCGCCGGAACGGCTCCTCCGCGCGTTGTGTGTTTACTCCGGATTCGATTTACTGCTGCGAGGTGACGAACTTCTGAACGAGCTTGCCGTCCTCAACCGCAAAGGTCATGATGGCCACGGACTTCGCGGGGGTACCGGTCTCATCGAGGGTCATGTCGCCGGTGACGCCCACATAGTGCATGCCGACCATGGCTTCACGGATGGCGTCGTGATCGGTGGAACCGGCGGTCTCGATGGCCTGCTTGAGCATGTACATGGCGTCATACGCAAGCGCAGCCAGTGCGTTGAGGGATTCGGAGCCATAAGCTGCGGTGTACGCTGCAACAAAGTTCTGAACCTGCTCGGAGGGATCGTCGGGCGAATAGTGGTTGGTGAAGAACACGTTTTCATAGGCGGAGAGATCGCCGGCGGTGTAATCCTGGGTGCCGTCAAAGCCGTCCGCGCCCATGATTGCACCGGTGAAGCCAGCTTCGCGCGCCTGCGGGATGATCATCGGGCCAACCGTGTCATAGTAGTAAGGCGCAAAGAGAACCTGCGCGCCGGAGGAAGCGATGGTCGCCATCTGGGAGGAGAAGTCAACCGCGCCGGTATCGGAGGTGGACTGCTCAACGACGACTTCGATGCCATAATTCGCTGCGGCGTTCACAAACGCATCGCGCAGGCCCGAGGAATAGGCGTCGCCCGTGGCGTAGAGGATCGCGGCCTTCGTCCAGCCCTGGGAGGCGGCGTAAGCTGCAACCATTTCGCCCTGGAAGGAATCCTTGAAGCAGGAACGGAAGACGTAGTCGTCCTCGGTGGTGATGGAGTCGGCGGTGGAGCAGGCGGTGATGAGGACGATGCCCTCGTCATTCGCAAGGCCGGTGATGGCGCTGGTTACGGAGGAAGCGACGGAGCCGATGATGGCGGTCGCGCCTTCGCTCAGAAGAGCGTTCATGCCGGAGACGGCCTCGGCGGGGGTAAACTGGTCGTCCTTGGTGGAAATCTCGACGGTTGCGCCGAGGATTCCGCCGGACGCGTTGATCTCATCCGCGGCAAGCCGAATCGCGTTGTCGACGGCGGTGCCGTAGGCAGCAAGCGCACCGGTCATGGGCGCGATGTCGCCGATGATGATGGTCTGGCCCGCGAGCGTCTGATCACCTTCGGCGGACGCAAACGTTGCGCAGGTCGCAAGCATCATGACGGACAGCAGAATGGAAACGATCCTCTTGGCAGTCATATGATATCCTCCTCTTCGTTGTCCCGGCGCGCCTTCGGGCTGCCGCACGGGATATGGCAAAAAAGGGCATATGTACCGAATTGATGCATATACCCCTTTGTATAGGGTGTATTATATTGTATTTTTTCGGTTGGGTCAATGTTTTTTTCTGCAATTTTGCATTTATTTCTCCGGAGATTTCACTTGAGATTGAATTTTTGGGACCGAAAAATCGCAAATAGGGTTCTTTGGGGCGCGCGCGGCATGCGCCTTCAGCGCCGCATATCTGCAACTTTTGCATGGTTCGAGGTTCACGTCGGCGTACATGTGCTTGCAGGCAAAACAGGGTGTTATTTTCCTTTCCATAACCTCCACGCCTCCCGAACGATTCAAATTCTCCCTCGGTTTGCCCATATTTTACCATATCGCAGGTGAAATGCAAGGGGCAAAAACGCGATTTGTCCGCGTCTGGCACTATTATATAGGTAGAAATCCGGAAAAATGACGTTCACTCGCGGACGGAAGTTGGGTTTCAAAGAAAGCGGCCCTCCTCCCGCGGGAGAAGGGCCATGCGCGCGCCGCGCCCTATCGTGTCTGGGGATATGCGGCGAACGAAGCCGCATCGGGATCATATACGAAGATCTCGCCGTCCGCGAAAAAAACTTCTGCCTGTGCCCCCGTTTCGCATACGTCTATTTCTGTGCCGTCTGCACCGACCAAGACGACCGCCCCTTCGCGGTACGCGAGAAGTCCCTCATCGATCGGGCAATACGACCAATCATAGTCGGACAGCGCGCGCTTCAGGGTCTCTGTCGCGCAGTCAAACGCGTAGAGATACCCGGAAAGGCCCCCGTCCGCCCGTATGTACGCGTCCGAGAGATTGTGAAAGTACAGCGTGTCCGCGTGGCACTGCAGATCAGAAACGCCGGCTTTGATGAGGAGCGATGTGTTGCCCGTCGAAAGATTGAGTCGATAGAGGCATCCCGCGTCTATCGCTGCCGAATTGACCTCGTAGCGCACGATATCCGTTGCGGAAATAAAGTAGGCATATTCGCCAACCACGACGTATGCCTTCATTTTTGCGCTCGCAAGCCGGAGGCAGAGCTTCTGGTCGGGATAGAGGATATGAAGCTGGTCGTCGACGAGCAAAAACAGATCCGAACCGTACTCGCTGAGCGCCCGTACCTCCACACCTGCATCGAATGCATAGACCACTTCGGGAACGGTCGTTTCCCCGCGCCGCATGAGCGCCCATGCGGCATCCGTTTTTTCGAGATAGTAGAGTTGATTGCCGCGTGTCAAGAGGGAATCAAGACCTTCCGCGCGCGTCGCAAGCATGGGTTTGTCCGCCGCGACGCGCACCAATGCATCTGTCTGGCCCTCGTCGATGGCGAAAAACAGGCTGTCGCCCAACCGCGCAGCGCCTGTTCCGGCTCTGAACGTGCCTCCTTCCGCCGTCGCGCCTGTGATCAGGCACAACAGGGCGAGAAGCGCGCAAAGGAATTTCCGCATAAATGACCTCCCGTTATGCCTGCGGCTTTCCGATCGTGGCGAGCAGGCCGCCGTCCACATAGAGAACCTGACCGTTGACGAAGTTCGACGCGTCCGAGGCGAGGAAGACCGCCGGGCCCGCAAGATCCTCCGGCGTGCCCCAACGCGCTGCGGGCGTGCGGCTTGCGATAAATGCACCCATGGGATTGCCCGGTTCGCGCAGGGGCGCCGTTTGCGGCGTCGCGATATATCCCGGCCCGATGCCGTTGATTTGGATGTTCTGATCGGCGTACTCGGCGCACAGCGCGCGGGTCAGGAGCTTCAATCCGCCCTTTGCAGCCGCATAGGCCGAGACCGTCTCGCGCCCGAGTTCACTCAAAAGCGAGCAGATATTGATGATCTTTCCATGCCCGCGCGCGACCATGCCGGGTAAAGCCGCCCGCGCACAGATGAACGGGCCGACGAGATCGACGTCCACCACCTTTCGGAAATCCGAAACAGCCATCTCCGTCGCCGGCACGCGCAGGATCATCCCCGCGTTGTTGACTAGAATGTCAATGGGGCCGAGCGCACGCTCCACCTCCGCAACAAATTCCGCGACCGCGTTTTCGTCCGTTACATCGCAGACCCGGCCGTATGCGGTCATGCCCAGCGCACGGTATTCCGCAAGCGCAGCTTCCACGTGATCCGCGCGCCGCGCGTTGACGGCGATCTTGGCGCCGGCATCCGCCAGCGCCTTCGCCATTCCCATCCCGATGCCGTAGCAGGCGCCGGTCACCCACGCGACCTTGCCCGCAAGGGAAAACATCTCGCTCATTTTTTTTACCTCAGATCGCCGATTTCCAGGTTGTCCATGTCGTCAAACGCCTGATTTTCACCGCCCATTGCCCAGATGAACGAATACGCGCTTGTGCCTGCGCCCGCGTGAATCGACCACGAGGGGCTGATGACCGCCTGCTCATTTTCGACGATGATATGGCGCGTCTCGTCCGGCATACCCATCATATGAAAGACCGCGCTGTTTTCCGGAAGATCGAAATAGAAGTAGATCTCCATGCGCCGCTCGTGCGTATGCGGCGGCATGGTGTTCCACACGCAGCCGGGCGTGAGCGTCGTAAGGCCCATCGAAAGCTGGCAGGTCTTCAAGACCGACGGGTGAATAAACTGGTTGATGACGCGCCGGTTGCATGATTCGGCCGAGCCGAGTTCCCGCTTTGCGGCATCGACGATTTTGATGCGCTTTGCCTCATGCCGCGCGTGCGCAGGCGCCGAGACCATATAAAACTTCGCGGGATTTCCCGCGTCATTCGAGAGGAACGACACATCCTGTGTCCCCATCGGCAGATAAAGGCAGTCGCGCGCGTCCATGGGATACGCGCTCCCATCCGCAAAAACCGTGCCTGTGCCGCCGACGTTGAATATCCCCAGTTCGCGACGATCCAGAAAGCGCGTTACGCCAAATGACGCCCATACATCCATGCCGCGCTCAAGGGGCAACGGTTCCTGGGTTGGCTGTGCGCCGAGCACCACCATCCGATCGATATGACTGTAGGTGAAACGCACTTCGCCCGGACGAAACAAAGACTCGATTAAAAATTCCCGCCGCGTCTCTGCCGTCGTCATCCGCATAAAATGCGTGGGATTGACCGAATATCGCTTATCCATTTGCCTTTTTCTCCCACTTTTGATCTCATTTTTATCCATTATAGTGTATTTTACGGGAGAATGCAATCGCGCGATGATTCCGCGGCGGCAGTGACACAAAGCAGATCAGATCTTTGCGCATCGATCTGCCGCAAAGATCTGAAGCGCGATACGCATATTTTCGCCGCTCGTCACATGTTGATTGACACGCGGTCTTCTCGGACGGGCAAAGCTCCGCCACAGGCGGTGGATTTCTCGTCCGCAGCCACTGTTCCGGCAGCATCGTCCGGGTTCAAGTTAACTGATGAATTGCAGATATGACATGCGCGTCTGTCCGGCCGATGCGCTAATCGATTGTAATTTCCCCCGAATCGACGAGCTTGAGAAGCATTGATGTGATCCGTTCGTCGTATTGATCTGGCATGGAGACAAGCTCTTCGGCCGCTGCGCGGTAATCACGCACATCGTTATATCCGCGATTGGTCGTGATCGCGTCGAACGAATCTGCAACTGCCAAAATGCGCGCGCCAAACGACAGCGCATCCCCCATGAGGCCCTGCGGATACCCGCCGCCATCGAGCCTCTCGTGGTGATTGCGCACAAGATCGGTTATGCTGGCGGGGTAATATTTGCTGAGCAGCTCCGCGCCGTAGATCGAATGATTTTTCATGATTTCGTATTCTTCCGGCTCCAGTTTTCCCTTCTTTTTGAGGATGTCGTCCGGAATCCGGCATTTGCCAATGTCGTGGAACAACGCGGCGACCACAATGTCATCCGTCTTGTCGATTTCGCAATATTCCCGCAGGTTGGTATAGAGCTTGACCGAGTACGCCATGACGTTTCGACTGTGGCGATACGTATAGTCGTCTTTTTTGTTGATCTGCGAAACCATGCGCGCCAGATCCATTTGAAAGATCGCCTCGGCATCAAAAACGGGTACGGTCGAGACATACAGAAGCTGCGTCTCCTCAAGCGCGCGAAGGAACAACTCGTCCTTTGAATTGTGCACATAAAAGGAGTCGCCGGGTTTGAGCGTTTCCTCATAGCCCTCGCCAACCAATTCGAGCGAGCCGCTCAACACAAAAAAGAACTCAATGTCGTCCTCGTTTCCGCTTGGAACGAGCCACGCCATGGCCCCTTTGAGTATATTCTGCTGCATGATCTCCAGATCCCCACGCTTCGCGAGGAGCTTCAGTCCGTCGTGACAAAAGCTCATCTCGTGGTTAAACATGCCGCCTCGATTGATGAATAGACCTTCCATCTTCTTAATCAAACCTGCCGTTCATAAAAACAGAAACGGGTCAACACAGCTAGCCAAAAAGCCACGTATTGACCCGATTCCAACATCTTTATTTCGTGCCGCCCGTCCCAGTGCCGACATTAACGACGCGAAGAGGATCAATCTTCACACGCTGTCCGTCGATGATGTACTTGTCGTATTTACACTTCACCTTCACGTCGATCGAATCGGCGTATGAAAACACGGGAGCCGTCACTTCATCCACATAAGCCAGCAGCTCGTCAACATCGTCCTCTTCGGTCTTCTGTGCCTTTTCAACGGCCGACGCAATCTTCGCATTCGCCTGATCGACCATTGTGTACAGCTTATCGAGCTCTTTGTCAGTCGCAGCGGATGCAGCCGGAATGGCAAAGCAAAGAACCAACATCGCGGCTAAAGAAGCCAACAGCAATCTCTTCTTCATGCGTTCCTCCAATAATATTCAGTTTCGTCGTTCATACAACTTTATTAATAGCATAATTTCCCTCGTTTGTCAATCGTGATTCGGTAATTCTATTAAAATCTACCCGATTGCGCACAATGGCGCTCACGCGCCGCCATACGCGCGTTCACGAATAATTAACATCCCAATCTATTGACTTTCTTTGACCTTTGACCTATAATACAGTTGTCCCAAAGAAATGGGACGCCAAATAAAGAAATTGAATGCATGATAAGGAGGCGCATCGTATGTTCGGTCTGATTCCCTATACCGCGAAGCTCGCGAACCGCGAGGCAACCAGAAATTACTTGAATCCCTTCTCGGATGACTTTTTCCGCTCGTTCTTTGACGGCGAACCGGAGCCACGCTCCCTGAAGGTCGACGTGGTTGACAAGGGCGACCACTATCTCCTGGAAGCCGATCTCCCCGGCGTGAACAAGGAAGATGTGCGCGTTTCGATCGACGACGGCGTTTTAACCATCGCAGCCGAAACGAAGAACGAAAAAGAGGAAGAAGGCAAGAATTACGTCTACCACGAGCGCCGCTATGGACGGACCTGCCGCTCCTTCAACCTGGACGGCATCAAGGAGTCCGACATTGCGGCCGAGTACAAGGACGGCGTTTTGAAGCTGACCCTCCCCAAGGCCACCGATCCCGCGCCCAGTGCGCGCGAGATTGAGATCAACTGATCTCCCCGTTCCCCGCTCCGATTCTTCGGGGCGGGGATTTTTTTTGTGCCGTGCGCGCCGATTTGTGCTATGATAGACAAAAAGCGGAAAGCGAGAGAACATAGATGGAAGCAAAGAGATGGTTCCCGGAAGCAAAATTCGGCATGATGATTCATTGGGGACTCTATTGCCTGCCCGCGGGCGAATGGAAGGGGCAGCGCATGGACGACTGGATTGGGGAATGGATTCAGCAATACTTTCGGATTCCAAACGCGGAATATCACGCACTTGCCAAGGCGTTCAACCCGATCTTTTTTGATGCCGATCAGTGGGCACAGCTTGCGGTCGACGCGGGCATGAAGTACATGGTGATTACCGCGAAGCACCACGAAGGCTTTGCCATGTACCATTCCAAGGTCGATCCCTTCAACGTTGTGGACGCGACGCCCTTCGGACGGGATGTCCTCTATGAGCTTGCAAATGCCTGCGCAAAAAAGGGCATCCGCTTCGGGCTTTATTATTCGCAGGATCTCGATTGGAGCGAGCGAAACGGCGGCGGGTACACGTCCGGCAAACACGGCCCGGACAAGAAGCTTGGCTGGACGAACGACTGGGACTTCCCAGACAACGCACACAAGGAATATGCCCAGTGTTTTGAAGACAAGATCGTTCCGCAGGTAAAGGAAATTCTGACCGGTTACGGCGACCTCTGCCTCATCTGGTTCGACACGCCGCGCACCATCAACCCCGCACAAAGCAAAAGGCTGGTGGATATGGTGCACGAATACCAGCCGAACTGCCTTGTGAACTCGCGCGTCGGAAACGGCATGGGCGACTACACATCCATGGAAGACAACGAAATCCCGGACGAATTCATGAAAGGCGGCCTCTTCGAATCCGCCTGCACCCTCAACGATACCTGGGGATACAAGAGCTATGATGCCAACTGGAAATCCCCCGCGCGCATCATCGAACTGCGCGAACACCTGAATGCGCGCGGCCTGAATTATCTTCTCAATGTCGGCCCCGATTATCTCGGCCGCATCCCCGGCCCGTCCGTGGACATCCTGCGCGCGGTTGGCAAGCAGGGATAACAGAACTCCAAAAAAGCGCGGCCGCCCGCGGCAGGATTGCCGCGGACGGTCGTTGTCTTTTTGGACTTTTAGCCCTGGGTCGCGTACATGAAGAAGTAGTACCCAAGGGGCGTCCACATGACGTTATTGACTCCCTCATGCAGGCAGTAGTTCGAGGTATAGAAGTAGATGGGGGCAACGGTAAAGCCACCCTCGGAGAAGAGCATCTGCTCGGCCTGCTCCATCAGCTGGTCGCGCTCGGCGCCGGCGGGCAGGGCCTTGATCTGCGCGATCAGGGCGGTGTAGTCGTCGTTGACCCAGCGACCGTAGTTGTAGCTGCCGCCATTGACGAACATGTCGAGGTAGGTGACCGCGTCATTGTAGTCCGCGATCCAGCCAAGGCGCGCAAGCGCGAAGCCGCCCTCGGCGAGGTTGTTGGTATAGGTCTGCCACTCGGAATTGGAAAGCGTGCAATTCAGGCCGAGCACGTTGTAGACGTCTGACTGGACTGCTTCCGCGATGGCCTTGTGGCTCTCGGAAGTATTGAACGCGTAATCGAGTGTCACAGAGGCATCAAAGCCATCCGCAACCGCCTCGCTCAGCAGCTGCTGCGCGAGCTCGCAACGTCCGAAGTAGGTGGTCAGGTCGGCATCCGGGTACATCGCGGCGAGCGGCGCATACATGGCCTCGCCCATGACGGAGGTCCACTCTGCGTTATCGGAGAGCATGATGCCCTTCGGCACGAGGCCGGTCGCAGGCGACTGACCCCCCTGGGTCACGTTCTCGACGATATTATCGCGGTCGATGGAGAGGTCGATCGCCGCGCGAACGCGCCAATCGGTGATCTGCTCGCAGTTGATGTAGAGGTAATAGGTGCCCAACTGGGGAACGGTGAACGCGTCGCCGGACGCCTTCAGGGTCGCAATCTGGTCGGTGGGGATCGAATTCATGAAGTCATACTCGCCCGCCTGATAGGCAGCGAGGATGGATGTCTCGGAGTCGGAGAGATACCAGGTGATGGTATCGGGGCCGATGGCGGCGGTGTCGTAGTAGCTCGGGTTCTTCGCCATCTTGATATAGGAGTCATGTGTCCACTCGGAGATCACATACGCGCCATTGGAAACCATGACGCCGGGCTGCGTCCAATCCTCGTTGGCTTCGATGACGTCCTGCCGCAAAGGCATGAGCGTCGCGAACGCACACAGGGAGAGGAAGTAGGGGGTCTGCGCCTCGAGGGTGACGACGAAGGTCTTGTCGTCGGGCGCGGAAACGCCGAGCTGATCGGGCGTCATTTCGCCGCCCTGGATGGCGGAAGCATTGAGGACAATGCCGTCAAGCAGGTAGCCGTAGTCGGCGGCGTTTGCCGGATCGACGAGGCGCTGCCAGGAATAGACGAAGTCCTGCGCGGTCACGGGCTGTCCGTCCGACCACACGATGCCGTCGCGAAGGGTGAATGTGTAGGTGAGTCCGTCGTCAGACGCGGCATAGCTCGCGGCCTGACCGTAGGTCGTCTCGACCGACATGACGGAATCGTCGTCCCCAACGGGCGTGCCGAGGGAAACGTACTTCATCAGGCCTTCGAACATGTGCATGGTGTAGGTGGCGCCGTCAACCGAGCTGGCAAGCGTCGGATCGAGCGTCTCGGGCTCTGACGCGATGCAGGCCGTCAGATCAAACGTCGTCCCCTCCGCGCTTGCAAACGTCATGACGGAGAGCACAAGGCACAGCGCCAGGGTAAGGGCAAATACCTTTCTCATTATAGAAACCTCCTGTTTTTTATTTACAACGCCCCATGGGCGGTGTAATCTCATAAAATGTGGCATGCGGCCCAATGGCCGTCCCCGTACTCCTTGAATTCCGGCACCTTTGCGGAACAAACGTCGACGGCATAGGGGCATCGCGTGTGGAACCGGCAGCCGCTCGGGGGATTGAGGGGGCTGGGGATGTCGCCTTCCAGCAATATGCGCTTTCTCGACCGCGACTTGATCGGGTCGGGCAGCGGAACAGCGGAAAGCAGCGACTTGGTGTAGGGATGGATGGGATGATCGCACAGTTCCCGGCTGTCCGCAAGCTCGACGACGTTCCCGAGGTACATGACCGCGATCCGGTTCGAAATGTGCCGGACGACTGAGATGTCGTGCGCGATGAAGAGGTAGGTCAGGTGGTTCGCCGCCTGCAAATCCTCCAGCATATTCACCACCTGCGATTGGATCGACACATCCAGCGCAGAGATCGGCTCGTCGCACACGATGAACTCAGGCTTCACCGCAAGCGCACGGGCGATGCCGACGCGCTGCTGCTGACCGCCCGAAAATTCGTGCGGAAAGCGGTTCGCGTGCTCGGTGTTGAGCCCGACCTCCGACAAAAGCTCCTTGATGCGCTCGGTGCGCGCGCGCTTCGTCAGATCCCTGTGGTGGACGTCGAGCGCCTCGCCCACGATCTCCCCGACCGTCATGCGCGGGTCGAGCGACGCGGACGGATCCTGAAAGATGATCTGCATCTTCTGGCGGTATGGGAGCATCTGGACGCTGGTTCTCTTTTGACTGTTATAGAGGTCCTGTCCGTTATAGGTGATCCGCCCGCTCGTTGGCTCGTGAAGCCGAAGCACCGTGCGCCCGAGCGTCGTCTTTCCGCAGCCGGACTCGCCGACAAGGCCCAGCGTTTCACCCTCGTAGATATAAAACGACGCATTTTCAACGGCCTGTACATAGCGTTTTTTCCGAAAACCGCTTTTTGCGGGAAAATACTTTTTCAGATTCTCGATTTCGAGGAGCTTTTTTCTCTCCGCCATCAGATTCCGGCCTCCTTCTGCTTCATGGCCTCCATCACGTGCAGCCAGCACGCGGAGACATGGCCATCCTCGCCCACTGCCATGACCGGCGGCTTTTCGTTCAGGCACACCTTCATGCAGTGGTGACACCTCGGGCCAAACGCACAGCCCTTGGGGAGGTCGAGAAGATCGACGGGCGTTCCCTCGATGGGAATCAGCCGCTCATGCCCTTCCTCGTCGATGCGCGGCATGGAGGATAAGAGGCCCCGCGTATAGGGGTGATGCGGCCGATAGAAGATGTCGTTGACGCTCCCCTGCTCCACGATCCCGCCCGCGTACATGACCGATACCCGGTCGCAGATTTCGGCGACGACGCCGAGGTTGTGCGTGATGAAGATGATGGACATGCCGTTTTTTTCCTGCAGATCCTTCATCAGTTCGATAATCTGCTCCTGTATCGTCACGTCGAGCGCGGTGGTCGGCTCGTCCGCGATGAGCAGTTTGGGGCTACAGATGAGCGCCATGGCAATCATCGCGCGCTGGCGCATCCCGCCTGAAAACTCGTGCGGATACTGGTTCATGCGCGCATCCGCATTATTGATGCCCACCTGTTCGAGCATCTCGATGCCACGCTTCCACGCCGCATCGTGCGAGATGGTCTTGTCGTGGCAGGTGAGCGCCTCGGTCAGTTGGTTCCCGACCGTATAAACGGGGTTCAGGCACGTCATGGGGTTTTGAAAGATCATGGAGATCTGATTGCCCCGCATCTCGGTCATTTGCTCTTTTGTGTATTTTGTGAGGTCATCCCCCTCGAAGAGGATGGAACCGCCGACGATTTTGCCCGGATTCTGCAATAGTCCCATGATCGAGTACGCCTCGACGGACTTGCCGGAACCGGATTCGCCCACAATCCCCATGACCTCGTTATAACCCAGTTCATACGAAATTCCGTTGACGGCCCTCACCTCGCCCACGGGGGTGAAGAACGAAACCTTGAGGTCCTTGACGGAAATCAGCTTTTTATCGTTCACTTAAATCCCCCCTTATTTCTTCAGACGCGGGTCGAGCGCGTCGCGCAGCCCGTCGCCCACAAGGTTGAGCGAGAGCACGAGTATGGTCAAAATCATCGCCGGCAAAAGCAGCCGGTATGGATAAAGCGTAATGATGTCGATGGCATCCGAGCACATGGAGCCGAGCGACGCCATGGGCGCCGAGACGCCGAGGCCCAGAAACGACAGGAAGGACTCGAGGAAGATCGCGGAAGGAATCTGAAGGCAGGTCGTGATCACGAGCTGACCCACACAGTTGGGAATGAGGTGGCGCGTGATGATCTTCCTGTTCGAGACGCCCAGCGCACGCGCGGCGGTCACATATTCCTGCTCCTTGAGCATGAGCACCTGTCCGCGCACGATGCGCGCCATGCCAACCCAGTAGAGAAGCGCGAACGTAATGAAGATCGACACGATGCCCACGCCCAGATCGCTCATCGCACGCACAATCGGCACCGACGAGGAATCAAACCAGGCCTGCAAAGGATCCTTCAGCACAACCTGCAATAAAAGCACGATCAGGACGTCCGGAACCGAATAGATCAGGTCGATGATCCGCATCATGACGAAGTCGATCTTGCCGCCGCCCAATCCTGCGATCGCGCCGTATGTCGCCCCGATCACAAGAACGATGAGTGCCGCGACGATGCCGATGATGATCGAGACCCGCGCGCCGTACATGGAGCGGGCCATCAGGTCGCGTCCCGCGGAATCGGTCCCGAACACGTGCGGGAAGATGGACGTGCGCAGCGCAATCTGGGTTGCGTCCTCGGCGGGGGTGTTCGTGAGCGGAATCGGAATGGGTTCGTATGTGCCGGAGAGATACGCCTTGTCGTCCGCCATGAAGAAGGGCATGTCGGCATTCGCATCGAAGACGAAGATCGTCTTTTCGAGGGAATCGGCCAGCGTGAAGGCATACGTCTTTCCCTGAAACGAGAAAAAGTAATCGCCCTTTTTGATATAGGTCATGGAGCCGGAGACGAGCTGCGTGTAAAACGCGCCGTCCGCCTCGGAGAGCGCCTTTTTGAGCGTCAGCTCGGCGTCGGAATATTGGAACGGCGCGAGCTTGGCGGCGTTTCTGAACTGTTCCGCGTAGGTATAGGGAATGAGATACGGCCCCGCAAACGCGAAAATCAATATGGCCAGGAACACGAAAAATGCCGTGACGGACACCTTGTTCGCCTTGAACCGCCGAAACGCGTCGCCCCAGTAGGAAACGGAGGCGTGGCTTTCGAGCATGGAGGCGCGCTCGTCCTCGCTCGCGGGCGAAAAGTCTAGGTTCTTTTCGTTTAATTCGACAATTTTGTCGACGTTCATCTGAAAGACGTTCATTTTCTTCATGTCCCTATTTCCCCCTCGCAGAAAGCGTGATGCGCGGATCGACGATCTTATACCCGATGTCGACCACAAGGTTCATGAAGATGATCAGCGCGGCGAGCACCGCGGTCGTTCCCATGATGATGGGATAATCGCGGTTTAATATGCTGGAGATGAAGTACTTGCCAAGACCCGGAATCGAAAACGTCGTCTCGACGACGAAGGAACCGGTGATGATATAGGCGGTCAGCGGACCGAGGTATGTGATGACCGGGATGAGCGAATTGCGCAGCGCATGCTTGAAGATGATCCGCTTGGTCTTCAGCCCCTTCGCGGAGGCAGTGCGGATGTAATCCTGATTGATGACGTCAAGCATGGACGTGCGGGTGAGCTTCGCGATGTAGCACGCCGGATACAGGGCAAGCGAAACGACGGGCATGATGTAGGTTTCGGGAGACGAGAGGCTCGCCGACAGCACGGGCAGC
Organism: Bacillota bacterium; assembly: GCA_023421735.1. The sequence goes on along the minus strand of JAEZSP010000027.1, from coordinate 16,104 downwards.
CATTTAAGCTGCACGGCAAACGTGATCAAAAGGCTCGTCGCCACGACAAAGCCGGGAATGGCAACGCCCAGCGTTGTAAACACGCGCAAAAACCCGTCCAGAAAGCTGCCGCGCCAATAAGCGGCAATACACCCCAGCGGCACGCCGACGACAACCGCGAAAATGAGCGCGAGAAAGCCCATCCGCATGGAAAGGCCAAATTTCCCCTGCAAAAACAGCACGGTCGTCACCTTTGTTCCCTCCTGCATTTTGAGGGAAACGCCCATATCGCCCACAAAATATCCCTTTACATATTTATAGAGCTGCACGGGGAGGGGCTGATCGAGGCCGTATTTGGCGTTTGCGAGCGCGATTTGCTCGGGCGTCGATTTTTCTGTCATAAACGGGCTGCCGGGCACGGCGTTCATGAGGATAAATGTCACCGTGATGATCAGAACCAACGTTAGAATCGCCGCAAGCGTACGTTTGACTATATAGAGGAACATTCCTTCACATCCTGTCGTCGTTGTATAGTCCATTATATATTCATTTCTCCCCAATCGTATTATTGTATTGTTAATTATTCATGTATCGCTGTACGGAAATGATGGAAATCGCATCGATTTCTTACAAATAATGCCGAACGCGCTGTCATTTTGTATCATCGGCCCATGTCCGCACAGGGCGCACAAATCAACCGATTTTGCCGATTTTGAATCCGCTTTGTCCGCGAAATCCGAATTTATGGCGCGCAATATTAACCTCGCGCGCTCTTGACGCCGCGCGCACCGATCCCGTATCATATGCTATGGCTGCAAACAATTTTCGTTGAGGTGACTTCCTTGTTAGACATGACACACGGAACGCCCCGTCGCGTTCTGACAAAGTTCGCACTTCCGCTCATATTGAGCGGCCTGATCCAACAGTTTTATAGTCTCGCAGATCAGTTGATCGTCGGCAATTTTGCGGATGTGGGCGGCGGCATGCCCAAGGAACTGGCGTTGGCGGCCGTAGGCGCGTCGGTGGTTATTACGACGCTGTTTGTCATGCTGGGAAATGGCGCGTCGATGGGCTGCAATGTCATTATCTCGCAGCTCTTCGGCGGAAAGCGCTTTGGCGATCTGAAGACGACGCTCTTTACATCGCTCCTGTTTTTTTCCGGATTCTCGCTTTTCCTTGCGCTTGTCGGCTCGATGATTTCGGCGCCGCTTTTGCGCATCCTCAACACGCCGGACGACATCTTCGCGGCGTCGCGGGACTACCTCAAAATCTACATGTACGGGCTTCCGTTTCTCTTCTTATATAATGTGTCAAACGCAATCTTCAACGCGTTGGGCGATTCGAAAAAGCCCTTGTATTTTCTGATCTTCTCGACCGTGTTGAATGTGATACTCGATTACATATTCGTGGCGAAGCTGGGCTGGTCGGTGAAGGGCGTCGCATGGGCAACGTTTCTTGCGCAGGGCACGGCGTGTCTTCTCTCCCTGACGGTGCTGCTTTATAAATCACATCACATCGACGCGGGCGATGCCTTCGTGCGCGCATTCGACATGGGGCGGCTCAAGGCCATGCTCAGAATCAGCATACCGAGCATGATCCAGATGTCCATCGTTTCAGTCGGCGCGCTCTTAGTGCAGGGCGTGGCGAACACATTCGGTTCTTCCTTTGTCGCGGGCTACGCCCCCGCCGTGCGCCTTCAGCAGTTTTTCTCGACCGCCATCAATATGATGGGTTCCGCCGTCTCCACCTTCGCGGCGCAGAACATCGGCGCGGGGCATTATGACCGCATCAACGGCGGCATCCGGGCCGCGCTCATCTACATGGTGACGTTCTCCTTCATCATGGTCGGCGTCATCTACCTCTTCGGCCGCGGCATGCTCGGCTGGTTCGGCAAAGACCTCAACCGGGAGGCGGTGGACGCGGGTCTTTTCTATCTGCGCGTGGTCGTCCTCGGCATGGCGCCGTTCAGCTTTTTCAACGTCTTTAACGCCATCGCGCGCGGCGCGGGATACATGCCCGCCTTCACCATCTCGACCCTGACCGACCTCGGCGTACGCGTCCTTTTCGCCTATCTGTTTGTGGGTCTTCTTGGGCGACACGTCATCGCCATCTCGGTTGTCGTCGGTTGGGGATTTGGCGTGGCAGTCTCCGTCGCATTTCATCTGTCCGGCAGGTGGAAAATGGCAAAGCGGATCTAACAGCAAACAGGCCGTCCGGCGAAAGCCGGACGGCCTGTTTGCTTTATTGGGCGGCTTTTTCGAGATCGGCAATCACGATCTTTTTCATGCCGAGAAGGGCTCTGGTTACGCGCTCTTTTTGCGCGGAACCGCTTGTGCGCATCAATTCCTCGAGGCGCGTGGGAACGATCTGCCAGGAGATGCCGAATTCGTCCTTGACCCAGCCGCAGGCCTCCGCTTCCGGCACGGCGGAGAGCTTATTCCAATAAAAATCCACTTCCGACTGGTCCTCACAATAGACGATAAAGGAAAACGACTCGTTAAACGTGAAATCTCCGCCGAAGCCGTGATCCATCGCTACAAAGTTTTGCCCCGCGAGATGAAAGCCCACATAGTTCACCTTTGCCTCCGGCACCATGGCCTCGCCTTGCGCATAGCGGCTCACAAGATCGATGCCGGAATTGGGGAACAGGTCCGCATAACGCTGAACGGCCTCCTGCGCGTGCCCGCACGCAGGTCCGGCAAACAGGAGGCTGGGCTTGATCTCCTGCGCGGCATCCGGCGCGTACATCACCTGCCATGAGAGTCCGAACCGATCGTTCAGCCAGCCATAGCGCGCGCTGAACGGATACGCGCCCAATTCCATGAGCACCTCCGCGCCGGGCAGAAGCGCACCCCACAGCCTGTCCACCTCCGCCTCGGTCGCGCACGTGACCATCAGCGACGCGGCAGGGTTCATCGGGAACTCGTCGCCCGCGCCGAGCGCCTCGAAAGGCTGCCCCGCGAGCTCAAACTGGATATAATCCACATCGCCGGAGGGCGTGTCGGGAATCACGGTTTCCTCGACGACCCGAGAATTTTCAAACAGGGACACGTAGTGCGCGACCGCTTGCTTTGCAACGCGGTGAAACCAAAAATGGGGAACGATCTTCCTCATGCAAAACACTCCTTCGCGTTCGATTGTGCTTTATATACCACCGCCGCACGCATCGAAAACCCGGGCGGATTGCTCCGTCCGGGTTTTTTTTCACACTTTGCTGAGGAACTCCCAGTCTTCCTTCACGCACTGGAAGATGTCGTTTTGATAGTCCCATTCGCGCTCGACGATGTAAGCCTTGGCGCCCTGCGCATCCGCCGCCTTCTTCACAGCCGCCCAATCGATGAGTCCGGTGCCGGTCGGCACGTTCATGCGCATGCGCTCGGCGAGCTGCGCCTTGACCTCGTCCGTGAAAATCGGCCTGCCGTCGGGCCCGAATTTGATCTTGCTCCAATCGATGAGATCCTCCGTGCCGATGACCTTTCCGGCCTCTTTGGCGTGGATCATCTCAAAGCGGCCCGCGTGTTTGCCGATGAAGGCGAGGGCGTCCGCGCCCGCCGTCACGCACCAGCCAACGTCGAGTTGAAAGACGACTTCCGCAGGGTCGGTGTTTTCGATCATGTGCTCGAGAAGGTACTTGCCCGCGTGCGTGCGAAATTCCGAAGTATGGTTGTGGTAGCCGTACTTGAGGCCCGCCGCCCTGCACACCTTGCCGAGCCGGTTCAACTCGTCAACCGCCTTCATGGCGCCTTCGTAATCATCGACGCGGGCGGAGGGGCAGATGATGTAACGCGCGCCGATTGCGGAAATGAAATCGACCGACTCTTCCGTCTTGTCGAAGCCGATGTGTGCGGAAACGCAGTCGAGACCATTGTCCCCAAGGAGCTGCTTCATGCCCTTGGCATCCAGTTTTCCATAATTGCCCGCGAACTCCACACCCGCATAGCCGATCTTTGCGAGGGTCTCAATCGCCTTCACAAAATCCTTTTCCATTTCCTCGCGCACCGAGTAGGTTTGAATGTAAACTTGATCCAATCTATTCCACCTCCGCTATGTTATGCGAATATTATAACCCGCATTTATCCGTTTGTCCATTGTTCGGGCGGTTCAATTGTCTTATAATCGTATCAGAAAGGTCAGGAGGTGTTTATGGTGGCACAGATTCCTACTCCCCACATCGGCGCGAAAATGGGCGATTTTGCGCGGACCGTGCTCATGCCGGGCGACCCCCTGCGGGCAAAATTCATTGCGGAAACATTCCTCACGGACGCGGTTCTGGTCAATAACGTGCGCGGCGTACAGGGCTATACGGGCACTTACGAGGGAAAGCGCGTGTCTGTGATGGCGTCGGGCATGGGTATGCCCGCCATCGGCATCTATTCCTATGAATTATACAACTTTTATGGCGTGGAGAACATCATCCGCGTGGGTTCCGCCGGGGCAATGTCCGAAAAGCTGAAATTGCGCGACGTCGTAGCGGGCATGAGCGCGTATACGAATTCTTCATTCGGCAAACAGTATGGCTTTCAAGGCACCCTTGCCCCCAGCTGCTCCTATGAACTTCTGACATCGGCCGTCGAGGCGGCGAAGGGAATTGGCGTGCGCCTCGTGCCGGGGCCGATCTTCTCCTCCGACACCTTCTACGACGCGGGTGAACCGGGCGACGCCGGAAAGCTCATGAAGCTGGGCGTGCTGGCCGTCGAAATGGAGGCATATGCGCTCTACCTGACGGCGGCGGCAGCCGGTAAAAATGCGCTCGCGCTTTTGACCATTTCGGACAGCCTCGTAACCGGAGAAGCGCTTCCCGCGGCAGACAGGCAGACGACCTTCACCGACATGATGAAGATCGCACTTACAATCGCATGAAAACCTACCCATCTCTCGAAGCGCGCATCATCTGCGCGCACCTCGATTCGATGCCGGACTTTTCACCCGCAAAAAGCGCGGATGCGGACCGCGACGAACAGGCGCGTTTCTACGCGTTTGTCAAGGCCGTCTATGCCCGCGCGGCGGAAAATCCGGGTATCCTTGGACTGACAAATCTTCACGAGGACGACGCGCATCCAAATCGGTTCAACAAATCCTCTTACGGAAAGCCCGCCCTCGCGGCGGACATCCGCAGGGCGGCGGACGCGGTGGACGCATTCTTTTCGTTTCTTGCGGAAGTCGGGGCACAGGGCACAGTGTATGCGGAGACGGACGCGCTCGTGCTCCCGGAAAACTTCAAAATCCCCAAGAAGCATCAAAACGCCATGGAAGCCGTGGGATTGCGCATTCGTGATCACAAAATCACCTCCGAAAAGTGGCCGGGCATTTTCCGGGCATGGAAGATGCTCTCCTATCCCTGCGAAGGCGATCTCGCGCTTCGGCAGCGCGTCCAACGGATGAAAAAGTGCGTGTTTGTCGAAAACACGCCGGGACTGCGCGGCACGTTTTCCCGGCTGATCGGCGAGGGAGCCGAAAGCCTGACCGCATGGCTCGAGGCGCACGGATATGTGCGCGAGACTGTCATCGTGAATAAAGAAATCACCGCGCTGCGGTATGTGAAAAACGGCGTCGGCGCACAGTTTATGTATGATTACCAGACAAAAACGCCCGCCTATATGACGCTCATCCAACGGGAATGGCGCGCACTGCTGCCGAAATATGACGCGATGGGTCGGACGCTCAAGGCTCTTATCGCGGAAAAAAACGGCCGGTGCAGCCACTGCGGCTACTGCACACAGCGCTCCGGCGGAAAAGCGCGGCCCTATGCCGTTACGGTTCAAAACGAAGGGGAAGAGATGACACTCTGCCCGCTTTTCCCCCAATATTCATACGTGTTCGAGACGCTTGACGCGAAGAAAGTCGCCGGACTCATCGAGTGCCTGCGGTTTATGGAAAACAACTTGCCGAATGAGAAACAGGAAAAACAGGAATACAGTCCGCGCATGTTCCGCCTTTGAGCACAAACCGCCAAGGGCGCCTGTCCCCGGCGGTCGCGCATGCGGACACAAACGAGACGCCCGTGGTTTGCCCACGCGGCGTCTCGCAATCATTTCCACGAAGTTGTCTCCCGTATCGGCGCGGATCGGGCGAGCGCATATCCGCCGATGGATTTCCGTCCCCTATCGGGAGTCGAGCCGATGCCCAATTCATATGCGAAACGATTGTGCATCTGCGCGCGCCGATTTTGGAATTGCCTCAGTCCATCATCGCCGCGATTTCCTCGTCCGACATTTCGGGCTGAAGGGCGCGGTTGATGCCGGAGGCGATCATGGAAGCCGCGTCCTTGATCATCTCGTCGATTTCACGGGGCGTGACGATCATGTCGCCGCCGGGGGAGTCCATGAGCTCGCGCTCGAGGCGCTGCAGCCCGTCCTCCCCCACTTCGGAACTGGCGAGGAGCTCAAACGCATCGCGCGCAAGGGTCGCGGCATAGATGACGGTCGGCATGCCGACCGCGACGACCGGCACACCCAGCTTTTCGCGGGTAAGTGCGGCCCGGTGATTGCCGACGCCCGATCCGGGCTGTATGCCCGTGTCCGCGATCTGCACGGCGGCCACAATGCGCTCGGACGAGCGCGCCGCGAGTGCGTCGACGCAGACCACGCACGCGGGATCGACCCGGGTGACAATCGATTCGAGCATCTCGGCGGTCTCAATGCCCGTAACGCCCAGAACGCCCGGCGCGATGGCGCAGACGGAGCGCATCCGCTCGTCGGCGTATTGGGGAAGTTCCGAGAAGATGTGCCGTGTGACGAGGGTGCGGTCGACGGTCAGCGGCCCGAGGGCGTCAGGCGTGATCGAACGGTTTCCAAGGCCCACGACCAAGACGGGCTTCTCCGCCACTTCGCCAACCATGCGCGCAATTTCCTCGCCGAGCATGTTCGCCATGGCGATGCGCGCGTCTAGATCGCGCTTTTTGACGGCCTGCGACTCGAGGGTGATGTAGGTTCCGATGGGCTTTCCGAGGCGCACGGCCGATTTCTGATCGGTGATGTTGACCTCTGTCACGTTCACGCCCGCGTTTTCCCAATGATTGACCTTGACGCCCGGAATTGCGCCCGCGCCATCGACGGATTCCATGGCAAGGTCGGTGCGAATTTGACGCATAAATTCCCTCCAGATCGGTGATTCCACGCTAGTTTACCCAACTTTATCATCAAAATGCGCGTGGCGGGTTGCTTTCGCGCGCGCACTGTGATAAAATGATCTATGCTAATTTCGCGTAGGGAGGTGAAAAATTTGCCGAATATCAAGTCCGCCATCAAGCGCGTAAAGGTGACCGAAAAAAAGAACCTGCGCAACCGGATGGTAAAATCTGCGATGAAGACGCAGCTCAAGAAGTTCGATACCGCCGTCTCCGCGAACGAGGCCGATGCCAAGATTCTCAGCGCGACCCAAGGCGCGGTTGACAGGGCCATGGCGAAGGGCGTTATTCATAAGAACGCGGCGAACCGCAAAAAGGCACGCTTGGCCAAGCGCCTCGCAAAGGCCGCAGCCGCGCAGTAAAAAAAGCCACACGCATGGGGGACGCGCTCGCGTTCCCCATTCTTTTCGTACAACCACGCGCAGGGGAGGCGCGCCGTATGAAGCACAGAATCGCGATGCTCTGGCCGGACGGCCTGAAAAAGGCGCTCACGTTTTCCTACGACGACGGGGTCATGCAGGACTTGAAACTCATCTCCCTCTTTCGGCTCTACGGCCTGAAGGGCACGTTCAACCTGAACAGCGCCTTCTTCGGTCAGATCGACACCATCCCCTTCGAGGGCCGGGAATACGACCACTCCCACGTGCCGGAGGAGGACGTGCCCGCCGTGTATACGGGTTTCGAGGCGGCGGTTCACACCGCGCGCCACCCCTTTCTCCCGCAACTTTCAGGCGTGAACTGCACCGAAGAAATCCTCACCGACCGCCAGGCCATTGAGGCGTTGGTCGAATATCCCGTGCGCGGCATGGCCTACCCCTTTGGCGCGACGGACGCGCGGGTAAAGGAGCTCGTGAAATCCTGCGGCATGGCCTATGCGCGCGGCACGGGCACGACGGGCGATTTTTTGCTGCCCAAGGATCCCTATGACTGGTCGACGAGCTGCCATCATGCGAACCTTGAAGGGCTGATCGTTCCGTTCCTGAAGGACGTAAGCCGCATTTCGCTTTTGAGCGTATGGGGGCATTCGTACGAGTTTGACATGCGCGGCGATTGGGACAGGTTTGAGGGCATGCTGGAGCGGCTCGGCGGCAACGACGACATTTGGTACGCGGCGAACATCGAGGTATTTGACTACATCGCGGCGTACCAATCGCTGCGGTTTACGGCGGACGGCGCGATCGTGGAAAACCCCTGTGCGCAGGACGTATTTTTTGAGGTGGACGGCGAGACCGTCTGCATACACGGCGGTGAAAGGATGTTCCTTTGATGGATGACCTCTTCTCCTTTTCGAAGGATCGGCCGATGGCGCCGCTCGCCGACCGCATGCGTCCGAAGACGCTTGACATGTTCATCGGTCAGAGCCATATTGTGGGTCCGGGGAAGCTCCTCAGGCGCGCCATCGAGGCGGACAAGCTGACCAGTTCCATTTTCTGGGGTCCCCCGGGCTGCGGAAAGACGACGCTTGCCGCCATCGTGGCGGAGACGACGAAGGCGAACTTTGAAAAGCTCAACGCCGTCACAAGCGGCGTCGCGGACGTGCGCGAGGTTCTGAAGCGGGCCGAGGACGCGCTGCGCATGTACGGCAAGGCGACGTACCTGCTGCTCGACGAGTGCCACCGCTGGTCGAAGGCGCAGTCGGACTCGATCCTGCCCGCCATCGAAAAGGGCACCATCCGGTTCATCGGCTCGACGACCGAGAATCCCATGATCGCCATGACGCCCGCCATCGTGAGCCGTTGCCGCCTCTTTCGGTTCGAGCCGCTCGGCCGGGAGGACGTAAAGCGCGCGGTTTTGCAGGCGATCCACGACAAGACAAACGGTTATGGCGCGCAGGATATCAAAATCGACGAGGATGCGCTTTCGCACATCGCGCTGGTGGCAAACGGGGACGCGCGCACCGCGCTCAACGCGCTGGAACTGGCGGTTCTGACGACGCCCATGGAAGCGGACGGCGTTTTGCACATCACGCGCGCAATCGCCGAGGACTCGATCCAGGAAAAGGCGCTGCCAATGGACGAGTCGACCTATTACGACATGCTCTCCGCCTTCTGCAAATCCCTGCGCGGCTCGGACAGCGACGCGGCGCTGGCGTGGTTCGCGCGGCTTGTCTACGCGGGCGTCGATCCCCGGATCGTGGTCCGGCGGCTCATCACGCATGCGAGCGAGGACGTCGGCATGGCGAATCCGCAGGCGATGCTGCTGGCATCTGCAGCGTACCAGGCGCTCGAACACATCGGGATGCCCGAGGCGCGCATCCCCATTTCGCAGGCGATTATCGCGGTGTGCGAAAGCCCGAAGTCCAATTCGGTGGTCGCCGCGATGGGCAAGGCGTTTGCGGACGCCGAAAAGGGCGGATACAGGCCGGTCCCCATGCACCTTCGCAATGCGCTCAACGAACGCGATGCGGCGAGCGGCACGGGAAACGGTTACAAGTACGCGCATGACTTTCCCGGTCACTACGTCGAGCAGCAGTACCTGCCCGACGAGGCAGGCGGCACGCCTTACTACGTGCCGTCTCAACAGGGTTTTGAAACCGAGATCCGCAGAATTCGCCATGCACGTGGCAAGATTGACGCACCGGAATCGGAAAAATAACGCAACCATTTGGCGCACCGGGGCGTCAAACGGGCAGCCGCGGGACAAATGCAGGCGCTTTCCCTCGCCGACAGACCGGCGCGCGGAGGCGCTTTTTGGAAATATTGTAATATTTTCCATCGTTCCGACGCTTTATTGCCCCGCCACGCGCGGTATAATATAATGTAGTAGAACAAAATCGGAGTATGATCGATGACAAACACGGGAACCTCAAAGGGAAATACCGACACGAAAAAAAGCGCGGCGCCGCGCAAGCGCACGGTCAAAATCGCGCCTAATCCGGTGGCCGAACGCGCCAACATGGACGCCTACGACGCACTTCTTTCCGCGAAACCGATGCGCACTGCGCGCGCGGAACAGACAGCGCCGCGCAGGCCCGCCGCGAAGCGTGCCCCCGCGCGCCGTTCTCCGGCGAGGCGCGACGCGTACGACGAATTGATCGAAAAGGCCGAGAACGCCCAAAAACGGCGCAAAAAAGAACCCCCGCTCGACGAATTCGATCGCTATATTGCCCGGATTGAGGGTGCGCCCGGCAAGGCAAAGCCTGCGAAGCGGCGCGGGGGGGGCGGCGGCACGAAGGGCGGCGGGCCTTCGCCGACCGTGTCATGGCTCCTGACGGGACTGATCTTAATCTCGATTCTGGTCATCGGCGTGCGGCTGTACGGCTATGCCGGCTTCATCAAAATGCGCAACGCCGTTCAGCGGGCGACGTTTTTCGACGGGACATCTGTTGAAAAGATCGACGTGTCAAACATGACGCTCGCGGACGCAATCTCCTATTGGGATCAAACCGTCGAACCGCAGTATGCCGGCCGAACGGCTGCCATCGACGATGGAACGAGCGTCACATCAGCGCAGATGGGCTATGAAAGCGACTACCGCGCGGTGCTCGAATCGGTTTGGGACGATCAGCGTGCCGGGACGCTCCGGCAGCGGTACGAGAACCTGAAAAGCCGGGCTGGCACGCGCATGGATTATCCGGTGACGCGGGCGCTCTACGACGATCAGGTGGTGCGTGAATTTGCCGCCTACGTCGCCTCGGGCGTCGATCAGGAGGGCGCGGAGGCGTCCGTCACGAGCTTCGATCCGTCCTCCTACAGCTTCATGTTTTCGGATGGCAAGCCGGGCACGACGCTTGATCGGGACAAGCTCACTTCCGACATTGAATCCGCGCTCGACGCGGGCGGCGGTCAGGTCACGCGCGTGATTACGACCACAACGCCGCGCGTCACCGCGGCACAGCTCGCCGACGAATACGGGCTGATCGCTTCGGCGGTCACGAACGCATCTTCATCTTCGTCGTCCAGAATCAACAACATCAAGCTTGCCGTTCAGGCGATCAACGGCACGATTCTGCAACCGGGCGAGGAATTCTCCTTTAACGGCGTCGTGGGCCAGCGCACCGCCGAAAAGGGGTATCAAATGGCGCACGCGTTTTCCGGCGGTGAATTGACGGAAGAACTGGGCGGCGGCATCTGCCAGGTTTCGACGACGCTTTTCAACGCCGCGGTCAAGTCAGACCTCGAAATCACGGAGCGCCATGCGCATTCCATGCCCGTCTCCTACGTCGACAAGGGCAAGGACGCGACCGTCGACTGGGGCAATCAGGACCTGAAGTTCAAAAACACATCGAACGCGACGATCTACATCATGGCGATCGTTTCGAGCGACAAACGCGTCAAGATCGGTATATTCGGAAGAACGCTCCCGGACGGGAAATATATCACCGTTTCGGCAGAGGTGACCGACACTTACGAATACAACACGACCTATCAGGTCAACTCGTTTTTCCAGCCGGGCGAGACCAACGAATTACAGGCAGGACGCACAGGATACCGCGCAGTCGCATACAAGATGACATGGTCGAAAGACGGCGCGCTGCTGAACCGGGAGGTTTTGTGCACGAGCACATACCGCAAGCGCGACGCGATCATCGAAATCTCCCAGTACTGACGCTGCGCGGTACACATGTTTCAGTATGCGGCGCTGCGGGTATAATAGCAGGGCATACAATCATCATGGATTTTACACATCGATGTTGCAAAAAGAAAAGCCTTGTGCTAAACTGCAATAATGTGACCATGGATCGTATGAGAGGCAGGAGGTTTCCCCCAATGGCAACAACGTTTGAAAAGCTCTCTTCCAACAAGGTCAGGCTGGGCTTCGTCGTCGAGCCGGAGAAGTTCGACGAGGGCATCCGCAAGGCCTACAAGAAGAATGTGAATAGGATCTCGATTCCCGGCTTCCGCAAGGGCCACGCGCCCATGCAGGTGATCGAGAATTACTACGGCACGGGCGTATTCTATGAAGACGCATTCGAAATCATCTTCCCCGAACTTTATGATGCTGCGCTCAAGGAGCACGACGTCAATCCCGTCGACCGCCCCGAGCTCAACATGGACCAGATCGGCAAGGGTCAGGAGCTTAAGTTCTCCGTGGACGTGTTCGTCCGCCCCGAGGTCGAGCTGGGTGACTACACAAAGACCGGCATCAAAAAGACGCAGGACGAAGTGACCGACGACGACGTGATGGCCGAGATCGAACGGGCGCGCGACCGCGCTTCCCGCTATGTGGAAATTACCGATCGCGCGGCAAAGCTGGACGACCAGGTCAATATTGACTACGCCGGCTTCGTGGGCGAAGAGCAGTTTGAGGGCGGCACAGCCCAGGGGCACGATCTCGTGCTCGGCTCCGGCTCCTTCATTCCCGGCTTTGAGGATGGCCTTGTGGGCGCAGCGTGCGGTCAGGAACTGGACGTCAGCGTCACCTTCCCCGAGGAATACCATGCGGAAAATCTCAAGGGCAAGGAAGCGATCTTCAAGGTGAAGGTCAACTCCATCCGCGAGAAGGAGACCCCGGCGCTGGACGACGAATTCGTGAAGGAGGCCTCCGAGACCGCCGACACCGTCGAGCAGTATAAGGCCGAAGTGCGCGAGAAGCTTGAGAAGCAGGCAGAGCAGAAGGCCGAGAACGCCTTTGAGAACGAAGTGATCGAAAAAGTCGTCGAGAACGCGACGGTTGACATCCCCCAGGCCATGATCGACGATCAGGTTGCGAACATGATCCGAGATATGGAAATGCGGCTCATGTATCAGGGCATGAAGCTCGATGATTACCTCAAATATACCGGCCAGACCCGCGAAATGCTCAACGAGATGTATGCAGCCGAGGCAGAGCGCCGCGTGCGCACACAGCTTGTGATCGAAGCCATTCGTAAGGCCGAGGGCATTGAGGCGACCGAAGAGGAGATCGACGAGGAAATGAAGACCTTCGCCGAGAACAACAAAAAATCCCTCGAGGACTTCAAGGCAACGCTCACCGACGGCGACAAGACGTACTTTAAGGAACTGGCGGCGATGACCAAGACCGTCAAATTCCTGAAGGACAATGCGGGTTTGGAATAAAACCCCAAAAATGTAACATAATCTAACGAAATGAGTTTGGCTTCAAATCAGCGAAAGCCGAAACGACATGCATTGGAGGTGCGCCCATGAACCTTGTACCATACGTCATCGAACAGACCAACCGCGGCGAGCGTTCCTATGACATCTACTCCCGCCTCTTAAAAGACAGGATCGTGTTCCTGGGCGGTGAGATCGACGACGACGTCGCAAACAGCGTCGTTGCGCAGATGCTCTTCCTCGAAATGGAGAATCCGGACGCGGATATTCAGCTCTACATCAACAGCCCCGGCGGGGTCATCACCTCGGGCATGGCGATTTATGACACCATGCGCTACCTCAAGTGCGAGGTTTCCACCCTCTGCATCGGCATGGCTGCATCCATGGGCGCATTCCTGCTTGCGGCGGGCGCGAAGGGAAAAAGGCGCGCGCTTGCGCATGCCGAGATCATGATCCACCAGCCTTCCGGCGGCGCCCGGGGCCAAGCGACCGACATTGAGATACAGGCCGAGCAGATTCTGCGCGTCAAGAAGACGATGAACAAACTCTTGGCCGAGCATACGGGACAGCCGCTCAAGACGATCGAACGCGACGTGGAGCGCGACCACTACATGACCGCCGATCAGGCGCTCAACTACGGTATCGTCGACGAAATATTCGCGCCAAGGAGATAAGAATGCCCAAGGATGATTTCAACAACAACAATCGGATCCGCTGCTCCTTCTGCGGAAAGACGCAGGATCAGGTGCGCCGCATCGTCGCGGGGCCCAATGCCTACATCTGCAACGAATGCGTGCTTTTGTGCCAGGAGATCGTTTCGGACGACGTCGATAGCATCGGCCACCGGGGTGAACTGGAGATCAAGCGCCCGCAGGAGATCAAGGAGATTCTCGATCAGTATGTGATCGGGCAGGAGGCCGCCAAAAAGGCCCTCTGCGTGGCTGTTTACAACCACTACAAGCGCATCCAGTACCAGACGGGCCGCAAAGCCGATGTGGATCTGCAAAAATCGAACATCGTCATGCTCGGTCCGACCGGCTGCGGCAAGACCTACCTTGCCCAGACGCTTGCGAAGATTTTGAACGTGCCCTTTGCAATCGGCGATGCGACCAGCCTCACCGAGGCGGGCTACGTGGGCGAGGACGTGGAGAACATCCTTTTGCGCCTCATCCAGAACGCGGACTACGACATCGAACTTGCGCAGCGCGGCATCATCTACATCGATGAGATCGATAAGATTGCGCGCAAGAGCGAGAACGTCTCGATCACCCGCGACGTGTCCGGCGAAGGCGTCCAGCAGGCGCTTCTCAAGATGCTCGAGGGAACCGTGGCGTCCGTGCCGCCGCAGGGCGGCCGCAAGCACCCGCATCAGGAATTTTTGCAGATCGACACGACGAACATTCTCTTCATCTGCGGCGGCGCATTCGATGGCATCGACAAGATCATCGAGTCGCGCATCGGCAAAAAGGTCATGGGCTTCGGCGCGGATGTGCGCGGCAAGTCCGACCAGCAGAACGAGGAAGTGCTCGCGAAGCTCGAGCCGGAAGATCTGCTGAAGTTCGGTTTGATCCCCGAGTTCATCGGACGTCTGCCCGTGATCGTGACCCTCAATCAGCTTGACGAGGACGCGCTCGTGCGGATTCTCACCGAGCCCAAGAACGCGCTCGTGCGCCAGTACGCAAAACTCCTGAGCTTCGACAATGTTGAACTTGAGTTTACAGACGACGCGCTTCGGGCCATCGCAAAGCTCGCGCTTCAGCGCAAGAGCGGCGCGCGCGGTCTGCGCGCGATCATCGAGGGCGTCATGATGGACACCATGTACGAACTCCCCTCCCTCACCGGCATCACAAAGTGCGTTATCACGGGGGATGCCGTCCTGAAGGGCGCGCTCCCCACGCTGGTCAGCGGCCAGCTGGAAGCGCCCAAGGCCATCGAAGAAAAAAAGGCGAAGAAGGCCGGGGCGTAGGAGACGGAGGAACGGCAGGACGCCGGATCTCGGACTGTATGACGACCGTTGGTCGCTTGGGGCCTGGCCCACAAGCGACCAATTTTCGATTGGGTGATGGACAAATGATTGAGATGGACTCAATTCGCGCGCTGGTCGAGCCGCTGATGACGGTTCCCCAAGTCGTGGGACTATGCCTCATGGGTTCCTATGCGGCGGGGGATGCCAACGAAACGAGCGATCTGGACATCGGCGTGTTTTTTGAAGAAGGCGCGGTGCCACTTCCCGCAATCAGCTGGCCGTTTGCACACGATCTGTGGCTGATCGATCGGGAAAAGCGGGCGGACTGGGGGAAAAACGGCGGATGGCAGGCCTCGGCATTTTTGCATGCGGTCATGCTCTTTGACCGCGGCGGACGCGCCGAGAAGATGCTCGATGCGATCATCGCCGCCAAGAGTTTTTCAAAAGACCTGCGTTTTTATAAATGGGACATGTATCTGAACGCGCTGTACCGCTCACTCAAATACGGACGCAAGGGCTGCGCATACGGTTTCCGCGCGTGCGCGGCGGAATCGGTTCTCAAGTACATGGAGGCCTTGTTTTTCCACAACCGATTGGTCGAACCGCTTCCCGGACGGGAACGGGCGTCTTTCAAGCGGTTGACCGACAAGGTGACAGGCGACGACCGGCAGATGGAATTGCTCTATGAAATCCTCACGACCGGGTCGCCCGCCGCACAGATTGCGCTTTTTGAATTGGCGGAACCGTTCCTCGAAGCATGCGGTCTTGCGGGCGTCGTTGCGGGCTGGGAAGGGCTGATTCATTTGGAGATCGGCCGCGCACGCGCATCTATGTAAATTTTCGACCGTTAGGCATATTTTCCTTGCAATATCCAATGATAGAGTATATAATGTTATAGTCTGCCCCGACTGAGGGGTTTCGTTATTGTGTCGCAATTTGAATACGGGAGGTGTCAGGCGAAATGGCATCGGATAAGCGCGTTAAGGTAACGCTCGCGTGCGCGGAGTGCAAGCAGCGCAATTACAATACCATCAAGA
>JAEZSP010000099.1 GCA_023421735.1 Bacillota bacterium | reverse complement strand
GCTGGGGATCATCGGCAAGGGCGCGCTTGCGGATATCATCGTCGTGGATTATGATGCGCCGACACCCGTCACGGCGGACAATATCGCCTCCCATATTTTGTTCGGCATGATGGGCAGAAGCGTCGTCTCGACCATGATTAACGGCGAGTTTGTGATGAAGGATCGCGAGATCGTGACGGTGGATGAACGCGACGTGATGAAAAAGACGCGTGAAATCGCAATCGATTTCTGGAAAAGAGTTTGAGTGACAAACGTTTAGATACAGGGGGCCCAGTATGAGTGAGATCATGACACCGATGCCGTTTGAACAGCTTATCGGATGGATGCTGGAAGAGTACCGCAGCAAAGGAAGCGTATTCGGTGTAAACAAGAATAAATTCTATAAAAATGAGTCCGGCAAAACAGTGACTATTCTCGGTCAGGAATTGAGCAGCCCATTAGGGCCTGCGGCGGGGCCGAACACACAGCTTGCACAAAACCTCGTGGCGTCTTACGTGGCGGGGTTTCGCTTCATGGAGCTCAAAACCGTCCAAACCATGGATGGGGAGGACCTGCGCAAGTGCATACCGCGTCCCTGTATCAACGCGGAAGACGAAGGGTACAACTGCGAATGGTCGACCGAGCTCACGGTTCAGCAGGCGTATGAGGAATACATAAAGGGTTGGTTTGCCGTACATGTTGCGATGAAGGAATTCGGTCTTGGCGAAAAGACGGATTGTCTTTTCAATATGAGCGTCGGGTACGACTTCGAGGGCATTACCTCTGAGAAGATCGATACATATATCAGCAACATGGCCGATGCGAGCGGTACGGACATATGGGCAAAGTGCAAGGCGTATTTGCTTGAGAATCTTGATATGTTCGAAAACCTGACGGCGGAAGACATTGAGCAGATTTCTCCATGCGTGTCCTCGTCGATCACGCTCTCGACGCTGCATGGGTGCCCGCCGGAAGAGATAGAAAAGATCGCGCATTATTTCCTCACCGTCAAGAAAATGGACACGTATATCAAGGTCAACCCGACGTTGCTCGGTTACGACTTTGTGCGTGATATTTTGGATAAGCTCGGATACGGCTATGTGACGTTTGACGACAGGCATTTCCAGCAGGATCTCAAGCTTGAGGATGCCGTTGTGCTGATCGATAAGCTCATGAGAGCAGCCAAAGAGGGCGGCCTCGCGTTTGGCGTGAAGGTGTCCAACACGTTCCCTGTGATGATTAAAAACGACGAGCTGCCCGGCGAATTTATGTATATGTCGGGACGGGCGTTATTCCCGCTCAGCATCAATGTGGCACGAAGCTTAAGCAACCACTTTGACGGTGCGCTGCCCATATCATATTCGGGCGGAGCGGATTACTTCAACGTCGATAAAATACTGAAAACGGGCATCAAGCCCATCACGTTTGCGACCACGATACTAAAGCCCGGCGGCTATGCGCGGGCATGGCAGCTCAGCAGAAAAGCCGAGACGGCGGTATTCGAGGGCGGCAAAATTGACGTGGACGCGCTGAACGCACTGGCTGACAGCGTGCTTGACGATAAGCATATTCAAAAGAACGCAAGAGAGGTCAAGTCCAGAAAGACGGGTTCAAGCCTTCCGCTTTTCGATTGCTTCAAAGCGCCGTGCAAAGACGGCGGCTGCCCCATCGAGCAGCAGATACCCGAGTATTTGCAGATGGTCGCCAAGGGTGAATACGACAAAGCGTTTGAAATTATCGCGATCGACAACGCGGCGCCTGCGGTCACAGCCGAGATTTGCAGCCACGTGTGCCAGAGCAAATGCACGCGCATCGATTATGATCAGCCGCTGCAAGTCAGAAACGCGAAGAAGCTCGCTGTGCAGAATGCACAGCAGAAATATATCGATAGTATCAAGCCCGTCCCGCTGAAGACGGAGAAAAAAGCGGCGGTGATCGGCGCGGGCCCTGCGGGCATCGCGGCGGGCGTGTATTTACGGCGCAACGGTGTGTCTGCGACTGTGTTTGAAAAACGCGACAAGCCCATGGGCATCATTGAATATGTGATTCCGGGTTTTCGCATTCCGCAGCAGGCGATCAGAGCCGATTATGAGATGGCCGTGAAAACGGGTGTTGAGTTCGTTTTTAATGCGGACGAGAATTTTGATATTGAAGCGCTCAAGAAGAGCTATGATTATATCATCATTGCGACAGGCGCGTGGAAGCAGGGCGCATGTCCCGTGAAAACGGGCGGCAATAAGCTGCTGGATGCGCTGGATTTTCTGGAGAAATCCAAGGCCTGCGATTGCGAAATGAACCTTGGAAAATCAATCGCGGTGATCGGCGGCGGCGATGTCGCGATGGACTGCGCACGTGCCGCGAAGCGGGCGGTTGGCTCACCCAAGGTGAGCATCGTATACAGAAGGACGAAGGATTTCATGCCCGCCGAGATCGAGGAGAAACAGCTCGCGCTTGCGGACGGCATCGAATTCTTAGAGCTGCTGGCTCCCGTGTCGTATGAAGATGGCGTGCTGACAGTGGAAGTGATGACCCTTGGAGAGAGAGATGTTGACGGACGCCGCAGGGTGGTTCCCACAGGCGAAACCAAGACACTTGCTTTTGATACGGTGATCAGCGCGGTGGGCGCGCGTGTGGACACAGCAGCGTTTGAACAGTGCGGCGTCAAGCAAAACAATAGAGGCTATGCCGATGTGAGCAGTAGCTATGAAACGAGCATTGACGGTGTTTACGTCGCGGGCGATTGCCGAAGCGGCGCGGCGACGATTGTGCAGGCAATGGCGGACAGCAAGCGCATCACCAAAGATATTCTTTCTAAGCTTGGCATTGCGCACGACTTCAAACGCATTGAGAGAAACGTTTGCGAGGACGATATCCGAGCCGCCAAAGCGGTGCTGGAGGATAAATGCGCGGATCAAAGCGACGCCGCCAGATGCCTGGGGTGTGACGTTGTCTGCGAGGTGTGCTGTGACGTATGCCCCAACAGAGCCAACGTGGGCTTAAGGGTGAACGGCAAGCCTCAGATCGTGCACATTGACGGCATGTGTAATGAATGCGGCAACTGCGGCTTTTTCTGCCCGCATACAGGCTTACCGTACAAGGATAAATTCACGCTGTTCTGGGACGACGAAGGCTTTAGGGACAGCACCAACAAGGGCGTGCTGTTTATCGATTGTGACAATGTGCTGGTCAGAGACGAAAACGGCGAAGCTTTCGCATGCCGCATAGACGATGAGCGGATTTCTGATGAGTATAGGGCGTTTATAAAAGCCATTAAGGAAGACGCCGGATACATGATTCCCTAATTGGTCACAACGACGCAGAAAGCAGGAATTGCAAAGTGGTCATTAAAAACGGACGTGTGGTCACGGAAACCAGTGTGATTGAGACGGATATCCTGATCGAGAACGGCAGGATCGCCAAAATCGGCGACGGTCTTTCTGACACCGAAATTATTGACGCAGCCGGAAAGTACGTGCTGCCCGGCGGCATCGATGCGCATACGCACATGAACCTTGATGTGGGCATCGCTGTGGCGCAGGACGATTTTTATACCGGCACCATCGCGGCAGCCTGCGGGGGTACCACCACAATCGTGGATCACTTGGGCTTTGGGCCAAAGGGGTGCAGCCTCGATCACCAGATCAAGCATTATCACAAGCTTGCTAAAGATAAGGCTGTGATCGATTACAGCTTTCACGGCGTGATTCAGCATGTGGACGAAGACGTGCTTGCTATGATGGCGGCGTTGATAGAACAGGGCATCACAAGCCATAAGATATACATGACCTATGGCTTTAAGATGAACGACGAGGACATCTATGAGGTTTTGAAGCGTGCCAAGAAGCTTGGCATCATGATCGCCGTGCATCCCGAGAACGACGGTGTGGTGAACACCCGAAGGTGCGAACTGGTGGAAGCGGGCTGCACAGCGCCTAAGTACCATGCCATCAGCAGGCCGGAACCGTGCGAGGCCGAAGCCATCAATCGCATAATACAGATATCCGCAATCGCGGGAGACGCGCCGCTCTATATCGTGCATCTGTCCAATCACTTGGGGATGCAGTACATCAAGCTAGGAAAGCAGAATGGCATCAAGAACACTTTTGTGGAAACGTGTCCGCAGTATCTGCTGCTGGACGACACCTGCTATGAGAGAGAAGATGCTCTGAAATATGTGATGAGCCCGCCGCTCAGAGACGGAGCCAATAACGCGCTGCTTTGGGACGACATCGCAAATGGGGATATCGATACAGTCGCGACGGATCATTGCCCATTCGATATAAAGCTTAAGGAGAAAATGGGCAAGGACGACTTCACCAAGTGCCCCAACGGCATGCCGGGTGTGGAGCTAAGATTCCCGCTGATGTTCTCCGAGGGCGTGATGAAAGGCCGCATATCTGCCATTCAGTTTGCTCAGCTCTGCGCGACCAACCCTGCTAAGCTGTTTGGCATGTTTCCCAAAAAGGGCGTGATCAGGGAAGGCAGCGACGCGGATATCGTCATCATGGATACGAATTCATCGCAGACGATCACGCACGACAGGCTCCATGAAAACGTGGACTACACGCCGTATGAGGGCATAGAGCTAAAATGCTTAGTGGACTGCGTGATATCGCGCGGAGAGGTTATCGTCAAGGACAATGCGTATATCGGAGATAAGGCAAGAGGACAGTTTATCAAACGCGGCAAACCAATGCTTAGCGTAGCACATAAATAATTCTGAAAAGAATCAAAGGAGAGAATCATGAGTAAATACACACAGATCGACTTGACAGTTGACGAAAAACGGCAGAAAAGAGCGGTTCAGCGCGCAAAGGAGCGCAACATTGTGATACCGACAATCGCGGAGATGAAAAACCCCGATCTTATAGATGATGGCATTAAAGCCCAATTGAAGGATGTGGGGCTATGGGATGTGAACCCGCTCAACCTTTACAGAATCTCATGGCACAACGAGCCGGTGGAAAAGGGCGGCGGCTTTGGTGATGTCAATTATATCGAGCTGCCTGAGGAACTCACCGGCGTGAAGGCCAAAATTGTGGCAATAAGCGGAAAATGGTTCCCGACCGGCGCGCACAAGGTGGGCGCGGCTTTTGGCTGCCTCGTGCCAAGGCTCGTCACAGGCCAGTTCGACCCGACCACTCAGAAGGCCGTCTGGCCGTCCACAGGCAACTATTGCCGCGGCGGCGCATACGATTCTTCTCTGCTCGCGTGTGATTCCATCGCAATTTTGCCCGAAGGCATGAGCAAGGAACGTTTCGAATGGCTGGAAACCGTGGCGGGTGAGACCATCAAAACGCCGGGCACAGAAAGCAACGTGAAAGAGATTTTCGACAAGTGCTGGGAGCTTCGCAATTCCGGCCAGGATCTTATGATATTCAACCAGTTTGAAGAGTTTGGAAATTACCTGTGGCACTACGAAGTGACCGGCACAGCGATTGAGGGAGTACTTAAGCAGGTGATGAACGAGAAGTCCAGCTTCCATGGCTTTATCAGCTGCACGGGCTCGGCCGGCACCATCGCGGCAGGTGATTATCTCAAGAAAATATTCCCCAAAAGCCGCATTGTGGCATCCGAAGCACTGCAGTGTCCCACGATTTATAACAACGGCTTTGGCGCGCACCGTATCGAGGGCATCGGCGACAAACACATTCCGTGGATACACAATGTCAAGAATACGGACGTGGCTGTTGCGGTGGACGACGAAATAGCGATGCAGTGGGTCAGAATGTTCAATGAGGAAGAGGGCCTTAAGCTGCTTAAGGAGAAGGGCGTCAAGAGCGACGTGATCGACAAATTAAACTGGGTCGGCGTTTCCGGTGCGGCCAATATCGTCGCGGCGATCAAATACGCGAAGTATTTTGAGCTCAAGGAAGACGACGTGCTGGTCACGATGTTGACAGACTCTATCGAGATGTATGAGAGCCGCCTAACAGAGCTCAATCAGGAGCACGGCCAGTTCGACACATTTGCGGCACACGAAGTGAGCGCGCGATACTTCGACGGCATCAATATCGATTACATCAAGGAGCTTAACTACTACGACAGAAAAGCCGTGCACAACTTAAAGTACTACACTTGGGTGGAGCAGCAGGGCAAGACATATGGCGAGATCGTTGCGCAGTGGGAAGACGACAGCTACTGGACAGACATCACGAAGCATACGGAAGAGATAGATGAGATGATCAAAGCGTTCAACAAGAAAGTGGCAGAGGCTTAAGATATGGCGTTCATCAAATACGCGCCGAACGGCAAGAAGACGGGTGCGTTTACCAAAGAAACAGAGCTGTTCTCTGAAAGCGAGGTCGCCAAAGTGTATCGCTTCCATCAATCGATGGGAGAGAAGTACAACCAAACGCCGCTCGTGAGCCTTGATGCGTTCGCTGCGTCTGTGGGGCTTAAAAGGATGTACGTCAAGGACGAATCCAAACGCGGCAGTCTGAAGGCGTTTAAGCTCTTAGGCGGGGCATACGCTGTGGCGAACAGCATCTGCAAAAAGCTTGGCAAGGATATCACCGAGGTGGATTTTGAGACTCTCAAATCCGCCGAGGTGAAGCAAAAGCTCGGTGACCTTGTGTTTGCGGCGGCGTCCGACGGGAATCACGGCAAATCCGTCGCGTGGGCAGCGGCTGAGTTCAATCAAAAATCTATCGTGTAT
>JAEZSP010000034.1 GCA_023421735.1 Bacillota bacterium | reverse complement strand
TAATCCACTATGCAAAGCGCAAAAGCGGCGGTCTGCATGCGCGACATTACCAAGACTTTCGGTTCGACTGTCGCAAATCACCGGGTCTGCCTCGATATACACAGAGGAGAGATTCTCGCCCTGCTTGGAGAGAATGGCAGTGGCAAAACAACGCTCATGAACATGCTTTCCGGCATTTACTATCCCGACGCCGGACATATATTGGTAGACGGTTGCGAGGTTTCCATCCGCAGCCCCAAGGACGCTTTTGACCTTGGAATAGGCATGATTCATCAGCACTTCAAGCTTGTGGATGTATTGACCGCGGCAGAGAACATTATTCTTGGTATGTCGGGCAAAGGTCGTCTCGACATGAAGGCCGTTGGTGACAAGATTCGCGAAATTTGTGCGATGTATGGCTTTGATGTGGATCCTTATCAGAAGATCTATGATATGTCCGTTTCCCAGAAGCAGACTGTGGAGATTGTCAAGGTACTTTATCGGGGAGCAGATATATTAATCCTTGACGAACCCACTGCTGTTCTGACTCCTCATGAAACGGAGAAGCTTTTCGCCGTTCTTAGCAACATGCGCGATGACGGAAAAGCCATTGTGATCATTACGCACAAGCTGCATGAGGTTGAGGCGATATCTGATCGGGTTGCGGTGCTGCGGCGCGGGGAGTTCGTCGGCGGCATGGCCACGAAAGACACGAACGCTGCGGAAATGACCAATATGATGGTCGGACGTGCTGTATCCCTCAATATCGACCGGCCCGAACCAAAGGACCCGAAACCGCGCATCGTCGTGGAAGGTCTGACAGTGCGGGATAAGGATGGGATAACGAAACTCTGTGACGTATCGTTCACAGCGAATTCCGGCGAAATCTTAGGCATTGCAGGCATTTCCGGCTGCGGACAGAAAGAGCTGCTGGAATCCATCGCAGGCTTGCAGCCTTTTGATTCGGGGAGCATTGCGTATATCGACCCGGAAACCGGCAAGGAGATACAGCTTATAGGCAAGGACCCGCGCGAAATTTTCTCTATGGGTGTGATGCTTTCATTCGTACCCGAAGACAGGCTTGGCATGGGGCTCGTCGGCAGCATGGACTTAACAGACAATATGATGCTTCGCTCGTTCCGCCGCGGAAAGCCCGTTTTTGCCGATAGAAAAACGCCGCGCGGTGTGGCGGAACATGTTGTGAACGAACTGTCCGTGAACACGCCCGGACTGACCACTCCGGTACGCAGGCTCTCGGGCGGAAATGTTCAAAAAGTTTTGGTCGGACGCGAGATTTCATCCTCGCCGACCGTTTTGATGACAGCCTATGCCGTTCGCGGGCTCGACATCAATTCATCTTATACCATTTATGATCTTATCAACCAGCAGAAGCAAAAGGGCGTCGCCGTCATTTTTGTCGGAGAGGATCTGGACGTGCTGCTGGAGTTCTGTGATAAAATTCTTGTCCTCTGCGGCGGAAAGGTCAGCGGCATCGTTCCCGGCAGGGGTGCGGATAAGCGTGAGGTTGGTATGATGATGACCAAACTGGGAGGGGGAGCAAAAAATGAACCAGCATAATAAGGTGCCTTTTGTGCGTATCGTCAAGCGCGACTCGATTTCTCTATGGCACGGCTGGCTTATTCGCCTCGCCGGTCTTGCTCTGGCGCTTGTGGTCAGCGCGATCGTCATATACGCCATTGTCAAGCTTAATCCGCTCAAGGTTTACAGCGCCATGTTCGAGGGCAATTTCGGTTCCGAAAAACGCATCTGGGTGACACTGCGCGATTTGATGATGCTGCTGTGCATCGGCATCGGTCTGGCGCCCGCCTTTAAAATGCGCTTTTGGAACATCGGCGCGGAGGGACAGATTCTTGCTGGCGGCATCGCGACCGCCGCTGTGATGATCTATTTTGGCAAGTCGATGCCGACATCGACGCTGTTGATTGTATCTCTTGTCGTGAGCTGTGTGGCAGGCGCTCTTTGGGGTTTTATACCCGCTATTTTCAAAGCCCGCTTTGGGACGAATGAAACGCTGTTTACACTGATGATGAACTATGTTGCCATACAGCTGACCTCCTTTTGTGTGGCCTTATGGGAGAACCCCTACGGCTCGAACACAGTCGGAATTATTAACCAGCAGACCAAAGCCGGTTGGTTCCCGCCCGTATTTGAGCAGCAGTATATGCTCAATATCATGATTGTTTTGGCGCTGACGATTATTATGTTCATTTATTTGCGCTATACAAAGCAGGGCTATGAGATTGCGGTTGTGGGTGAGTCTGAGCGTACGGCCCGCTACATTGGTATAAACGTGAAAAGTGTCGTTGTCCGAACCATGATGATTTCGGGCGCCATCTGCGGCTTGGCGGGATATATTGCAGTCGCGGGCGCATCCCATACGATTTCAACGAGCACCGCCGGGGGGAGCGGTTTTACCGCCATCATTGTCGCTTGGCTAGCCAAGTTCAACACTTTTACGATGATTCTTGTCGCGGCGCTGCTGGTGTTCATGGAAAAGGGAGCGATCCAGATCGCCTCACAGTTTAACCTGAACGATTACGCATCCCAGGTGATTACCGGTATTATACTGTTCTTCATTC
>JAEZSP010000030.1 GCA_023421735.1 Bacillota bacterium | reverse complement strand
CTTAATGCAGGAGGTTATTATGGAGATCTATAAGATAGTTTTATCAACATTTGCATCCTTAGGCTCCCTTTTTCTTTTTACAAAGCTTATGGGAAATCGGGAAATGTCACAGCTAAGTATGTTTGATTATATAGTCGGCATCTCAATAGGTTCAATAGCCGCAGAAATGGCTACAGAACTTGAAGAGTTTGAAAAGCCTTTAATTGCAATGATTGTTTATACCTTATCAGCGTTGCTTATTTCATTAGCCAATTATAAGTCTATTAAACTTCGACGAATTCTAACCGGAACATCATTGATTCTTTATGAGAATGGAAAATTATACGAAGCCAATTTAAAGAAGGCAAGAATTGATGTTAACGAGTTTTTAACCCAATGCAGAAGTAAGGGGTACTTTAATATTGCCAATTTACAAACAGTAATTCTAGAGCCAAACGGAAATATAAGTGTATTACCGCTAGCCACAGAACGGCCCGCTACTCCAAAAGACCTAAATATTACCCCTCCAGAAGATAAACCAGTTGTTGACATCGTTATTGATGGGCAAATTATGATCAATAATTTAAAGTTTACCGGCAATAATGAGAATTGGTTATACAAGCAGTTGCATGCTCAAGGTGTGGATAACATATCTGAAATCTTCTTAGCAACCTGTGATAATGAAAACAATCTAAGCGTTTATAAAAAAATTAAGAAAAAAATGTCCAGAGATATCTTTGAATGATTGCAACTCTTAGATATCAAAATTAGAATGGTCTGTGAAGGTAGCTTAGCAAATCGTCTAACAAAATAGTTGACGTCCCAAAAGATGTGGATTGTAAAAAGGAAGTATGCTCATCGATGGCTTGTGCTAATACCGCGCTTGTTCTCGCTAAGCTCAACCTTCAAACGCATGGCAGAATCGTTGGTAGCAATGTGCATTTTACAGCTTTCCAGGAGAGGAAATAAGCGCAAATATGAGGTTATATCCACGACCCTTGTCCGCTATTCTCAAGTGGCTATAGGTTCGTCTTGCTCAAAAAAAGACCGATATCGTAATTGAGGAAAATTCTGCTCATCGTTTCAGGACTGGTAATCATGCCCCGGCGAATCCATTCATCTAATACTCCGAACATGCTTCCAGCCAGATATGCATTACGATATGCTTCCTCCGCTGTGTTATCCGGCTTTGACCCGACACAATCGTTGATATTTTTGAGCAGCAAATGCGATAAATTATGCCGATACACCAGCAGCGCAATTTCCTTCATCTCCAAAGAATGCTCGAACAGACCAAGCACAATATCTGAATCGGCGTCTTTAACAAGTTGTCCAAACCATGCGAGAGCAGCTTCATTCAGCTTTTGAACGAGGATGTCCTCTTTGCTTTCATAATTCCGGTAGAAGGAAACCCGCGCTACGCCAGCTAATTGCGTAATTTCGGAAACAGTAATCTTAGAGAAAGATTTCTGTCTCATAAGTCTAAGAAGCGCCTCGGTAATAGACTCACGAATAATCGCGTTATTCACATTTTTTCTTCGCATATATGATACATTTTCCTTTAACTGTTTCAGTTCATGTGCTATCGCTTGATTTACACATATATATTCATATAATTAAGATACATTTGTATCTTTCGAAAGGCAAGAAAATTTTATGCGAGATAAGACTTGGATAACAAACGGAATACGATTCGTATGCCAGAACTACAAAAAACGTACAGCCGGTTCCCAAGCAGAACGGGAATGCCAATTATATTTTGCCGA
This sequence comes from Bacillota bacterium, assembly GCA_023421735.1. Next base: position 1,712 of record JAEZSP010000030.1, on the reverse strand, counting down.
GCAGCTATCCTCTTGGGCGGATGAAGTGCATAAAGAACCCGTTACATTTCATCCTAACGCCTTCATTGGCAGCATTCTGCTACAGGCACTCCTCGGTATCTGTGCAGCGGTATGTTTTTGGTTGGCAAAGTATACTGCAGTCCGAGTCTTTTCTGTATTCAGCTGTATAGCCGCAATGCTCGCACTTTTATCATGGATATTGGAATACGTACTTTACTTTCGTGCCTTTGACTGGCTTTATCCAAAAGAAGAATCCACAAATGTGATTGCCACCCGAAAAGCTTCCGGCAAAACAAAAAAGCGAATTATATTTGTCGGTCACGCGGATGCTGCATACGAAATGCCATTACTTTTACATGCAAAAGCGTGGATGATCATACTTCTTATAGTTGTGGCCGATATTGGTCTGGTGCTTACCGCAATATGCGGGGTTATACAAATGATTTCAGATTTGCAAGCTCCATTCTGGTCAGTGTATTCCATTTATCAGATCGTATTTGTCCTATGTTGTGTATCATTTCTGTTCTTTGTACGTTGGAATACTGTTGTTGACGGTGCAAACGATAATCTGTCCGGCTGCTTTATTGGCATGGCTATTTTACGCGAGATGTCCGAGCAAAATCAGCGGTTTGAAAATACCGACATCTGTTGCTTAATAACAACAGGTGAAGAATCCGGCCTCCGCGGAGCACTTGCTTATGCAGAGAAACATCTAAAAGAATTACAGGAGATCGACACAGTTGTCATCGCTCTTGATACCATTCATGAAATTGAGCAACTCATGGTCTACACCCGTGGCATCAACGGCACGCAGAAAAATAGCCGCGTGGTCTGTGATCTTCTTCGAAGCGCCGCGAAAGCCTGCGCTGTTGAACTTCCGGATGCGGGGTTCTATCCTGGTGCCAATGATTCCGAAGCATTTTCCCGCTATGGTATTAAAGCTGCAGCAATTTGCGGTGTTCGCCACACTCCAGCACCATACTACCACACGCGCTTCGATTCCTGGGATAATATCAACCCTGATTGTATTTCTTTAGTCATAGATGTCTGCAAGAAAGTTGCGGAACTGTTTGCAGAGCAGTCTGCAACTTACAAGGCCTAATAGAATGGCGGGATGCTTATTGCGATCGAATCGTGTCCCGTTCCGACCAAAAAGCAAATTCACATTTCCTTGTTTCTTTGATCTTGCTCCAACAGATAAGCATCTGGCGCAAACAAAATCGGAACTTTTCAGTATACCATTCGCCTGCCCGTACTGCCGCCGTCATACATATATCAGCCACTTGGAAGATGCTCACATTGATTTTAACTGTGGTACAGGTGCTCAGCGGCCAGAGCACGCAGTCGGCAACCATATCATATATTACTGCAAAGCCCGTCTATTGCCGCCGCCTGGGCACTATCGAGGCGCTATTAACATGTGAAAAAAATACCGTTGGTACACAAACCAACACACGCACGACCTTTTGATTCGTAGTCTCGGATGTTTTTCTGTCATATGCATATCAAAGGGCTTTATCATCGTTGTTTGATGCATACAGTGCACGTCATGAATATCCGTTGGCACCCTTATTGGTACACAGATTTCAAGCAATAAGCTTCCATCCATTAACCGGCTTTTGAGATTTTAAGCAAAAGAAAAACGCCTCTGTTAAGGCGTTTAACGTTGGTGCGAGGAAGGGGACTTGAACCCCTACGGTATATACCACACG
>JAEZSP010000024.1 GCA_023421735.1 Bacillota bacterium | reverse complement strand
GATATTGACATGGAGGCACTGCTTGAGCTTCGTCAGTCGCTGTTGGATGATATATCAAAAGCTTTGGGGGAGGCTTCATGACCACATACGTTGTGACCTACAGCCTTGAAAAAGATGAAAAGAAGTACAAAAGCTTTATTAAGGCGCTTGAGGCTATCGGCGGCGTCAAGGTACTGCCAAACACATTCCTTGTAAACACCGAGAACAATATTGATGAGATGCGCGTTGCGCTGCTGCCGTACATAGAGAAAACCGACAGCCTGTTTATCGGCGCGATCAACGGCGAGGTGGCTGTGCGGAACGCGCTTTGCGGTAACGACATGCTGCAAAAGCTGCTCGTGGATTCAAGAAAGACGGAATAGTATGTTTATTGAAGCCTTGCTGACCGCAGGGCTTTTTTCGTATGCATCGCCGCCGTATTATGGGTCGGCATACTCCATTCTGGGCACACATGGAAACCGTCACCTATAGTTGGGATGTATATTTTTCTGATACCTGTAGGGGCACGTCTCTCTGCTTTTCAATCCTCAGTCAGCTAGCGCTGACAGCTCCTTTTCAAAGGAGCCTTAACGACATCTATGAATAAAGCCTCCTTTACTAAAGGAGGTGGCGCGCGCAGCGCGACGGAGGATTGCGGTAAACTGCACATATTACAATTACGGCAAACACATAACTTCTGCTTATCAGTCGGTATTCCGTAGGAGAGTGCCTCCGCTTGTGCCCCGTATGGGGTATGCCCGCACGCTGAAAATCTACAATAGTACCGCGAAGAACGACGCGCCGGCCACGGTGAGCAGCCCCGCGACCGCGATGGACAGGCTGCTCATGGCGCCCTGAACCTCACCCAGCTCCAATGCCTTGGCGGTGCCGATGGCGTGGGAAGACACGCCGAGCGCGAGGCCCATGGCCACCGGATGTGTGATACGAAACAGCTTGAAGACACCTTCCGCGACGATATTGCCGAATATGCCCGTGAGTATGATCACGGCCACGGTGATGGTCTCAATGCCGCCAAGCTCCGCTGAGACGCCGATGCCGATGGCAGTGGTGATGGACTTGGGCAGCAGCGTGACGTATTGCTCGTGCGAGAGGCCGAACAGGTATGCCAGCGCGAGAATGCTGCCAAGGCTGCTGAACACGCCTGCGACATATGCCAAGCGCCACGGCTTTTTTGTGCTTGCGGAGCAGATGAAGCTGCTGATAAAGCGGTATGGCAAGGCAGACGGTGGCCGGAGTCAGCAGATACGAAATGTATTGGCCGCCGATGTTGTAGGTATCGTAGTCGATGCCGAGCAGGAGCAACACACCGATCACGAACACGACGGATATCAGCAGCGGGTTGATAAAGCTGCGTTTGAATTTCTTGCGCAAATATACACCCAGCGCGTAGCCCGCGATGCTGATGATGACGCCGAAAAATGCCGAAGAGAATATAGTCATTTGTCATCGCCCTTTCTCAGCACAAGCTGCGCCACTTTGCCCGTGACGACCATCACAATGACGGTGACCACCAGAATCAGCACGATGATGGGCAGCAGCATCGGTTGGAGCGCGTCCCACGATGTAAGCAGACCCACCGCCGCGGGTATGAAAAGCAGCGGCATAATTTCCAGCAAAAATGCGCCCGCCTTGTCCACCTGCTCGATGCGTATCAGCCTTGTTTTAAGGCACACCAGCATCAGCACAAGCCCGTATATGCTGGCCGGTATAGGCAGCGGGATCAGCGCGCGAAGCACCTCGCCCACGAACGACACAAGAAGTATGATGCACAGTTGAAAAACGAATTTCATAAAGCCACCGTTAAGTTGTTTTGCTCCATTATACACAAAAACGCAAACGCGTACATATTGACTTGTGTGTCTCGCCCGGTTGTCAGATACGAAGAGCGGGAGTATAATACGGGAGGAAAAGGATGGTTTCACATGGAAAAGAAAAGCAGCTTAAAACACTTTGTATCGTATTACCGCCGCCATTGGCGGCTTTTTGTACTCGACCTCGCCTGCGCCCTTATGATCGCGGCTGTCGATCTCGCGTTCCCGCTCGCATCGCGGTACGCGATGACGACGCTGCTGCCTGCTGATTTGTACCACACATTTTTTATTATCATGGGCGCGCTTGTGGCCGCGTATTTGCTCAAAGCGCTGTTTATGTACATCGTGACGTACTGGGGGCATACACTGGGTGTGAGGATGGAAGCGGACATGCGCCACGACCTGTTCACGCATTTGCAGAAGCTTTCTTTCCGCTTTTACGACAAGAACCGTACGGGGCAGCTGATGTCTCGCGTGACGACAGATTTGTTTGACATCACTGAGCTTGCGCACCACGGCCCCGAGGATCTGCTTATATCGCTGCTTACCATCGTCGGCGCATTTGTCGTGATGCTGACCATTAATGTCAAGCTCGCGTTCGTGCTGATTATACTCGTGCCCGTGGGCATATTGTTCACGCTGGCACAGAGAAAACGCATGATGCGTGCGTCGAAGCATGTCAAAGAACGTACCGCGGGCATCAACGCGGGGCTGGAGTCCAGCATTTCGGGCGCGCGTGTGGCCAAGGCGTTTACCAATGAAGCGTTTGAAGTGGATAAGTTCATGGAGAACAACGAGAAATTCAAGCGCTCCAAGGGTGAGTTTTACTCAGCAATGGCTGTATTTTTAAGCGGTGTCGAATTCTTTACGAGCCTGTTCAGCGTCGCGGTGATTGCTTTTGGCGGTTATCTCATTATGCGGGGTGAGCTGGATTACGTGGGGCTCATCACGTTTTCGCTGTATGTTGCCACGTTCCTGCAGCCGATACGCAAGCTTTCCACGTTTATGGAGCAGTTCACCAGCGGCATGGCGGGCTTTCACCGCTTTCGCGAGCTGCTCAATGAACAGCCGGAGATCATTGACGCACCGGATGCCGTCACGCTCAAAGACGTGAAGGGCGATATCATGTTTGAGGACGTGAGCTTTTCGTACAACGACAAGACCAGGGTGTTAGCGCATCTCAATCTCAAGATCGACGCGGGCAAGACGCTCGCGATTGTGGGGCCGTCGGGCGGCGGCAAAACAACGATGTGTCATTTGATTCCGCGCTTTTACGAGGCCAGCGGCGGCCGCATCACGATCGACGGGCACGACATAAAGGATGTCACGCTGCTGTCGCTGCGTCAGAACATCGGCATCGTGTCTCAGGATGTGTTCCTGTTCGCGGGCACGATCAAAGACAACATCCGCTATGGGCGTATCGACGCGACGGACGCAGAGATCGTCGAAGCGGCGAAGCGCGCAGAGATACACGACATGGTGATGGAGATGGAGAACGGCTACGACACGCAGGTGGGCGAGCGCGGCATCCGTCTTTCGGGCGGCCAGAAGCAGCGCATTTCCATCGCACGCATATTCTTAAAGAACCCGCCGATATTGATACTCGACGAAGCGACATCCGCGCTGGACAGCGTGACCGAAAAGCGCATACAAAAGGCGTTTGAAGCGCTCGCCGTGGGGCGCACCACACTGGTCATCGCGCACCGGCTTTCGACCGTGCGCAACGCGGACGAGATCATTGTGATCGATGAGGAAGGCGTGGCGGAGCGCGGTACGCACACGCAGCTTTTGGCTATCGGCGGCGAATACGCAAGGCTTTATAACAGCCAGTTCAAGGAATAAGCAAGCCTCCTTTATCAATCGGCATACCGTAGGGGCGGGTCTCCGCCTGTGCCCCGAATGGGGTATGCCCGCCCGCTATCATGCCTCACGGGACTTATGCTTTTCAATCCTCAGTCAGCTTGCGCTGACAGCTCCTTTTCAAAGGAGCCTTCGCGGCAGCCATAACCAAAGCCTCCTTTATCAAAGGAGGTGGCGCACGCAGTGCGACGGAGGATTGTGGACAGGAAAGCTGCATCGGCGGGCGACCGCAGGTCGCCCCTACGGTGAGAGAGGCAACGTGTGGATGTTGCTTCGGCATATGCCGTTGAGAAAGAACGGGCATCAGTTCGTTTGATACCGGTCGAGCGCCCATTTGAGCGCGTTGGTGTCAACCTTCGCTGCGTATGATGAGGTCGTGATACGTCATTCTGTAGGGGCGGGCTTCCACGCCCGCCCGCAGATGAAATGAATTCGAGCATCACAATAATATGCAGATGGTTTGGCATGAGAACATATTTATCAATCGTGACGTTATCATAATGCGAGTTTATAT
>JAEZSP010000021.1 GCA_023421735.1 Bacillota bacterium | reverse complement strand
CATATTGACGCGGGCAAAACCACCACGACAGAGCGCGTGCTATTTTATACGGGAAGAACGTATAAGCTCGGTGAAACTCATGAAGGTGCTGCTGTGATGGACTGGATGGAGCAGGAGCAGGAACGCGGAATCACCATTACATCTGCGGCGACCACCGCCGAGTGGCGCGGCCATCGTGTCAACATTATTGACACGCCCGGCCACGTTGACTTTACAGTAGAGGTGGAAAGATCGCTGCGCGTGCTGGATGGTGCCGTGGCTGTGTTCTGCGCCAAAGGCGGCGTTGAGCCGCAGTCGGAAACCGTGTGGAGACAGGCGACCAAGTATAGTGTGCCGCGTATCGCATATGTCAATAAAATGGACATCATGGGCGCGGATTTCATGAACGTGGTTGAGATGATGAGGGAAAGGCTCAAAGCCAATCCCGTACCGATTCAGCTGCCCATCGGCAAGGAGGATGATTTCAAAGGAATCATCGATCTTGTTGATATGAATGCGCTGATGTATCTCGATGAGCTTGGAACCCAGTCTGAAAAGGTGGATATTCCCGACGATTATAAAGAGCTTGCGGATGAATACCGCGTGAAGCTCATTGAGTCTGTTGCGGAGCACAACGATCAGCTGCTCGAAAAATATTTCGAGGGCGAAGAGATAAAACGTGAAGAGCTGATTGCCGCCATTCGTGAGGCGACGATTGCACTTGACATTGTCCCTGTGACATGCGGTTCATCATACCGCAACAAAGGCGTGCAGCCTCTTTTGGACTGCATCGTCGATTTCATGCCGTCCCCGCTGGATATTCCGCCTATTACGGGAAAGAATGCGAAGGACGAGGATGAGGTGCGTAAGGCGGACGATGACGAACCGTTCTCGGCGCTGGCCTTCAAGATCATGGCTGACCCGTTTGTGGGTAAGCTCGCTTTTATGCGCGTTTATTCCGGTACATTAAACACAGGCAGCTACGTATACAATTCGACGAAGGGCAAGCGTGAAAGAATCGGGCGTCTGCTGCAGATGCATGCCAACTCGCGTGAGGAGATCGAACAGGTCACGGCAGGTGATATCGCCGCGGCTGTCGGCTTTAAGCAGATCACCACAGGTGACACGTTATGCGACGAAAAGCACACGATCATCTTAGAAAAGATGGAGTTCCCGGAGCCCGTTATTGAGGTTGCGATTGAGCCCAAGACAAAGGCCGGTCAGGACAAGATGACGATGGCGCTTATGCGCTTGGCTGAGGAAGACCCGACATTCCGAACATACACCGATACCGAGACCGGTCAGACGATCATCGCGGGTATGGGTGAGCTGCACCTTGAAATTATCGTGGATCGTATGATGCGCGAATATAAGGTGGAAGCAAAGGTCGGTAAGCCTCAGGTGTCCTACCGCGAAACCATCCGCAAGACGGTCACCGCGACCGGGCTTTACAAGAAGCAGTCGGGCGGCAGAGGCCAATACGGCCATGCTGTCATCACGCTCGAGCCGCTTGAGCCGGGCAGCGGGTATGAATTTGTTGATAAGATCGTCGGCGGCGTTGTTCCCAAGGAATATATCCCCGCTATAGACGCCGGTATTCAGGAAGCCTCTAAAAACGGCATACTGGCCGGTTTTGAGGTGATGGACTTCAGAGCCACGCTCACCGACGGATCGTACCACGATGTGGACTCGTCTGAAATCGCCTTTAAGATTGCCGGATCGATGGCATTCAAAGAAGGGATGCGCAAGGCCTCCCCAGTGCTTTTGGAGCCCATTATGGCTGTTGAAGTTCATGTCCCGGATGATTATCTTGGTGACATAATGGGTAACCTTACCTCAAGAAGAGGCCACATTGAAGGAACGGAGCTGCGCAGCGGTGTGCAGGTCATCCGTGCGGCGACGCCGCTTTCCGAGATGTTTGGTTATGCGACGGATCTTAGAAGCCGGACACAGGGCCGCGGCACATTTACGATGCAGTTTTCACACTACAACGAGGTGCCAAAGAGCATAGCGGAAAAAATCATCGGTTAGTTAACCATGATATGAAACGGACAAGCAGCGTGTTTATGCTAAAGACAAGATCCGTTTATAAACCAAATATGATTGAAACCAAGAATGATTAGGAGGAGAAACCAATGGCAAAATCGAAGTTCGAAAGAAACAAACCCCATGTTAACATCGGAACAATTGGTCACGTTGACCACGGCAAGACCACGCTGACAGCGGCAATCACAATGACTCTCGCACAGTCTGGTAAAGCGGCAGTCATGAAGTATGACGAAATTGACAAAGCGCCTGAAGAAAAGGAAAGAGGCATTACGATTAACACATCTCACGTTGAGTATGAGACGGATAACCGTCACTACGCACACGTGGACTGCCCGGGCCATGCTGACTATGTTAAGAACATGATCACCGGTGCTGCGCAGATGGACGGCGCGATCCTCGTGGTTTCCGCGGCTGACGGCCCCATGCCTCAGACCCGTGAGCACATCCTGCTTGCCCGTCAGGTTAACGTTCCGTACATCGTGGTGTTCCTGAACAAGGTTGACCAGGTTGATGACGAAGAACTGCTCGAGCTGGTTGAGATGGAAGTCCGCGACCTGCTGTCTTCCTACGAGTTCCCGGGCGATGACATTCCGGTGGTTCGCGGCAGCGCGCTGCAGGCAATGAACGCTCTGATCGAAGGCAAGAATGCGAAGGAAGACCCGGCCTGCAAGTGCATCTTCGAGCTGATGGACGCTGTGGACAGCTACATCCCGACTCCCGAGAGAGCTTCCGACAAGCCGTTCCTGATGCCTGTTGAAGACGTGTTCTCCATCACCGGCCGCGGCAC